>LSIB01000127.1 GCA_001556025.1 Rhizobiales bacterium CCH3-A5
GTATAGCTCTTCCCCTCCCCCTCGTGGGGAGGGGATAGGGGTGGGGGGCGTACCGCTTGGTGAGCGCTCGCCCGGTCGATCGCCCCCCCTCTCCATCTCTCCCCCACGAGGGGGGAGAGAAGAGCTGTGTCCGGCCCCGCTTCTGCTCGGCCACATCAGCGCCACCGTCTCCGACAGGTCGCCGACATAGTCGTAGGAGAGTGCGAACAGCACCGGGTCGGTCCGCTCCGAAATCAGCGTGCGGATCAGACCGGCCTTGGCGTTGGGAAAGACCAGTCCGCCCGTCATCGCCGCCAGAGCCAGCCCGCGATCGGGGTCGGGCGTCGTGCGCAGATAGTCGGCGATCAGCGCCAACTTGGCGTTGCGGCGCGGCTCATAGGCGAGGCGGTCGAGCAGCCAGGCGAAGCGGTTCATGGCGCGGCCTCGGCAGGCGTCTCGTCAGGCTCAGCCTCGCCCTCGTCGCCATAGCCGACGAGATGCAAGGGCCGCGCTTTAAGCCCCACCGTGCCGCACCAATGCACCAGCGCCTCATCCGCGCCATGCGTGACCCAGATTTCGCCGGCCCCGACCTCGCGGATGGTCGCCTGCAGATCGTCCCAATCGGCATGGTCGGAGACGATCAGCGGCAGCTCGACGCCCTTCTGCCGCGCCCGCGCTCTCACCCGCATCCAGCCCGAGGCGAAGGCGGTGACCGGATCGGGAAATTTGCGCGCCCATAAATCCTGTGTGGTGCTTGGCGGGCAGATCACGATTTCGCCGCCGAGGTTTTTGCGCTCGGCCGCGACCACCTTCCTGATCTCGCCAAGTTTTGCGCCCTCTGAGAGGTAGAAGTCGGTCAGTTTCTCCATCGCGCCATGAACGTAGATTGGCCGGTCGTAGCCGGCCTCGCGGATCAGGGCCATGACGCGCTGCGCCTTTCCCAGCGAATAGGCCCCGACGATATGCGTGCGCTCCGGAAAAAGCCGGACCGATTCCAGCAGCTTGGAAACTTCCGCATGCGCCGGCGGATGCCGGAAAACAGGCAGGCCGAAGGTCGCCTCGGTGATGAAGATGTCGCAGGGCACGGGCTCGAAACCGGCGCAGGTCGGGTCGCGCTCGCGCTTGTAGTCGCCCGAGGCGACGATGCGCAGCCCGCGCGATTCCACCACGATCTGGGCCGAGCCCAGCACATGGCCGGCGGGCACGAAGCTGAAATCGACCTCGCCGATGTGCGTGGTCTCAGCCGGCACGGCCTCCTGCCGCTCGTCCGTGAAGCCTTCGCCATAGCGCAGGGCCATGATGGCGAGCGTCTCGCGCGTCGCCAGCACGGCGCCATGGCCGGCGCGGGCGTGGTCGGAATGGCCATGGGTGATGAGCGCGCGGGCGACCGGCCGCACAGGGTCGATGTAAATGTCGGCCGGCGGGCAGTAGAGTCCGGCCGGCGTCGGGATCAGCAGCTCCGACGGGCGGAAGCTTGGGGCGGCGCTGTGTCTGGCCAGTGTCATCCACCTCAGATAGACCGGCCGCCATGACAGAAAAGGGCAGCACCGCGCATTCCGCCGGCTCAGGCGACCTGAGCCTCGACCGTCGCTACGCCTGGGCGGAGGCCGCGCTCAAGGAAGGCGACGCGCGCTCTTGCGTCGAAATCCTCGATCAGACGCTGGCTCAGGCCTACGGTTTCACCGCCGCCTGGCATCTCTACGGCCAGGCGCAGGAGGCGCTCGGCCATAATGAGGAGGCCGCCACCGCCTGGCGGCAATGCCTGACGCTCGACCCCAATGACCATTTCGGCGCGCGGCTCGACCTCGCCCGCATCGGCGCGATGTCGGCGGAAGAAGCGACCTCGGAGAATTTTTCGGGCGTGCTGTTCGACGGGTATGCCGAGCGTTTCGACAGCCATCTGGTCGAGACCTTGCGCTACAATGCGCCGGCGCTGCTGAGGCAGGCGCTCGCCGGCCTGTGTCAGGAACGCGGCCGGGCGTTCCGGTTCGACACTGTTTACGATCTCGGCTGCGGCACTGGGCTGATGGGCGAAGCGATCCGGGCAGAGGCGGGCTTCCTCGCCGGCTGCGATCTCTCGCCGCGCATGATCGAGCGGGCGCGGGCCAAGCGCGGCCCCGACGACCGGCCGCTTTACGACAAGCTCGCGGTGGCGGGACTGACGAGTTTCCTGACGAGCCGGCCGGATGCATCCGCCGATCTCGTGATCGCGGCCGACGTCTTCGTCTATCTCGGCGAATTGGGAGCGGCCTTCGCGCAGAGCCGCCGCGTGCTGAAGCCCGGCGGGCTGCTCGCCTTCACGGTGCAGAGCCATGCGGGCGAAGGCGTCGTGGTCGGCGCGGACCGGCGGTTTGCCCATGGCGAGGGCTGGCTGCGCGAGCGGCTGGGGACGGCGGGGATGCGGCCCGTGCTGGTCGAGGCGGCCAGCACGCGCGAGGACGGGGGGGTTGCGGTGCCGGGGCTGATCGTGGTGGCGGAGCGGGGTTGAGCAACGACGAGACTGGCGGATGGAATGCGTTTTGCGCTAGTCTGGGGATGAATGACGGAGGAAGCTCATGGATGTTCCAATTGGCGACCGCTGGCAGTCGTTCATCGCGAACGCGATCGAAACGGGGCGCTATACCTCCGTTTCTGATGTCGTTGCCGAAGGATTGAGCCTCGTTCAGCAGCAAGAGGAACGGCTGCAAGCGCTGCGCGAAATGGTGAATGCATCGATCGAGCAAGGGGGTTCGCTCAGCGACGACGAGGTCGCTGCGGCGATCGAAGCGGCCCTCGATGAGCTTGACGCTGCCGTTGCGAAGGCCGATGCGGCGGCTTGAGTATAATCAGGCGGCGCAAGAAGACCTTTTGGGCATCGCACGTTTCATCCGCGCGAGCAGCGGCCACCGAAATGTAGCAAGCGCGTTCGTCGGAACCCTGCGCAAGCAGTGCGAGAAGATCGCGATGCTGCCTGGAACGATAGGCAGGCCTCGCGCTGAACTCAGACCGGACCTACGCAGCTTCGCTTTCAAGGGCTACCTGATCCTGTTTCGCTATACGGCCGACGCGGTCGTGATCGTCAACATCATCGAGCGCCATCGCGACATCGGCGCGCAGTTCGAGAAAGACACGGACTGAGGCGGTCATTCCTCTTGCTGCTGCATGCCTCTATCTGTGCAGGACATGCCCTCCTCCCCTTCCCTCCCCCCCGCCTTCTCCGATTGGTTCGCCAGCCGCGGCTGGAGCGCGCGGCCGCACCAGCTCGCTCTGCTGGCGGAGGCCCGCGCCGGGCGCTCGACGCTGCTCGTCGCACCGACCGGAGCCGGCAAGACGCTGGCGGGCTTCCTGCCCTCGCTGGTCGAGCTCACGGAGCAGAACGGCAAGCGCGACGGCCTGCACACGCTCTACATCTCGCCGCTGAAGGCGCTCGCGGTCGACATCGCCCGCAATCTCGAAATGCCGATCGCGGAGATGGGCCTCCCCATCACGGTCGAGACCCGCACGGGCGACACCTCCGCCGCCAAGCGCACGCGGCAGATGGCGCGCCCGCCCGACATCCTGCTGACGACGCCGGAGCAGCTCGCGCTGCTGGTCTCGCATCGCGACGCCAAGCCGTTCTTCTCGTCTCTGCGGCGGATCGTGCTCGACGAGCTGCACGCGCTCGTCACCTCCAAGCGCGGCGACCTGCTGTCGCTCGGTCTGGCACGCCTGCGCAGTCTCGCACCGCAGGTGAGCGCGGTCGGCCTGTCGGCGACGGTGCGCGAGCCCGCCGACCTGCAGCGCTTCCTCGGCGGATCGGAGACGCCGGCGGGCCTCGTCACCGTCACCGGCGGTGCGGCCGCGCGCATCGGCATCCTTGAAAGCAAACGCCATCTGCCGCTCGCCGGCCACACCACCGGTCACGCCATGGCCGACATCTACAAGGCGATCCAGGACCACAAGCTGACGCTGGTCTTCGTCAACACGCGCATGCAGGCCGAATTCGCCTTCCAGGCGCTGTGGTCGATCAACGAGGATAATCTGCCGATCGCGCTGCATCACGGCTCGCTCGATGCGAGCCAGCGCCGCAAGGTCGAGGCGGCGATGGCGGCTGGAAAACTGAAAGCGGTCGTCTGCACCGCGACGCTCGATCTCGGCATCGACTGGGGCGATGTCGATCTCGTCGTCAATATCGGCGCGCCCAAGGGCGCGAGCCGGCTGATGCAGCGGATCGGCCGCTCCAACCACCGCATGGACGAGCCCTCGCAGGCGCTGCTGGTGCCCTCCAACCGCTTTGAGCTGCTGGAGTGCCGCGCCGCGCTCGAGGCCGTGGCGGAAGCGGCGCAGGATACGCCGGAGCCGAGGCTCGGCGGCCTCGACGTGCTTGCCCAGCATGTGCTGGGCGTCGCCTGCTCGGACGGGTTCGAAACTGAGACGCTCTATGAGGAGGTCCGCACCGCCTCGCCCTATGCCGCGCTGGAACGCGCCGATTTCGACGCCGTGGTGAGCTTCGTCGCGACCGGCGGCTATGCGCTGCGCTCCTATGAGCGCTTCGCCAAGCTGCGGCAGGACAAGGCCGGGCTTTGGCGCGCCAGCAATGCGCGCATCATCCAGCAATACCGGATGAATGTCGGCACCATCGTCGAATCGACCATGCTGAAGGTTCGGCTCGGCCGGGCGCGCGGCGGCAAACCCGGCCAGCCCGCGCGGATCATGACCGGCGGGCGGGTGCTCGGCGAGATCGAGGAATACTTCGCCGAGACGATGACGGCGGGCGACACCTTCATCTTCGCCGGCGAGGTGCTGCGCTTCGAGGGCATCACCGGCAACGAGGCGATCTGCTCGCGCGCCGCGCCCGGCACGGATCCCAAGATCCCGTCCTATGCCGGCGGCAAGTTCCCGCTCTCGACCTTTCTGGCGGCGCGCGTTCGGGCGATCCTGGCCAGCCCGAAGGAGTGGTCGACGCTGCCCGACGAGGTCTCGTCCTGGCTGCACGCCCAGCGCCTGAAATCGCGCCTGCCGAAACCCGGCGAACTGCTGGTCGAAACCTTTCCGCGGGGCGGGCGCTTCTACCTCGTCGCCTATCCCTTCGAGGGCCGGCTCGCGCATCAGACGCTCGGCATGCTGCTGACGCGCCGGCTGGAGCGCGCCCGGATGCGCCCGCTCGGCTTCGTCTGCAACGATTACGGCATCGCCTGCTGGACTCTCGGCGACATGTCGGCGGCGATCGCGCGCGGGGCGCTCAGCCTCGACGACCTCTTCGCGCAGGACATGCTCGGCGACGATCTCGAGGAATGGCTCGCCGAGTCGGCGCTGATGAAGCGCACCTTCCGGCAATGCGCCGTGATCGCCGGGCTGATCGAGCGCAATTTTCCGGGGCAGGAGAAGAACCGGCGGCAGGTCACCCTATCGAGCGACCTTGTCTACGACGTGCTGCGCAGCCACGAGCCCGACCATGTGCTGCTCAAGGCCGCACGTCAGGACGCAGCCTCGGGCTTGCTCGACATCCAGCGACTGGGCCAGATGCTGACACGAATCAGCGGCCGAATCATTCATCAGCCGCTGGAACGGGTTTCGCCGCTCGGCGTCTCGGTGATGCTCGAGATCGGCCGCGAGGCGGTCTATGGCGAGGCTGCTGACGAGATTTTGGCGGAAGCCGAGGCGATGCTGGTCGAAGAGGCGATGGCGTGACGGCGCTGGCAATCGGGACGACGGGGACGCAGGCGGCCTTCACGCTCGGCCGGCTCGCGCTCGCGCCGGACCTGTCGGGCGCGCTGTTCCTGCCCGGAGAGCGCACGCTGATCGTGGCCGACCTGCATCTGGAAAAAGGCTCGGCCTTTGCGGCGCGCGGGGTCTTCCTGCCGCCCTATGATTCGGCCGCGACGCTGTCCGTGCTCAGCGCTGCGATCCTGCGACATCAGCCCGCCCGCGTCATCGCACTCGGCGACAGCTTTCACGATCGCGGCGGCCAGGCCCGGCTCGACCCCGGCTGCCGCGAGGCTCTGGCGAGCCTTCAGCGAGGCCGCGACTGGCTCTGGATCACCGGCAACCACGATCCGCAAATCGGGCCTTCGCTCGGCGGCGAGACCGCCGACGAGATCGAGATCGCCGGCGTCGCCCTGCGCCACGAACCCGACCCCGACGCGCATGGTTGCGAGATCGCCGGCCATCTCCACCCGGCGGCAAAAGTCAGGATGCGCGGCCGGGCGCTGCGCCGACGCTGCTTCGCGCTGTCGGACACACGCTGCGTGATGCCGGCCATGGGCGCCTATGCCGGGGGCCTGAACCTGCGCGACCGCGCCTTCCGCCCGCTCTTCCGCGAGGGCCTGAGCGCCCACATCCTCGGCGACGGCCGGCTCTTCCGCATCGACGAGCGGCTGTTGCTGCCCGACTGAGTTTTGGACAGACCCCGTTGCGGGTTGCGTCGGCGAAGGGCTTATGGCATCAGGACGCCGCTTCGGAACTCAGGCCAGCGCCAGCATCGCCTCACGCGACGCCTGTGACGCCAGCCCGACGGTCCTGCTGCGGTAGCTCAGTGGTAGAGCACTCCATTGGTAATGGAGAGGTCGAGAGTTCAATCCTCTCTCGCAGCACCAGCCCATCCGATCGATGACGGGAGCGGCTCTGGCCGAGTGTCGCCCGTTCCGAGGAGATCCGGATCGATGCTTCGGTAGCGGAACGTGCCGAGCCCGTAGCGATCAGCACTTGCAGACGTAACGTCGCCCATTCGTGTTGGGGTCCGAGCCGTCGCTTGTCGAGAAGAAGAGCGAGGCGCCCCAATGGGAATACGCGCCGCGCCCGACAGTCCGGATCGTCTCATGCATCGCATGGGCCGGCCCGAGCAGTTTGCCGTCCTCGAACAGAGCGGCCCCGGAAATGATCGGGTTCTGGCTCGAGTCCCCGGGCGCACATGACTCCGGCAACGCGGCGCCCCACATCAACCCGCCGTTCGCGCCAAAGGACGAGAGCTCGACCTCGACGGGCTCGCGGGACATCACCCGCCGCCCGGCCAGCAACTCATAGGGGCTGAACCATTCGACCGCGCCGGCCGGACAGGCCTCGCCGGTGAACTTCCGGCCGTAAAGGCTCTGAATGGGTATCGCCTTGTCCAGCGAGTCCGGGCGTTTGCGGGCTGCGAACAGATGAAAGGCGATCCTGTCATCCATCGCACCGATCAGGCCTTCGCCGTAGGAGCCGGGCAGCGCCGGTCTGACCAGCCATGACTCGGCCTGCGGACCAAAATGAAGCGAGGCGGAGTTCAAGAGATCGAATTTTGCGGCGGAGTAGTAGTCGAGCATCAGGGTCGGGCCGAACTGATAGAAGCCGTGATCGACGCAGTTGCTCATCGGCAGGATATGAAGGGCCAATCCGCCGGGCCTGAGCATTCGCGTGATGTTCGTGAGCGCGTTGGGAACATGAAAGACGTGCTCCAGCGTTCCGCCGTTCAGAACCACCCCGAACCGGCCGACCAGTTCGGCGGGAAGCTCGTCATTATTCAAGTCGAACTCGAAATCGGCGCCTTCATATCGGCTCACATCGATGCTCGCGACGTCGGTCAGCCCGCCGCAGGCCGCGAAGTAGCCTCGCGCATCCATCGCACGATCCGTGCCCTGCGCTGGCGACGTGCCTCCGATGGCGCTGAAAAAGGTCTTTTCGGTAAACCCGACATCCTGGACGCCAAGCGTCGCAACGGGACCTTGCGCCTGGTGAGCCAGAAGCCATTCGCGCAGCACCACGGCAACATTGATTTCGATACCCATTGTCTGCTGCCTCGCGCGGGAAAGGCGGCCTGCCTAACACGCGACGTGCCGCCGCGAGAAGTCTCTCGGTGGCGAAGCGCGTGACGATCTGCAATCGCCCGCTGCGGCCGAGCGCGCCTTGATGGTTACAATCACAACTGTTACAGATGAAACCATCTGGCGGAGGGGCGCGGCATGAACATCCAGACTCCGGCGAGCGCGAAGGCTGCCTCGGTCGGGAGCGCGATCCAGACCGGCTACATGTCCGGCTTCGGCAACGGCTTCGAGACCGAGGCGCTGCCCGGCGCGCTGCCGCTGGGGCGCAATTCGCCGCAACGCTGCGCCTATGGGCTCTATGCCGAGCAGCTTTCCGGCTCGCCCTTCACGGCGCCGCGCACCACCAATGAGCGCTCCTGGCTCTATCGCATCCGGCCGACGGTCGCGCATTGGGGCCAGTTCCGCAAGGTCGATGCCGGGTTCTGGCGCACCGCGCCCGCGCGCGAGATCGACCTGCCGATCGCGCCGATGCGCTGGAGCCCGATCCCGATCCCCGAGCGGCCCATCTCCTTCGTCGAGGGCCTGCACAGCATCACCACCGCCGGCGACGCCGGAGCCCAAGCCGGGATGGGCGCGCATGTCTACCTGATCACGCGCTCGATGGCGGACGAGTACTTTTACAACGCCGATGGCGAGATGCTGTTCGTGCCGCAGCAGGGGTCCCTGAGGCTCTGGACCGAGTTCGGAATCATCGACATCGAGCCTGGCGAGATCGCGGTGATCCCGCGCGGCGTGAAGCTGCGCGTCGAGCTCCGGGACGGGCCGGCGCGCGGCTATCTCTGCGAGAATTATGGCGGTGCGTTCACTTTGCCCGAGCGTGGGCCGATCGGCGCCAACTGCCTCGCCAATCCGCGCGACTTCCTGACTCCGGTCGCGGCTTACGAGGACCGCGACGCGCCCTCGAAGATGTTCGTCAAATGGGGCGGCGATCTCTGGGTCGCCGACATCGCGCAGTCGCCGCTCGACGTCGTCGCCTGGCACGGCAATTACGCGCCCTACAAGTACGACCTGCGAAAATTCTCCCCCGTCGGCCCAATCCTGTTCGACCATGCCGACCCGTCGATCTTCACCGTGCTGACCTCGCCGTCGGAGACGCCCGGCACCGCCAATATCGACTTCGTCATCTTCTCCGACCGCTGGCTCGTCGCCGAGAACACCTTCCGGCCGCCCTGGTACCACATGAACGTGATGAGCGAGTTCATGGGGCTGGTCTACGGGCAGTACGACGCCAAGACGGGCGGCGGCTTCGTGCCGGGCGGCGTCTCGCTGCACAACACCATGCTGCCGCACGGGCCCGACATGGACGCCTTCGAGAAGGCGAGCCAGGTCGAGCTCAGGCCGCACAAGCTGGAAGGCACGCTGGCCTTTATGTTCGAGACGCGCTTTCCGCAACAGGTGACGCGCTTCGCCGCCGAAAGCGAGGCCCTGCAGGCCGATTATGGGGCCTATGGCCACAGGCTGACCAAGCATTTTGATCCGACGCGGCCCTGACGGAGTCTGCAAAGCGTCCTTCAGCCGCCCCGAATGACGAGTTCATGGTCCAGGAAGGCGGCCTTCGCCCGACCCTTGTCGAGCAGGGCGGCGAGCGTCTTCACCACGACCGGGCCGAAGCCGTCATAGGGAATTTTGACCGCGCTGAGCCAGGGCGCGATCCAGGCGTTGAGCGGGTTGTCGTCGAAGCCAAACAGCGCGACATCGCCCGGCACGCTCAGGCCCGCCTCGGTCAGCCGGCGATAGGCGCCATAGGCGATCAGGTCGCTGAGGCAGAGGATGCGGCGCGGCACGATAGGGGCCGCCAGCAGCGCGCCCATCCCTTCATGGCCGATGGCGAGGTGGCTCTTGCCCGCGCCGGTGGCGCGCAGAATGTCCGCCTCGGCAACCCCACCCGCGACGAGGCCGGCGACGAAGCCCGCCGCGCGGCGCTGGCCGGCGCTGAATGAGAGCGAGGCGTGCAGCAGCCCGAACGGGCCGCGCTTATCCTGCGCCAGCCAGTGCCGCGCCACGGCGCAGCCCGCCGCATGGTCGTCGATGCCGACGAAGGGCGAGGCCTCGTCGCCGGGATCGCGCCGGTTGACGAAGACCAGCGGGCGGCCGGCCGCTCGCAACCGGTCGAGGCCCGGCGAGGACACCGCGACTAGAAGCACGATGCCGCGCGCGAGTTGCGCCTCCATCTCGGCGAGGTATTCGTCCTGGATCGCAGGCTCTTCATGGGTGTCGCAGAGCGCCATGACGAAGCCGGCGTCGCGCAAAGCGAGTTCGATCGAGGCGGCCGCCGCCGCCATGGCCGGATTGCCGAGATTGGCGGCGAGCACGCCGACGATGCGGCTCTCGCGCTGGCGCAGCGCCCGGCCGACGCTCTGGGGGCGGTAGCCCAGCGCCGCAACGGCGGCGTTGACGCGGGCGGCGGTCTCGGACGTCGCCTTGTTCTCGACGCCGTTCATCACCCGCGAGACGGTCGCGATCGAGACCCCGGCGCGGCGCGCCACCGCCGCGATCGAGACCGGGCGGCTGCCTGCGCCCTTTCGTGGGTCGTGCTCGTTCACGTCTTCGCCGCCCTTCTCACCCGCACCTCGCCTGGCGGACGCGGTTCAGCATATGGTTGCCAGAAGCGCGGCGCTTGTCTAGCATAAGGGAAATCGTTTTCCTTCATAAGAAGACTTGTCATCGGGATGGACACCAAGGTCGAGAACAGCCCTGCCAGCGGGCCCGGCGAGCATGCGCTCCAGCCGGGGCACGATCCCTATCACCATCTCCATGATGAGGCCTATGCCGCGCCCTTCGGGCAGCACCGCGTCGGCTGGCGCCAGATGCTGAGCGTGGCGGGCCGCATCGTCGAACCGCTCGATGGCGCGTGGAACTTCGTGCTCGATCTGCATGACGAGGGCCTGCGCCAGCGCTGGTTCGAGGACGCGCCTGAGCCGATCGGCGGCTGGACGACCCCGCGCGACTATGACGACGGCGACTGGCAGAGCACGATCGTGCCCTCTTGCTGGAATGTCGTGCGCCCGGAATGGACCTATTTCGAGGGTGGGGCCTGGTACACGCGCCATCTCGATTTCGCACCCGGCAAAGCGGGCGAGCGCGTGTTCCTGCGCGTCGGCGCGGCCAATTACGAGGCGCGCGTCTTTCTCAACGGCGTCTTCCTCGGCAGCCATCGCGGCGGCTCGACGCCGTTCTTCATCGAGCTGACGGGGCATCTGAACACCGGCGAGAACCGCCTGCAGATCAATGTCGACAATCGCCGCCGGCCGGAGCGCGTGCCGATGAACCACACCGACTGGTTCAATTATGGCGGCATCTATCGCGAAATCGGGCTGGTGCGCGTGCCGGCGCTGTTCATCCGCGATTTCGGCGTCGCGCTGGTCCCGGGCTCGGCTGGCAAACGCATCGCCGTCGATGTGACGCTGTCGGAGCCGGCCAGCGGCACGGCGCGGCTTTCCATCGAAGGGCTGGCCGGCGATGTCGCCGTGCCGGTCTCCGGCGGCGTCGGCCGTTTGGAATTCGAGGCCGCGCCGGACCTGTGGAGCCCTGCGAACCCTCGGCTCTATTCGGTCGGTATCAGCTTCGGCGAGGATCGGCTCGGCGACAAAATCGGCTTCCGCGAGATCAGGGTCGAGGGGCAACGCATCCTGCTGAATGGCGAGGACATTTTTCTGCGTGGCATCTGCGTGCATGAGGACGACCGGGACCTCGGCAAGGTCTCGACCGAGGCCGACATTCGCCGGCGCTATGCCGACGCCAAGGCGCTCAACGCCAATTTCCTGCGGCTGTCGCATTACCCGCATCATGAGTTGGCGGCGCAGATCGCCGACGAGGTCGGGCTGCTGCTCTGGGAAGAGGTGCCGGTCTACTGGGCGATCGACTTCGCCAATCCCGACACGTTTGCCGACGCAGACAACCAGTTGCGCGAGATGATCCGGCGGGACCGCAACCGCGCCAGCATCGTGATCTGGGGAGTCGGCAACGAGAATGCCGACACCGATGCGCGGCTGGCCTTCATGAGCGGGCTCGCCGCCTCCTGCCGCGAGATGGACTCAACCCGTCTGGTCTCGGCCGCCTGCTTGATCAACCGCGAGCATTTCCGCATCGAGGACCGGCTCTCCGAGGCGCTCGATATCATCGGGCTGAACGAGTATTTCGGCTGGTACGAGCCCTCGCTCGACGGGCTGAAGCGGCTCTTCGCCAACTCCGACCTCGACAAGCCCCTGGTCATCACCGAGACGGGCGCCGATGCGGTGGCAGGTCGCGAGGGACGTCTGGGCGAGCTGTTCGGCGAGAGCCACCAGTCCGATCTCTATGAACGCCAGCTCGATCTCGTCGAGAGCGCCCCTTATGTGCGCGGCTTCTGCCCCTGGATTCTCTACGATTTCCGCACCGAGCGGCGGCAGACCGCCTATCAGCGCGGCTGGAACCTGAAAGGTCTGATCGCCGCCGACAAGACGACGCGGAAGAAGGCTTTCACCACGCTTTCGGAGCGTTACTCCGAACTGGCGCAGCAGCAGAAACCTGCTGGACCATGAGCGAGCGGCCCCAAGGCGAAAACGCCCGGCCAGGACAACGAAAACAAGACAACGCAAACCCGACGCGGAGGACACGCAGATGAGCATCACACGACGCACAACCCTGATCGCCGGAATGACAGCGGCCGCTGCGCTGGCGCTGACGCCCGTCGCGCAGGCCAAGACGACGATGCGGCTCGGCCACGGCCTCGCCAAGGGCCACCCGGTCGACGTTTCGCTCGAACTCTTCGCCAAGCTCGTCGCCGAGCGCTCCAAGGGCGAGATCGAGATCAAGGTCTTCCCGGCAGGTCAGCTCGGCCAGCAGCGCGAATTGCTGGAGCAGCTCCAGGCCGGCGCGCTCGACTTCGCTCATGCCAACGCCTCGCCGCTGGCGGCGTTCGAGCCGGCCTTCGGCGTCTTCGACACGCCCTTCCTGTTCCGCGACAAGGCGCATTTCTTCAAGGTCGTGGACGGTCCGATCGGTCGCGAGATCCTGGAGGCCGGCAAGGCCAAGTCGCTGCTCGGCCTCGCCTATCAGGACAATGGCACGCGCTCCTTCTACGCCAAGAAGGCGATCAGGACGCCCGAGGACCTGAAAGGCCTGAAGATCCGGGTGCAGCCCGGCCCGATCACCACGCGCATGGTCAATCTGCTCGGCGCTGCGGCCACCCCACTGGCCTGGGGCGAGCTCTACACCGCGCTGCAGTCGGGCGTCGTCGACGGGGCTGAGAACAATGTCACCGCGCTGACGCTCGCCAAGCATGGCGAGGTGATGAAGTTCTACTCCCGCAACGAGCACACCCGCGTGCCCGACGTGGTCCTGGCTTCGGGCGTCACCTTCGGCAGACTGAAGCCCGACCAGCAAGAGCTGGTGCGGCAGGCGGCGCTCGATTCCTCCAAGGCCCATAACGAGAACTGGCAGAAGGAACTCGACAAGGCCGAGGGCGACGCTGTGAAGCTGGGCGTCACCTTCGTCGACGCCGACAAGGCGGCGTTCCGCAAGGCCGTGCAGCCGATGTATGACGATCTGAAAGCCGTGCCGGCGGTGGCTGCGCTGGCGGACAAGATCCAGGCGGTTCAGTAGGGCGAAGGCAATACGCTGTCCGAGAAGGGCGCGGGAACCCTCTCCCGGAGGGAGAGGGCAGGGTGAGGGGTCGGCCCTTCGACACTGCTGCCGTGACCTCACCGATGCTTTCGTCAGCTTGCGTCTCGCTGGTCCCGCGTCCGTCACCTCACCCCTGCCCCTCTCCTCACAGGAGAGGGGTTCTTCCAGCGCCCTTCTCCATAAGGCGGCGTTCCCTCCATGCTCCACCGCATCCACCGCTCGCTCGACATCCTCGTGCTGACCCTCGCCGTGCCGATGACGCTGGTCATGCTGGCCTGCGTGGTCTGGCAGGTGGTGGGGCGCTATTTCCTGAACTCCTCGACCTCGTTCACCGACGAACTCTCGCGCTTCCTGTTCATCTGGGTCAGCCTGCTGGGGGCTGCCTATGTGCTGGGCAAGCGCGGGCATATCGCCATTACCGGGCTGATCGACATGACCCCGCGCGGCGTGCGGCGCGGCATCGACATCCTGATCGCCGCGCTCGTCATCGTCTTCGCGCTGGTCGTGCTCGGCTGGGGCGGCTGGCTCTTGGTCGAGCGCAATCTGAGGCTTGGCCAGGTGACGCCGGCCATGCTCGTCCCCGTCGCCTATGTCTACCTCATCATCCCGCTCTCTGGCCTCCTGACCGCCATCTACGCGACGCTCGTCGTCTGCGAGGTCGCCAGCGGACAGGAGATCGCGGCCAAGGAGGTCTCGCTCGACTGAGCGGGAGTGAGCGTCATGGAAGCATCACCCGCCCTCATCCTCTCCGTCGCCTTCATCGGCCTGATGGCCATCGGCGTGCCGATCAGCCACGCCACGGGGCTGGCCGCGATCGCGGCGCTCCTGTCGATCATGCCGCCCATGCCGGCGCTCTCGGTGACGGCGCAGCGCATAGCGACCGGGCTCGACTCCTTTGCCCTGCTGGCGATCCCGTTCTTCTTCATGGCGGGCTCGATCATGAATCGCGGCGGCATCGCGCGGCGGCTGATCGACTGCGCAAAAGTCTTCGTCGGCTGGATGCCGGGCGCGCTGGCGCAGATCACCATCCTCGCCAACATGATGTTCGGCACCGTCTCGGGCTCGGCCGTGGCAGCGGCGTCCGCCATCGGCGGCACGATGCAGCCGCTCAAAGACAAGGCCGGCTACGACCCGGCCTTCTCGGCGGCGGTCAACATTTCCTCCTGCCCGACCGGCCTGCTGATCCCGCCATCGGGGGCCTTCATCGTCTATTCGCTGGTCTCGGGCGGCACCTCGATCGCGGCTTTGTTCCTGGCCGGCTACCTGCCCGGCATCCTGATGGGCGTCTCGGTCATGGCGCCGGTCTGGTTCATGGCGAAGAAGCGCGGCTATCTGCCGATGCCGCCTTTGCCGATGCGTGAAAAGGTCTCGGCCATCCTCAGCGCGCTGCCGAGCCTGGGGCTGATCGTGCTGGTGATCGGCGGCATCGTCGGCGGCATCTTCACCGCGACCGAAGGCTCGGCCATCGCCGTGGTCTATTCGCTCGTGCTGGCGGGCATCTATCGCGAGCTGAGGCTCAGTGACCTCTACCGCATCATCGTCGACACGATCGAGGCGACGGCGGTGGTTTCGCTGATGATCGGCACCTCGCTCGCCATGGCCTATGTGATGTCGCTCGCCGGCATTCCCCAATTGATCGGCGACTGGATCACCGCGATCTCCGACAACAAATACGTTGCGCTGATGCTGGTGAACATCGTGCTTCTGCTGATGGGCACCTTCCTCGACCTCACACCAGGCATCCTGATCTTCACGCCGATCTTCCTGCCCGTGCTGACGCAGCTCGGCGTCGATCCGGTGCATTTCGGCGTCATACTGGTATTCAACATGTGCCTCGGCATCGTCTCGCCGCCGACGGGGAGCGCGCTCTTCATCGGCTGCGCCATCGCAAAAGTCTCGATCGAGCGGGTGACGCGGCCGCTGATCCCGATCTTCCTGTCGACCACCTTCGCGCTGCTGGTCGTGACCTATGTGCCGGCGCTGTCGCTGTTCCTGCCGCGCCTGTTCGGCTTCATCAAGTAAGGCTTTATCCATGCATCCGCTGACCGGGGCGAGGCTCGCCGGAACCGGGACAACCCATGTGGATCTCGCGCTCGAGTGCGGCTACTCCGCGCGGCTGTTTCTGCTCGACAGCCATCTTGCCCGGTTCCTGATCACCCGGCCCGGCGGGCTCGCCATGCCCCGGACATGGTCGCTCTCGCCCGAGATCGCCTGGCGCGGCGAGCCTGATCCTATCGACGGGCGCGACCGGCTCGACGTCTCGGGCTTTCCGGGCGCGGCGTTCGCGGTGACGGAGGATTCTGACGCTATCGCTGTCGAGACGGCGCAGCTTCGCGTCGTCATACGCCGCTCGCCTCTGATGCTCGACTGGCAGACGCGGGCGACGGCCGACGAGCCCTTCGAGAGCATTCTCAAAGACAGGCCAACACAGGCCTATTTCTTCGACCGCCGCTCGAACCGCTTCCGCCACTATCTCGTCCGAGACGAGCGCGAGCGCTTCTACGGCTTCGGCGACAAGTCGGGCTCCGCCGACAAGCATGGCCGCCGCCTCGCCATGGGCGCGACCGACCCGCTCGGCTACGATGCCGGCCGCTCCGACCCGCTCTACAAGCACATTCCCTGGAGCGTGACCGTCAGGCCCGATCGCAGCGGGCAGGCGGTCGGCCTGTTCTACGACACTCTTGCGCGCGGCGCCTTCGATCTCGGGCAGGAACTCGACGCCTATCACGACCTGTTCCGGAGCTTCGAGGCCTGCGACGGCGATCTCGACCTCTACGTCGTGCTGGGGCCGAAGCTCGACGATGTCGTGAAGCGCTTCACCGCGCTGACCGGGCGGGCCGCCTTCCCGCCGCGCTGGACGATCCCCTATTCGGGCTCGACCATGTCCTACACCGACGCGCCCGACGCCTCGGACAAGCTCGTCGGCTTCCTCGACCTGCTGGAGCAGCACGGCATTCCCTGCGGTTCCTTCCAGATGTCCTCGGGCTATACGCTGGTCGGCGACAAGCGCTGCGTCTTTACCTGGAACCGCGACCGGTTCCCCGATCCCAAGGCCGTCACCGCGCGCTTCAGGGCGGCCGGCGTCGAGCTCGTCGCCAACATCAAGCCGGCGCTGCTGACCGAACATCCACGCTTCGGCGAGGTCGAGGCCTTCCAAGGTTTCGTGCGCGACAGCGAGGACACATCCAAGCCGCACATCACCCAGTTCTGGGGCGGCCCGGCCGCCTATCTCGACTTCACCAAGCGTGAGACCAGCGCATGGTGGTCGACGCAGGTGCGCGAACAGTTGATCGACTACGGCATCAACTCGACCTGGAACGACAACAACGAGTTCGAGATCTGGGACGAGGCGGCCGGCTGCGATCTCGCAGGCAGGGGCGCGACGATCGCAACGCTGCGGCCCGTGCAGACCAACCTCATGATGCGCGCCTCCGAAATCGCGCAGAAGGCGGCGGCCCCCTCGACGCGCCCCTATCTGATCTCGCGCTCGGGCGGGCCGGGCATGCAGCGCTATGTCCAGACCTGGAGCGGCGACAACCGCACCAACTGGGAGACGCTGCGCTGGAACCTGCGCATGGGCCACGGCTTCTCGCTCTCGGGGCTGGCGAATTTCGGCCACGACATCGGCGGCTTCGCGGGTCCCAAGCCGGAGCCGGAGCTGTTCCTCCGCTGGATCGAGCAGGGCGTGTTCTGGCCGCGCTTCACGATCCACTCCTGGAACGACGACGGCAGCGCCAACGAGGCCTGGATGTATCCCGAACTGCTGCCGCAGATCAGGGAGTGCCTCGCCTTCCGCGAGCGCCTGACGCCGCTGCTCTACGATCTGCTCTGGCGGATGCATCGCGACCATGAGCCGATCCTGAGGCCGCTGACGCTGGACTTTCCCGAGCAGCCCGAGAGCTATGCCGAGGAAGACTGCTTCCTGCTCGGCGAGCGGCTGCTGGTCGCGCCCGTGCTCGACAGGGGCGCCACGACCCGGCGGGTCTGGCTGCCGGCCTGCCCCGAGGGCTGGTATGATCTCTGGACCGGCCAGCATCATGCCGGCGGCGAGACCATTGAAGTCGATGCCCCGCTTGGCCGTTGCCCCGCCTTCCTGCGCAGCGGCTCGATCCTGCCGCTGGGCCCCGCGCCATCGACCGCCACCGGCCCGCTGACGCTACGGATCGCGCTGGAGGAAGGCGAAGCCGCTACGCTTGACCTCTACGACGATGACGGCGCGAGCGTGCTGGAGACGCCGCTGACACCGCCCTGCCTGCTCTCGATATCGGCCGAGAGGCACGACGGGACCGTCACGCTGGACGTCTCGCTCAGCGGCACGCGGCCGCCGCGCTGGCCGGAACTCCGCTTCGAGGACGCCGCCGGCCAGCCCATCGCCGTCAACCTGCGAGGCGGCGAGGCGATTGACGCGCTGGCGCTTCCCGGGCTGATCTCGGGGGAGTGAGCGGGAGCATCCCGTTCGCGCGGGAGCCTCAACCCTTGCTGCATCACGACCTCCAGTCGCTTCGGCTCTTCGTCGCGCTCTGCGAATTGCGCAGCCTGAGCCAGGCGGCGCAGCGCATGAACATCGCGATCTCGGCGGCGAGCCGGCGCCTGAGGCTGCTGGAGGAGGAGGTCGGCCAACCGCTGATGAAGCGCCTGCCCCATGGCGTCGAACCGACCCATGCCGGGGTCACGACGCTGCGCTATGCCCAGGGTGTGCTGCGGCTCGCCGACCAGCTCGTCTCGCATATGGGCGAGCACCGGCTCGGCGTGCGCGGGCGGGTGCGTGTCTGCGCCTCCTCCTCGGCGCTGGTGCAAAGGCTGGCGCAGGACCTCGCCGGCTTCATGCGCGACAATCCGCAGATCAAGGTCGACCTCGAGGAGCGCCCATCCTCGGAGACGTTGGACGCGCTGGCGCGCGGCCAAGCCGATATCGGCGTGATCGTGCGCGGACTCAGCCCGCCCGGCCTCGTCTCCATCCCTTATGCGCAGGATCGGCTGGCGCTGGCGGTGTTTCCGGGGCACCGCCTGTTCGCCCGCGACACAGTCCGCTTCGATGACCTTCTCGACGAGGAGTTCGTCGCGCTCGACGCCGGCACCGCCGTCCACCGGGTGGTAACGGAGCAGGCGCGCGAGCGCGGCCGGGTGCTGCGCATGCGCGTGCAGGTCCGCTCGTTCGAGGTGATGTGCCAGATGGTGCGGCAGGGGCTCGGCCTCGGAATCCTGCCGGAAGCCGCGCTTCGGCCTCTAGCCGAGGCGCTGGGCCTGCGGCTGATCGGGCTTGAGGAGGACTGGGCGCGGCGCGACATCGACATCTGCGTGCCCCATGCCGAGACGCTCGACCCGCCGACGGCCCGGCTCCTGGCGGCGCTGCGGGCGAACGCCAGCGACACGATCTGATTTCGCGAATTGAGAAATCAGACTTGCTGCATTTCTCATTCCTTAAAGTCAGGAACTGTCACAGTCTTGTCGTCAGGAGGCCAGCCCCGCCATGCTCGCAACGCCAGCCCGCGCCGCAGAGACGCCGAGCCTCGCGCTCGCCGGCCGCGCTGCTGCGTTGCGCTGCCTCGTCGAGGCTTGCGACGCTCCCGGCGGCAGCGGGCCGCTGGCCGGCCTGAGCTATGTCGCCAAGGATCTGCTCGATGTCGCCGGCCGCAAGCCAGGCTGTGGGCTGACCGCAGACGCAGGCAGCTTGCCGATGCGAGACGCCGCCGTGCTGTCGATGCTCGATGCAGCCGGCGCGGCCAGGCGCGGCTATGCGCAGATGACGCCCCTCGCCTTCGAGCCCTCGGGCGGCAATGCGGCATGCGGCCGCCCGCTTAACCCCTGGAACCCGGCGCGCATCTGCGGCGGCTCGTCGTCTGGCCCAGGCGTGGCGGTCTCGGGCGGGCTCGTCGATTTCGCGATCGGCTCCGACACCGCCGGCTCGCTGCGCATCCCGGCGCAATGCTGCGGAGTCACGGCGTGGAAGCCGACGCCCGGACTCGTTCCGCTCGCGGGAACGATGGCACTTTCGCCCTCGCTCGACGTGCTGGGCTTCCTGGCGCGGGGGGCGGGGACGCTGGAGCGCGTCGCGACTCCGTTCGCTGGCACCGTATCTGCGCAACGTATCGCGACGATCGCCGTCGCCAACGACCTGATCGCGCAATCCGACCCCGCCATCGCGCGCGCCGTCGAAAACCTCGCCACGCGGCTGAAGGCGGGCGGTCGCCGCATCGCGCCGGAGCCGCTGGCGGCCCTGCTCAAGGCCTGCGACGGCCCGGTTCTCGACGTGCTGCAGGCCGAAAGCGCGGCCGAGCATGGCTGGCGGCTCGCTGAGGGCATGCTGGAGCCGACGCTGGCGGCGCGGCTGCGCAAGGGCCTCGCCATCCCGGCCGCGCAGGCCGACGAGGCGCGCGCGCGGCTGAAAGCCATCGCCGGCGCGCTCAGCCTGTTCCGCCAGCACGACGCCATTCTGCTGCCGGTGATGCCGATCGTGACGCCGGCGGTCGCGGCCTGCGATCCCGGCTCGCCCGCCTTCTCGGGCCGCACGCTCTACGCGCTTTCGGCCTTCACCCGCTTCGTCAACGGGCTGGGGCTGCCGGCTGTCGCCCTGCCCTGCGGCTTCGACGAGAACGGCATGCCGATCGCGGCGCAACTCGTCGGGCCGGCCGGCAGCGACCTGTCCCTCCTGGCGCTGGCAGCCGAAATCCAGCGCGACAGCGACTGGCATGCCTTGCGCCCGGCCGCGCTCGACGCCCTGCTGGAGGCCGGCCCATGAAAGCCCAGACCAGCGCGAAAGCACCCTCCGCCGCCCTCTCGCATCTGCGCGTGCTCGACCTGACGCGCGTGCGCGCAGGGCCGACCTGCTGCCGCGTGCTGGCCGATTTCGGCGCTGACGTGATCAAGATCGAGCCGCCCGACGGCATCGATCCCAATGAGGGCATGTCTGGGGCGCGCGACGGCTACGACATGCTCAACCTGCACCGCAACAAGCGCTCGCTGACACTGAACCTGAAAACGCCGCAGGGGTTGTGCGTGTTCATGCGGCTGGTCGAGAGCGCCGATGTCGTGGTCGAGAATTTCCGGCCTGACGTAAAGGCGCGGCTTGGCATCGCCTATGAGGATCTGCGCGAGGTCAATCCGCGCATCATTCTCGCCTCGATCTCGGGCTTCGGCCAGAACGGCCCCTATCGCGACCGCGCCGGTTTCGACCAGATCGCGCAGGGGATGGGCGGGCTGATGGGCATCACTGGATTTCCGGGCCAGGGGCCGGTGCGCGCCGGCGCTGCCGTCGCCGACTCCACGGCGGGCCTTTATGCCGCGACCGGCATCATGGTCGCGCTGGCCGAGCGTGAGCGCTCCGGCGAGGGGCAATGGGTCCACACCTCGCTGCTGGAGGCGCAGATCGCGCTCTGCGACTTCCAGGCCGCGCGCTACCTCGTCGACGGCGTCGCGCCGGAACAGGCCGGCAACGACCATCCCTATTCGACGCCGATGGGCGTGCTGGCGACCTCCGATGGCTACATCAATATCGGCGTCGGCGGGCAGGGCCAGTGGCTCAAGCTCTGCGAGGCGCTCAGCCGGCCCGATCTGGCCGCAAACGCCGACTACGCGACGCAGGACGCCCGTTTGCGCAACCGGCCGGCGCTGATGGGGCTGCTGGCGCAAATCTTCGCCTCCGCCACGTCCGCCGAATGGCTGGCGCTGCTGGAGAGCCATGGCGTGCCGGCCGGGCCGATCTACCGCATGGACGAGGTCTTCGCCGACCCACAGGTCCAGCATCTGCGCATCGCACAGGATGTGCCCCATCGTGAGCGGGGTCATGTCAGCCTCGTCGGCCAGCCGGTGACGCTGTCGCGGACGCCCGCCGCGCTGGTCTCCTCTCTCCCTGAAAAGGGCGAGCATTCCGACGCCATCCTGGAGGAAACCGGCTATTCTGCCGCCGATATCGCGCGCCTGCGGGCGCGGAACGTGATCTGAGGCGGATGATGGCAAGCGTTCGATACGAGGCTGAAAACGGGATCGCCCGGCTGGTCGTCGATCAACCCGAGAAGCGCAACGCCATGACCTACGGGATGTGGGCGAGCCTGGCGGGACATGTGGCGCGCGCCGAGGCCGACCGCGAGGTGCGCGCCATCGTCGTGACCGGCGAGGGCGACCGGGCCTTCTGCGCCGGGGCCGACATTTCGCAGTTCGGCGAGATCCGCGACGGCGAAGAAGCGACGCGCGCCTATGACGATGCCTATCTCGACGGCTGCGCTGCGATCAGCCGGGCGTCAAAGCCGAGCATCGCCGTCATTCGCGGCATCTGCTTCGGCGGCGGCGTCGGGCTCGCCATGGCCTGCGACATCAGGCTGGCGCGGGCTGATGCGCGCTTCCGCGTGCCCGCCGCACGGCTCGGCCTCGGCTATGCCTATCAAGGGGTCGCCGCGCTGGTGCAGCGGCTGGGCTTCGGCGCGACCGCCGACCTCCTGTTCAGCGCCCGCATCGTCGATGCGCCCGAGGCTTTGCGCATGGGCGTGGTCAATGTGCTTTTCGGGCAGGACGATTTCGAGCGTGAGGCGGCAGCCTATCTGCGGCAGGTCGCGACCAATGCGCCTTTGACGCTACGTGCGGTCAAGCAGGCGCTGGTCGCGCTCGGCCAGCCGGACGCGACGCGGAACACGGCGGCGGCGGATGCGGCGGTCGCCGCCTGCTTCTCCAGCGCCGACTACAAGGAGGGCCAGAGAGCCTTTCAGGAAAAGCGGGAGCCCGCCTTCACCGGCGAGTAGCCCGCAAACGGGGACCAAGGCATCAATCTTGCGGGGCTCATCCCGCCATCGTGGAGGATCTGGATATGAAGCGTCGAACATTCTGCGCAAGCCTTCTCTCATCGGGCCTCGCTGCCTTCACCATCGCAATGGCCGCGCCCGCCTTCGCGCAGGCCCCGCTCAGCCCGCCGGTGCAGCTCACCGTGGGTTACCAGAAGGTCGGCCATCTCGCGCCGATCACGCTGATCGAGGAAGACCTCAAGAAGCAGGGCGTCGAGATCAAGCTCGTCGAGTTCGCCCGCTATGCCGATGCCCGCACGGCGCTGCTCGCCGGATCGCTAGACGTCGCCTCGGTCGGCCCGGCCGATCTCGCGATCGCGCTCGCCAACGGCTCGACCAGCATGGTCGGCATCATGGGCGTGGGCGCCTCGCCGAAATATGTCATTGCCGGCAAGGGCAAGAAATTCGATAGCTGGGACGACATCAAGGGCAAGAAGATCGCGATAGCGCCCGGCTCGGCCGTCTGGTTCCAGTTCGCCGCGACGCTGATCGAGAAGGGCATCCCCTACAACTCCTTCAGCGCGATCAACATCCAGGGCGGCGGCGCAAACTTCAACCAGGCGCTTGAGAAGGGCGAGGTCGACGCGATCGTGACCTGGGAACCCTTCGAGTCGATCCCGGTGATGAAGGGCTACGGCACTTTCGCCAAGAACCTCGACTACTCGACCTCGAAATCGGTCGGCGCGGAACTCGGCATGCTGGCCGCCTCGAAGGCCGCTGCCACGGGCAAGCGCGAGGCGGTGCAACGCGTCGTCAGCGCCTATGTGAAGAAGATGAAGGAGCTCGAGGCCTCGCCCGCCGCCTTCGGCACGGCCATCGCGAAGCTGACCGGGCTCGACGCCGAGGTTTCCGCCGAGATCGCCAAGGTGATCAAGCTCGGGCCGGTGATCACCCCGGCGCAGATCAAGGCGCAGGCCAAGGCCTTCAACGAACTCGGCGTGATCCCGAAGGACGTCTCGGGCGAGATCGAGGCCTATTGGGATGCGAGCTTCCTGGAGACTGCGGCGAAGAGCTAGCGCGCGGGAAGCGCCGCCGGAGAACCCTCTCCCGATGGGAGAGGGCAGGGTGAGGGGTCGGCCCTTCAACCAGCGGGACGGCAACCTGTCCGCGGCACCCGAAAGTGGTCTCGCAACTGGATGTCTGGCCATCACCTCACCCCTGCCCCTCTCCTTACAGGAGAGGGGTTCCCCGCGCCCTCTCCGGCTTATGTCGAGATTGGCAAGATCATGACCGTCACCACGGCCGAACCCAGACCCACCGCCGCCGCACCCTCCGGCGAGACCGCGCGCTACCTCTCCGCGCGCCTGCGCAGTTACGCCGCCGCGATCCTGCTGCCGTTGACGCTCGTCATCCTCTGGCAGCTCGCCGGCAAGGATGGCTCTCTCGCCGGCGGGGCGCTGCCGACGCCCGACCGCGTCTGGGCGGCGTGGAAGATCTGGGCCTTCGGCACGCCGACCGGCCTGAGCCTGTCTCCTTACGTCGGCACCTGGGCGGAAAGCGTGCTGTTCTCGGCCCAGCGCGTCGCCAAGGGGTTTGCGCTCGCCATCCTGGTCGGCGTGCCGCTCGGCATCCTGATCGGCTGGTCGAAGCTGGCGCAGGCCATGGTCGATCCGACGATCCAGTGGCTGCGGCCCGTGCCGATCACCGCCTGGCTGCCGATCTCGATCGCGATCTTCGGCATCGCCGATTTCGGCGCGGTGTTCCTGATCACCATCGGCGCCTTCTACCCGATCGTGATCAACACCACGCAGGGCGCGCGCGACGTCGAGAAGAACTGGATCCGCGCCGCGCAGATGATGGGGGCGGGCAAGCTCGACATTCTGCGCCGCATCGTGCTGCCGGCGGCCTTGCCCTCGATCTTCACCGGGCTTCGCATCGGGCTCGGTATCGGCTGGACGGCGGTGATCGTCTCCGAGATGGTCGCGGTGAAGTCGGGCCTCGGCTATGTGTTGTGGGACGCCTATTATGTCGGCCGCATGGACATCGTCATCGCCGACATGGTCTCGATCGGCCTCGTCGGCTTCCTGTCGGACTGGCTGATCGTCCGGCTGGAGATGTGGGTGCTGAAATGGCGCCGCCTCCAGAGCTTCAACTCGTGACGGACGCCATGCCGTTGCGAGGAGGCGAAGCCGACGAAGCAATCCAGGGGGCTCGCGCCGACATCTGGATTGCTTCGCTGCGCTCGCAATGACGAGGAAGACGATGGGCACGATCACCTTCAACGCGGTCTCGAAGACCTATGGGGGCCCCAGCGGCGTCCGCGCGCTCGACAATGTCGACTTCCGGATTGGCGAGGGCGAGTTCGTCGCGCTGCTCGGCCCGTCCGGCTGTGGGAAATCGACCCTGCTCAACCTGCTCGCCGGCTTCGAGCCGCTGAGCGATGGCGCGCTGACCTTCGACGGAAGGACCATCAGCAAGCCGGGGCCGGATCGCGGCGTGGTCTTCCAGGAGGCGGCGCTGCTGCCCTGGCTCAACGTCTGGGAGAACGTCGTCTTCGGCCCCAAGGTGCAGGGCACGCCGAAGGACGTCTACGAGGCCAAGGCGCGCGAGATTCTCAAAATCGTCGGGCTGGAAAAATTCCACGAGGCGCTGCCGGTGCAGCTCTCGGGCGGCATGCGCCAGCGCGTCGGCATCGCCCGCGTGCTGGTGATGGAGCCGCGTGCGCTGCTGATGGACGAACCCTTTGGCGCGCTCGATGCGCAGACGCGGCTCTCGATGCAGCAATTGCTGCTGGAAGTCTGGCAGCGGCTGAAAACCACCGTGCTCTTCGTGACCCACGACATCGACGAGGCGATCCTGCTCGCAGACCGGGTCTGCGTCATGACGGCGCGGCCAGGCCGGATCACGCGGGACATACCCATCACGCTGCCAAGGCCGCGCTCGCTCGACGACCTGACGACGTCGGACTTCACCCGCTTCAAGGCCATGATCATGGCCGAGATGCGCGGCGGCCATCACTGAGGACGGTCATGGCCAATCCCCGCATTCCCTACCGGCTGTCCTCGCAGCGCGCCGCCCTGCCGCCGCTCAAGGGCAAACGCATCCTCGTCCACCTCGTCGTCAATGTGGAGCATTGGCAGTTCGACCAGGCAATGCCGCGCACCATCATCACGCCGCCGCATGGCCGCGAGACGGTGCCCGACGTGCCGAACTTTTCCTGGGCCGATTACGGCATGCGCGCCGGCCTGCCGCGCATCCTGAAGCTGTTTCAGGAGCGCAGGCTGCCGGCCTCGACGAGCTTCAACGCCGGCGTGATCGAAGCCTATCCGGCGGCCAGCGAGGCGATGCTGGAGGCGGGCTGGGAGTTCATCGGCCATGGCATCCACCAGAAGGCGATGAACCATGCCGACGGCGGCGAGGAGGCGCTGATCCAGGGTGCGCTCGAACGCATCCAGCGCTTCACCGGGCACCATCCCCGTGGCTGGCTCTCGCCGGGCCTTCGCGAGACCGTCGATACGCCGGACCTGCTTCGGAAGAACGGCATCGACTATGTTTGCGACTGGTGCGTCGACGACCTGCCGAGCTGGATGGCGACCACCCACGGCCCGATGGTCGCCATGCCCTACAATCTCGAGATCAACGACTCGATCATCTACGCTGTCGAGAAGCACGCCACCGGCGAGATGGCGAAGCGGCTGGCGCATACGCTGCGGCTGTTCGAGGAGGAATGCGAGGAGAGCCCCCGCGTGCTCGCCATCGGACTGCATCCGCATCTGGTCTCCGTGCCGCACCGCTTTCACGAACTCGTCCAGATGGTCGAGATGCTGCAGGCCTCCAGCGAGGTCGCCTTCGTGACCGGCAGCGAGATCTGCGACTGGTACATGGCCGCCGAACCTTTGAGGACGTGAGATGGACCTGAAACTGAGCGGCCGCCGCGTGCTGATCACCGGCGGCTCCAAGGGCATCGGCGAGGCCTGCGCCCGCGTGTTCCTCGCCGAGGGCTGCTCGGTCGTGCTCGTCGCGCGCGATGCACAGCGGCTGACAGCGACGGCTGCTGCGCTGGGCGAAGCGAACCGCGTCGTGACCTGCGCCGCCGACCTCTCGCAAGGGAGCGAGCGCGAGCGCGTCGCGGCGGCCTTCCCCGATATCGACATCCTGGTGAACAATGCCGGCGCGATCCCCGGCGGCGGGTTGCTCGACCTCTCGATGGAGACCTGGGAGGCTGCCTGGGCGCTCAAGGTGATGGGCTACATCCACCTGACCAAGCTCTACCTCGCCATGATGAAGGAGCGGCGCGCCGGCATCATCGTCAACATCATCGGCGGGGCCGGCCGCAGCCCGCGCTACGACTATGTCTGCGGCGGCACGGGCAACGCCGCGCTGATGGCATTCACCTCCGCGATCGGCGGGAAGTCTGTCGACTGGGGCGTGCGCGTGATGGGCATCAACCCGTCGCAGACCCGCACCGACCGGATCATTTCGCTGAGCAAGAACCGGGCGAAGACGGCGCTCGGCGACGAATCGCGCTGGGAGGAGATGCTCAAGAACCTGCCGCTCGACCGGCTGATCGAGCCTGAGGAAATCGCCAACGCGGCGGCTTTCCTGGCCTCGCCGGCCAGTGGCTATGTCAGCGGCACGGTGCTGGACGTGGATGGGGGCGGCGCGTTTCGGGGGTAGGCATCCCGTCATTGCGAGCGCAGCGAAGGAATCCAAGGTTTGCGCGAGACGCGGGATTACTTCGCTACGCTCGCGATGACGACGGCCGGTTCAGCCGCCCGCCCGTCAGCGGCTCCGGCACGCCTGTCGTCGTCGGCAGGCTCAACGGCAGCTCCTTCACCGAGCGGATCGCCAGATAGGCGAAGGTCTGCGCCTCGAGCGCGTCGCCGTCCCAGCCGGCCGCCTCGACCGGCTCGACCGGCACGCCGAGGCGCTGCGCCAACCGCGCCATGAAATGGCGGTTCAGCCGGCCTCCGCCGCCGACGAGCCAGCGGGAGGGCGCGCGCGGGACATGGCGCAAAGCCGCGACCAGGCTCTCGATGGTGAAGGCGGCGAGTGTCGCCGCGCCGTCCTCGTCCGAGAGCGGCTCCACCACCTGGGCGCGGCGATGGAAATCGTTGCGGTCGAGCGATTTAGGCGCAGGCCGGTCGAAATAGGGGTTGTCCATGAAGCCGGCGACCAGATCGTCATGGACACGGCCGCTGGCGGCGAGCGCGCCATCTTCGTCGTAGGCAAGCCCGCGCCTGCGCAGCACGAAATCGTCGAGGATCGCGCTGGCGGGGCCGGTGTCGAAGGCGATCACGCTCTCGCCGTCGATCCAGGTCACGTTGCCGACGCCGCCGAGGTTCAGCACCATCACCGGCTGCGGCAGCTTTTGCGCCAGCGCGCGGTGATAGAGCGGCGCGAAGGGCGCGCCCTCGCCGCCAGCAGCGACATCGGCGTAGCGGAAGCGGTCGACCGTCGGGATCCCCAGCGCGGCGGCGATGGCCGGCCCGTCGATGAGCTGCCTCGTGAAACGCAGATCGGGCCGGTGATAGACGGTCTGGCCATGCAGCCCGACGAGGTCGATGCCGGCGGGCTCGAGGTTCTGCTCCGCAATGAAGCTCCGGATCGCCGCGAGATGGTCGGCGGTGACGGCGGCCTCAAGCTCGACCAGCGGCTCGGTCAGGGCGCGCTCGGCATGACCGATCAGCGCCTGCAGCGCGGCCTTGGTTTCTGGTCGATAGGGATAGGACGCTCCGGCTCCGAACGACACGGCGTCGCGCCCGTCGCTTTTGACGAGCGAGACGTCGATGCCGTCCATAGACGTGCCGCTGATCACGCCGATGACGGTGAGCGTCTCGCGATCTAGGTCGCGCAACCTATTCGCCCGGCTGCGGGCCGTCATAGCCGGCGATGATGACGAGATCGACCGGGCCGACATTGGCGAGGTGCTTCACCGCCGCCTGGTATTCCGGCGAATCGTAGCAGGCACGCGCCGTCTCGACGTCCTTGAACTCGACGACGACGTTGTGCTTGCGGCCCTCGCCGCGGGCGAGCTTGTACTCGCCGCCGCGCACGGCGAAGCGCCCGCCATATTTGGCGAAAGCGACGGCGTTCAGCGCGCGATAGGCGTCGTATTCGCCCTGGTTCTGGACGTCGACGCGCGCGATCCAATAGCCCTTCGCCATGGCGTCAGACTCCCTCGACGACGACGATGTCGATCTCGCCCGCGCCCTCGCGCAGCTTGCGCGCCTCGGCGTATTCCGACGAGTTGGCATAGGCCTTTGCAGAGGCGAAATCGGCGAATTCGATGACGATGTTGCGGGCCCGGCCCTCGCCTTCGGCCACGGTCATCTGGCCGCCGCGCACGATCGGCGTGCCGCCATAGATCTTCATCGCCTCGCCGGCCTTGGCGGCATAGGCCGCCCATTGAGTCGCGTTGGTGACCTTCGCGCGCGCCACGACATATCCCTTGGGCATGGTCTGATGTCCGTTTCTCAAGATTAGGGAGCGGGAGACTACGAGGCTGCGGCGATCTCGTCCATGATCGCGGCCGCCGCGCCACGCGGGTCGGCCGCGCGGATGATCGGACGCCCGACGACGAGATGATCGACGCCGGCGCGGATCGCCTCGCCCGGCGTGAGCGTCCGCTTCTGGTCGCCGGCGGCGCCGCCGGCGGGGCGGATGCCGGGCGTCACGATCAGCATGTCGGCGCCGATCACGTCGCGGACGATCCCGGTCTCGGCGGCCGAGCAGACGATGCCGTCCATGCCGGTGGTGCGGGCCTGCTCGGCGCGCATCCGTACGAGATCGCGCACGGCGAGGCCGTAGCCGGCGTCGCGCAGATCGCCATCGTCATAGGATGTCAGCGCGGTGACCGCGAGCAGCTTGAGGGGGTTGTCGCCGCGCCCCTCCACCGCGCCGCGCATGGTCTGCGGATAGGCGTGCACGGTCAGCAGGGTGACGCCGAGGGTGGTCAGCGAATCGACGCCTTCGGTCACCGTATTGCCGATGTCGTGCAGCTTCAGGTCGAGGAAAACCTTCTTGCCCTCGGCGATGAGCTGGCGGGCGAGGTCGAGTCCGCCGGCGAAGGCGAGGCGATAGCCGATCTTGTAGAAGGTCGCCTCGTCGCCGAGTTGGCCAACAAGGCGGTAGGCGTCCCATATCGTGGGCACGTCGAGCGCGACGATCAGCCGGTCGCGGATGTCGTTCGTGGGTTGCGTCATCTCGCCCTCCGCCGTTGCCGGCGATGGGCCATGATTCGACACGGGACGCAAGCGCTCAGGCTGCGTCCCGCAACACCTGCGCGAAGACCTGCGCCCAGACCTCGGGCGTCTGCGCACCGGAGACCGCAAGTTTGCCGTCGATGATGAAGAAAGGCACGCCGGTGACGCCGACCTTGCGGGCATGGTCCTCAAGCCCGATCACGGTCTCGCGCAATTCGTTGTTGGCGAGTTCCTCGCGCGCAGCCTGCTCGTCAAAACCCTGCTCGACGGCGATCGCGACCAGCGTCTCCAGATCGCCGATGTCGCGGCCCTCCTGGAAATAGGCCTTGAACAGCGCAGCCTTCATGTCGCTGCCGCGCTGCACGGTCGAGGCGGCGGCGACCAGCATATGCGCCATCCGCGTGTTGACGCTCTTCGTCACCTTGGCCCAGTTGAAGGTGACGCCGCTTTCCAGCGCCGCCTCCGAGAGCCTGATCTCAATTTCCTTGCGCTTGCCAGGCCCGAACTTGGCGTCGAGATAGGCGGTACGGTCCATGCCCTCGGGCGGCATGTCGGGGTTGAGCTCATAAGGCAGCCACGTGATGGCGACGCGGTCGGTCAGGCCGTGCTGGGCCAGCGCCGTCTCCAGCCGCGCCTTTCCGATGAAGCACCACGGGCAGACGATGTCGGAGACGATCGCGATTGGGAGTTTGTCTTGCATGGTCGCTCCTTCGCGATGATGGCGCTTCAAGCCGGAGGATAGGCGTGCCGAGCGCCGTGCCGGTCTTCGACCAAAACGACGCCGGTGTCAGTCGGTTCGCAGCCCAGCGACGAAGCCGCGACCGGAACCTTTCCGGCGCCGCCGGGAATGTCGAGGATATAGGTCGGCTGGCACAGCCCCGAAAGATGGCCGCGCAGGCGTTTGACGAGGGCCTGCCCCTCCTCCAGCGAGAGCCGGAAATGCGAGGTGCCGGGCGCAAGGTCGGGGTGATGCAGGTAATAGGGCTTGACCCGGTTCTCGACGAACGCCCGCATCAGCGCGGCAAGCGTTTCGATATCGGCATTGACGCCCTTGAGCAGCACGCTCTGGCTGATCAGGACATGGCCGGCGTCGGCCAGACGCGCCAGCGCGGCGCAGGCCTGCGCCGTGAATTCGCGCGGATGGTTGGCGTGGATCGCGACATAGCTCGCCTTGCCGGGCACGCGTAGCGCGCGGGCATAATCGGCGGTGACGCGCTCGGGCTGGACCATCGGCACGCGCGTATGCCAGCGCGTCACCCTGATATGCGGGATCGCGGCCAGCCGGCGGGCGACCTCGCGGATGCGGCGGCTCGACAGGATCAGCGGGTCGCCGCCGGTCATGATCACCTCCCAGATCGCCGGTGTGGCGGCGAGATAAGCCAATGCCGCGTCGAGCTTGTCCCCGGTCAGGGCGTCGCCGCCGGGTCCGACCATTTCGCGGCGGAAGCAGAAGCGGCAATAGACCGGGCAGGCATGGACGAGCTTGAGCAGCGCGCGGTCGGGATAGCGATGCACCACGCCCTCGACCGGCGAATGGGCATCGTCGCCGATCGGATCGGCCAGTTCCTGCGGCAGCGTCACCAGTTCGGCGGCATCGGGCACGAACTGCCGCGCTATCGGATCGGCCGAGTCGGCGGCGTCGATCAGCGCCGCCATCGCCGGCGTCATCGAAACCGCATAGCGCACCGCGACGTCCTGCAACGCATCACGCCGCGCAGGCGCGACGAGGCCATGCGCGATCAGCGCATCGATGCTGCGGAGCGGCGTGTGGATCGTCATCGCCCTCCCCTGCCCGGTTGCGCGACCGGCGTCCAGAGCACGTCCTCGATCGTGCGCGCATGGGTGCAGAGCATCACGAGGCGATCGAAGCCGAGCGCAATGCCGCTGGCGGCCGGCATCGCGCTCAAGGCTGCAAGGAAATCCTCGTCAATCGGATAGCGCTCGCCGTAGATTCGGGCCTTCTCGTCCATGTCCGCCTCGAAGCGCCGCCTTTGCTCGTCAGGATCGGTCAGTTCGCCAAACGCGTTGGCGAGCTCGACGCCGCAGGCATAAAGCTCGAAGCGCTCTGCGACGCGCGGATCGCCCGGCTTCGGCCGCGCCAACGCGGCCTCCGAGATCGGATATTCGCACAGGATCGTGGCCCGGCCGCGCCCGAGCTGCGGCTCGACTCGCTCCGACAGGATGCGGCTGTAGATGTCCGACCATGTGTCGTCGGCGGCGACGCGGATGCCGACCTCGGCAGCATCCGCCGCCAGCGCCGGGCGATCGAGATGGAGATCGGCCGCCACCGTCCGCAGCAGGTCGATGCCGGCATGGCGCAGGAAGGCCTCCTGCACGGTCAGGCGTTCCGGCGCGGCAAAGGGGTCGGCCTCGGTATCGCGCCAGCGCAGCGTCGTCACGCCTGCCGCCCAGGCTGCTTCCGCCAGCAGCGCGGCGCAATCGGCCATCAGCGCGTCGTAATCCCATCCCGCGCGATACCATTCCAGCATGGTGAACTCGGGATGGTGCAGGGCCGTTCGCTCGCGATTTCGAAACACGCGGGCAAAATCGAAAATCCGGGGTTCGCCAGCCGCCAGCAGCTTCTTGGCGGCGAATTCCGGCGAGGTGTGCAGATAGTAGGGATGGCTCGCGCCTGAATCGTCGATCAGCGTCGTCGCAAAGGCGTGCAGATGCGTCTCGTTGCCCGGCGAGACCTGCAGGATCGCGGCCTCGACCTCGACGAAATCGCGCGCCTCGAACCAGCGCCTGAGCGCCATCTTGATACGTCCGCGCGCCAGCAGGGCCGGCCGCCGGTCGGCATGAATGTCGGGCCGCCAGAAGGGCGGGTCAGCCTCGCTCATCGTCTCTCTGGTTCCAGCGTCGGCGCGCTTCCGTTTCGCGCGCGAATGCGGTAGTTGCGCGGCAACGAATTCGCATAGCGCGCGCTCGTGCCGCGCACCAGCAGGGATACCGCATCGTGGTCAAGGTCATCGCCTCCTCCGTCCGCAAGGGCAATGTGCTCGAGCTCGACGGCCATCTCTGCTCGGTCCTCTCGGCCGAGAGCTTCTTCCCCGGCAAGGGCACGCCGACGACGCAGATCGACATGCGCCGCATTTCCGACGGCACCAAGATGACGCAGCGCTACAAGACGACCGAGCAGGTCGAGCGCGCCTATGTCGAGGACCGCGACTTCACCTATCTCTACCAGGACGGCGAGCAATACGTCTTCATGAACCCCGAGACCTTCGACCAGATCAATGTCGATGGCGACGTGGTCGGCGACATGTCGCCCTATCTCCAGGAGGGCATGAAGGTCACGCTCTCGGTGTTCGAGGACAAGGCGGTCGCGATCGAGCTGCCACAGCGCGTCACCTGCGAAGTCGCCGAGACCGAGCCGGTCACCAAGGGCCAGACGGCGTCCTCCTCCTACAAGCCTGCCATTCTGACCAACGGCGTGCGCACCTCGGTCCCGCCCCATATCGGCCCGGGCACCCGCATCGTGGTGATGACCGAGACCGGCGCCTATGTCGAGCGCGCCAAGGACTGAGCGCTCCGCCCCGCTGTAAAGCGAAACGGAGCACCTATATCGCCAACGCGACGGGCCCATCCGGGCCCGTTTTCGTTTCCGAGGATGCTCCCATGCCGCTCACTGCCCGCTCCGCCGCACTTGCCGGTTTCGCCCAGACGCTGAAGGCGCTCGACGCCATCCTCGACAAGGCCCTCGAACAGGCGACCGCCCGCAAGATCGCACCCGACGTGCTGCTGAATGCGCGGATCGCGCCCGATATGCTGCCCTTCACGCGCCAGATCCAGCTCACCTGCGATTTCGCCAAGAACGCGGTCTTCCGCCTGTCTGGGGCCGAGAACCCGAAGATGCCCGACGTCGAGACGAGCTTCGAGGAGCTGAAGGCGCGGATCGGCAAGACCCTGGGCTTTGTCGAAGGCGCCGATGACGCGGCGCTGGACGCAGGCCTTGCCAAGGATGTCACCTTCCCGCGCGGCCCCTCGGCGACCGTGACGATGAAAGGCGAAAAGTATCTCACCCTCTTCGCCGTCCCGAACTTCTACTTCCACGCCGCGACCGCGTACGCGATCCTGCGCGAGAACGGCATCCAGATCGGCAAGAGCGATTTCCTGGCCGGCGTGCTCGATAGCTGACGAGCGGCCTTGAAACGGACACAACCCGTGTCCATGTGAGTGTCTCGGTGATGTCGAGGACGTTCCAAAGTCCTCCAGCGCCGATGAAGACGGCCATGGGCCGAACGTTTGACGCCGGATGTACGCGCACCCGTTCAGGACATGGCCGTTGGTTCATACCGAGGCCCGTAGCGGACATCCGCTGCGGGTCTTTTCGTTTGCGGGGATCGGGGCTTCGCCCTTTGTCGTCATGGTCGGGCTTGTCCCGACCATCCACGTCTTCCTTCGCCGAGCGCGATGACGCAGACGTGGATGCTCGCCACAAGGGCGAGCATGATGGCGAGGAGTAATCCTGCGCCCTTCAGTACTGCAGGAACGGGTTTCCCGTCCGCTCCGCGCCAAGCGTGCTTGCCGGCCCGTGCCCCGGCAGGAACTGCACATCATCGCCGAGCGGCAGGAGCTTGCCCTTGATCCCCGCGATCAGCAGGTCGTGGTTACCGCCGGGCAGGTCGGTGCGGCCGACGGAGCCGGCGAAGACCGTGTCCCCCGCCAGCAGGAAGCGCAGCTCCTTCTGGAAGAAGGTGACATGGCCGGGGCTGTGGCCGGGCACATGATGCACTGCGAAAACGACATCTCCGACCGAGACCGTGTCTCCCTCGTTCAGCCAGCGGGTCGGCGTGACCGGGCGCAGGCCGCGCATGTCGAAGCGCAGGCCCTGTTGCGGCAGCGAGTCGAGCAGCGGCTTTTCCGCCTCATGCGGGCCGATGACCGGGATCGACAGCGTCTCGGCGAGGTCGGCCGCGCCGCCGGCATGGTCGATATGGCCATGGGTCAGCCAGATCGCGGCCGGCGTGACTTTCAGCTCCTTGAGAGCACCCTTGATACGGTCGAGATCGCCGCCGGGATCGACGATCGCGCCTTGCATGGTGTTCGTACACCAAAGGATCGAGCAATTCTGCTCGAACGCGGTGACGGGGACCACGGCGATGCCGAGGGGCGACTGCGGCTGGTCGGTCATCGGATTTCCTCTATCGCCAGCGTGAACGTCATTGCGCTCGCAATGACGGCAAGACTCATCGCCGGCAACGATCGGCCAGCAGCACGCGATACTCCGCCAGCGACTCATCCATCAGACGCACGTTCTGCTCGCGCCGCGCGCCGGTCAGGCAGGTCGCGAAGACGCCGCGCGCCTTCTGGAGGAAGCTGACATGTTCGCGCCAGACGCGGCACTGCTCGGGCTGCGAGGCCGTCCCGACCTCGCGCAGCCGCGTCAGGTCGCGCTGCATGCCGGCCTCGTTCTGGAACAGGTCGCGCGAGCATGTGGCGGGCACGGGCTGCTGAGCAAGAGCCGCGCCGGCCGTGATCAGGCCCAGGCCGGCGGGGAGGAGCGCCCTCATCCGAGGTTCAACTCCTTGAAGAAATCGTTGCCCTTATCGTCGATGACGATGAAAGCTGGAAAATCCTCGACCTCGATCCGCCAGACCGCTTCCATGCCGAGTTCGGGGTATTCCAGCACCTCGACCTTGCGGATGCAGTCCTGCGCCAGCCTGGCGGCCGGCCCTCCGATCGAGCCGAGATAGAAGCCGCCATGGCGTTTACACGCCTCTCGGACCGCGGCAGACCGGTTGCCCTTGGCGAGCATCACCATCGAGCCGCCGAAGGACTGGAACTGGTCGACGAACGAATCCATCCGCCCAGCCGTGGTCGGCCCGAAGGAGCCGGACGCCATGCCGTCAGGCGTCTTGGCCGGGCCGGCATAATAGACCGGGTGGTTCTTGAGATAGTCCGGCATGCCCTGCCCCGCCTCCAGCCGCTCGCGGATCTTGGCGTGGGCCGAGTCGCGCGCAACGATGATGGTGCCTGTCAGCGAGAGACGCGTCTTGACCGGGTATTGCGAAAGCGTCGCCAGCACATCGGCCATCGGCCGGTTCAGGTCGATCCTGACCACATCTCCACCGAGCTTGTCCTCGTCGATGTCGGGTAGATATTTCGACGGGTCGGTCTCCAGCGCCTCGAGAAAGATACCATCCTTCGTGATCTTGCCCTTGGCCTGACGGTCGGCCGAGCAGGAGACGCCGAGCCCGATCGGCAGCGAGGCGCCATGGCGCGGCAGGCGGATGACACGCACGTCATGGCAAAAATATTTGCCGCCGAACTGCGCGCCGACGCCGAGCGACTGGGTAAGCTTGTGGATTTCCTCCTCCATCTCCAGGTCGCGGAAGGCATGGCCGCTTTCGGAGCCTTGGGTCGGCAGCGCGTCGAGATATTTCGTCGAGGCGAGCTTGACCGTCTTGAGGTTCTGCTCGGCCGAGGTGCCGCCGATGACGATGGCGAGGTGGTAGGGCGGGCAGGCGGCGGTGCCGAGCGTCAGGATCTTCTCCTTCAGGAAGCCCAGCATCCTGTCCTTCGTCAAAAGCGAGGGCGTCGCCTGGAACAGAAAGGTCTTGTTGGCGGAGCCGCCGCCCTTGGCGACGAAGAGGAACTTGTAGGCGTCCTCGGCGTGGCCCTTGCCCTCGGCGTAGATATCGATCTGCGCCGGCAGGTTGGTCGCCGTGTTCTTCTCCTCGAACATCGAGAGCGGGGCGACCTGCGAGTAGCGCAGATTGCGCTTGAAATAGGCGTCCGCCACGCCCTCGCCCAGCGCCGCCTCGTCGTCGCCATCGGTCCAGACCTTGCGGCCCTTCTTGCCCATGATGATCGCGGTGCCGGTGTCCTGGCACATGGGCAGCACGCCGCCGGCCGCGATATTGGCGTTCTTGAGCAGGTCATAGGCGACGAAGCGGTCGTTGCCGGTCGCCTCGGGATCGTCGAGAATCTTCGCGAGTTGGGCGAGATGGCCCGGCCGCAGCAGATGATTGATGTCGATGAAGGCCTGTTCGGAAAGCCGCCGGATCGCCTCTCGCGAGACGCTGAGCACCTCCCGGTCGCCCAGTTTCTCGACCGAAACGCCCTCGCTGCCGATCTTGCGATAGGGCGTCGTGTCCTCGCCGAGGGGAAAGAGATCGACATGGGTATAGGCCATAAGCGGCGCTCCGGCAGGGGCGTCGTCGCACGTGAGACGCCGATTGATTGCGGCGTCATACCGTTTCGGGAAAGCCTGTCCAAGCCCTACGCTGGAACAGGTCCAATCACGCCGCCTTGGCGGCCGAGTCGGCGAGGATCGCGTAGATCGCCGCCGGGTCGCGCGCCAGCCGGACCTGCTCCAGTACGGCATGGTTGCGTAGCACGCGCGCGACGCGGGCCAGCGCCTTGAGATGGTCGGCGCCGGCGCCCTCGGGCGCGATCAGCACGAAGATGATGTCGACGGGCTGGCCGTCCAGCGCCTCGAAGTCGATCGGCTTTTCGGCGCGGGCGAACAGCCCGACGAGCCGATCGATGCCCGCCATCCGGCCATGGGGGATGGCGATGCCGTCGCCGATGCCGGTAGAGCCCAGCCGTTCGCGCTGCAGCAGCGCCTCATAGAGATCGCGCTCCGGCAGCCCGGTCAGGCCCGCCGCATGCTGCGCCAGCTCCTGCAGCGCCTGCTTCTTGCCATTGGCCCGCAGCGGCGAAATCACCGCGGCGGGGCTCAGGAGATCGGTCAGGGTCATCCGCCAGTCCATGCATGTCCCATGCCGGGCTTTTCGGCCCATCCGGCATGGTTCGATGTTGCGGCCGGGCTATCGTGCCTTGCCTCAGGAAAGCGAGGCCGGCGGATCGATCCACCCGATATTGCCGTCGCGGCGGCGGTATACGACGTTCATCCGGCCATTGCCAGCATGTCTGAAGATCACGACCGGCGCGCCGGTCAGATCGAGCTCGGCGACGGCGTCGCCAACCGTCAGAACATGGAGGGATTTGGTCGATTCCGCGACGATCACCGGGTTGTCGCCGTCGGAATGAGGCTCAATCTCCTCGATATCGTCGTCTGGAGCGGCGATCACATAGCTGGGGATTTCGATGCCGGCCTCGCGGCCGTTCTGGGCGGCGGAGCGATCCTTGAGCCTGCGCTTGTAGCGCCGCAGCCGCTTCTCGATGCGTTCGGCCATCTTGTCGAGGCTGGCATAGGCGTCGTGCGCCGTGCCCGAGGCCTCCAGCGTGATCCCCGAGGAGAGATGCAGCACGCCGTCGGTCTTGAAGGCGGTGCCGTCCTTGCCGACGGTGACGTGGCCCTGATAGCCGCCCTCGTAATATTTGCTCAGCGCCGCCGCCACGCGTGCCTCGGCCTGGCCGCGCAGGGCCTCGCCGACATCGAGATTCTTGCCGGAGATTCGCAAGCTCATGGATCGCTTCCCCTTCCCGGGACATCGCCCTGCGGGCGCGGTCCTCGACTTCAGGTTGAGCCTGGCTTTCAGCGAAAAACCGGTTCCCGCTTCTCCGCGCCAGGCCCGTTTCAGACACGGCCCGGATCGGGCCGACACTAGGGAGGTAAGGACGGGGTCACGGGGATGTCAATGAGCGCCGCAGGACCGAAAGTGGCATGGCCCAACGGCAGTAAACCGGCCAGATTGCCTAGGCCATTCGGCCTATGTTGCAGCGCAGCGACATCGCACAATCAAAGTTAACCATCTGTAAAATAGCCCGTTTGGATTGCTGGAATGTTTCCGCGCAATCTGCTTCCGTTACGAAAGCCGGGGGACAATCTGACGCGCGTCGGGTTCGGCTGAAGACGCCTGAAACCACGATGCGGCGGCAGCTCGCGCAATCGCGCTCCAGCCTCCCATCAGCGACCGAGATGACGCCGCCGCTATCCCGCGCGGCGAAGCATGGCGGATGAGAGCCAAGGATGTGCCTGTGACCACTGCGTTCCGTTCTGCCGCAGCCCGGATGTCCCGCCTCGACCTTCTCCGCCAGACCGCGCTGGCCGCCGGCGTGCTTGCCGGGATGACGGCGCTCGTGCCCGTCGAGGCGAGGGCCGAGGGCGGGCTGGGCG
>LSIB01000128.1 GCA_001556025.1 Rhizobiales bacterium CCH3-A5
GAATCCCGGCCGGTCAATTATCGGAATGATGGCCGGTCGGAATCGGAATCCGCAGGATATCCTCGACGCTTGCCTTCACGCTCTCGGCAAGCATGCGTTTGCGGCGTTCGAGAGCGGCTGCCATCCGGCTCTTGAACCACTCACAATAACCCTTGGGATTTGAGCGTGGCCAGTCGTCCGTGACGGCGGTGTAGGTCGCACCGTCTTTATCGGTGATGGCGATCGCGGTCGTGGTCCAGCGAGCGTCGAGGCCGCGAGATTCCAGCAGGATGCGGGCGCTTTGGACATTCGGAAGGGCGGGCACCACATCCATGTGGAACTGGGCGCCATCGGCATAGTCGAGGACCCAGCAGCGGCGACCCTCGCGCAGCGGCTTGTTCATGCTCTGCGCCTTGCGATAGGCCTCGATCTCCACGCCGAGCAGGGTCTTGAGCTGCTGCTGCGTCAGCGAGGTCTTGCCGAGCTTCTGAAACTCGCAAACCGAATCGACATCATACTCCTCCGCGTCGTTTGAGGGCCGGATGGTCGTGCCGAGACGGAATGACCCCTGCACGTAGATCTTCGGGCCGTACTGCCGGACGGTCGATGTGTCGCGGTGCAGCCAGTCCCCCAACGACTTGTAGCTCCGCTCGGCCTGCTCGTACCGGCTGGATGGCACGCTCAGTTCTTCGGCAAGGTCCTCGAGGAATTCCTCGCTCTCGCGGGTACGCGTCAGCTTGTCCACCATCGGCCTCCCAAGTGAAGCCCAGGCACCGCATGTGGATTGTCGAACTGCGCGGTTGAGCATTGAGGATGAAACGTGAACATTATACTGAACTCGATCGGAACTTCATCATGGCAAAAACACAAATCCCAAACAAAATTCAGGTCGCCCTTTGGGCGAAAGCCGCCGGGCACTGCGAGTACCGTGGCTGCAACGAGGATCTCATCGGCGACCTGATCGCCGGCCGCGAGGATGGGAAGTTCGGCTTTATTGCCCACATCGTCGCCGACAGCGCTGACGGCCCGCGCGGCGACGTGATTCGCTCACCGCTGCTCGCCAAGAACCTGAGCAATCTCATGCTGCTTTGCGCGAAGCATCATAAGGGCGTGGACGTCGATTATCTCGCAGATCATCCGGAGAATGTCCTCCTTGGGATGAAGGCGGAGCACGAGGACCGGATCGCCATTGTGACGGGCATGGCGCAGGAGCGCGCCGCTCACGTGCTGCGGTTCGCAGCAGACATCGGACAGAGGGACGCTCTCGTTTCGACCCGGTCGATCTTCATGGCGATGCCGCCGGACCGGCATCCCGCAGAGGGGCGCACGATCGACATCGAGCTGGTAGGATGTGACTATGCCGATCACGAAGCGAGTTATTGGACTGTCCAGCAGGACAACCTGCGGCGCGTTTTCGCACGCAAGGTGAAAGAGCGGATTGAGCAGAAGGAAATAAGACAGCTCAGCGTTTTTGCTCTCGCGCCGCAGCCCCTTCTGATCGAGCTTGGACATCTATTGGGTGACATCGTTCCGGTCACTGTCCACCAGAGATATCGCGAGCCGGCGACGTGGCGTTGGCAAGCTGAGCAGCCAGCTATCACGTTCCAAGTCGGTAAGTATTCCGGCCCACCGGAGGCTGCGGTCGCGCTGAAGCTGGCGCTCAGCGCAACCGTCTCGGACGATAGGATACGGGCGGTGCTTGGAGACAATGTCGCAATCTGGTCGTTGACCGCGGAAAATCCGCACAACGACATTATGCGGCGGCCCGAAGACTTGGTTGAATTCAAGCGCCATCTCCGACGGCTGCTGGACCGTATCAAGGCCGTCCACGGCGAGACGGCCACGATCAACGTCTTTCCGGCATTGCCGAATTCCGCCGCGGTCGAGGTGGGACGAGTACTGATGCCGAAGGCTGACCTGCCGCTGCGCATCTATGATCAGAACCGCACTGAAGGCGGCTTCATTCCAACGTTGACGGTTGCCGGGTAACCGAACAGCCAGCAAGCCGACCTTCCTAACGTCAGCTATGGGCCAACTGCGGCCATCTCAGCTCCCTCGCGATAGCGACTGGACTTCGTCGTGCTGTCGAGCATTGGTGTCCCTGACGGCGCGGCGGTGAGCGCGACGATGTCCTGATGACCCTGCCGGCGTTGCGCCGAGGCGGGGTCGCGCTGGTGACGGGATGATCCCGTTTTCCAACGTGCATGGAGCTTTTGATGTCTCACCGAAGCCGCAAGATTGCCGCCGCCGATGGGCCTGCCGAGGCAGAAGTCTCTGACACTAACCTGACCTCAGCAGACATGACCCAGGGGTCGCCTGAATCGTCAACCGCGCACGGTGTATCCGCAGCGCAGGAGCGCGCGAGGATCGCTCCGGAATCGGCGTCTGGCAAAGTGGCACCGCGTCCCGGCAGCAAGCTCAGCCTCGTGCTGGGTTTGCTGGAGTCGCCCGAGGGCGCCAGCCTAGTCCGGCTGGTCGAAGTGACTGGCTGGCTGCCGCACACGACCCGAGCCGCGCTGACCGGCCTGCGCAAACGTGGCTACGTCGTGTCCAGCGAGAAGGCGAAGGGTGCTGATGAACGATCGCTCAGCATCTATCGCGTCACGGCTGGAAAGGTCGCGTCATGAGCCGGGTCGCCAACCGCACTGCAACTGCCCGTGTCATTGGGTCGTCGATCGCAGAAGAACTGGCGGCCCTGCACAGCGCCCCATTCGACGAACTGCGCGCCCGCTTCCGCAGGCTCTACCGCCGGGCCGCACCCGCTGGTTTGTCGCGCGAACTGATCGCCCGGCTAATTGCTCATCGGCTCCAGGAGCAACACTTCGGCAAGCTCGATGAGGAGCTCAGCCGCCACCTTGGCAGTCTTGGTCGCGGCAATGTCGCGCGCCGCCGCATCAAGACCGGCTCGGTGCTGGTGCGCGAATATGAGGGGGTGACGCATGAGGTCGTCATTGTTCCCGGAGGGTTTCTCTGGAACGGCAAGACCCATGGCAGTCTGTCGATCATCGCAAAGCGCATTACCGGCACGAGCTGGAATGGACCGCGCTTCTTCGGTCTGCGTCAGGGCCAGATTAAGCAGCTTGCCCTACCACCGACGCAAGGAGCAACGTGATGCGCGAGACTGCAGCCAAGCCGCAGCGCTGCGCGATCTACACCCGCAAATCGACCGAGCATAATCTCGACCTCGCCTTCAACTCGCTCGATGCGCAGCGGGAGGCCTGCGAAGCCTATATCAAGAGCCAGGCCCATGAGGGCTGGAGCCTCGTTCCCGATCGCTTCGACGATGGCGGATTGTCAGGTGCCTCTTTGGAGCGCCCTGCCCTGCAGCAACTGCTTGAGGCGGTTCGCGCCAGGCGGATCGATATCATTGTCGTCTACAAGGTCGATCGGCTAACGCGCTCGCTTGCCGACTTCGCCAAGCTGGTCGAACTTTTCGATGAGCACAGCGTCTCGTTTGTCTCGGTGACGCAGTCGTTCAATACGACGACCAGCATGGGTAGGCTGACCCTGAACGTGCTGTTGTCCTTCGCGCAGTTCGAACGAGAGGTCATCGGCGAGCGGGTCAGGGACAAGATCGCAGCCTCAAAAGCCAAAGGGCTTTGGGTCGGCGGTCCGATCCCGCTGGGCTATCGCAGCGTGAAGAAGCAGTTGGTGGTCGTCGAGTCTGAGGCTGCGCTGGTGCGCGACATCTTCCAGCGCTACTGCGACCTCGGCTCGGTTGGCGCGGTCGCTGAGGCTCTCGATCGTGACGGGATCAGGTCCCGGCAGGGAAATGCGTTCAGGGTCGGCGCGCTCGCCCATCTTCTGAAGAACCGCTTCTATCGAGGCGAGATTGTCTGGCGCGGCGTCGCTTATCCCGCCGAGCACCTACCCATCGTCGAAAGCGAGCTCTTCGATCAGGTCCAGCGCGACATGGCGGCCGCTGCAATCGATCGCAAGGCTAGATCGTCCAGCTCGGCGTTTCCGCTGGCTGGCCTCCTTCATGACGATGCCGGCAACCGGATGAGCCCCAGCCATGCGCGCAAGAACGGCGTGCGCTACCGCTACTATGTCTCGCAGGCCGTGCTACAGCATCGCAAAGGGGCGGCCGGGTCAGTTGCGAGGGTCTCGGCGCCCGAGATCGAAGAAGCGGTGCTGGCGAAGGCGAGGGTAGATGATATCACCCGCGTCACTCTTCACCCCGATCGCATCACCATCGACTGTCGATCCAACGATGATGCAGACGGTGCGGCCGAAGATCTCGGTGTGATCATTGCACCGTTCTCCTGGCAGCCTCAGGGCCGGCGCAAGGGCATCGCTCACCAGCCCTCGCAACACGCAAGACTGGACCAGGATACGGCGCAGGAAATCCTAACGATGATCGCGCAGAGCCGCCGCTGGATGTCTGGGCTGATCGACGGGTCGCTCGCCTCGACGGATGCGATCACCGAGAGCGAAGGCATGGGCGAGCGCAATGTTCGAAAACTCCTGCCGCTCGCTTGCCTCTCGCCCACCATCATCCGAGCCATCGCCGATGGTGCCGCGCCAGCCAATCTGACAGTCAGCCGGCTGACGGCAGCCCTGCCCCACGATTGGGTCAGCCAGGAACAGCGGCTACTCTCCGGATGAAATTGACCTAATGCCGGATACATTGGCGCGCGGGATACCGCGCGCCTTTTTGCTTGTGCGACCGGATTGTCGAACCGGTCTCTGCGCAAAGGTCTGCGAACCGGTCTGTCGCCAATCCCCGCGGAACACGGAAAAGCCACCCGCCAGACCGGAGCTAGAAATCGGTCGGAAAACGCGGATAATTGGCCAGCCTTGGCGCCCTCAGACCGACGGCCCCTAGCTAACCCTCGACACTGTCGCAGGAAGTGCCGCCGGGGCAAAATGTCTGGTTCGGCGGGTATGGCTGGCTGGGGCGGGAGGATTCGAACCTCCGAATGGCGGTACCAAAAACCGCTGCCTTACCACTTGGCGACGCCCCACCGGTGCGCGCCTTCTAGAATGCGGCGCGCCCTTGCGCAACCGGCCACGCGACCCATGCGACGCCGCGCCGGGATAAATCGTCGGGGGCCGCGCGGGCGCTGTTGCATCGCCGGGCGGCGCTGGCTATAAGCCCGCCATCACATGATCGGAGTGTAGCGCAGTCTGGTAGCGCACTACGTTCGGGACGTAGGGGTCGCAGGTTCAAATCCTGCCACTCCGACCAGTGATCTAAATGAGATAGCTTTTCCCGAAAGCTCTCGGCTACCGAATGTTCCGACTGCTTGAGACCGCATGCAAACGGAATCGATTGGTCACACCGCGTCAACGGCACAGCACTTCCAGCCTGCCGTTGACGGCAATCATTCCTAGCTAAAGTGGACAACACACGGCAAAACTGCGTCATCTTTCGCGGCGCTCGGGCACGATTCCACCCAGAAAAGTGAAGATTTCTGCAATATATTGCCCTGACTAGCTTTGTGGCTTTGAATCTCAGATGCATTAGATTTTTGCTACACACAGGAGAGCTGGAGATGGCCGAGAATGATCAACCGGTGGCTGGCATTAGAATTCGCAATTCTACAGACGGCACGATCAAAAATAACCAGATACGAGGCTATGATTTAGGGATAGATGCTGCGGACATCGTTCGAACGGTGTTCGAGGGCAACGTGATCGACCGTGACTATGCAGAGGCGGAGGGGCGGCTTCGTAGCACGGTCGAACTGATGTCAAAGATGGTGAAAGAAGGCGCGGAACCCAGCACTCGGACAGCCTCAGACGCTGCTGATAAAACTGGACTTTGGAACTGGGCCAAGGACCACGGCTTGCCCATGACTCAACTGGCCGAAAAGCTAATGGAGCTTTACGACCGTTTCTTCCCACCCGGCTAACGCGAGGCTTGAGCGCCGATCCTATCGGAGCCGCATCTTGAACTGTGCGAATACCGCTCTGTCGTGTAAGAGCTTGCGTCGATCAGGAGCGCCGCCGACCATGAAACGCCTCACCATTCTGCTTGGCCTCTTCGCCGTCTCCATCGCGCTCGCGGGCTGCGACAAATGCGGCGATCCGGTGAAGTTCTTCAGCGCCGGTCCAGACAAGGCCTGCGGCGACACCAGGCCGGCCGGCTGAAAGCCAAGCTGCCCATAACGAAAAGGCCGGAGCGTGAGCTCCGGCCTTTTCGATTCGCCTTCTGGCGGATGGTCAGCCGCGCCTGCCGATCAGCGACCAGCCTGCTCCGGTGAAGCAGGCCGCCAGCGCGACCTTGAGCGCATCGCCGATCAGGAAGGGCTGCACGCCGAACAGGAAGGCCTTGTCGACGCCCAGGCCCGTCGCGCCGCTCGCCATCTGCGCGCCCAGCGCGAGCCAGAGGAAGCCGGCGCTCATCATCACGATCTCCGCCAGCGCCATGCCGCCGACCAGGCGCAGCCAGGACGCACCGCGCTTCGCCGCCCAGCCGGCGATCGCGGCCATCGCCACGAAACCGATCAGGAATCCGCCGGTCGGGCCCATCAGGTAAGCGAGGCCCGGTGCGACGGGCGGCGTGTTGGTGAACACGGGCAGGCCGAAAAGACCGTAGCCGATATAGAGCAGCACCGTCGCCGCGCCGAGCCGCGAGCCATAGGCCGCGCCGATCGAGAGCACGGCCAGCGTCTGCAACGTCATCGGCACCGGCCAGAACGGCAGCTTGATCTTGGCGGCAAGCACCATCAGCAGGCTGCCGGCGACGGCCAGCGCGAGATTGCGCAGCAGTGCGGCGCGCGCGCTCGACACGGCGGGCAGCGCCGCATGCGCAAGCGTCGGGGCGTGAAGGGAAGAGCTCTGCGCCATGGCATTGGTCCTGTCGATTCCGGCCGCGCTTTGCAGCCGCGTCAAACCGTCTATAGGAAATGCCGCAACGCCCCACAAGCGCCCGGCCCGGTGCGCGGATAGGCAACCCGGCAGGCGCACTGCGCCGGCATCTGCGCCTGCGGATCGGAAGACGATGAGCGACGAGATCGAGTTCGACCGGACGGCCGCCCCCGCGCGCGAGGTCGCCGGGCTTTCGCCTCTGGTTCGGCGGCTGATCGCCGGCAATGCCGGGCCGATGACCTTCACCGGCACCTGCACCTACATCGTCGGGCGCGGCCGCGTCGCGGTGATCGACCCTGGCCCCGACGATCTCGGCCACATCACGCGGCTGCTGGCGGCGCTCGGCAGCGAGACCGTCAGCGACATCGTCGTGACACACACCCATCGCGACCATTCTCCGGCGGCCGCCGCGCTGAAGGCCGCCACCGGCGCGCGCCTCGTCGGCTGCGGCCCGCACCGGCCGGCGCGCGAACTCGCGCTTGGCGAACTGAACCCGCTCGACGCCGCAGCCGACCGCGACTATGCGCCCGACCTCGAAATGCAGCATGGCGACACGATCGCCGGGCGCGGCTGGACCCTGCAGGCGGTGGCGACGCCGGGCCACACCGCCAACCACCTTGCCTTCACGCTGACCGAGGAAAACGCCCTGTTCTCCGGCGACCATGTCATGGCCTGGTCGACCTCGATCGTCGCCCCGCCGGATGGCTCGATGGCGGACTACATGGCCTCGATCGAGCGGCTGCGCGGCATGGAGCATGCGCGCTACTGGCCCGGCCATGGCGGCCCTGTGGAGGAGCCGCAGCGCTTCCTGCGCGGACTGGTGCAGCACCGCCGCCAGCGCGAGGCGGCGATCCTGAACCGGCTGGCCGAGGGCGACGAGACCATCGCCGCCATGGTGCCGCCAATCTATCAGGGCCTGCCCGTGGCGCTGCACGGAGCGGCCTCGCTCTCTGTGCTGGCGCAGCTCGAAGACCTCGTCCTGCGTGGCGTTGTCGCCTGCAACGACGCGCTGCCGCAACTCGCGAGCCGGTATAGGCGTCTCTGAAGCTCAGCGCGCCTCGACCAGCAGCTCGACCTCCTCAGTGAACGCCGCGATCCGGGCCGCGTTCGCGCCGAAATCATGGCTGCCCAGCCGCGAGGCCGAGCGGATGTCGATGCGGCTGCCATCGGCGCGCGGGCGCACCCGAATGGTGATGTCGTCCGAAAAGCGCAGGATCCGCGTTCGCGCGACCGCCTCGATCCGCCCTGCCCCGGTGCGCCCACCGGGTCTGGCCGATTCCAGCACCTGCCAGCCCTGGTTCACGGCGGCCTTGCGCGCGATGTCGAAGGCGATCTCGGCCGGCAGCTCGAGCACGATCGGGACTGCCTTCGGATAGGCCTGGCGCTGGATTCGCCGCCGTTCGGCTGGAACGTCCGGCGGCACGCGGCCCCTGCGCGCATCGAGCGCGACGCGCGAGCGGCTGAACGCCGGCGGATCGTCGATATCGGTCGAGACGTCGTTGAGGAGCGGCAGCGTCGCGAGCTTGAAGACGGCGTAGGCCGCCGGGGCGAGCAGGACGAGCGAGAGAAGGAAAGCCTGCGCCGCCATGCCGACCCCGCGATGCCCCGATTGCCAGATGCGCATGAACGCCGCGACCGAGAGCAGCAGCGCCAGCACGACGAAGCCGTAAGCCCCGATGATCGGCGCCAGCCCCTGCTGGCTCGGCTCGCCCAGGCGGAAGGCGACGAGCGCGACGACGAGCACCGCGAGCGAAAACCACGCCAGCCGCCGGCTCCAGAGCGCGGCGCGCGAGACAGGCTCCTCGAAGACGAGACGGCGATGCATGGCCTTTGGTGCCGTGGCGTCGGCCGGAAGGCAAGGGCGGAGCGTCGACGCTGTCACACCCCCGGAAAGCGATAATCCCGGAACTGCTCCCGGAGCGCCGTCTTCTGGATCTTGCCCGTCGCGGTGTGCGGAATCGCCTCGACCAGCACGACGTCGTCGGGCAGCCACCATTTCGCGATCTTGCCCTCCATGAAGGCGAGCATCGCCGCCTTGTCGGGCGCACGTCCCGGTTTCGGCACGATCACCAGCAGCGGCCGCTCGTCCCATTTCGGATGGACGACGCCGATCACGGCGGCTTCCGCCACATCGGGATGGCCGACCGCGAGATTCTCGAGATCGATCGAGGATATCCACTCTCCGCCCGACTTGATCACGTCCTTGGAGCGGTCGGTGACCTGCATGTAGCCATGCGCGTCGATGGTGCCGACATCGCCGGTGTCGAAGAAGCCGTGCTCGTCGAGAATCTCTTCGTCCTCGCGCCGGAAATAGGCTTTCGAGACCGCGGGCCCGCGCACCTTGAGCCGGCCGAAGGTCGCGCCGTCCCATGGCATCTCCTTGCCGGCATCGTCGGTGATCCGGAACTCGACCGTGAAGGGCGGGTGGCCCTGCTTCATCTTGAGGTCGAGCAGGGCGTCGCCGTCGAGATGCGCATAGGCCGGCTTGACCGAGCAGAACGAACCGACCGGGCTCATCTCGGTCATGCCCCAGGCATGCGAAACGGTGACGCCGTATTTGCGCTCGAAAGTTTCCGTCATGGCGCGTGGGCAGGCCGAGCCGCCGATCATCACGCGCTTCAGCGTGGAGAGCCCCTGCCCCGTCGCCTCGAGCTGCTGCAGCAGGCCGAGCCAGACCGTCGGCACGGCCGCCGTCATGGTGACGCCCTCGCCTTCCAGCAGTTCCAGCAGCGAGGTCCCGTCGAGCTTCGCGCCGGGCAGCACGAGCTTGGCACCCGTCATCGGCGCGGAATAGGCCAGCGACCAGCTATTGGCGTGGAACAGCGGCACCACCGGCAGCACCGTGTCGCGCGAGGACAATGCGAGAAAGTCGGGCGCGGCGCAGGCCAACGCATGCAGCACGTTGGAGCGGTGCGAATAGAGCACGCCCTTGGGGCCGCCGGTCGTGCCCGAGGTGTAGCAGAGTCCGGCTGCCGTATTCTCGTCGAGCTTGGCCCAGGCGAAATCCTCGTCCGCGCCCGCGATCCACGCCTCATAGGCGACCGCGCCCTTCAGCGTGGTGTCGGGCATATGATCATCGTCGGTCAGGATGACGTAGCGCTCGATCGAGGGCAGCTTGTCCTGGATCTGCTCGATGAGCTTGACGAAGGTCAGGTCGAGAAACAGCAGCCGGTCCTCGGCATGGTTGATGATCCAGGCGATCTGCTCGGGGAACAGCCTTGGATTGACGGTGTGCGTGATCGCGCCCAGGCCGGTGATGCCGTACCAGAGTTCGAGATGGCGCTCGCTGTTCCAGGCCAGGGTCGCGACACGGTCGCCCTGCCTGATTCCCGCATCGGAGAGCCGGCGCGCCACCTTGAGGGCGCGCTGCCTGACGTCGGCATAGGTCGAGCGCCGCAGCGTGCCGTCCTCCACCGCGCGGCTGACGACCTCGCGCCCGCCATGCTGGATCGCGGCATGGTCGATGATACGGTGCAGCAGCAGGGGCCAGTCCTGCATCAAGCCGAGCATGGGCGTCTCTCCGGTCAAGTCTTCTGGTTGTTGCCCGCAGGATAGACGCAGGCCCGCGCATTGGGAAAGCACGACGCTTGGGCGAAGGGCTCGCGTAAACCCGCACGATGGGTTAGGTCGGATGGGTCCGCTTCCGGAGCATGGCCTGTGCCCGCAACCAACGCCGCCCCCCGTCCCGAGCCGGCCGAACCCGACCGCGTCTGGTTCCGTTTCCTGCGTCTCCATGCGCGGCTGCTCGGCCAGATGACGCAGCGCATCCGCGCGCTCGGGCTCTCGATCCCGCAATTCGACCTGCTCTCCACCCTCACCGAGCGCGAAGGCATCAGCCAGAGCGAACTCGCCGAGCGGCTCTACGTCACCAAGGGCAATGTCTCGGGCCTGGTCGACCGGCTGGTCCAGGCCGGCCTCGTCGAGCGACGCGCCATCGCCGGCGACCGGCGCTCCTATGCGATGCATCTGACACCCGAGGGCCGCCGCCTCGCCGAGGCCGGCATTGCCGCGCAACGCGATTTCGTCGCGCAGACGCTGGGCAAGCTGCGCAGCGACGATCTGGCCGAACTCGACCGGCTCGTCGTTGCCTGGCGCGAGGTCGCCCGCAGCGTCGAGGCGAGCTGAGCGGACGCCCATGGCTGCGCCGATCGACCTCACCGCGTCGGCCACGCAGTTGCGCGAGGCCCTGCTCGCGCGCCGCTTCAGCGCGAGCGACCTGCTGGAGGCGAGCTTCGCACGCATCGACGCGCTCAACCCGTCGCTGAACGCCGTCGTCGCGCAGGATCGCGACGCGGCGCGCATGATGGCGAAGGCCTCGAACGTGCGGCTGTCGAGTGGCACGGCGCGCCCGCTGGAAGGCCTGCCGGTCACGATCAAGGACGCCTTCGACGTCGCCGGCCTGCCTTCCTCCGGTGGTCTGCCCGCTTATCGCGAGCGCCTGCCGGAGCGGGACGCCGCCGCCGTGGCCAGGCTCAGGGCAGCCGGCGTCGTCATCATCGGCAAGACGAACGTCCCCGTCTTCTCCGGCGATTTCCAGAGCTACAACCCGGCCCATGGCGTGACGAACAATCCGTGGGACGTGGGCCATTCGCCTGGCGGCTCGTCGGGCGGAGCCTGCGTGTCGGTCGCGACCGGAATGGCCACCTTCGAACTCGGCTCCGATCTCGGCGGTTCGATCCGCTGGCCGGCCCATGCCTGCGGCGTTCACGGCCTGAAGACGAGCTGGGGTCTGGTCTCGACATGGGGCGTGATCCCGCCGCCGCCCGAGCGTCGCACGCCGCGCAACGCCGATCTGCTGGTCGCCGGACCGATCGCGCGCAGCGCAGCCGATCTCGATCTGATCCTGCCGGTGCTCGCCGGCCCGCGCGATACGACGATCGCAGGCTCCTCCCTCCCGCCGCCGCGTCGCACCGATGCGCGGGCCTTGCGCGTCGCGCTCTGGGCCGACGACGCCTTCGCGCCGGTCGATGGCGAGGTGGCGGACGCAGTCCGCGAGGCCGGCCGCAAGCTGGCGGCAGCAGGCGCGATCGTCGATGAGAAGGCGCGCCCGAGCCTGCGTTTCGCCGAGGCCTTCGAGGTCTATGCGCTGCTCAACCACGCCGTCGTCGCCTATGGCCTGCCGCCGAAGGTGCGCGCCCGCATCCAGGCTCAAAGCGCCAACTACACGCGCGGCGACCTCTCGCATCAGGCTCTCCAGGCGCGCGGCGCAGGGATGACACCGAGCCTTTATCAGGAGATCGGCCAGCGCCGGCTGACGCTGAAGCGGCAATGGGCCCGCTTCTTCCAGAATTACGACGTACTGCTCTGCCCGCCCGCTCCGGTGGCGGCGATCCCGCACGACCACGGCCCCGACATCCACGCAAGGCGGCTGAACGTGACCGGCACGGAGCGGCCCTATCTGGATTTCCTGCTGTGGGCCTCGCTGGCCACGGGCGCGGACCTGCCGGCGCTGGCGGCGCCGGTCGGCTTGTCGCAGGCCGGCCTGCCGCTCGGCGTCCAGATCATCGCGGGCGCGGGCGAAGACCGTATGGCGATCGCGGTCGGCGCAATGCTGGAGCAGGCCGGCTGCGGCTATCGGGTGCCGCCGATGGCGCGCAGCTAGATCGGTTTCCAGCGAGGCTGAATCCTCGATAATCGAGCTCGGAAGCCCGACAGCAACCCCTCCCCCTCGTGGGGAGGGGAAGGGGTTCGCGTCGAGGGTCCAGCGCAACCTGAATGCAGGACAGTCGCTAAGCCGCGACCTTGATCTTCTCGATGGTCGCGCGCCCGCCTACACCCTGCTTCAGCACCAGCCGCTCGTCCGCCGCCACCGTGCCGAGTTGGACCTCGCTATCGGCCATCACCGCCGTCGCGAGCTTGTTGACGAACACGATCACCGGCTGCCGGCTGGCTGCCGCCCAGCGCTTGAACTGGCCGTAGAACGGCTCCTTGCGCCAGGCCCCCGCCGCGCCCGGATCGACCTGCGCGAAGAGCCAGCGCGTCGTCGGGTCCATCGTCAGCACGAATCGACTCCGCTCCGGCTTCCAGTCGGGCCCGAGGAAATCCTGCGTCATCCACAGGCAGAAGAAGGCGCGGCAATGCTGGGGCCGCGTTTCGTGGATGCCGCAGCCGCGCCCGGGCTGGCAATGTCGGCACCAGGTCCCGGCCGGGCTCTCGACGGCGGGCACCTCGTAGACCTTGCAGCACAAGGTGCAGGTGCCGCAGTCGCGGCCGGCGGCCGGCCGGTTCACCATCGTGGCGGGATCGATCAAGAAAGCCTCCAAAAATCGCCGCCACCATGGCGAGGCGGCTGCGTGCTGGCAAGGCGACGACGCCCGCAACGACGACCGGCGCAAAGCCGGCATTGCGCCAGAGTCTGCCGCGACCCGCGAGAAAATCGCTCAGCGCTTGCGCTGTCTTGGGTCTATGGTCGCATAAGCGATCCATCAAGACCGGGAGCCCCGCCGATGCTGTCCAACCTCGCCGTCCGCGACATCGAGACCCTGGTCCACCCCTACACCAATCTCGCGACACATCGCGATGTCGGCCCGCTGGTGCTCGAACGCGGCGAAGGCATCACCGTCTACGACAGCGCCGGCAAGGACTATATCGAGGCGATGGCGGGGCTCTGGTGTACCTCGCTCGGCTATTCGAACCAGGAGCTGGTCGAGACGGCCTACGAGCAGATGAAGAAGCTGCCCTTCACCCACATCTTCTCCGGCCGCAGCCATGATCCGGCGATCGAGCTGGCCGAGAAGCTGAAGGAGATCGCGCCCGTGCCGATCTCGAAGGTTTTTTACGGCGCGTCCGGCTCCGACGCCAACGACACCCAGATCAAACTGGTCTGGTACATGAACAATGCGCTCGGTCGGCCGCACAAGAAGAAGATCATCTCGCGGCTCAAGGGCTATCACGGCGTCACGGTGGCCTCGGCCTCGCTGACCGGCCTGCCCAACAACCACATCGATTTCGACCTGCCGCTGCCCGGCATCTTGCACACCTCCTGTCCGCATCATTACCGCTTCGCCGAGCCCGGCGAGACCGAGCAGGATTTCTCCTCGCGCATGGCCGCCGAACTGGAGGAGATGATTCTGCGCGAGGGGCCCGACACCGTCGCCGCCTTCATCGCCGAGCCGGTGATGGGCGCGGGCGGTGCGATCACGCCTCCTGACGGCTATTTCGAGAAGATCAACGCCGTGCTCGCGAAATACGACGTGCTCTTCATCGCCGACGAGGTCATCACCGGCTTCGGTCGCACCGGCAACATGTTCGGCACCACGACCTATGGGCTGAACGCCGACACGCTCTCCTGCGCCAAGGCGATCACCTCGGCTTACTTTCCGCTGAGCGCCGTGATGATCAACGAGGCCGTCTACGAGGTGCTGGTCGACCAGAGCCGCAAGATCGGCGTCTTCGGCCACGGCAACACCTATGCCGGCCACCCGGTCGGCTGCGCGGTGGCGGTCAAGACGCTGGAAATCTACCAGCGCGACAGGATCGTCGAGCATGTCCGCGCCGTCTCGCCGACCTTCCTGCGCTGCCTGCACAGGCTCGCCGAGCACCCGCTCGTCGGCGAGGCGCGCGGCGTCGGCCTGATCGGCGGCATCGAGCTCGTCAAGGACAAGCTCACCAAGGCCCCGTTCGAGGGCAAGAAAGGCGTCGGTCCGAAATCGGTGTTCTTCGCCCAAAGCGAGGGCCTGATCACCCGCGCGATGGGCGACCGTATCGCCTTCTGCCCGCCGCTGATCATCAAGGAGAGCGAGATCGAGGAGATGTTCGCCCGTTACACACGCGCGCTGGACAAGACGCTCGACTGGGCCAAGGCCGAGGGCCTTCTGGCGGCGTGAGCGGTCCTAGGCGTCACTGATCCTGAGGAGCGGGCCCTCTGCCTGCGTCTCGAAGGACGAGAGCTGAGGAAAGTTGCGTCGCCAGATTGTGGCGGCCGGATACATCCGCGCACAAAATGCCTTGAACTGTCCCGATTCACGCCGCGCCGCCGGCCGCTTTGCCGGCGATGGTGGCATGGTCGGCGGCCAGGAACCGCCGGCACCTTGCAGTCGCAGGACATCAGGAGCCATGATTACCCAAAGCCCGCGTCGCCAGACGCTAGCCCCCGCGAGTTCTCGCAATGCCCCGGCGACGGACGCCCAGACCCCACGCTTCCGCCCGATCGGACTTCGCGCCGTTGCGGCGGGAACAAGATACGCGTCCGGGGCGTTGCCTGACAGAGACCACGAGCGGCGGGTCGAGACCCCCGGCGTTCTGCGACACGACTTCGACGAGTGATGATCGTCTGAGTTTCTTCGAGACCCTCCATGCTTGACCGGCGCGGCGTCCTTCGGACCCTCGCCGGTCTTTTTTTGTCCGGCTTCGGCCTGGGCAGCGCCTATGCCTTCGGTTGGGCGCCCCTGCACCATCAGGTCACCCGATACCGCATCGCACCGCGCCACTGGCCGGCAGGTCGACGCCTGCGTGTTGCGGTGATCTCCGATCTGCATGTCGGCGGCCCGCATATGCCGGTCGCCCGTGTCACGCGGATCGTGGCGGAGACCAACGCGCTCAAGCCGGACCTGACGCTGCTGCTGGGCGATTTCATCGCCAGCCGCCCGCCGGAACCCGACGATCCGCCGATGGCCGCGTGGGCCGCCGCGCTGGCCGGGCTCAAGGCGCGCGACGGCGTCTTCGCCATCCTCGGCAATCACGACTGGTGGCATGACGAGGCGGCGCTTGCCGCACGGCGCGGGCCGACGCAGGTCGGCCGGGCGCTACAGGCGGCGGGCTTGCGATTGCTGGAAAACGAGGCGCTGCGGTTGGAGACCGCCGCCGGGCCGCTCTGGCTGGCGGGTCTCGGTGACCAGATCGCCTTCGAGACGCTCCGGCGTGGCCGCACGCGCGGCATCGACGACCTGCCCGGCACGCTGGCGCAGATCACTGAGGACGGCGCGCCCGTGATCATGATGGCGCATGAACCGGACGTTTTCGCGCGGCTGCCGGCGCGGGTCTCCTTGACCCTGTCGGGTCATACCCATGGCGGGCAGATCAGGCTGTTCGGCTGGTCGCCGGTCGTGCCGTCGCGCTATGGCAACCGCTATGCCTATGGCCATGTCCGCGAGCACGGCCGCGATCTCGTGGTCTCCGGCGGGCTCGGCACCAGCAAGGTTCCGGTCCGCTTCGGCGTGCCGCCGGAGATCGTGCTGATCGAGCTGGGGTGATGCGGACTACGCTCCCCGTCATTGCGAGCGCAGCGAAGCAATCCAGCGTAGCGCGCAACCTCTGGATTGCTTCGCTGCGCTCGCAATGACGGAAAGGTCGATTTGACCTTAAACCACAATAACCTTCGTGCCGTTGGGCACCCTGTTGAACAGGTCGATCACGTCGATATTGCGCATCCGGATGCAGCCCGACGACGCGGCGCGGCCGATCGTCTCCGGCTCGTTCGTGCCGTGGATGCGATAGAGCGTGTCGCGGCCGTTCTGGTAAAGATAGAGAGCGCGCGCGCCGAGCGGATTATCCGGGCCGCCTTCCATGCCGCCGGCCCGCGGGGCGAGATGGGGCCAGCGCGCGATCATCTCGGCCGGCGGCGTCCAGCGCGGCCACTCGGCCTTGCGCTGGATGATCGCCTCGCCGGTCCAGCCGAAGGCCTCGTCGCCCGTGGCGACCCCATAGCGGATCGCCTTCTTGTTGGGCAGGACGTAATAGAGATATTTCTCGCGCGTATCGATATAGATCGTGCCGGGAGCCTGGCCCGTCGGGTCGGCGATTTCATAGGGCAGATGGGTGATCTCGTGCTGGAACGTCGGCACCAGCGCGATGTATTCGGCATCGCGCGCCGAGAGCGCGGGCGCGTTCACGGTCTTGTACTGGCAGGCGCCGAGCAGGCTCGAAAGCGCCAGTGCGAGGACGATGGACTGCTTCATCTGTTTCACCAGCGCCGGATCGGAGCGCCCTTTATGATGAATCCGGGGTTAACGCTTCGTGTCCACACACAAGCCCTGCGGAACGAAGAAGATGCGGATTTCCTAGGCCCGAAACCTTTATGGCGCAATCCGGTTCCCTTTATGGCGGCGATTTCGCAAAGAACCCGCCACACCGTGGCAATCGCGCCACGCGGTCATCGTTTGGCCACCCGCTTCCGACGCAGAATAAGGCATAGCTTCTCGTGACGACGCTTCTGATTACGCATCCGGCCAGCCTGACCCACGCGACGCCGCCCGGGCACCCGGAGCGCGCCGACCGGTTGCGCGCCGTCGAACAGGCGCTGGAAGACGAGCGATTCGCCCCTTTGAGTCGCATCGACGCCCCGCTCGGCACGCTCGATCAGGTCGCGCTCTGCCATCCTCGCGCCTTTGCGGAAGCGCTTGTCGCGGCCGCGCCGAGATCCGGCCTCGTCCAGATCGACGCCGACACGCTGATGTCGGCGGGCACAATCGAGGCGGCGTTGCGCGGCGTCGGCGGCGCGGTCCATGCGGTCGACGAGGTGATGGGAGGGCGCGCCGCCAACGCCTTCAGCGCGATGCGCCCGCCCGGCCACCATGCCGAGAGTGTGAAGGCCATGGGCTTCTGTTTCTTCAACAGTGCCGCCATCGCCGCCCGCCACGCGCAGGCCGCCCATGGCGCGGAGCGAGTGGCGGTGATCGACTGGGACGTCCATCACGGCAACGGCACGCAGGAGATCTTCTGGGACGACGAGACCGTACTCTACGCCTCGACCCATGAGATGCCGCTCTATCCCGGCACCGGAGCGCCCTCCGAGCGCGGCCGGCATGGCACGATCGTCAATGCGCCGTTGCGCGCCGGCGAGGGCTCGGACGAGTTCCGCGACGCGTTCGAGAGCGCACTGCTGCCGCGCATCGATGCGTTCCAACCCGACCTGATCGTGATCTCGGCCGGCTTCGACGCCCATTGGCGCGACCCGCTCGCCAACATCAACCTGAAGGAAGCCGACTTCGCCTGGGCGACGCAGACGCTGATGGGGTTGGCCGACAGGCATTGCGCCGGCCGGGTCGTCTCGGTGCTGGAAGGCGGCTACGATCTCGAAGGGCTCGCGAAATCGGCGGCGGCGCATGTTCAGGCGCTGATGCGGGGGTGAGTCTTACTCCAGCGGCTCGGTCCCTGCGATCTCGATGCCGAAACCGCTCAGGCCCACGAAGGAGCGAGGCGACGAGGCGAGGTTGACGATCGAGCCGACGCCGAGATCGCGCAGGATCTGTGCGCCGAGTCCGACCTCGCGCCATTGCTGGGAGCGAGCTGCGTCCGAGCCGTCCTCGACGCTCTTGATCGGCACGCCGGCCGAGCCGTCGCGCAGATAGATCAGCACGCCCTTCCCCTCTTTCTGAAAGCGCTTAAGCGCGCATTGGATCGCGCCGCCGCCACCGAGCACGTCGCCGACGACATCGGCCCGGTGCAGCCGCGCGGGCACTTTCTCGCCATCGCCGAGCCGGCCCATGACGAAGGCGAAATGCTGCGTATCCTCGAAGGGCGTGACATAGACATGCCCGGTCATCTCGCCGAACGCCGTCTTGACCGGGAAGCTATGCACCCGCTCGACCAGCTTCTCACGGGCCTGGCGATAGGCGATCAGGTCCGCGACGGTGATCTGCCGCAGGTTGTGCTTCCGCGCGAAGGCCGTGATCTGCGGGCCCTTCATCACCGTGCCGTCATCATTGGCCAGTTCGCAGATCACCCCGACCTGCGGCAGATCGGCGAGCTTGCAGAGGTCGACCGCGGCCTCCGTGTGCCCCGAGCGCATCAGCACGCCGCCATCCCTGGCGATCAGCGGGAAGACATGGCCGGGCCGCACGAAATCGGCCGCGCCCATATTGCCGTTGGCGAGCGCACGCACCGTGTTGCAGCGCTGCTCGGCCGAGATGCCGGTGGTCAGCCCGTGCTTGACGTCGACCGTCACCGTGAAGGCGGTGCCGAGCGGCGCGTCGTTGCTGGACACCATCGGATCGAGCCTGAGCCGCCTGGCCTCTGCGGATGTCAGCGGCGCGCAGACGATGCCGCAGGTGTTGCGGATGATGAAGGCCATTTTCTCCGGCGTGCAGAGCGAGGCGGCGACGATCAGGTCGCCCTCGTTCTCGCGGTCGTCATCGTCGGTGACGATGACGATCTCACCGCGCCCAAAGGCCTCGATGGTCGCGGTGACGTTGCCGGAATTGGCGTGAACGGACATGGCAGGCTCCTTCGGCGGGCTGAGGCCGAGAAAATCATTGGGCGTGACGGCGCCGCCTGTGGCGGCCGCGATCCGCTCGGCGCTCTCGCGCGAAATCCAGGCGGAGGGGTCGTTGCAGAGCGCGGTGACGCTGGCCGGCGACAGGCCAACCCGCTTGGCGAAGGCACTGCGGCCGGTGTTGGCCTGCTTGAGCCAGGCGTCGAGTTTCATGCGGCACAAGCTAATGCGGAAACTCTTCAGTTACAATGAAGATGAGTGAGATTTTCAGCCTTGCTGAAACGGCCACCTTGGCTCGACCACGCCCACCTGCGCGCGATGCCGCAAAAACTGGTCCGCCAAGACGCAGGCCACCATCGCCTCGCCGACCGGCACGGCGCGAATTCCGACGCAGGGGTCGTGGCGGCCCTTGGTGAACATCTCGGCCTCGCCGCCGGTGCGCGTCACCGTCGCGCGCGGCGACAGGATCGACGAGGTCGGCTTGACCGCGAAGCGCGCGACGATAGCCTGCCCGGTCGAGATGCCGCCGAGAATGCCGCCGGCATGGTTCGACAGGAACAGCGGCGCGCCGTCATTGCCGGCCCGCATCTCGTCGGCGTTGTCCTCTCCAGACAGCTCCGCCGCCCCGAAACCCTCGCCGATCTCCACGCCCTTGACCGCGTTGATGCTCATCAGGGCGGCCGCGATCTCCGCGTCGAGCTTGCCGTAGATCGGCGCGCCCAGACCCGCCGGCACGCCCTCGGCGACGATCTCCAGCACCGCGCCGATCGAGGAACCGGATTTGCGGATGCCGTCGAGATAGCCCTCGAACAGCGCGGCTGCCTTCGCGTCGGGGCAGAAGAACGGGTTGTTGCCGACCTCGTCCCAGTCCCAATTGGCCCGGTCGATCTTGTGCGGCCCCATCTGCACCAGCGCGCCGCGCACCGCCATGCCCGGCACGACCTTGCGCGCGATCGCGCCGGCCGCGACCCGCATCGCCGTCTCGCGCGCCGAGGAGCGCCCGCCGCCGCGATAATCGCGGATGCCGTATTTCACGTCATAGGTGAAGTCGGCATGACCGGGCCGGTACTTGTCCTTGATGTCGGAATAGTCCTTCGAGCGCTGGTCGACATTGTCGATCAGCAGGCCGATCGAGGTCCCGGTCGTCACCTGCAAGCCATCGGTCTCGCGCGCAAAAACGCCGGAGACGATACGGACCTGGTCTGGCTCCTGGCGCTGCGTGGTGAAGCGCGACTGGCCGGGCCGCCTGCGGTCGAGCTCGATCTGGATGTCGGCTTCCGTCAGCGGCAGCAGCGGCGGACAGCCGTCGACCACGCAACCGATGGCCGGCCCATGGCTCTCGCCGAAGGTCGTGACGCGGAAGAGATGGCCGAAGGAGTTGTGGGACATGGGGCTGGGCCTGATGCGGTGTGTCCGCAGGCTCTTAGGCTGGAACGCGGCGGCGCGGAAGCCTTCGAGATAATTGCCAATCACAACTTGAGATTGTTAACCTCTCTGGATTGTCCCGCTTCAACCCCGGTGGACCTCTGCATGGCAATCGTCGCATTCTCGATCGTGAGAAAGCAGTTCAGTGCTTTCGTTCGCCGGGCAGAAGCCGGAGAGGAAATTATCATTACGCGTCGGGGAAAGCCCAACGCTCGGCTCATTCCGCCTGAACGGCAGGAACTTCATGCTGAAGGCGAGCACGATAAACAACTCGGCGCGAATGCCTCGCTGACCGCCAAACAGGCCCAACGCTAACTAGCTTGCTCGCAGCTTCCTCTGAACCGCGTCGACGACTTCGGCGCGCTCAGCCAAGAGAATCGTGCCGTTACGGGTGAACTTTGGAACCAGAACGCCGGGTATCGAGCATTTTCGACCTAGTCCCCAGCTCGCTGCTGATCGAAGGCAGATAACCAAACGCTCGTCGGCGGCGGCCTGCTCAAACAAGACGGTCTGCGCCCAGCCCACGGCCGCTCGGCAAGACGGCAACGCCGACAGCATGGGCCAGTCGTCGAAGGTCTTGGACTTGTATGGGCTGATGTTGAGGAAGGCGATCTTCGAGCGCGCCTCGTTCCAATCGATCTGAAACTGCTTGAGGATGCGCTGCGCCCAAACCACTGCATCCGGGTGCTCCGCCAAAGTTGGAAGGTCGGCAAGGCCGCTGCGCTGCCGATGGTAGAAATCTCGCCCCGCCTCCGAGTTGCCATGCGCGGGATCGCTCTCGGAAAAGCCTGCGGAGAGAAACAGGAAAACGATTGGGGCTGTCTTGAGCCTCCCCATATAGGGCCCAAGAAGGCAGTTCGTATTGAAGCTGTGTTTGACGCGGTCCAGCACCGGTTGATCAAGTGGGTGAGCGCGGGCTTCGCCAGGCACTCCATGCCAAAAGGCGAAGAGGTCCGTGCCAGTTGCCATTCTCAATGCGCCGCCGCCGGCACCGCCGGCGCGCCCTCCCAGCGCGTGTTCGCCGGCAGGTTCTCGCCCTTCATGATAACGGTGAGCAGGCCGATCTGGGCGTGATCCCCGACATGGGTGTCATAGAGCACGGTCGCCGCCGCTCCGACGCAGACGCCCTTCCCCAGCTTGACCCGCCCGACCTTCATCACCCGGTCCTCGTAGAGATGCGTCTGCAGCGCCGAATGAGCGTTGATCTGGCAGTAATCACCGACGGTGACGCAGTCGAACTCGGTGATGTCGGTCATGTCCATCCACACGCCACGGCCGAACTTCGCCCCGAACAGGCGCAGGAACCAGGGCAGGAACGGCGTGCCGCGCAGATACTCGAACAGAACCTTGCCGCCGAGGCCGGAATACAGAACCGCCACGGATTCGGTGCGCATCGCCCACCACGACCACATCGGCTTCATCACCGGCCTGTAGACGCCCATGGCGAGCCATTTGTAGGCGACGCAGATCAGCGCCTGCGTCACCGCGATCAGGATCGCGCAGCCGATGAAGGCGACGACGAGACCGCCCCAGTCGCCCTCGTTGATTTTCCGCTGCAGCACGAGATCGACCGCCAATGTGCCGAAGGTGATGAACAGCATCGCAGGGAAGGAGGTATGCAGCGCCTCGAAGCCGGCGCGCGCCAACTGCTTGCGCAGCGAGGGCTGGTAGGTCCAGTTTGCTCCGAGATCGACCTTCTGCCGCGTCGGCAGCTTGATCGGCGGCGAGCCGAACCAGGTGTCGCCAGGCGACATCAGCGCGTTGGCGGGCGGCTTCGACTTGATGCCGATCAGCACGCGGTCGGGAATGATCGAGCCCGGCGGCACCACCGCGTCGTTGCCGACGAAGACCTGGTCGCCGGTGCGGGTCATGTCGAGGCGCATATAGCCCCTCCGCATGTCCTCGTCGCCGAAGACGACCTCGTCGGCGATGAAGTTGCCCGCCCCGATGCCGGTGATATCGTAGCGGCCCGAGAGGTTGGTCGAGATCTCGGCGCCCTTGCCGATCCGGGCGCCCATCATGCGATACCAGGCCCGCATGTAGATCGTCGCAAACAGCGAGGACAGCGTCTCCAGCGTCACCTCCGTCGCGAGCCCCACCGTCCATTTCCGGGCGTAGAATGCCGAGTGGATCGAGTAGGTGCCGGAGCTGACGCGCGGCAGGATGGCCCAGCGGAAAGCCGCCATCAGGAACACGGTCAGCGTGATCAGACCGATCGCGGTCGGCCAGGTCAGGATCGGCAGATACCAGAGATAGCTGACCTCCGACCAGGTCGAGATCCAGTCGTCGATCTGATCGAACAGCCAGAAAGCCGGGAAGATCGGCAAAAGGCTGATCGGCGGCAGCACAAACAGCATCAGGATGTAGAACGCCGTCATCGCCGAGCGGCGGCGCTGGCTGGCCTCGGCGCGCGGCGGCAGCGCGGCAAGATCGACCGTGCCGACCTTGCGGCCGGGCGAACCGTCCCAGATCTCGGCCGCACCGACGCTGGAGCCGGGCCGGATCGTCGTCAGGTCGCCGATCTCGACATTGTCGCCGACTGAGCAGCCATGGCCGAAGACCACGGATGCTCCCGCCGAGACGTCCTTCCCGATCGTTATCTTTCCGAGGATCAGCTTGTCGCCCAGCGCCTCGCCATTGGCGAAGGTCGTCTTGGAACCGAAGGATGCGCCGTCGCCGATCTCGATCAGATCGACCGCGCCGGCCTCGTAATCGGACAGGATGACGTCGCGGCCGACCTTGGCCCCCAGCAGCCGCCAGTAGAACCGCATCACCGGCGTGCCCTGCAGCCATTTGA
>LSIB01000129.1 GCA_001556025.1 Rhizobiales bacterium CCH3-A5
ACGCGCAGGCCTAGGCCGTGCAGTGCTGCGATGGCGGCGGGCGTCGTCTCCTTCACGGGGTCGGCGACCGCAATGATGGCCGCGAGCTTGCCGTCGATCGCAGCAAAGAGCGGCGTCTTGCCGGCGTCGCCGAGTTGCGCGGCCTGCTTCGCGAAGGCCGAGAGATCGAGCCCAAGATGACGCATCAGCCGATCGGCGCCGACCTCGACGCGACGGCCATCGACACGCGCTGCGACCCCGAAGCCGGGCTCGCTGGTGAAATCCGCCGGCTCGGCCAGCGCCAGACCGCGCTGCCGCGCGGCGGCGACGATCGCCTTGGCAACGGGGTGCTCCGAGAGGGTTTCCACGGAGGCGACGAGGCGCAGCACTTCGTCCTCCGCGAACCCGTCCGTCACCGCGATGTCGGTCAGTTCCGGCCGGCCCTTCGTCAGCGTGCCCGTCTTGTCGAGCGCGATCACCGTCGCATCCTTGAGGCTCTGCAGCGCCTGTCCCTGTCGGAACAGGATGCCGAGTTCAGCGCCCTTGCCGGTGCCGACCATGATCGAGGTCGGCGTCGCCAGCCCCATCGCGCAGGGGCAGGCGATGATCAGAACCGCGACGGCGTT
>LSIB01000013.1 GCA_001556025.1 Rhizobiales bacterium CCH3-A5
TTTTGCGCTGGGCGTCGAGCTGGGCCAGCCGCTCCTCGATCGATCGTCTCGCCATCGGCGTGTCTCCGTCAGAGTGAGCGCTCGATTCTAACGGCGACACTGAGGCGAGCCAACCCCGCGCGCAAAGATTGGAACGGTTCGAGCCAAGCTAACACGACACGACATGCCAATCCCGCCACCGATCGCTCTAGCACAAAGCGTGCCGCAAGCGGACCACGAGAAGCGTCAGGAGCGTAGCGGATGATGCTTTAAGTGCGCACTTACGAGTTGTTGCACAACTCAGCGCCTGATACCGTGATCGCGAACTGGAATCCGCGAATTGGCGATCTACCATCTCAGCATGAAGCCGATCAGCCGTGGTGCCGGCCGC
>LSIB01000130.1 GCA_001556025.1 Rhizobiales bacterium CCH3-A5
GGAACAGTGGCCGGTTAATTATTGGATTACCCGGCCGGTCGCGTCGGAATCTGCACCCAACTCGACCTCAAGCGCATCACGCGCGTCTCTCGCATCGCGCAGAAGGTCAAACATCCTCGCCGAATGTCCTCCGACTTCCAGCGTTCCGAAAAGGGCCCTGGTCAACGGCGCCGGAACCGAGCCGGTGGCATCGGCTCCGATTTCGGCCGCGATGGCAGCCAGGGCCGCCGTATCCCGCGGGCTCGCCTGAAGCCACCGCCCGTGCTCCGGGCGGGCGTCAAGCAACCGATCCATGAACCTGTCCTCCGCCGCGTTAGGGCACGCGGCTGCAAATCCCTCCCTCCAAAGCCGTGAGAATTCGGGGAGCCGCTCCCTGAAGGCCCGGGTCGTGCCATCGCCATGTTCGCCCACCTCGGAGATGGTGATGATATCATCCGCATCGACCCCATAGCGGACGGGAACCTTCACGTGCACCGCCACGGAGCGCTCGTCCCCCTGGGACACGAGCACGAACATGTCTCGCAAGCGCAGCGCCAGCGAATGCAGGACCGAACTCCGTACATGGACGCGGTCCGCCTCAGGCTCGAGGCTGGCCCGCATCGCGTCCCTCAGCACCATGGAGTAGGCAGGGGTGGTTATTGCCGTCAGCGCTGCCTCGACGCGGCGCGTCGTCAACATCGGATCGCACTGATGGCGACTGTCGACGAGGTCCTTGATCAAGGGCTTGAAATGCCTTTCGACGCTGAACCGCCCCAGGGAGCCGCGCAGCTGCCCTGAAACCTGTGGGGTCGTCATCGCCAAGCCGGCCAACTTCCCGATCGTCGTCGCGGAGTAGCGGTCCAGTCCGGCCATGACGAGGTTCGAGGCACTGAGTTGATGGCATCGCGCCGCCAGTCGTCGTAGGGAATCGCTGTCCCACGATCCCGTGACGACTTGATCGACGAAGGCGGAGAGCCGCGTCCGGTTGACGCCGAAGCGAACGCCCTCGCTCTCGCTGGCATAGCCATGAAGCGAAATCAGCCCGCTCGCCTCGTCGACGAAGGTTTGCGAGAACGGCGCGTCGTCGACCTTTGGTTCGTCGAAAACGATCCTACCCTCGGCGCCCCAATAGACCCGCGAGAACTGCAGTCCGGTTGACGCCCCGTCGCCTCGGCCGACGAAAAGGGAGACGCGGTCGACGTAAGGCTCCAGATCGGGGACGATGGCCACCTCCGCCTGATCCTCATCCGCCGTGATGATCGTCGTGCCGCGCAACCTTCCCTCACTTCGATGGCCGACGGCGGCCTGCTTTGCGGGCCTTTCCGAACGCGGGTACGCGACACCCGCGACGAAGGCCTGATAGGGAGTCCAATTCCCAAGACGCGCGAACTCGCCAGCCCTCTCGAACGTCATCACGGTCGGGCGCACCATCTCGCCCGACAGGCAATCCCTCAGATCCCCACCGCCGGCCAATGAGCGGGCATCGACGGGCAAGTTGGCGATCAGACGGTCGAGATCGCCCCCGAACATGGGAACCCGCTCGGCCAAGGCCAGATCCTGCGCCGACAACCAAGGCGCCCGGCCATCTCGGGGCGGGATCCAAGTCCCAACGCGCCCATCGAACCGGCGCGAAATGTTGCCGGGAGCGGCCAAGCCAAGCACCAAGGCCACATCCTCTTTCTCCACCTTGTCACGCGATCGGACCTCGCCAGCAACTGGCGAGATCTCGATCGCCGGCAAATTGATCGTCTCGTGGAGGAACTTTGGCACCCACGGCATTCGCTCCCGAGCGTCGCGGGCCGACAGCACTGGCCCATCGACCTTGCGCGCTGCGGCCTCCCAAAGGCCGCGCAGAGTCGAAAAGCCATAGCGCACCCACGCATCGCGGCCGAACAGGCCCGCGACCCAACCTTGCGCCATGTCCATCGCGCCGTCGACGATGCGGCCATCAGCCCAGACGAACGAACGGCCTGCCTTGGCCTGCCAGCAGGCGAACGCGTCGAGGCTGAGGCTCAGGATCTGCGCCCGTCGGACGAAATGGTTGTCGGGATTGACCGGGGCGTCGAACCTGCCCGTGTCGAGCATCAGTTCCGGCCTCGCATACCAGTAGCTGTCCCTCGGCGAGTACATCGACAACGTGATCGCCGTCAGCGGCCGGTCATCCGCACCCCGGCCGCCGCGCCCCTTCCGCTGGATGAAGCTCGCCAGGTTCTGCGGTGCATAATGCTGGAAGACGAAGGCGATGTCCGGATCGTCGTACCCGACCTCGAGCGACGAGGTCGCGAAGACCACATCGCTCTCCTTGATCATCTTCTCGACCCGGTCCTTGACCTTGGAGGACACCGGATTGGGAGCTACCGTAAGGGGCTTTCCCCTCTGCCATGGCCGTCCATCGGCAAACACCTGCCGAGCGTCATTGGCGGCGAACCACCAGCACTCGCCGTCCATAGAGCGTTTGCACTTCGACGGCTCTCCGCAGCACTCGTCCACGACCCGGCCCGTGAGCGGGTCATCGGGAAACATCACCGTCCTCAGCCGGGCAAGGTTCTGGTTCCGCTCGGCATCCTGGAAGTCAGAGTGAAGGCGGCGCACCTTGTCGATGGAGTCAAGGAAGGCCAGCGTCCTATAGCCGCCCTCAGGTCCCGTCCGGCGCCTCATCCCGTGGGAAAGGCACATGATCGACTGGATGGCCGTGGCCGCGCCAGCGACGTCTTTGGACCGGGATTCGATCTCCGGCTGAATGAACAAAAAGGCCTCGCGACCCCTGGGGTTGGTATCGGCCTCGGCCGAGCCCGCGGCGATCGGACTGACAACATCCCTTCCCACGAGGCGAGCGAACGTGCGGACGGGATCCCCCAGCGTCGCGCTCATACCGATGGCCAACGGGCGCTGACCGTCCGCGTGATTGACCTCGCTCCGGAAGAGCAGGCGACGAATGGTATGTCCCACCTGCGCCCCGTGGATGTGCGAGTATAGGTGGATCTCGTCCGCCATCAGCGCGCGCGGAGGGGGCAAGTCGCGATCGCCGAACATCCGCCCCGCGACGGGGTCCTGCAACCACACGTGAAGCGAGTCCACGGTCGGAAGGAAAAACGTCGGAGGCGACGCCTTCATTCCATCCTTCGTTCCTGCCCATCCGCGATAAGTCCATCCGCACGCCTTGCAGTCGAGCCGGTCGCGGCCATCCAGTCCGCCGCCCATCGCGACCGACAGCGCGCCGCCGCAGTCGTCGACCGGGCAGTTGAACAGCGGAAAGGAACAGCGGTCGCCAGAGACGACCCAGCTCTTGTTATCCTCGGACTTCCCGACGGAGCGCCAGTTCTTCGGGATCTCCCCAAATTGCACGCCAAGAGACAGCGTCGGCATTCCCTCGACATTCGCAAGGGCGGCCATGTACTTCGCCAACCTCTGGGACTGGTTCGCCGCAAGCCTGACCCTAGGGTACGTCAGGACCGCGCGCATTCCGCCGATGCCGACCAGAGCGTCGACGCAAGCGCCGGCGATCATTGGCAGCGCCATCGCCTCGGTCTTGCCCGAGCCCGTGTCGGCCGAGATGACGAAGGCGTCCTCGAAGCCACGCCCGATCCAAGAGTTGAAGATCGCCTCGAACCCTCGCTCCTGGAAGCCCGCGATCCTGGGGCGCTCGCCCCACATCGGCCGCAGGGCGGTCAGCAAGCCGTTTAGCGCTTGCTTGACCTCCGGACGATCGCCATCCGAGAGGCGATCGAAGATCTCGTCGAGATGGGAGCCTCGCCTCGGCTTGCGCCGATCGCGCACCACCATCTTGACGCCACGCACGAGGTATGGGCGCGAGCCCGCGTCGTCCTTCGCGAAGCGCTGCTTCAGATGGCGAACCTCTCGCGCCAGCTCCCCGATGCGACTGCGGAGTTCGCCGTCCTGACCTCTCATCAAATGACCATGCGCAAGTAGACGCACAATCGCATCTGCAACCTTCGAGCTTCCGAAGCCGGTGGACAGCTCCAACTCCCGCTGGTGTGACCAAAGTTCGAACAACCCAGCCGCCGCCCGCCTGGCATCGAGATCTTCGAGGGCATTCAGGACGCGAAAGTCATCATCGGACAGGTCGGGCAAGGCCGGGAGCGCGACTGCCTCCTGCTCCGGCTCCGCGACGAGTTCTCCCTTGGCTCCCTCTATGAAGCGGAGTTCCCTGGCCCTGACGTGCGCCTCGACCAGCGGCCGCAGCACGTCCCTCTCCGCATCATCCATCCAGACGAAGCGGTCTCGCAGGTGCCCATAGTCCAAAGGCGACCCCCTCACCAGCGACAGGATCCTCGCCAACCTGTCGGGATCGTCGACTGGCCAGACCGTCCTGGGATTCTCGAATGGTTTCGCCGCCCAAAAGAATTCTTTCGTCTTGGAGTGTTGAAGCTGGAACAGCACGACCCAACCGAGGCCGTGCAAGCGCCTCAACGCCGAGAAGAGCGTGCGCCGACCACCGGAAACGGGCGCCACCTTGAGAATCTGCGCGAGGGTGGCATGCGGAAACTGCCCTGTTCCCTCGGTGACCGCGCGCCTGACCGCAACAAGAATTGCCTCAAGGCTCTTGTCGAGTTCGACGACCTTCTCGTCGGTGGCGTCGCCGCCATCCATGACATCGATCGGCACAAAACCGTCGACCCTGACGTCGACTGCGACCGACGGAAGCGATCCTAGCGTCACCTTGGCCCTGATCGCGGTCGCGGCCGAGAACGCGAACTCACGCAAGACCTCCGCCTTTTCGAGCGTCTCATGTTGTGCCGGGACAACGTCCAGCAGGCGCCGGGAAATCAGAACGATCAGCTTCGAGCGGGCCCGCGTCACAGCGACGTTCAGCCGCTGGGGACTGAAGATGAACTCCGCCTCCATCTCCGCGAACTCGGGATCAGAGACGGCGTAGCTCAGGATGACGGCGTCGCGCTCCTTGCCCTGGATCCTATCGACCGTCTCGATGAACGGCTCTTCTGATCCGAGAGAGTTGGCCAAACGACGCCGGATTGCCCGACCCTGCGCGCGATGCGGCGAGATGACGGCGAGGCCCTCTGCCCAGACATCGCTCACAGGCGCGCCATGCGCGGCGACCATCCTGTCCTTCAGCAAGGCAACGAGCCGAGCGGCCATCTCGGTCTCGAACGGGCTCTCCACCGAAGCGGAGGGCCCGTCGTGAACGATCACCACTTTCGAGTTGTCCGGGTCGAGCGCGATCCTTTCCCAGTCCTGCAATCCCGAAGACCAGTCCGGGATCAACTGAAGCCGCGCCTGCGGCACCGCCGACCGATAACTCGGCCCGTAGAACCGGCTCCTCGGGAAATCGACCAGGGGTTCGCTGAGGCGGAACGTCTCCTCGAGCTGAAATTCCGGGATACCCTCCCGCTTCATGAAGGCGTAGAGCGAGCCTCCGAATTCCTTTCCGTCGACGGTCATACCCGACACCGCGGTGACCGGGGGCAACTGGCGATCGTCGCCGGCCACCACGATCCGACCGTCCTCCGCGAGGCCCGCCAGGGCAAGCAGTCCGTGAGAGAGGGGCAATTGGGAAGCCTCGTCGATCGCGATCAGATCGAAGACCGGAGCCGTTTCCCCCGCAGGCTGGCCCAGAGCGCCCCTGCCGAGGGCGTCCGAGAGCTTCCAAATGGTGCCCCCTACGACAACAGGGCCTGCTTGGAGTGCCTGGGCCAGGAGATCCCTGCCTCCCGAGGCCTTCAAATCCACCAACTCGACGCCAAGCGGCAACGCGCCGCCGGTCCAACTGCCCAGATAAAACAGCCGAGGCGCAACAGGGCCTCCCGCGGCGCGCTTCGCCAGGGCTGCGAGGAGATTCTCGATCGCGCTGCGCGTGAATGCGGTCAAAAAGGTACGAGACCCCAAGCCCATGTCCCGCCTCGCCCAAGCATGGCCGAGCATGAGGTACGACAGCAGATGCGTCTTACCGGTCCCCGGCGGGCCCAGCACCAGCGAGGCCCTCGTCCTTGCAATGCCGTCCCATGCCTGCTGCTGCGCCAGGCGCAGATCTTTGTCGCCATTGGCGCGAACGGCATTCGGCAAATGCGTCTGTCGCTGCCGCGCAAACGTCGCACCGAAAGAGGGATCGCCCGACGCGCAGAATGCCGCCGACGACCGCAAGAAGGAGAGGACTTGAGTGCGAGTGGTCACGCTACGCCCCGCCTTCCAGATGCCGCAGGTATCGAGCGATGCGAGGCGTATTCGGATCCTTCAGAATGCCGTCTATGCACCAGTCCGGCTTGTCGAGGCTCTCTCTCAGCATCGCCTGAAATGGCGGTGACTCGTAGTTGGCCTTGTTCATCTCTACGACGATCCTCGAGCCCGACCGCGGCAAGTCCCGCACCGAGCACTCGAACCCAGCCCACGCCAGCGGATCCAGGAGGACATCGTAGGCCCCGTTCGTCACGATTAGACCGAAAGATCCGGGGCCGACCTCGGTGTCCCGTGCGTCCCGCGGGACGTCGAACTCCAGAGCGACGCGGCCGTGACTGGCAGGGACGCGACCCATGTACGACAACCCGGTCAAGGACCTACCGGAGGCGGTCCTGGCAGCCGGAGGCCTCGCCAGTCCCACCAAGGTGCCGAGCATGGAGGCTCGGGCCTGCATCAACTCGAAGGCCTGGAGGACATCGAGATCGCCTGCGTTGAGAGGATCGAACTGCCTCCAGAACCTGAAAGGCTTCTTCGGCAGGCGAAGGAGAGCGCCCCCGTCAGGGGTCGCGTTGCGCGCGCTGTCCCGCTCGAGCCAAAGGCACAATCCGGACAGCGCGCGCAACCTGGCGCAGACATCGTCCACGACATGGCGAGGCTGTATCGGGTAACCCTCGATCGCGTCCCCCTTGATGCCCCTGGCCACCTCGATCGAGAGGAGCGAAGAAAACGGCCGCCCGAAGCCCGGAGCGGGCACGTACGGGTCCTTGAAGGACCCCGCCTCCGCGAGGACCTGAGTCACCTGACGCAGATCGTAGGAAACGCTCACCGGGAGTGCGTATAGATGCTCGACGACGCTGCGCACGGCCGTCGCCGGCAAATGATTTGCGCCCCGGTACTCAGGCTCCGCAACGACGTTGTCAGGCGGGAACATCCTGATCAGTTCCAGGAGGGTGGCCCTGACACCCGGGTCGTCGATGTGCCTCTTGACGGCCGCCTGGATGGCAACCGCCTCGGACGGCTCGTAGAGATAGATATGGGCGACGATCACACCGGGTCCGCCCCGGTCGTTGCGCGCCGCTATGGCCTGCAGCTCACGCAAGACCACGCCGAAGACCCGCTTCAGCGCCTCGACCTCGTCTGAGCGCCTCGACGTCGGAATGACGACGATCTCCTCGGCACGGGTTCCGTCAGCGCGCTCGATGGCGCATCCCAGCGCCACGAGCATGTCGTCGACGGGATCGACATCGACAGAGAGCAGGATGCGCGTGTCGACCTTGCCCGGCATGAGCATGCTGTAGGGCTCGCTGGTCCTGCGCACCTCAACGCCGCTGATTGACCGCGCGCGTTCGACCAGGGCGCCAAGCTTTCGCTTGAGTGACCAGCTCGCGCCGTCCGACTGGACGATGCCCCTCGCATTGGCCAATGCCCCTACCGTAGCGATCCCCTGACCAATGAGCTGGCGCTTGGTGTGATGCGACATCCCGGCAATAGCCGAGACGTCGCGGGCCGCGGCGTCTCCCGCGGATACCGATTCCAGGCAACTCCCGCCGAGATAAGCGCATTCCTCGCATTTGAAGTAGACGTGGAAGGCGGTCCTATCTTCGCCCCCCTCAGGAAACGACTCCGCAATCGAGGGGGCAATGGACGTCAGGAACTCGAGGACCATCCTCCGGTACGGAGCGAGAGCAAAAGTCTCGACTTCATACGCCGCCCCTTCGACGGAGCCGTTGTCGGGGATGCGCCAGATTTCGCCATGAGGCGAGGCCCGACCAGCCAGTCGCCCCTCACGAAGATAACTGTCGAGCAGGATCGAATAGAAGGCGACCTGCGCCCTATGAAATCGCGTCGCCCTCCGCGTCGCCTTGATGTCGATGACCGTGAAGAAATCCTGATCTCCATCTGGATCGTGCCGGACGAGGTCCAGGCGGTTCGTGCCGATGCGGACGCCTGCCGGCAGGCCAAGCTCCCCGCACGACGGCCTCACCTCGAGCTGCTGGGCGTAGAAGCCACGCCTCTCGCCGGAGAGGTACTCACGAAGCGCGAAGTCAGTAGGGCTAATCAGGGAATTTCCGAGACTTTTCAGAATGCGCTTCTCGTACTCGAGACCCTTTTTGGCCCATGCGCTTATAGGGTCTCTTACGTCGTGCTCAGCGCCATTGCCGCCCGGCACCTTACCCATGCTCGCATACCGAGCCTTGCGCTCGCAGTAGTACTGAAACCACTCCTTGACCACGGTCCCCGTGACCATCATCGCGCAGCGCTCCGCTGGCGGCGCGAAAAGCCACCGCGCGCGAGACAAGAAATCGCAGTTAAATCACCCATGCTGAAAACCCTGGTCTTCAGAAGGGCTAACACGACAGAGATCGGCCTGATAGCCGTCGAAGACGAAAGTGCGAAAATTCGACAGGTCATCTGAGGCCGATGCCATTAACTGCAAAATGCTTGAATAAGGTTGGGACGATCAGGCGCGCAGTTAATAGGCGCATGGGGGCTCGATTTTCTCGCGGATAAGGTCCACAATCACGCAAGATCAACGCAAACAGATCATTGATTCCCATGCCCGGTTCGGCCGTCCTGACCAACTGCACAAGCAGCAAGCGCTTCGATCCCGCCCCTCGGCAAATGGCGAGGACGATGAAGCGGTCGGATGTGCGCGGGCTGTCCCGCGAATGGTCCGCTCGCCGCCTCGACGCTGAAAGGGTGCCGGTTCACGATCTCTACCTGGGGCGGTCGTTCAAAATCGCGCAGCGCGCCGCGGACCGTGCCGGCTCGTCGCTCTACACGGTCTCGGCCGGATACGGCTTGCTGGAGGCTGACGACCGCATCCCCTCCTACAGCGTCACGGTATCGGGAGAGAGCGAGGACAACGTCCTGACCATGGCAGGCGGCGCCAAGGCGAAGGCGTGGTGGAGGGAACTGGACCCGCTCAAGTCGACCGTTGCCGATCTGGCCGGATTCGCCGTCGTCATGATCGCCCTGCCTGCGGAGTACCTCCTGATGATCGAAGAGGACCTCTGCGGCCTGAAGCGCTCGATGAGGGGAGAATTGCTCATCTTCGCATGTCCGGGCGTCGCGAGCCGTCTCCGTCCCGACCTGGCAGACAGCGTGCTGCCATATGGCAATTCTCTAGAATGCGCGGACAGTCCCGTCCGAGGCACCGGAACCGACGCCGCCCAGCGCAGGCTGCTGCACTTCACGACGCACGTGGCGCCACAACTCGCCCCGTGCTTCTCGCACGCCGACGCGAAGCGGGCCGTAGACACCTTCGCGAGGACTCTTCTCCAGCCGACCCGCAAGCCAGGCCGCGCCGTCTCGGATCGCGAGGTCGTCGAATTGATCTCGGTACTCGCTTCAAGGGGCGTTACGTCATGGACAGCGGCCCTGAGGCACCTCAGGTCCGTGGAGGGGATGGCCTGCTCCCAGGACCGGTTCCAGTCCCTGTTTCGCAGCGTCCAATGAGGCAACCGCGACGCAGGGCGGAGCCATGCCTAGCGGCACGAGCCATCCGGGCGCGACAGGGCGCCGAAACGGACGTCTACGTGATGTTCCTCTCCGGGCGCGACCTGCTTCGGATCGCCGACATCAGTCGCCTCAACAGGCAGGACCTGGAGCTCAAGGGTTTCCAGCGCGGCGAGATCAAACGGCACATCTCCGAAATCGTCGAGTATCTCGATGCCGGCCCGTCGCTTTTTCCAAACGCCGTCATCCTGGCCGTATCCGGAGAGGCCCGCTTCAAGGAGTCGCGCGGGCCGATACCAGAGGGGGCGTCAGCAACGACAACGGCGGGGGTCCTGTGGCTGCCGCTTCGCGAGGCCGGCGCCCGCATCGCCTGGATCGTCGACGGACAGCAGAGGGCGACGGCATTGGCGAGAACGGCCAACGGCGACATTGCCGTGCCCGTGGTCGCCTTCGTCTCCGACGACGTCGCCGTCCACCGGCAGCAGTTCATCCTCGTCAACAAGGCGCGACCCCTGCCGCCCGCCCTCATCGACGAACTGTTGCCTGAGGTGCAGTTGGAGCTCCCTAGAAGTCTCAGCGCGAGAAAGCTCCCTTCGATCATCTGCAACGCGCTCAACACCTCCGTCTCCTCACCATTCAACGGGATCATCAAAAGGGAGAGCGATACGGCCGCAAAAAAGGCCTACATCTCCGACGCGGCCGTCATGAAGATGATCTCGGAGAGCCTCAGAAGCCCGAGCGGCCTCCTCGCGCAATACAAGAAGCCTGACGGGGAGACCGACGCGAGCGGCATGGTCGAGGCGTTGTGCGCGTTCTGGGGCCATGTGCGCCAGACGTTCGGCACGGAATGGTCGCTGCCGCCCTCGAAGAGCCGGCTCACCCATGCGGCCGGCATCATCGCGATGGGGGCGCTCATGGATCAAATCTCGGTGCGAGCGGAGGCTCAGCGCGATCCTCAGAGGGAGATTGCGGAATCGCTCGGGCGGCTCGCCACGCACTGCCGCTGGACGTCAGGGACATGGGAAGGGATCGGGGTTGGCTGGCAAGAGATCCAGAATACCCCTCAGGACATAAAGAAGCTCACGAATTGGCTCACGCGTCTCGACCGCGAACTCGCACGAGGTCGCAAATGAAGTTCATCTACTCGGACGCCCTCGACATGGTCGATCCGGGCTTCGACTTCATCCGCGACAGCCACGCCTCCACGCGGAACCCCTACTGGGACGACCAGTTCGCCCACGAGATCTTCGACGCGCCTCCATACGACGGCATGCTGGTGTCGAGAGCCATCGTCGGCGGAACCTTCGGCAACGGAAAGTACTCGGAAGCCCAGGCCCGCCGTTTGAGGCGCGAGGGCGCGAGGTCCTTCCTCAGGCTGACCGATCGCAGGTTCGCGGACATGCCGATCTTCGGCGACTGCGGCGCCTTCAGCTACCACGCCCAGGACGTGCCGCCCTACACGCCCGACGACATGCTCGGCTTCTACGACGACGGCCGCTTCGACCTCGGCTGCTCCGTCGATCACGTCATCTTCGACTTCGACGAGGCAGCCTCTGGCATGGGCGGCGGTTCGCCGGAGGCGAAACGGCGCTTCGACATCACGCTCGAGAACGCCGAAGCGTTCCTTCGCGGCAGCACGCACATGAGCGCCGCCTTCACGCCACTGGGCGTCATTCAGGGTTGGTCCCCCGACAGCATGGCGGAGGCGGCCAGGCGGCTCGTCGCGATGGGATACGACTACCTCGCCCTCGGCGGGACGGTCCCGCTGAAGACCCCCCAGATCAAGGCGGCGGTCAACGCGATCCGCGGGAAGATCCCGGCGAAGACGCGCCTTCACATCCTCGGGTTCGCGAAGGCGGAGGAGATCGAGCAGTTCACCTCCTCCGGGATCACGAGCTTCGACACGACGTCGCCGCTCATCAGGGCCTTCAAGGACGCGAAATCCAACTACTACATGCGAGATCCCGGGCGTGGTATGCGCTACTACACGGCCGTCCGCGTCCCCCAGGCCCTTGAGAATCCCAAGCTCCTCAAGCTTGCGAAGGAGGGCGCCATCCGCCAGGACGAGCTCGTCAGGCTCGAGCGCCAGTCGCTCGAAGCCCTGCGATCCTACGACCGGCTCGAGGCGCCGCTCGAACAGGCCGTCGAGGCGGTGCTCGCCTACAGCGCGCCGGCCACGCTCGGGATGAGGCTAGAGCACCTGCCGGGAGCCCGCAGCCTCTCATCGCTTCGGCAGACCGTGACCCGCACGCTCGCCGACCGCCCATGGGACCAATGCGGGTGCGCTATATGCCGCGCACTCTCGATCGAGGTCGTGATTTTCAGGGGAAGCAACCGGAACAAGCGGCGCGGCATGCACAACATGCGCGTCTACCACGACCTGGTCGCGAACGTCCGGAAGGGCGAAATGCCCGAGCGCGGGCCTCAACCGAATGAAAGCATCGAAGGCAACCCCAATGAAGCCGATCACGTACAAGGCCATCAAGGCTCGCCAGAGCAGCAGGCACGAGGTGGTGTCATTCGCTGCGAGAGCGTCTGACGTCCTTCGCTTCGCTCGGGTCGAGCCGATCGGCCGGGACGACGGAGGCGCCCTCAGAGGCTTCCAGCGCCCACAGATCATGGCGCACGTCAAGGAGATCTCGAACTACCTAACGCAGCACGACGCGATCCTCCCGAACGCGATCGTCGTGGCGTTCATCGACGGCGTCGACATAACCGACATCGGCTCGGGTCTCTGTGATGTCACCATCCAGGTCGGCGAAATGCCACACGGCTTCGTCGTCGACGGACAACAGCGCATCAAAGCACTGGAGATGAGCGAAAACACCGACTTCGAGGTCTTCGTCTCTCTCATCGTCTGCCAGGACGAGTCCGACCTCCGGCGCCAGTTCGTCCTGATCAACAACACGAGGCCCTTGCCGAAGCCGCTGATCTACGAACTGCTGCCCGGGGTCGACGGCCTCCCGCACCGCCTCTCCGCAAGGGCCAACGCCGCAGACCTCACCGCGGCGCTCAACTTCGACGAGCGGTCGTCCCTGCGCGGCATGATCTTCCAGCAGACGAACCCTCGCGGGATCATCAAAGACACGGCTATCCAGAAGGTGTTGATGGCCTCCATCAGTGACGGGATCCTGCAGCAACTGGCCGCCGATCCGGAGACCGCCGGCGAATGGCGCGAGCACGCCTTCCTCATCGTGAGCGACTTCTTCAAAGCCGTCGCGACCGTCTTCCGCGACGATTGGGCCGGGCACACACCGCGCACCTCACGGCTCGTCCACAACATGGGGATCGGCGCCATGGGCATGACGATGGACATCCTCGCATGCAACGACGGAGCGCGCACGTTCGAGGACTTCTCCGAGGGCCTGCAGTGCCTCGTCAACCGCACGGCATGGTCGCGCGGCAAGTGGTTCTTCGACGATGGCACGCGGCGCCAGTGGAACGAGATCCAGACGGTAACGGCCGACATCCGGCGCCTCACCAACAAGATCGAGACGATCGTCCTCGACTACGTGAGGCAGAAGCAGAGCGGCCTGTCAGGCACGGAGGGCAATCCCGTCCGGTTGCGCCTGATCGAGAAGAAGGGCGCATGACTTACTCCGTCAAAGAGATATTCAAGACGCTTCAGGGCGAAGGCGCGCAAGCCGGGCGGACCTCCGTCTTCTGCCGCTTTGCTGGATGTAATCTCTGGACGGGCCGTGAGCAGGACCGGTCCAGTGCGATCTGCCAGTTCTGTGACACCGACTTCGTCGGCACCGACGGCCAAGGCGGCGGAAAGTTCGCAACGACGGAGGCCCTAGCCCAACGCCTCGCCAAGACGTGGGAGCAGGGTCTATCACCCTATTACGCCGGCGGACGTCGGTACGTTGTCTTTACCGGCGGCGAACCCCTTCTCCAGATCGACGACGCACTTGTTCGCGCCGTCAAAGAATTGGACTTCGAAATCGCCATCGAGACCAACGGCACGCTCCTCCCGCCCGCGGGGATCGACTGGATTTGCGTGAGCCCGAAAGCCGGCGCGACCTGGCAGCTCACGAGCGGCAACGAGATCAAACTCGTTTACCCGCAGAAAGGCTTGTCACCGGACGAATGCCGAAACCTCGCATTCGACCACTTTTTCCTTCAGGCGATGGACGGGCCCGCAGCCAAGCAGAATACGGCCGCAGCGGTCGCGTACTGCATGGCCAACCCCCAATGGCGCCTAAGCGTCCAGACCCACAAGTTCATCGGAATCGACTGACATGTACGAGTTGTCGAAGCAGTTTTGGTTTGAGGCGGCGCACACGCTGCACCGGACCGTCGAAGCGGAGCCCAGCAAGCGGATCCACGGACACTCCTACCGTGCGGTCGTCACGATCGCCGGCCAAGCCGACCCGGTCAGCGGGATGGTCATGGACCTTGGCCATTTCGAGCGTGCCCTAGAGGTGGCGCGTGATGGTCTGGACCACCGCATGCTCGACGATATCGAGGGGCTCGGCCCCGCCACTGTCGAGAACCTGTGCTCCTGGATCTGGAGGAAGCTCGCAGCAGATCTTCCCGGCCTGGCTCGGATCGCCATTCACCGAGACTCCAGCGGAGACGCGTGCGTCTACCATGGGCCGACCGCCAGGAGCGCAGGATGACTGACAATTCAGCCCTCGTCCTGTTTTCGGGCGGGCAGGACTCGACCGTCGCTCTCGCCTGGGCGCTCGAGCGCTTCGACACGGTCGAGACCGTCGGCTTCGATTACGGCCAGCGCCACCGTATCGAACTGGAGTGTCGCGCGACGATCCGCGACGCTCTGCCCGCCCTTTCGCCCCTCTATGCGCAGCGCCTCGGCGCCGACCACAGGGTCGATCTCGCCGCGCTCGGCGCGATCTCCGAGACGGCGCTGACCCGCGACACGGAAATCGCCTTCGCCGAGACGGGCCTACCGACCACCTTCGTGCCCGGCCGCAACCTGATCTTCCTGACCTTCGCGGCGGCGCTGGCTTATCGCCGTGGCGCCAAGCACATCGTGCTCGGCGTCTGCGAGACCGACTATTCCGGCTATCCCGACTGCCGCGACGACACGATCAAGGCGATGCAGGTCGCGCTCGGCCTCGGCCTGGACCGAAGACTCGTGCTGCACACGCCGCTGATGTGGCGGGACAAGGCGCAGACCTTCGCGCTGGCCCGTGCGCTCGGCGGCGAGCCCCTGCTCGATCTGGTGGTCGAACAGAGCCATAGCTGCTATCTCGGCGACCGCTCCACCCGGCATCCCTGGGGCTATGGCTGCGGCCACTGCCCCGCCTGCGAGCTGCGCGCGAAGGGCTATGCCGCCTATCTGATGGCTCCTGACGACAGCGGACCTTCTCATGACTCTTGACCGGCAGCGCCGGATCGAAGGGCTCGTCGCCCTCGTCCTCTTCGCCCTGACCATTCCTGCCGCGAACTGGCTGATCGGCAATGCCGGCACCGTCTGCGTGCCGAACGGCCCCTGCCTCGTCCCGGTCTGGCCGGGCATCAAGGCCCCGAGCGGCGTACTCATGATCGGGCTCGCCCTCGTGCTGCGGGACCTTGTCCAGCGCCGTCTCGGCACGGCCGCCGGCCTCGGCGCTATCGCTGTCGGCGCCGCGATCTCAGGCTTCCTCGCGCCGTCCGCGATCGTCGTCGCCTCGGTGGCTGCTTTCCTCCTGTCGGAGCTGGCGGATTTCGCGGTCTACACGCCGCTGCAGAAGCGCCGCTTCGTCACGGCCGTCATCGCCTCCGGCCTCGTCGGGCTCGTGGTCGATTCGATCGTCTTCCTGCAACTCGCCTTCGGCAGCCTCGACTTCCTCAGCGGCCAGATCATCGGCAAGGCCTGGATGGTCCTGCTGGCGCTGCCGCTGATGCATCTGCTGCGACGCCGCGACGAGAGGCTCGGGCTCGCGGCTGCCGCATAATCAGGGCTTAGGCGCTGTCTACTTTTCGTACACCGCCAAGACGTTGAAGTCGGGCCCATCCTTCAGGGTGCCGACCATACGGAGGCCGTGCCCATGGGCACGCCTTACCAATCGGTATGCCAAGGAGCCGGTATAATAGTTGCCTGCCGGCTCCATATGAAGATGAGCAGTGTCGACCTTATCGTTGAGCGGAACGCGGAAATCGATCCACTGGATCTGGCCTCCTCCTTCTGACGCGCCACCCTCGATATCCGAAAATAACAAAAAATCCCATCTCAGACGGCTTAGGCGGGGCGCCTGTATGACAAATTAAGCTTATGTACACCTCGCCCCTCAGCGATGTGTCAACAGATTTCCAGTCTGGATGAATTCCTAATCTATTAGGAGTTGCCATGACTTCGCTCAAGCCGACGGCTTACGACTGGCCAGTCGTCCAAGAAATTCCACAGCGAGAATTTCTGTGTGGTCCTGCATATCAGAGGGGCCAGATCTCCCTGACGATTGGTCCTGGTGGCCTCGGGAAATCCACGCTCTGCCTCACTGAGGCGGTCGCGATGGCCGGCGGGTTCTCAGTCTTTGGGAATGAACCTATGAACCTGAAGGTGTGGTACCTCAGCGCAGAGGACGACAAGGATGAAATTGACCGGCGAATCGCCGCAGCGTGCGAAGCACTCCATGCAGAGCGCAGTTCCAACCTCCATGTCGACTGCGTCGAAGGGGACCAGATCCAAATCGCTAATGCTGACGGGCTGAACACGGACCTGATCGAAAATCTCATTGCGGAGATACGAGACAAAATCGATGTGGTGTTCGTTGATCCGTTCATTTGCACCCATGACGTGTCTGAAAACGACAACTCAAAGATCGATAAGGTTGCCCGGGCATGGAAGCGGATCGCGCGCGAGGCTAAGTGCGCGATCCATATCGTGCACCATCAGGCGAAAGATACGAAAGAAGGCAGCGATGGAGCACGGGGAGCGAGCGCTCTACGCGACGCCGCCCGCTACATCAGGACCCTTGTGCCGGTCCCAGATAACGTGGAGACCCTCAAGCGCCTGGAATTGCAACCCGACGCAAAGCACGTTCGCATACTCGTGACGAAATCAAATTTTCACCGCGCCATAGGCAACGACGTTTTCACACTCGGCACCAGGACGCTCCTGAACGGGCGCTCGGAAGATGGGAAGCCGGAAGCCGGCGATCGCGTCGGTGCCATAGAACTGTACCCCAAGCATGACCTCGCCCCGTCAACGCCAACGAACGGGAACAGGAAGGGTCAGCGTTCGGCTTCAGCCACTCCGGTTCGCCCTGCGCGAACTAAAGCTGCCGATGAGCACGAAGTCGCAGTTATCTTGGACATTGCCGCCGGAAAGAACTTTAAGGCGGCAGTCACAGACGCCCTATGGCTGGGTCTGGCGGTTGCTGAAGTACTAAAACTCGATCCAAAGGTCGATAAGGCTTGGCTGGTTGCAACCTTCGATGAACTCACTAAGCGGGGGCTTCTCGTGGAGTTCAACGGTCCCAAGACCGGAAAGTCTGGCAATCGGGTGAAATTCTACAAACCTGGTAACACGGCCGATCGCCCACTGGGCTAAATCGGGCGTGACTCCTGCCTTCAAGGCCAGGAACGTCAATCGAGGGGCTTCGCTCCGGCGACGCCCCTCGCTTCCGAGGGTAATGGGCCTTCATTGGCGGCCTGATCGCTCACGGCAAAGCACGCCCTTCGCCATGCAATCCGAATTGAATTGCATGGCGAAGGGCGTTGAAGGATTCGGAGACTCAATCCCGCTACGTTCATTTATTTATTTCGAATAGGCGGGGGCCCTTGGCCCCCGCCCATTCGAAATAAATAAATGAACGTCCTGCGCGGCCTGACACGACGCATTCGTCCGCCGCAGTCGCAGGTTAGCGCGAGGAGAAGATACTTCAACTGAAACTCGGGGCCATATCGCCTCCTCGCGCTCCCTTGCCGACTGCGCCTCGCCCTGGACGACACCGTGATGGTGGGCGCGAGGGGCGGACGGCTCTTGCGCCGCCATGGCCCCATCCGCTCCTCGCGCTCCCGCCGACCGAACTTCGCCTTGGACAACGCCGTGATGGTGGCGCGAGGGAAGACCGGCTCCCGCACCGACACGGCCCCACCGCCTGCTCGCGCTGATTACCCAACGAAGTGCCGCCTTTACGACATCCAAAATATGGGTGGAGAGGGCACCTCCACCAAAATATGGGTGGAGAGGGCACCTCCAGTCGAGAACAACCCATTGTGCCCATCGGCGACAAATCGACCACCCGGCTGACGCGCGAGGACGCCGCCCGCCGCTACGCCGACCTGAAGGCCGAGCTCAAGCGCGAGCGCTGGATCGCCAAGGCGATGGCCATGACCGACAGCGAACTCGAGAACGCACTCGAGGACCTCAACGACAAGGCCTTCGAGATCCGCTATGGCGCCCGGGAGGGCTTCGACAACTTCTCAATCGTCCCGGCCGACGCGCTGGACGACTGAAGCCCACCGGCCACAGCCGGCGACGCGACCAAGGGCCGACCCTCCGGGATCGGCCCTTTTCCCATGACGGGCCGTCCTCAACCGCCGGCGACGGCCCTGGCTTGGGCCAGCGCGTCGCGCCCCGCCACTGTGAGGGCATAGAGGCGCGGGGCGCGCCCGCCCCGCCTCGGCTGGGACGGGCCCAGCCGCCAGGTCACGAGACCTGCCGCCTCCAGCCGGTCGAGCGTGGTGAACACGGCGCCGAAGGCGCGCCCCTGCTCGAGCCTGTCCTCGACGACCACGCGGATGTCGGCGATGCGGCAGCCCGGACCCAGCCACTCGATCGCGGCGAGCACCATCTCCTGGAAGCGCTGGATCATGGCGTCCCTCCCGCACCCGATCGTCCCGGACCTGATTTACTCTACACTGTAGACTAAATCAATCATGGCGCGCCGCGCGCCAGCCCGGGAAGGACGTGAGGGACGACCACCGCCAACCCGGCGGCCCGGCAAGGGCGCCATCAAGGGCTCCGGCCAAGCGGCCACCCTTTCCTCGCGCCCTCATCCCCTGGCCTGCGCCCATGGTATCCAGCGACGACTGTTTCGGCGTCACGCCGGAACGGAGGAGCTCCCGGCCCTTGCGGGCCTCGCGGGGCAACGCCGACGGTGGAGACGGGCGATGATGTCGACAGGTCATGCCGGGACACCCACGGGAGCCCGGGCAGGAGAGGGAAGGCGGTCCCGATGGTCCCGAGGATCAAAGGCGCGATCAGCGCGCAGGCGGTACGCCAGGTCCTGGCGCGGCTGACGGTCCGGCCGGTCCCGGCCGGCACTGAGGTCCAGGGCGATGCCCCGGTCGCGATCGCGACGCCGCCCGTCACCGTGACGATCCCCGATCCGGACGACTGGAGCGACGCGCAGCTCGAGGCGCTCGTCAAGGGCAAGGCCCGGCCGCACCGGATCTACGAGGACGGCGACAAAATCGCCTTCTACCTCGCGACCGACGCGGAACGCGAGGCGTGGAACGCCTACGCCAAGGGCGCGGCCGAGGCGTTCAACGCGAACCCGCGCCTCGACAGCTACGACAGCGTCGACGTCTATCCGGGCTTCACCCGGGATGGCCGCCAGACGCCGTGGATCCCGCCGGTCCGGTTCCCGGAGTGGCTCGCCTCGCGACGCGAGGCGGCCTGAGGAGGAGGCGCCATGTACACGATCATAAGGGGCGTCCTGGCCATGGCCGGCCGCAACAGCTTCGAGGACGGCCTCCGGCCGGTCCTCGAGGGGATCCTAATCTGCGACCCGGTCATCAGGGACATCCTGAGGACGCGGCCCATGGAGATGCGAATCTGGACGGACCTCCAGGAGAGGACGTCGAAGGTCGTCACCATCTACGACGAGCTCGTGCCGCTCTCGCAGGCGACGCTCGACGCGATCACGGCCGTCGCGCGGGGCCCGGCCGCCGACGATCGCAAGAGGTACGGGACCTGCGACGGGTACGTCACGATGACGCAGGTCAAGGAGCCGGCCTCCGTGTACGCCGTGACCTATCCGGAGCGCCGGCGCAGGGCGATGGCCCAGATCGAGGCGGCCGCGGCGCACCTGAGGGCGATCGGGCGCAAGCGCCCGGCAAAGGCCCTCCTGAAGCAGGCCAGGGCGACCTGGAGAGAGTAGCGAAGAGAACGTCCGAACGGCATTCGCCAGGCGCCATCGCAAGCCCCGCCCTCCTCCTCGCGCCTCCCCTCCGGGGACACCGACTACAGGAAAACCGGCGAGGACTGTTTCGCGTCAGACGAAACGGACGAGCCCCGGCCCTTGCGGGCCTCCCGAGCAAATCAGTCAACTCGGGCGGGGGTGATCTTCCCAAGCGGCGTCTTCGAGGAAGGGCACAGCTTCGCGATCGGCGGGGATCTGCCGTTCCACTAAGGGTGGCGGGCCGGAACGGCCCGCAGCGGCACTGAGGCGCCGCCCTCCAAGGGAAGAGGTCCTTCGCCGGACCTCGGGAAGAACCCCTGGGGAAAGGACGAGACCGAAGCCCTCGCCCGCCATGGCGTAACGCTCGCCAAGAGACGGCCTTCCGACAGGAGGCCGTCCCCCCGACAAGCAGTCGGGGCTGGCCGGGAGGGCAGAGGTCCCATCGGACCCGCGGGCTTTAAGCCCACGGGGAAGAGCCACCGCTCCCCATGGCGCAACGCGCGCCAAGAGACGGCCTCCCAGAGAGACCGTCCCCCCGACAAGGAGTCGGGGCTGGGGAGGGCGGCCCGATGGGGCCCGTCGGCCTGGGCCAGCCGGCCCGGGTCGCCCGTGGGTCGCCCGTGGCGCGCGAGGCCGGAGACCGGCCGCCAACGCGGATGCGGGGACCGCAGGCGACCGAAAAACCAAAGTCACACTCGGAGAAAGCATGGCGCGCCTCCTCGTCCTCTCGGACCTGCACCTCGAGTTCGATCCGAGCTACCGGCTCGCCCCAGTCGCGGCGACGTTCGACGTCGCGGTCCTGGCGGGAGACGTCCACCACGACGTCGGCAAGGCGCTCCGCTGGATCGCGCGCGAGCGCGACCAGGGAGCGCTCGCCGGGAGGCCCGTCATCTACGTCCCCGGCAACCACGAGTTCTACCACGGCGAGGTCGGGCCGGCGCCGGCGCTGCCGGAGGCGGACCTCGCCGCCTCCCTCGGCATCCACATGCTGACGCCGGGCACGGTCGCGATCGCCGGCGCGCGCTTCGTCGGCGCGACCCTGTGGACGGACTACGGCCTGCTCGGCGACGCCCGCCGCGACCGGGGCGCGGCGGAGGCGCTCATGAACGACCACAGGCTGATCCGCTGGCGGGAGGGCCCGTCGCGGCGGCGCTTCACCACCGCCGAGGCGCTGCGGCTGCACCGGCGCGACCGCGCCTTCGTCGAGCAGGCACTCGCCGAGCCCTTCGACGGGCCGACGGTCGTCGTGACGCACCACGCGCCGCACCCTCGCTCCGTCGCCGAGCGCCACCGCGGCTCGCCGCTGTCGCCGGCCTTCGCCTCCGACCTCTCCGAGGTCATCGAGAGGCACGGGCCCGAGCTCTGGATCCACGGCCACGACCACGCCTCGCACGACTACAGCGTCGGGCCGACGCGCGTGCTGGCGAACCAGGCCGGCTATCCGACCCACTTCGGGACGCGGGAGAACCCGCGATTCGACCCCGGCCTCGTCGTGCGCGTCGAGGGCCGGCGAGGGGATCCGGCGGGAGGCGATGCGGCCATCGGCGAGTAGCCCCCGGCCCGAGAAAGGGCAAGGGCCCTCGAATGAGTCCGAAGGGGGCCGTCGAAAACGTTGATCGAAGACCGTTTCGATCGGGTCAACCGACGCGGTTGGCCAAAACGAAGCCGGCCCCTCCGGGTGCCGGCTTCTTCCGCGGCCTGCCGGCCAACCCTCGAAAGGCCGTGAGGGCCGGACATGGGACACCCCCATGAGGCTAAGATCCGGCGAGAGGGCAACCATGAGACCGTCGACGGAGGGAAGCGCGGAGGCCGACGCGAGGCGCCGCGAGGCGGTCAGGGCGTACGCGCTCGGCGGATGGACGTTCAAGGACGGAAGGCCCCAGTGAAGCGCAAGCCCGTCGACATCATCAACCTGCGACTTGGCAATCAGCCAAATTTCGAATTTGAACTCCGTAAAGGATCATATATGGTCCTTTATGAAGGAAACATGAGACATGACGAGCGAATTCGCGCTGATCACTCCGGATGAGGCCGCCGCCAGGATAGGCGAAAGCATCAGGCAGCATCGCATCGCCCGAAGCATCACCCAACGGGAGATGGCCGAAAGGACTTCGATCTCGCCCAGCACCATCAAGCGGATCGAAGCCGGCGGCTTCGGCTCTCTTCGCGACGTCATGGCGATCGCGGTCGAGCTGAACATAGAGCACGACATCCTCAATGCGATCCCTCGCCCGCCGCTGCGATCGCTAGACGATCTCGACGCGGCCGGACACCGGATCCAGCGAGTGCGAGTCAGAGCGCACAGGAGACCCTATTGAACCAGCAACGGGCGATCACCCTCACAGTGAGCCTGGACGTCGAGGGCGACCTATTGCCCATAGGGCGCCTCAGGTGGTCCCGCGACGATAGGCTGGCCGCCTTCGAGTACGATCGCAGCGCGTTGACGCCTGGATTGGCCATCTCGCCCTTCAGGGCAAAATTGGCACCTGGCGTGATCATGGCAACCAGAACCCCATTCGATGGGCTGCACGGCGTCTTCGCCGACAGCTTGCCCGATGGATGGGGACGGCTGCTGGTCGACCGCCAGGTCACCCACAATGGCGGCAACCCCTTGCACATGACGCCCGTCGACCGTCTCGCCATCGTCGGCTCCCGAGGGATGGGAGCCCTCACGTATGCCCCGGAGGAACCGCTCTCCGACACAAACCGAGACGAGCCGATCGGAATAGGCTGGCTCGCCCGGCAGGCCGATGCAATCCTGAATGGGCAATCGGACGAGGGGATCGCCCGCCTGCTGATGGCCAGCGGAGGGTCGGCTGGCGCCAGGCCAAAGGTCCTCGCCTTAAGGGATGCCGTGAGTGGCGCATTCGAGGTTGACGATGGGAACATCGCAGCCCGAGACCGCGAGCATTGGCTGATCAAGCTGAAGCACCGTGCGGAGGGAAGCGACATAGGCCGCGTCGAGCACGCCTACGCCGAGATGTCGCGGGCCGCCGGAATCGACTTCCCCGCCACCCGACTCGTGATAGACGATCGCGGCGCGGCGCACTTCGCCGCGCGGCGCTTCGATCGGACGAAAGCGGGCAGGCTCCACGCCCACACGCTCGCCGGCCTCGTCCACGCGGATTTCCGCGCTCCGTCCCTCGACTACGGGGACCTCCTCAAAGTCACCCGAATCCTGACCGGCGACCAGTCGCAGATCGAGGAGGCCTTCCGACGGATGGCCTTCAACGTCATCGCTGGCAACCGCGACGACCACGCCAAGAACCACGCCTTCCTCATGGGGCGGGATGGACGCTGGCGGCTATCGCCGGCCTACGACGTCACGCCGTCGGATGGACCGGGTGGCGAGCACAACATGACGGTCGCAGGCGAGGGCCGCTCCCCCGGACCCGACCACATCGCGAAGGTCGCGATGGACGCAGGAATCTCGGACAAGACCGCGCGCGGCATCGTCGACCAAGTCGTCGAAGCCGTCTCGTCCTGGCCAGGCCAAGCCGACGGTATCGGCATCGGAGCGGCGGAGAGCGCGGCAATCGCGAAAATCATCGAGTCGAACGCAAGGGCCGCACTCGGGAGGAAAGGCACGATCCTGAAGGGCAGACCGCAAGCTCGACGCGCAGACGTCAACGCCCTCCACCGAGAGGCAGTCGCCCTGCGCCAAACCGCCAAGCCAAAGTCTTCTGCAGGGGAGAGGGGAGAAAGCGCGCCATGAGCGTGGCGACCGCCGACGCGGCAACGATGAGAGAACCGGACCTTCGTCGGACCGAAGGGAAGAACCCCTGGGGAAAGACGGCCAGCGCCGGGAGCTCTCACTCCCGGCACCGGTCCAGCCCTCACGGGCCGGAGATCACCATCCGAAGAACGGGATGCGGACCGTCGCGCGCACACGCACGAAAGCCGCATCCCGACGGACGACGACCGAGAGCATGATCGCGATCACGTCTCGTCTCCCTCGCTCGAGAAGCAGGCCGCGAATGCGTCCTGCCGACACGGCACCCAAGGCACGCGTCGGGTCCTCGTTCAACCGGCCGCAGGTGCGCCCGAGCGGGAGATGGACATGATCAAGCGAAAAGCTCGAAAGTCCGTTCGCGAACAACGTTCGCAAACCATGAAAGCCGGCAGGTCGCCCTGCCGGCTTTCTTCATGGCAAGCCAGGTCGCTCACCTGCCCAGGCCCACCGCGCCGGCGATCCTGCCGAGGCCAAGGCGAAGCCGCCCGAGCGCGCCCCGCCCGCCGGGCGGAGGCAGCACGCCGGCAGAGACGAGGTCGGCGCGGAGCGACGCGAGGTCGGACCTCGCGCCCGACAGCTCGGCGCGGTGGGAGGCGAGGGCCGAGAACCCCGGCCCCGGCGCGCCGGAGGCGGCAAAGTCGCGCCGGTCCTCCTCCTCGGCGAGGACGAGCTCCGCCTCGACCTCGCGCCAGACCTCGAACGAGTCCAGGACCGCCTCGGCGCTGGAGCCGACCAGCTCGGCGAGCCTGGCGGCCTGCGGAAGGGTCAGGTAGAGCCCGATGACCTGCTCCCCGCCGGAGACCTCGAAGCGCTCCACGAGCTTCGCGCCGACGTCCTCGATCGCGTGCCGGTAGCGCCGCACGTCGTGCTCGACGGAGAACGCGCCGCGACCGAGCATCCGCGCGAACGCGTCGTGGCGGACCCGGAGGCACCCTTTCCGGTCGCGCATGAAGTGGGCTGCAGATTCCGACGCGACCGGCCGGGTAATCCAATAATTAACCGGCCACTGT
>LSIB01000131.1 GCA_001556025.1 Rhizobiales bacterium CCH3-A5
ATGGCGCTCACTGGCACCTTACGATGCCGGACGGAGGGGGCATCCACCCCATCAGTTCAGATCGTGCTGAAGCCGCGTTCGTATCGCCCAGATGTGACGCGGCTTCAGCGGAGGCTTGGGACCAATCAGGCGTCCCGTGTTCCAGGCGGGACGTTGAGTGACGTTCTGCTGCTGAATGGGCATCGTGCATCCTCCATAAGAGGCCGCATCCAGCCGCATCATACCACTGCGGAATAGGCTCCGGCGCGTCAGAGTTCTGATCATGCAACGCATTGTCCGCTCGGAGTTCGAGCCCTTCTAGACCATAGCGCGGTTCACGGGCGGCTAATCAGAACTCCGACCAACCGGTATCTCCATGACGGGCGTTTGCGATCCGCTTCGCGGGCGGGGCAAGGGTATTGGCAGCTGGTTTCGGCCGGCCCGCGAAGGCCGCTCTGGCCAGTTTCTGCAGCCGGATGGGCTCAGAAGCCTGCATATCCCTTGGCGCTGCATCGAGACGTCCCGATACTGCCGATCCGCTCTGTGTCCGGAAGCTTGCAACGAGAGCGTTCAACTGTGCGATGCGGTCTGTCAGCGACGCCGCTGATGCCGCGCTCTCCTCGGCCAAAGCGGCGTTGGCCTGCGTCATTTCATCGAGATGGGCGACGGCTTGGCTCATTTCGTCGATGCCGTTTGCCTGCTCGCCGGACGCAGCCGAGATATCGGCGATCGTGGTCGCGACCTTCTGCGACGCTGCGAGGATGCTGCCAAGCGATGTTCCGGCCGCGCGTACCAGCTTTACACCCTCGCCGACTTCGGTGTTGGACGACGAAATGAGCGCCGAAATGTCCTTTGCAGCGGCAGCCGAACGTTGAGCGAGCGTGCGCACCTCCGACGCAACCACGGCAAAACCCTTGCCGGCATCGCCGGCGCGGGCGGCTTCCACCGCTGCGTTCAGCGCTAGCAGGTTCGTCTGGAAAGCGATGTCGTCAATGACGCGAATGATGTCGGAAATCTTTTTCGAGGCGCCCTCGATGCGCGCCATCGCCTCAACCGCCTGCCCCGCGATCGCACCACCAGCCTGGGCCGCGCCCATCGCTTCGGTTGCGATAGCCGCCGCCTGCTGGCAAGCCTGCGCGGAAGCCTTCACCGACGCGGCCAACTCCTCGGTCGTCGCCGCGGTCTCCTCCAGCGAAGACGCCTGGTCCTCGGTGCGTTTGGACAGGTCGTCGGCCCCCATATTGATCTCACGCGCCGCCAGACCGACATCGGCCGACGTCTGCTGGATGGTCCTCACGGTCGAGGCGAGGTGCTCGACCGTAGCGTTGATGCTGGCCTTTAGGGAGCCAAGAACGCCGTGGTACTCGCCCTGCACCGAACGTGTCAGATCAGCGCCAGCCACCGCGTCCATGACCTCTGCAAACTCGCCCGTCGCCTTTTCGACGAGCGCCGAAACATTGTTCAGGCCGACGGCGATCTCGCGGACGAAGCCATCCTTGTTGTCGACCGGAAGCCGGGCTGAAAAATCGCCCTTCTGGGCTGCCGCGACGACGGCCGCGACCTCCGCTTCGCCGAGCAACTCGGCTGTCACGTTGCGCCATACAAGCGTGTGGCCAATCTTCGAACCGTCGGCAGCGTAGATGTATGCCATATCGACCAGGATCGTCTCATCAGCGATGTCGTAGCGAACCTTGCGGACCTCGCCGTTGTCGACGAGCAGCTTGCGCGACAGGTTCGGGTTGGCTCGGTAATAGTCGAGATGCTGACCGATCATTTTCTCGACCGCGAAGTCGTGCCGGACGGCCCTGAACGTCGGCTCGAGTCGCATCAGCATTTCGACCAGCGACGCGCTGAGAAAGGTGATGTTCTCTTCGGGATCGGTGATCATCAACATCGTTGGCGACTGGTTCATCGCGGCGATCGTCAGCGCGGTGCGCTCGGCCTCGCTCTTGCCGCGATCGAGCGCGCGGGCAATCTCGCCAATTTCGTTGGAAAGGTGCAGATGCGGCACGTCCTCGGCGAAGTCGTTCTGCTGGAACCTCCGCATCGTCCTCAACAGATCGGTGATCGGAGCGCGAATTGTCCGCACGAAAGCGAGCGCTATTCCGACTGCGATGAGGATGCCCAGCAGCGCCAGGGTGAAATCCTGGAGCGCCTTTGCTTTCATATTGCTGATCCGCAGGTCCAGCAGCCGCACGAGGTCGCTCTGGACCGCTTGCCAAAGCATGTCAGCGCTCGTCGCGAAGGCGGCTTCCGCTGAATCGACATCGGCCGGCTTCGACAAGTTGCGGCCACCGTTGACAAGGACTTTTCGAAGCGTGGCCGCGAGCCCTGAAAGACGATCGGACGCAAGGTTGAAGGCCGCAAGCTGCGCCCCGAGCGACGCTGCAAGATCCGCGCGACTGTCCTGGGCCGACTTGAGCGACGACCGCAAAGCCGCGAGCGCCAGTTCGAAGCGCGTCGCCGCCTGAATGAATACTTCATATTCCGCCATCGACGCGTCGCGCCCGGCGCCAATATAGGCTTGGTACGTTTCCTCGAACTGCGCGCGAGCAACAGCCAGTTCGGGCAAACGAACCGTCGCGGCGTCCATCAGATAAAAGCTTGTCACCTCGGGATCGAGCGTCAGGTTCGAGCCGTCCGCCACCTTCTGGATCGCGGCCTGCCCCGTCTCCCCTGCTTGCGCGCGGTTCTTCGGATCGGCCAGCGCGCGCCTGAAGTCCTCGACCGTGCCGGCGGCTCCGAAACGCGCGGATGCCTCTTCGGCGCGCTTCACTGCTGCAACCGCTCCGTCGCTTACCGGGGCATCCGGGCGTGAGGCGTCCACGAGCCCTGTCCAGAGATCCCTGATGACGATCGCGCCATCCCGTTCCAGCGCCGAGAAGGACACGTCTTTCCTGACAGCGACCGCTATGAGGTAGGTCAGATGCCCGATCGGCAGCATCAGAAGCGCCATGATCGCGGCGATCTTGGCGCCCACGGTGAGAGAGGTGATGCGGGAAATGAGCATCGACATGCGGACCTGTCCCTGAGGTGGAGTGTCACGTCACCTTGACAGGCGGTTCTTAAAATAAAATTGATTCAACCATTCGTGATTCGGCGAATTGCCAAAGATCAAGCCATGGAAGGCTTATACAACCTTCGCGCGTGCAGCGTGGACCTTGCACGTATTCTATCGGATGAGACGAGATGTTGCAGGCGATCCTGGCGTCGAGCGTATGGAAAAAACTCGCCGATGAGCATCCCGCCACGCCAGTCGCGATCTCGACCGTCGGCATTTTCGACTCGCGCTACGTTTTCGCCAATCAACCCTATCTCGATCTCATCGGAGCAAGCTGGCCTGAGCTGGCCAACCAGAACCTCATGGGGGCGGGTGCAGCTATCAGCACCGCTGACCGTGACCGAAGGCTCTTTCTGCTCGATACGGCTGGCAGCTACCGAAACGAACCGGCTCTGATCCGGCATAGCTCCGGGCGTGACATCGAGGTTCTGATCACCGCCTGGCGCTTCAAGCCCGAGGATGCGCCGCTCGATCTCGAACTGTTCAGCCCCGTCGCTGCGCATGCAGCCGAGCGCCCGACGCGCTATCCGGCAAGCGGTGCTGTAAAGGCTTGGCTTCTTCCCGATATCGCAGTCGGCCTGACAGCTATGGACCCGACGGAGCGGCGCGCGCTGATGCTTCGCATGCTGATGGCCGTGGCGGAAGGCGCCATCCTTCTGGGCATGATGATGAAGCCCCACATGCCGGCCGCCCGCTATGGCCTGCGGCTGCGCAAGCGCCTGCAGCGGCATATCGTCGAGACGCCATCGACGTCCAGCCGCATCAGCCTCGATTTCGAGGGCTATGACGATGATCAGATTGAGGCCGCCCTGCTCGAAATTGCAGGCGAGATCTGGGCCCTGCTGCGGTTCTCCCGGAATCCGGAAGCATCCATGATGCTCAAATCGCTGGTCGAGCCATACACCGCGCCGCCCGACATCATCCGAGGCAAGACCTGACCCTGGCGTCCGGAGACAGCGTTCGCTCGAACCGGAACCGAAGCGCGCCGGATGACGCTGCTTAGCCGCGTCGGGCAGGGCCTGCGCCACAAGACGATTGATATAGATCAATCCTCTTCTTCCAACCTCGTTAACTGACACGGCGCATTTTTCGGCTCATGGCGCGTTGCCAGACTTGACCGGGAGAATGCACATGTCGTCCGCGGATGACCTTGGAAAGCGGCTGGAGTTCATGCGCTTCGGGCCGAAAGCGATGCAGAACCTTCGCGACGCGGAAGCCGCGATCGTCGCGGCCCTGCCTGACGCGCTCGATGCCTTCTATGGCCAGATCAGCGCCTTTCCCGAGACCAAGGCCTTCTTCAAGACGCCGGACCATGTCAGGAGCGCCAAGTCGCGCCAGAGCTCGCATTGGGACCGCCTGGCCAAGGGCCAGTTCGACCAGGGCTATGTCGATGCGGTCACGAAGGTCGGCAAGATCCATGCGCGCATCGGCCTCGAGCCGCGCTGGTACATCGGCGGCTACGCGCTCCTCCTCGAGAAGCTGATCGCGAACGTGCTCGCCGCGCGCTGGCCGAAAGGCCGTTTCGGCGGCGCGATCCCCGGCGCGGCCGAGCGCGGAGCGGAGCTGGGCGCCATTATCAAGGCGGCGCTGATCGACATGGACTACTCCATCTCGGTCTATCTCGAAGCGTCGGAAGCGGCGCGGCTCGAAACCGAGGCGCATGCGCGCCGTGCCGAGGAAGCCCAGGCAGCGGAGCGCGAGAAGGCCGTCAGTCAGGTCAGCGCCGGCATGAACGCGCTCGCCAAGGGCGACCTGACCTACCGCATGCCGGCGGATATCCCTGCCGAATACGCCAAGATCCGCGACGACTTCAACCAGGCCATGGAGCGGCTCGAAGGGATGGTGTCGACGATCAAGGCGACATCGGATTCGATTGCGCAGTCGTCGCAGGAGATCAATTCCGGCGCCGAGGACCTCTCTCTGAGAACCGAGCAGCAGGCCGCTGCACTCGAGGAAACGGCCGCGACGACAGAGCAGCTCGCGGCCTCGGTCAAGACGTCGGCCCACGCCTCGCGCCAGTCGGCCGCGCTGGCCGACGAGGCGACGAACGTCGCCGATACCGGCGGTGTCATCATCCAGGACGCCATCGCGGCCATGTCGCGCATCGAGGAGGGGTCCAAGAAGATTTCCGAGATCACCACGGTCATCGACGGCATCGCGTTCCAGACCAATCTTCTGGCGCTCAATGCAGCCGTCGAGGCCGCCCGGGCCGGCGATGCCGGGCGGGGTTTCGCGGTGGTCGCGGCGGAGGTTCGCGCGCTCGCGCAGCGATCCGCCGATGCCGCCAAGGACATCACCGCGCTGATCACGTCGTCCGATGTCGAAGTGACGGAAGGCGTGAAGCTGGTGAAGCTCGCCGGCGACACGCTGCAGAAGATCGTGGCGGCGGCCGGCCGCGTCTCGGCCACAGTCGGCGAAATCTCCTCGGCTTCGGGTGAGCAGGCAAGCGGCATCGACGAGATGAGCCAGACGGTCAGCCACATGGACGGCATCACCCAGCAGAACGCGGCGCTGGCCGAACAGAGCGCCGCCTCGGCGCGCGTCCTTCTCACCCAGATCGAGAAGCTGAACCATCTGGTTTCCGCGTTCCGGACCCACCAGAGCGGCGCGATCCCGCAAGCTGTGGCTCCGCGTCGCGCGGTGGCGGCCTGACGCCGGAAGCTGGCGCGTTGCGAAGCCGGAGTTGATCCATCGCAACGTCGTCAGCGTCACGGCGGCCTAAAAGCTCAATCGAGCCAATCTTCAGGAGCGCAACGGTGAAGCCGGACCTTGCGAAGCCGCTGCGGAGCCTGCCTGCAGACATGCAGGTCATGTTCGAGACACGCTACATGGTCGCGCTGGCGCATGGCGTGCACATGCTCTCGTACTGCCTGCCCGGAAGCGGCCCACTCCGGCGCATCTCGATCATGGTCGCCGAAATCACCCGATGTGCGCCAGAGGCGAGCTACAGCCCGGGCGATTTCGAGCGACTCGGCAAAGAGGCGCAGCCTGATCCGGAGGCCGGCGTCAAACTCCAGGCGACGATCGACCTGATCTGGCGCTCGGCGGCCTTCCAGGGTGAGCCTGTCCGAGCGGCACTCGTCGACCTCGTTTCCGGTTTCACGGAGCAGCGCCCGCTGGTCGTCTGACGCTCGGGCCGAAGCCGGCGGGTCTTCAGCCCATAACAGCAGGGGAGTGTCGCTATGACCTACAAGAGCATTCTCGTCCATGTCGATTCGACCGACGACATGCTGGTGAGGGCAGCGGTGGCGAGCGAACTTGCCTGCACCTTCGATGCGTCGATCGTCGGCTCGGTCGGCGGCCTGGTGCCACCGCCGATTTTCGGAGACGCGTCGGGCGTGGTCCTCGCCTCCCTGGCTGAAGCGGAGCATGAGCGCGTCGTGGCGGAGCTGGCTCGCGCGAGCAAACGGTTTCGCGCGGCGGTTGCATCCTCCGAGGCCGCGGAAAGCCGCGTCGCGATCCGCGAGCCGACCGCGCATCTCCTGGCACAGACCTGCATCTGCGACCTGATCGTCGCGACCAGACCCCATGAAACCGATGTCCCCGATCCGGTGATGGCGATCTTACTGGGCGATGTGATCATGGCGGCCGGCCGCCCTGTGCTGTGCCTGCCGCCAGGCCCGGCTCGTCGCGACTTCCGGAACGTGGTGATCGCCTGGAAGAACGCCCAAGAAGCGCGGAGGGCGGTGACCGATGCGCTTCCCTTCCTGACACGGGCTGAGCAAGTCGCTGTCGCCTGCATCGACGAGACGCCCGAGGATGCGCTTGACGAGGTCGTTCAGCATCTGGCCCGTCATGGGGCTGCGGTGCGTGCGATCAGGCGCAGGAGCGCCAACGAGACCGTCGTCGAGGCCTTGCTCGACATCGCCGACGAGGTCGAGGCGGGACTGATCGTTGCAGGCGCGTACGGACATTCGCGCCTGCGCGAATGGATGTTCGGCGGCGTCACGCGCGATCTGCTGAGGACGTCCACCCTGCCGTTCCTGGTCTCCCACTGATAGGAAATAGGCGCGGGCCACAGGATCGGGCCACAGCGAGCCGTCTCAGAGCGCTGCTGAATGGCGGCCGGACGCGAGGCCGGCGCGAGCATCGAAGGCCGAACAGACGATCCGCGCCAGATTATGGCCTGCCGCCGGAATGCTGATCACCGCGCCGTCGCAATGCGCCAGCCCATCCGCGACGATCGGCATCAGGCGGCCAAGGTCGGTGTCCAGCTCGGCCAGCGGCAGGCGGTGGTGTTCGCATAGAGCCTCGAGATCGACCCTGAAATCGCACATCAGGCGATCGATGACATCCGCGCGCAGCCGGTCTGCCGCCGTAAAGCTGATGCCGCGCGCCGTAGGGAGATCGCCGCGCAGGACTGCCTCCCTGTAGTCGGCGACGGCGGATGCATTTTGAGCATAACCCTGCGGGCAGCGCGAGATCGCCGACGCGCCCAGTCCGATCAGCGCGCCGGCATCGTCGGCGGTATAGCCTTGGAAGTTTCGCCTGACTCTGCCTTGTGCCGCCTTGAGCGCCAGTTCGTCGTCGGGTTTGGCGAAGTGGTCGAGACCGATGCGGATATAGCCGGCAGCGGATATCCGTTGCGTGGCCGCCTCGAACTGCTCTGCGCGCTGCGCGCTGTCGGGCAACGCAGCTTCGGGAAGGAGCGCCTGATGGCGCTTCATCCAGGGCACATGGGCGTAGCCGAACAGAGCAATCCTGTCGGGGTCGAGCGAGAGCGCTTGATGCACCGTCTCCAGCACGTTCGCCACGGTCTGATGCGGCAGCCCATACATTAGATCGAGATTGACGCCCGTGACGCCCGCGAAACGAAACCAGTCGACGACGCGGGCCGTGAGTTCGAAGGACTGGCGTCGGCGGATGGTCTGCTGGACCAGCGGATCGAAACTCTGGATGCCGATGCTGACGCGGTTGATCCCGGCCTGGGCGAGAGCGCCGACATAGGCCGGCGAGACCGAGCGCGGATCGACCTCGACGGCGCGCTCGGCGTCCTCGTCGAACGCGAACGTCGCGCCGAGAGCGGCCATGACGCGCCCGAACTCCGAGGGATCGAGGATCGTCGGACTGCCTCCGCCGAAATGGAGATGACTGACGCGCCTGCGCGCACCCAACGCCCGATCGACCAGCCTCAACTCGCGCAGCAGCAGATCGAGATAAGCCGATATGGGCTCATGCTTGCGCGTCACGGTCATCTGGCAGCCGCAGTAGAGGCACAGCTCCGCGCAGAACGGGACGTGGACATAAACCGAGACCGGCTCGGCAGGGTCTAGCGCCGCAAGCCATGAGCGGTAGAGCGCAGGGCCGACCTCGCTGCCGAAGTGAGGGGCGGTCGGATAGCTGGTGTAGCGCGGCACATGGCGTGCGGCGTGGAGCGTGCTGGGCTGGGTCATGGACTCATCATGGCGAACGCCGCAGGCGTGCGCCTTGATCTGCCGCAAATCTCAACCATCCACCGGAGGGGCCACGCGCTGCCGGGCGCTCCCGCGCATCAGCACGCGATCGACGGTGAAACCGCGTTGCTCCATGACGTGACGGTCGAGACTCCAGATGTCTGACGGCTGCATCTCGATCGCGATCGAAGGCAATGCCAGTTCGAGAGCCAGATCATCCGCGAAGCGCATGAGTGACTTGACCAGAACGGTTCCCGGAAGCCGCATCGCCGCGATTTCGGTGACCTGCAGCGTTGCGCCGCGGCCGAGCGCGCTCGCGATCCGAAACGTGAAAAGCGCATGGATGCAGCGTCGGTTGTCCTTCAAGGCGACGATGCCGCTGTCCTTGCGCCGTGCATGGATCGTGGTGCGCAGGAAGCGCCTCCACTCATCGGCGCCAACGGCCGGGTGCGACATCACCACGAGGCTGTGCGCGCGCCGGGCCTGCGCCAGCGTGACCCGCACGGCATCGAACATCATGTCGTTCACTGTCGTGAAGCTCCCGGTAACCCGGCGGCAACCTGACCCACACCAACTCTCGCACGCATTGATCTGAATCAAATCCGTCGGCTCACTGCGGTTGCAAGGCTTCAACCACGCATGAGAACGTAGTATCGATTCGAGCCTGATAGCGGGGGCGCGATCGTGGATTGCCAATCGCCGGCCTGTGGCGTCGATCATCGACAGGCGAGCAGTTGTCTGGCGTGCAAGGTTCGCCTTGCCAGCGTCTGCGCGTCGTTGTCGGTCGACGAGCTCGAATTGCTCGAAGCCATGGCGCAGGACGCGACCTTTCCGGCCAAGTCGACGCTGTTCAGCCAGGGGCAGCCGGCCCATTCGGTCTACAACATCACCTCGGGGATCGTGCGGCTCTACAAGGTGCTGCCGGACGGCCGGCGGCAGATCGTCGGCTTCGCCCTTCCCGGCGATTTCCTCGGCCTCGCCATGCGCGACGCGTTCGGCTTCTCCGCCGATGCCATCGACGATGTCGCGGCCTGCGGTTTTTCGCGCCCTGCCTATTCGGCGCTGATCGACGCCAAGCCGCATCTGCTCCGGCGTCTGCACCAGTTCGCGACGCATGAGCTGACGCTGGCTCAGGAGCAGATGATGCTGCTCGGGCGGCGTACGGCGGAAGAGAAGCTGATCTGCTTCCTTCTCACCATGCAGGAGCGCTGGGGCAAGATCGGCAAGCCGTCGGTGACGGTGCCATTGCCGATGAGCCGGCAGGATATCGCCGACTTTCTCGGGCTGACGATCGAGACGGTCAGCCGGACCTTCACAAAGCTGGCGAGGGACAAGACCATCCTGATCGTGCCCGACGGGGTGCGGCTCATGAATCCGGATCGCATGGCGCTCGTCGCGGCTGCCTGACCGCAAAGGGCCGGTCCATGCCCCTGTGCGGGGCGGCCCTCCTACCAGCTTGATCTGAATCAACGCAGGCTCTGCCGGACACGGCTAGGTCTCCTGCCCGAAACGCCAGCGAGCGGCTGGACGGGCACGGAGCAGCGCATGTCCGCGACAGGTTACAACGTCAGACGCGCGACGACCGGCGAGATGGCCGGCATGACGATCGCAGCCGCGTGCGTCCTGCCCCTCGTCCTGATCGCGGGCCTGACGGAGCATGGTGGCTACGGCTTCCATGCTGCGCTGGCGGCGCTCTCGTCCTTCGCCACGGTCTTCCTGATCGGCAACCGTCGCTTCTCGCAGGCTCCGGCGCCAGTCCCGCAGGAAATCGACGGCAAGCCGAACTACAATATGGGCCCGGTGAAATTCGCCACGATCGCGGCGATTGTCTGGGGGATCGCCGGCTTCACGGTCGGTCTGATCATCGCCCTCCAGCTCGCCTTTCCGGCGCTGAACTTCGACCTGCCCTGGACGAGCTTCGGCCGCTTGCGGCCGCTGCATACGTCTGCGGTGATCTTCGCCTTCGGCGGCAATGTCCTGATCGCGACGTCGTTCTATGTGGTCCAGCGGACCTCTCGGGCCCGGCTGGCAGGCGATCTCTCGCCTTGGTTCGTGGTGCTCGGCTACAATCTCTTCATCGTCATCGCCGGCACGGGCTATCTGTTCGGCATCACGCAGGGCAAGGAATACGCCGAGCCGGAGTGGTATGCCGATCTCTGGCTGACGATCGTCTGGGTTGCCTATCTCCTGGTGTTCCTGCTGACGCTGGCCAAGCGGAAAGAGCCGCATATTTATGTGGCTAACTGGTTCTATCTCGGCTTCATCGTCACGATCGCGGTCCTGCATCTCGGCAACAACGTGGCCCTGCCGGTCTCGCTGCTGTCGCCAAAGTCCTACATCGTCTGGTCGGGCGTGCAGGACGCCATGTTCCAGTGGTGGTACGGCCACAACGCCGTCGGCTTCTTCCTCACCGCCGGCTTCCTCGCGATCATGTATTACTTCGTGCCCAAGCGCGCGAACCGGCCCGTCTACAGCTACCGGCTTTCGATCATCCACTTCTGGGCGCTGATCTTCCTCTATATCTGGGCCGGCCCTCACCATCTGCACTACACGGCCTTGCCGGACTGGGCGCAGACGCTGGGCATGACCTTCTCGATCATGCTGTGGATGCCCTCCTGGGGAGGCATGATCAACGGGCTGATGACGCTGTCCGGCGCCTGGGACAAGCTGCGCACCGACCCCGTGCTGCGCATGATGGTGGTCTCGCTCGCCTTCTACGGCATGTCGACCTTCGAAGGTCCGCTGATGTCGATCAAGGCGGTGAACTCGCTGTCGCACTACACCGACTGGACGATTGGGCATGTCCATTCGGGCGCGCTCGGCTGGGTCGCCTATATCTCGTTTGGCGCGATCTACTGCCTCGTGCCCTGGCTCTGGAACCGGCGCGAGCTCTACTCGCTGAAGCTGGTGAACTGGCATTTCTGGATCTCGACCCTCGGCATCGTCTTCTACATCACGGCGATGTGGGTCTCGGGCATCCTTCAGGGCCTGATGTGGCGCGCCTACACCTCGCTCGGCTTCCTCGAATACTCCTTCATCGAGACGGTCGAGGCGATGCACCCGTTCTACGTCATCCGCGCGCTCGGCGGCGCGCTGTTCCTGGTCGGCGCGCTGATCATGGCCTTCAACCTCTGGATGACCATCAGGAGCGAAGTGGCCGAGGCCAAGCAGTCCGATCCTGCGCCGGGCCACCACGGCATCGCGCCGCAATTCGCTCCCGCTGGCTAAGGACCGCAACCATGTCGAGCCTCGACGCCGCCGCGCCAGTCCCTCTGGTCGAAGCACAAGATCTTCGAGACCAATTCGATTATCCTGATCCTGGGCGTGCTGCTGGTCATCTCGGTCGGCGGCCTCGTCGAGATCGCGCCGCTGTTCTACCTGAAGAACACGATCGAGAAGGTCGAGGGCATGCGCCCCTATACGCCGCTCGAGCTGGCCGGGCGCGCGATCTATGTCCGCGAGGGCTGCTATCTCTGCCACAGCCAGATGATCCGGCCTCTGCGGGACGAGATCGAGCGTTACGGGCACTACTCGCTCGCTGCGGAGAGCATGTTCGACAAGCCGTTCCAGTGGGGCTCCAAGCGGACGGGGCCCGATCTCGCGCGCGTCGGCGGCAAGTATTCCGACGAATGGCATGCCGGCCATCTCGCCGACCCGCGTGCGCTGGTGCCGCAGTCGATCATGCCGGGCTATCCGTTTCTGGCCCGGACCGAACTGAAGTTCGAGGAGATTGCGAGCGAGTTGCGCGCCAATCGCGGCGGCGGCGTGCCCTACAGCGACGAGATGATCGCGCAGGCGGCCACCGACCTGAAAGCACAGGCGACGCCCGATCATCCCGGTCAGGGCGCGCTTGAGAAGCGCTATCCCAAGGTCCAGTCGCGGGATTTCGACGGCGATGCGAGCCGCATTTCCGAAGCCGATGCGCTGATCGCCTATCTCCAGGTGCTGGGGACGCTCGTCGACTTCAGGCTCTACGACGACAAAGCCAACATCCGCTGAGGAACGCCGCCATGGATACCTATCACTGGCTGGCGCGCTTCGCCCAGTCCGCCGGCCTGCTCTACTTCGTCGGCCTGTTTCTCGGCGTCTGTCTTTACGCCTTCTGGCCCAGGAACCGCGCGCGCTTCGAGCAGGCGGCGCTGACGCCGCTGCAGGAGGACTGAGCCATGGAGCAGGTTCGCAAGGACGATCACGAGGTCGACGGCGTCACCGGCACCGCGACGACCGGTCATGAATGGGACGGCATCCGCGAACTCAACACCCCGCTGCCGCGCTGGTGGCTCACCATCTTCTACGCCACCATCGTCTGGGCCTTTGGCTACTGGGTGGTTTATCCGGCCTGGCCGCTGATCCACGGCGCGACCTCCGGCATCATCGGGTATGCGACGCGGCTCGACGTTCAGACGGATCTGGCGGCGCTGCGGGCGTTCCGCGCCACGCAGACGCAAGGGCTGGCAGAGGCCTCGCTGGAGCAGATCCGGACGGACCCGGCGCTGCTGCGCATCGCCATGGCGCAGGGCAAGGCGGCCTTCGGCGACAATTGCGCAGGCTGCCATGGCGTCGGCGGCGGCGGCGCGAAGGGCTACCCCAACCTCAACGACGACGACTGGCTCTGGGGCGGCGCGCTCGCCGCGATCCAGACCACTCTGCAGCACGGCATCCGTGTTGCGACCGACCCCGACACCCGGCAGAGCCAGATGCCGGCCTTCGGCAGGGACGGCATCCTCAAGCGCGACGAAATCGACGCGGTCGCCAGTCATGTCCGCGCGATCGCGGGGCTTTCCGTCGAGCCGAAGGCAGATCTCGTCAAGGGTCGCGCGCTGTTCGAGCAGAATTGCGCCGCCTGTCATGGTCCGGCCGGCAAAGGCAATCAGCAGCTCGGCGCGCCGAACCTGACCGATGCGATCTCGCTCTACGGCATGGATGTCGCCTCCCTCGCCGAGACGATCGGCAACGGCCGCGGCGGCGTGATGCCGGCCTGGAGATCGCGGCTCGACGCCACGACGATCAAGGCGCTGACCGTCTATGTCCATTCGCTCGGGGGAGGTCAGTAGGGTGGACGCCGCCGGGGCCGACGATCTGCCGCTCTTTGCGGCATCGCGAAAAGTCTATCCGCAAAGCGTGTCGGGGCCGTTCCGGCGCGCCAAATGGATCATTCTCGCCCTTTGCCTCGGCGTCTACTATCTGCTGCCGTTCCTGCGCTGGGACCGCGGGCCGAACCTGCCCAACCAGGCCGTTTTGGCGGATATCGCCAATGGCCGGTTCTATTTCTTCTTCATCGAAATCTGGCCGCAGGAGGTCTATTACTTCACCGGCCTGCTGATCCTAGCAGCCTTTATCCTGTTCCTGATGAACGCTATCGCGGGCCGGCTCTGGTGCGGTTATCTCTGCCCGCAGACGGTCTGGACCGACCTGTTCCTCGCCGTCGAGCGCGCCTTCGAGGGCGATCGGCGTGAGCGCATGAAGCGTGACGAAGCCGGCTGGAGCGTCCCGGCAGCTCTGCGCAAGGCCGGCAAGCATGCCACCTGGCTCATCATTGCCTGGTGGACCGGTGGCGCCTGGGTGCTCTATTTCGCCGATGCACCAACCTTGGTGCGCCAGCTCGCGAGCTTCACGGCCCCGCTTTCGGCCTATCTCTGGATCGCGATCCTGACGTTCACCACCTACTCGCTCGCCGGAATCATGCGCGAGCAGGTTTGCAAGTTCATGTGCCCCTGGCCACGCATCCAGGCGGCCCTGACCGACGACGACGCGCTCAACGTGACCTATCGCTATGACCGGGGCGAACCTCGTTCCTCGCTAAAGCAGGCCTTGCGCCTGCGCGAGCAGGGGGCGCCGGCGGGCGACTGCATCGATTGCCACCAATGCGTCGCGGTCTGCCCGACGGGGATCGACATCCGCGACGGAGCCCAGCTCGACTGCATCCAGTGCGGCCTGTGCATCGACGCCTGCGACACGGTGATGGCGAAGCTCGACCGGCCGGCCCGGCTCATTGGCTACGATACAGACGACAATGTGAGGCGCAGGATCGCCGGCCAGCCGGCCGTCTACAGGCCCGTTCGGCTGCGGACGCTGCTCTATGCCGCGCTGATCCTGCTCGTCGGCGGCGCCATGCTCTACCAGTTGGCGACGCGGCGGACGGCGGAGATATCGGTGCTGCACGAGCGCGCGCCGCTGTTCGTGCGGCTCGGCGACGGCTCGATCCGGAACGCCTATGTCGTCCGCCTGCTCAACAAGCGGCCCGATTCACGGCCCTTCGCTCTGACGGTCGCGGGGCTGCCGGGGCTCAGGATCGATGTGGTCGGCGCGACGGCGACGGCCGATCTCAGGCCGATCGTCACGGTGGAGCCCGACGCGTCCCGCGAAGTCCGCGTCCTCGTCACGGCGCCGGCCGACGTCCATCTCGACCACAGCCAGACCATCACCTTCACCGCTTCCGACCTCTTCGCCGGTGAGGTCGTCACGACTCGCGACCATTTTCTCGCACCCTGAGGGGCATCATGTCCTGCTGCGGAGCCTTTGCCATGCCGATCGATCTTCCTGCTCCGCAATCGCCGCCGCAGCACCCGTTCAAAGTCAGCGGCCGGATGGTGCTGTTTGCCATGGTCGCGTTCTTCGCTGTCGTCGCCGGCGTCAACGCGGTCATGATGACGGTCGCCATCCGGACGATGCCAGGCGTTGACGTCAGGAGCGCCTATGAGGCGAGCCAGCGCTTCAACGGCGAAATCGCGCGGATGCAGGCCCAGACCGAACGGGGCTGGCGGGCGCAGGCACGGGTCTCCCGCGCGGGGAACGACGCTGTCGTGACCTTGATCCTGCGCGAGCAGGCCGGTGCGCCCGTCACCGGCCTGTCGGTCGAGGCGAGGCTGCAGCACCCGGCATCGCGGCAGGAGGATCGTCAAGCGGTCCTCGTCGAGACCGGTCCCGGAATCTACGTCGCGACCGTGACCTCCGTCCATCGCGGCGCCTGGACCCTCGCTGTGGAGGCCCGGCGCGGGAGCGAAATGCAGTTCGTGTCGCGCAGCCGCGTGATGCTGGCGGACTGACCCGATGGTGACGAAACAGGATCTTTCGGTCTTCGTAGCGCATCGCGGCGGCGATATTGCCGGCATGGAACTCGCCGTGGAGGGTATGCACTGCGCCGGTTGCATGCATGCGATCGAAACCGGACTGAGGCGCGAGGCCGACATTCTCAGTGCGCGCGTCAATCTCGCGCTGAAGCGCGTCACCGTGGAATGGCGCGAGGGCGCGCTTGCGCCCGAGGTCGTGATCGAGCGGCTCGCCCGGCTCGGCTTCAAGGCCTATCCCTTCCTCCCTGCGGACCAGCGCCGGGACGCAGACCGGCAGGAACGCCTTCTGCTGCGTTACCTCGGCGTCGCCGGCTTTTCGGCCATGAACATCATGCTGCTGTCGGTCTCGGTCTGGTCCGGCAATGCCAGCGACATCAATCCCGTGACGCGCGACCTCTTCCACTGGCTCTCGGCCATGATCGCGCTTCCGACGGCGGCCTATGCCGGCAGGCCCTTCTTCGAAAGCGCCCTGAGGGCGCTCAGGGCAGGCTCCGTCAACATGGACGTTCCGATCACGCTCGGCGTCGTGCTGGCGCTTGCAATGTCCGTCGTCGAGACCTGGAACCATGCCGAGCACGCCTATTTCGACGGCGCGGTCATGCTGCTCTTCTTCCTGCTGATCGGCCGCTATCTCGAACAGCTGATGCGCCGCCGCACGCGCGATCTCGCCGGCAACCTCGCCGCGCTCAAGGCCGAGACCGCGACCGTGCTGCAGGGCGACGGATCGACGCTCACCCTGCCGGTCGCCGCGATCGCTGCCGGCGAGCTCGTGCTGATTCAGCCCGGAGAGCGCGTCGCCGTCGACGGTCTGGTCGCAACCGGCCGATCCGAGATCGACCAGAGCCTGGTCACGGGTGAGACGTTGCCGGTGCCCGTCGCGCAGGGCTGCCACATCTATGCGGGCACCATCAACCTGTCGGGCGCCCTGACCGTGTGCGTCGAGGCGGCGGACAAGGGCACGCTGCTCGACGAGATCGACCGCCTGATGGCCCAGGCCGTCGAAAGCCGGTCGCGTTACGTCCATCTCTCCGACCGGGCGGCGAGGCTTTATGCGCCGCTCGTGCATGCGACCGCGCTCGCAACGCTGGTCGGCTGGATCGCGCTTGGCCTGCCCTGGCAGCAGGCGCTGACCATCGCCATCACCGTGCTGATCATCACCTGCCCCTGCGCGCTCGGGCTCGCGATCCCGGCCGTGCAGGTGGTGGCCGCCGCGGCGCTCTTCCGCAGGAAGATCATGCTGAAGGAGGGGGACGCGCTGGAGCGGCTGGCCGAGATCGACACGGTCGTATTCGACAAGACCGGCACGTTGACGCTTCCCGAGCCGGTGCTCCTGAACGGCGAGCATCTCGCCCCCTCCACCCTTCGCCAGATCGGCGCGTTGGCGGCGGCCAGCCACCATCCGCTCGCACAGGCGGTCAGCCGCGCTGCCGGCCAACCTCGACCTGTCGAGAACGTCCGCGAGCATGCCGGCCTTGGACTGAGCGCGTGGGTCGACGGCTATGAGATGCGTCTGGGCAGCCCCGCATTCTGTGCGGCGCAAGAGGCGGCTGCCTGGGTTGCGGCCAGCTTCCCGGGCGCCTCGCTGATCGCCTGGCGGCATGGCCAGACCTGCCGGGTGTTCGCCATCGGCCAGGCCGTCAGGCCTGACGCGCACGCCACCATCGCGGTTCTCCACGAGATGGGGCTGCGGGTCGCCATCCTCTCCGGCGATCGGGACGAGTCGGTCGCTCCCATTGCTACGGCGCTCGGCATTGGCGAGTACCGCGCCGGGCTGCGGCCGGACGAGAAAATCCGCGTGCTCGATGAGCTCGCGGCTCAGGGTCGCAAGGTGCTCATGGTCGGCGACGGTCTCAACGATGCGCCGGCCCTGGCGAAGGCGCATGTCTCGATGTCGCCGATCAGCGCGACGCATCTCGCCCAGGCTGCGGCCGATATCGTCTTTCTCGGCGACAGCATAAGCCCTGTCGCCATCGGCATCAGGATCGCACGCAAGGCTCGCGCGCTGATGCTGCAGAACCTGTGGTTCGCCGTGCTCTACAACATGGTCGCCGTTCCGGTGGCGATAGCGGGTCTGGCGACGCCACTCGTCGCTGCGGCCGCCATGTCGGGCTCATCGCTGGTCGTTACGCTCAACGCACTGCGGACCGGCCGCACGACCGACGCATCAGCGGAGGGGAAGCGTCCATGAATATCATCGTGATCCTGTTTCCGCTGGCGCTGGCGCTCGGCCTGTGCGGGCTCGGCGGCTTCTTCTGGTGCATGCGATCGGGCCAGTACGACGATCTCGAAGGATCGGGCTGGCGGGTGTTGCAGGACGACGACCTGGCGGATGTCCAAGATGAGCGGACTGCGAAACACCAAAGCCCGGATCGCGGCGGTCTCGGCGTCACGACGCGATTGCGGTGACCGCCGGAACGGTTGCGGCGTCCAGCGCCAGAATTGTCCGCAGGAGAACCGACTGAAGCAGTGCGAGGTCCGTTCCATCGTCGGCCTCTACCGCGCTCTGCGCCGATCTGGCGGCCGACTCCACGCCCGGAAACCCGAGCGTGCCGGCGACGCCTTTCAGAGTGTGAAGCTCGCGGATCGCCACCGATTTTTCGCCCGCTGCGATCGCCTTGCCTGCCCCGGCGATCATCTGCGTCGCATCGCGCCAGAAGCTGTCCGTCAGGTCGTCGAGGAGTTCCTGACCGACTTCCGCACCAAGCTCGTTGCGAACGCCCTCGTCGACGAGCTCCAGATGCCGTTTCGAGCCTAGATCGAGGCGTCGTGACTCGTCCTTCTCGCGCAGATCCGCCTCGCTCGACGCCTTGAGCCAGCGTTCGATGATGGGCAGGAGCTTGGCGCGATTGATCGGTTTGGAGACGAAGGCGTCCATGCCCGCCGCGAGACAGGCGTCGCGGTCGGACGCGAAGGCGTTGGCCGTCAGGCCGACGATCGGCAGTTCAGTCAGGCCGCGATCGCGAATCCGGCGGGTCGCTTCGAGCCCGTCCATCTGCGGCATCTGCATGTCCATCAGAACGAGATCATATCCCGTCGATCCGGCGAGATGGAGAGCGATCTCGCCGTTGGGCGCATGATCGACCGCGAGACCGAGGCGCTCAAGCATCTCCCGCACGACCTCGAAATTGATCGGATTGTCTTCGGCCACGAGCACGCGGCCGGAAAAGTGGACCCTGCCTTTCGTGCAGACAGTATCGGACATAATCTGCCGTCTGGAGGGCTCGATCGGCACGACCGGCAACTCGAACCAAAACAGGCTGCCGCGATCCTGCGCTGCGACGCCGATGGACCCGCCAAGCGCGGCGACAAGCCTGTGGCAAATGGCAAGGCCGAGCCCCGTGCCGCCGTAGCGCCGGTTGATCGTGATGTCGAGCTGGCTGAAATCCTGAAACAGGCGGCCGCGCGCTTCATCGGAAATGCCGATTCCCGTATCGGCGATCTCGACCCGCAAGGCGCCCCGCTCGCGATGGAGGCGAGCCGTGAGCCTGACCGAGCCGCTATCGGTGAACTTCACGGCATTGCCGACGAGGTTGAAGAGGATCTGGCGCAACCGCGTCGGGTCGGTCGTCACCCTGGCCTCGGGCGCATCGACGACGAAGGCGATGTCCTTGGCTTTGGCGCGCTGCCCCATGACATTGGCGACGTTTGCCATGATGTCGGTGAGCTCCACGGCCTTCAGTTCGAATTCGACAGCGCCGGAGTCCAGCTTCGAGAAGTCGAGGATGTCGTCGATCAGGGCCAGCAGCGTGTCGCTGCAATTGTCGATGACCGAAAGCTTTTCGCGCTGAGCGGGCGTGAGGTCGGAATTCAGCAACAGGTCGGCTGATCCGATGATGCCGTTCAGCGGCGTCCGGATCTCGTGACTCATGGTCGCCAGGAAAATCGACTTGGCGCGCGCCGCCGCCTCGGCCCGCTTCGCGATTTCCGCATTTTCGATGCTGAGCCGCTCGAACCGACGCCTTGCGATCCGGATGAGACGCAACTGCATGCCGAGATAGCCGACAACGATGGCCAGCGACACCACGAGCGCGCTGACCGCCAGCGCAAGCCGGCCATAAACGGATTTAAGCTCCGCTCGCTCGGTCACCCTGATACGGGACTGCGCGAGATTGGTGGCGTTCAGCAACCTTTCCGACACCCGTCCCACCGCATCGAGTTGGGCTTGCACGCCGCGCAGACCTTCGCTCTCCACCGGAGCCGGCCCAAGCGCATCGACCTGAGCCGCCATGGTGTGGATGCCGAGCCGCGCCTCTTCGGCGAGCGTCCCCAGCTCGCCGTCGCCGACGAATTTTTCCGCATAATGACCGCCCGTGAGGACGCTCGCGCGACTGTACAGAATGTCATAGCGCAGCCTGACGTCGGCGAGCGCCGTCTCTGTCCGGTCCTTTTCGAACATTCGCAGCGCGCCATCGAGCTTCTTCGTCTCGCTGTCGATTTGGTAGGCGGCCCAGAGCGCGTCCTCGCGCACGGCCTCGGCCGTGGCGCGCTGCCGGTCGCTTAGCGCGGAGAAGGTCGTGACGACGATTGCGCAGAGCAGCACGCTGACACCAACGAGCGCCAGCATGCCGCTGTCGAAAAGGCGAGCCTTGCGAGTGAGCATCGTCGGCGGTCCGCCTCACGGCCTCTCAGCGGATATCGATCGATTTGACCTGCCAGGCCGAGCGACCGAAATACACCTCGTTATAGAGGCCCGGCTGCTCATCGAACGGGTAGATCACAAAGATCGGCCCCTTCTCCCGCACCGGGATCGCCTTGCCGTCGACTTTCATCGCGAGGATGACCGGCCATTTCCGGAAGTCCTCCGCAGGGATGTCGACCGCATAATCGTTGAGCGCGGTCACGCGCAGCGTCGTTCCCTTCGCCCCGACCATATCGAGCAGCGCCGAGCCCAGAGGACCTTCGAATATGGTCTTTCGCGGGTACCAGGGTGTCGCGGCGGCGGTGACGCGTGCTGGCAGCGCCTGGAGCATGCCTGCATCGAAGCGGGCGGACCCGCCCCCGTTATGATGCTCGATCTTGCCGGTCACGGTCAGGATCACGGAGTCCCTCGGTGCGGGAATTTCTCCCGACACGGCGCCAGCGACGCCAGTCGCCAGTATCAGGAAGGCGCATATGAGCGATTTCATGGGATTTCCTTTGTCGATCTGCCGGCTGGCTCAGCTTGCGATCGCGAGGGGCGGCGATTGGTCGGCGTCGGCTAGCATGAGCCGTACGATTTCGTCCCAGGACGCCTCGAATGCATCCACGCAGGCGGGATCGAAATGACTGCCGCGGCCCGACCGGATGAAGTCGCGTGCATCCTGGATCGGCCATCCCGGCCTGTAGACCCGATCGGCACAGAGCGCCTCGAACACATCGGCCAGAGCGGCGATGCGGCCTTCCAGCGGGATGCTCTCGCCCGACAATCCGCGCGGATAGCCCTTCCCGTCCCAGCGTTCGTGATGCGAGCTCGCAATGCGTTCGGCGCAACGCATGAGCGTCGATCGTCCGTCGGCGAGGATCGCCTCGCCGATGGTGACATGGGTCCGCATCAGCGCGGTTTCCTCCTCGGAGAGACGGCCCGGCTTCTGCAGGATCGAGTCCGGTATGCCGATCTTGCCCACATCATGCATCGGGGCAGCGGCGAAAATGGTTTCGCAGGCGTCGGCATCCAGCCCGAGGCTTCTGGCGATGATGCGGCACAGAGCCGCCATGCGGGCGACATGGTCGCCGGTATGGCCGTCGCGGCAGTCGATCGCGCGCGACAGGCGGCGGGCCATGTCGTGCTGGCTCTCGACGAGCTCCTGGGTCGCCTTCCTGACCTCGCGGGCGAGCCATGCGGCGTGGTCGCGCATCGCGGTCTGCGCCTCGCGCAGCTTGAGAAGATTGTGGACGCGCGCGCGCAGTTCCACAGGCTCGACCGGCTTTCGGAGGAAGTCGGTCGCGCCGGCGTCGAGCGCGGCGATCCGAGTCTCTCGCTGCTCGGCGGTCGTCACCATGACGATCGGCTGGTCGGTATGGGTCTTCAGTTGTCGCAGAGCACGAATGAACGAGACGCCGTCCATTTCCGGCATCAGGTAGTCGACCAGGACGAGATCGAACTCGCTCTCCCGGGCCGCCGCGAGCGCCTCGAGCGGATTGGCGAAGATGGATATCTCGTGCTGGCCGATATTGGCGACCACGCTGCGCAGGACCATGAGGTAGGTTCGGTTGTCGTCGACGATCAGGATCTTCATGCCGGGGCGCGCTCCGCACCCGCAACCTGCTCCAGATCGATGAGCCCGATGATAAGATTGTCCTTGACCGCGAGACCATGCAGCAGCGAGACTGATGACGCGTTTGCCGGTTCCGGCCGGAGTTCGCCCGGCAGCAGATCGACGATATCGGATACCGCATCCGCCAGCAGCCCGATCATGGCATCGCCCAGCGCAACCACGACGACGACGCTCGATTCGCTGACGGCATTGCTGCCGAAGCCGAGCCGCGCCTGAAGGTCGAGCACCGGAACCACGGCGCCGCGCAGATTGATGACGCCGAGCATGTGCCGGTCGGATTGCGGCAGCTCGGTCGTCTGCTGCCAGCCGCGGATTTCCCGGACACACGAGATGTCGATGCCGAAGCTGCGGCCGCCCAGCCCGAAAACGACGATCTGCCTGGCGGCAGCGATCCCGGCGACCGCTCCGCTGCGATGATCCCTATGGGGATGCATGATGCGCTCCTGAATGAGTGACGCCGTCACGCCACGATGCCTACGACGCGCCATCCTGCGGGACATTTGACGGGGTATCGGCTCGTCCCGATCGCTCCGCGGCAGTTGCCTTAGGCCCGACGCTTCAGACCCAGTCTTGCGCTTGATAGTTTTATAATTCCTTTTTTCAGTACTGCAGTTTTCAGCGCTTGATCTGAATCAAGGACTTTTATGGTGGCTATCCGCCTGCCAGTGCCGTGGCGTCTTTGGAAACCGTAAGCCCCAAGTCGAACTCAACGGTGACGCGGCACCGAAAGAAATCGCCTGATTCCACGCATCATCCCGTCGTTTCCGCGCAATGCGACCACCAGTCAGGCATGGAGTGGCTTTTCAGCATCGATCAAATTGCCTATGCAGATTCGGCTAGTGCCGGGATGATCGCACTGGTCGATGTTGACCGGCCTGCGCGGTCGCGCCGGCCCTTGGGGCTCCTGATGAAGGCTGGACCGAGACGACAATGCCAGAGGCGATCATCCCGGTTCTGAAGAGCTTCCCGATGTTCGCTGGAGCGAAAGAGACGACGCTGCGGGCGCTCGTTCCCAGTTGCATCTTCCAGTCGTTTTCGGCCGGGATCACCATAAACAAGACAGGCCAGGTGCCAGCCTATATCTACTGTCTGCGCTCCGGGTCGGTGGAAGGCTGGGCTCGTCTGAATGACGCTGAAACGATCCTGGCGTCAGCGACTGCCCCGATGGTTTTCGAGGTCGCGACGGCAATCCAGAACCACCCGAGCGTGCTGGCTATCGTGACGCGGGAACAGTGCGAGACCATCGCCATCGAGACGAGTGCCTTTCTGCAGGCGATCAACGACGATCAGGCGGTTTGTCATGCCGCGCTCGTCCACGCCTCGCAGATCAACATGATGATGATCGACCGGTTGCTCGATCACAAACTCCGCACGGCCGAAGAGCGGCTCGCTCAATGGATCCTGAGCCGGATGAGCCACGATGGAAACTCCGGCACTGTCGAGATCGGCTTCTCGAAGCGCGCACTGGCCTATGAGCTGGGCATGTCTCCCGCGAACCTGTCGCGATTGTTCGCCGTCTTTCGGGATCACGGCGTGGATGTGAAGGGCATGATGATGACGATCGCTGATGTCGAAAGGCTCAGGATACTGGCGCGGAACTAGCTTGCCGGCTCAGCGCAGGATCGTTTGACCAACGCCTTGAGCCGATCCTGTGGCAGCGGGGACTGGCGTCACACCGGCTCAGAACTCCTCCCAGCCTGCGTCGCCTCGGCCGTTCGAAACCCGTTTGGCCGGCGCGCGCATGGGTGCAGGCGCGGGTGCGGCGCGGCTCTGGGCGAAGG
>LSIB01000132.1 GCA_001556025.1 Rhizobiales bacterium CCH3-A5
CGGGGCCGACACTTTGCTCGCGCAGATCGTCGCGACCGTCGAGGCGGCGCAGGGCTCGAAGCTGCCGATCCAGGCGGTCGTGGACAGGGTGACGATGTGGTTCGTGCCTGTCGTGATCGGGCTTTCTCTGCTCACCTTCGCGACCTGGCTGATCTTCGGCCCGAGCCCGGCTTTGTCCTACGCGCTCGTCAACGCCGTCGCGGTTCTGATCATCGCCTGCCCCTGCGCGATGGGGCTGGCGACGC
>LSIB01000133.1 GCA_001556025.1 Rhizobiales bacterium CCH3-A5
GATGCCTCCCTCGTGCCGGCGCCCAAGCAGCGCAACACGGACGCGGAGAAGGAGGTGGCCTGCCCCCTGAAAAGTGGCCCTCGCTGAAGTAGGCTTTTTGAGCCTTTGGAGGATGCCGCGATGCCGCAGAAGAAGCACAAGCCTGAAGAGATCGTCGCGAAGCTGCGCCAGGTCGACGTGCTGTTGTCCCAGGGGCGCCCGGTCGCGGAGGCGATCCGGGCCATCAGTGTGACGGCGTTCACATATTACCGTTGGCGCAAGGAGTTCGGCGGCCTGAAGAGCGACCAGGTGAAGCGGCTGAGGGATCTGGAGAAGGAGAACGAACGGCTACGGAAGGCTGTCTCGGATCTGACGCTTGAGAAGCTCATTCTCAAGGAGGCTGCCTCGGGAAACTTCTGAGCCCCGCCCGCCGTCGCCGCTGCATCGACCACGCCATGATGAAGTTCGGCGTGTCGGAGCGGTTGGCGTGCCGGGTTCTGGGGCAGCATCGATCTACGCAACGCAAGGTTCCGAAGGGCCGCGCTGACGATGCGGCGCTGACCGCCGACATTGTCGAACTCGCCGCCCAGTATGGCCGCTACGGCTACCGCCGGATCGCGGCCATGCTGGAGACCGCCGGTTGGGCGGTGAACGTCAAACGTGTCGAGCGGATCTGGCGGCGGGAGGGACTGAAGGTGCCGGCCAAGCAACCGAAGAAGGGCCGCTTATGGCTGAACGATGGATCCTGCGTTCGGCTGCGACCGGAGTATCCCAACCATGTCTGGTCCTACGACTTTGTTGAGGATCGCACCCATAATGGCCGGAAGTTCCGCATGTTGAACGTGATCGACGAGTTCACCCGGGAATGCATCGCGATCCGCATCGACCGCAAGCTCAAGTCCACCGATGTCATCGACGTGCTGTCCGATCTCTTCATCCTGCGCGGCGTGCCCGGGCATGTTCGTTCGGACAACGGCCCCGAGTTCGTCGCTAGGGCGGTGCGGGAGTGGATCGCGGCGGTCGGCGCGAAAACGGCGTTCATCGAGCCTGGCAGTCCTTGGGAGAACGGCTATTGCGAGAGCTTCAACTCCAAGCTTCGCGACGAGCTTCTGAACGGCGAGCTGTTCTACAGCCTCGCCGAGGCTCGGATCGTCATCGAGGGCTGGCGTCAGCACTACAATACCCAGCGCCCGCACTCCTCGCTCGGCTACAAGCCGCCAGCACCGGTCGCTGTGGTCTGGCCGGCTGCGCAAACCCAACCCGCTTCGCCGGCCATCTCAACCGTGGCCGCCAAGCCCACCATGCACTAGATTAGAACCGGGCCACCTAACGGGGGCAGGCCACATCTGTCGATCCGGCACCGTTGGCTGGTTCTCGTAACCGTCCTAATTTCACCAGCAATTGGGATTTGGAGCTTTCAACGGCTTCCTATTGACGCAGTTCCAGATATTACTAACGTCCAAGTTCAGGTCAATACGGAAGCACCAGGCTTCTCCCCGCTGGAAGTCGAACAGCGGATCACATTTCCAGTTGAAACCGTTCTCGCTGGCTTGCCTGGACTTGAATACACCCGTTCGATTTCGCGCTATGGTCTCTCTCAGGTAACAATTATTTTTCGGGATAGGACCGACATCTATTTTGCACGCCAACTTGTGAACGAGCGTCTGCAGGGCGCTCGATCCGAGTTGCCGGCCGGCCTGGAACCTAAGCTGGGACCTATCGCAACCGGCCTGGGCGAAATTTTCATGTACACGGTCGAGCCGCTTCCCGGTGCGCGCAAACCCGACGGATCACTCTGGACATCTGAGGATCTACGGACGCTGCAGGATTGGGTCATCCGCCCGCAATTGAGGAATGTCCCAGGCGTCACCGAAGTCAATACGATCGGCGGTTTTGAACGTCAGTATCACGTAACCCCCTGGCCGCCTCGGTTATCGGCTTATGGGTTGACGATGACTGATGTCCTCAACGCCCTGCAACGCAACAACGCAAACGTTGGCGCAGGATATGTTGAAAATAACGGAGAGCAGAAGCTTGTTCGAGTTATGGGTCAGGCAAGCCGGCTTGAGGACCTACGCAATATCGTCATAGAGCAGCGCGGTGGGATCCCGATCCGCATAGCCGACGTCGCAGACGTGCTCATGGGCGAAGAGCTAAGAACGGGAGCCGCGACGCAAAACGGACAGGAGGTCGTTCTAGGCACTGTCTTCATGCTGATCGGCGAGAATAGTCGGACGGTAGCACAAGCTACTTCTGCAAAGCTCGCCGAGGCCGCACGGTCGCTGCCCGCAGGGATCACGGTAAAGCCGGTCTACGATCGCACGGAACTCGTCGAGCGTACAATTGGCACGGTCGAGAAGAACCTTGCCGAGGGCGCGCTCCTCGTCGTGCTGGTGTTGTTCTTGCTGCTTGGGAACATTCGGGCCGCGCTGATAACGGCGGCGATCATTCCTTTTGCGATGCTGCTCACCATTACAGTGATGGTGCAAAGCCGCGTTTCGGGAAACCTAATGAGCCTAGGCGCGCTCGACTTCGGCTTGATCGTCGATGGCGCCGTGATCATCGTCGAGAACTGCCTTAGGCGCTTCGCGGAGGCTCAGCACCGTCTGCAGCGCCTTCTTACCCGGGAGGAGCGGTTCTCTCTAGCTGGGACTGCGGCGGCGGAGGTCATTCGACCAAGCCTATTCGGCGTCATGATCATCACCATCGTCTACGTGCCTATTTTTGCGCTCACTGGGGTCGAGGGCAAAATGTTTCACCCGATGGCGTTCACGGTTGTCGTCGCGCTGCTCGCCGCTCTCCTCTTATCGCTGACCTTTGTCCCGGCGGCCGTCGCGCTGACGATCACGGGGAAGGTAAGCGAAAAGGACAGCCTGCCGATGCGAGCCGCACTGGTGTTGTACCGACCGCTTCTCACATTGGCTGTCAAAGCACGTTGGCTCATGATTTCTGCTGCGCTGGCATTTATCGTTCTGGCCGGTGTCGCCGCTTCTCGGCTCGGTTCTGAGTTCATGCCAAATCTTGACGAGGGCGATATCGCACTGCATGCGCTACGCATACCCGGAACGGGCCTCAAACAGGCTGTTGAAATGCAGTCGATTTTAGAGGCTAAGATCAAAGCTTTCCCAGAAGTTGCGCAGGTCTTCGCCAAGATAGGCACAGCCGAAGTTGCTACTGACCCGATGCCGCCAAGCGTTGCTGATACTTTCGTGATGCTTAAACCGCGCTCTGAGTGGCCTGATCCAAGAAAGCCGAAGGGGCAGCTCGTGGCTGAGATGCAGGAAGCGCTTCAGGTCCTTCCGGGCAATAACTACGAGTTCACGCAGCCCATTCAGATGCGTTTTAACGAGTTAATCTCGGGAGTGCGGTCGGACGTCGCTGTCAAGATTTTCGGCGATGACCTCGCCGAGTTGCTGCGTCTGGGCAATGCCGTCGAAGGTGTCCTTTCCGGCATACCAGGCGCTAAAGACGGCAAAGTCGAACAGGTGACGGGTCTGCCGGTTCTTCAGATCACGCCTGATCGCAAGGCCATGGCGCGCTACGGCTTGAACATAGCAGATGTTCAAGAAGTGGTTCAAACCTCTATAGGCGGGACGGTCGCGGGAAAGATATTTGAAGGCGACAGGAGGTTTGATCTCGTCGTCAGGCTACCCGAAGCATACCGTTCACGAATTGAGGAAATTGGGCGTTTACGCATTCCAATCAATTCTACAAAAACGGAGAATAGTCCGAAATTTGTTCCTTTAGAAGAGGTGGCAAAGATTGAGACCGTTGTTGGACCTAACCAAATAAGCCGTGAGAATGGTAAGCGCCGTGTTGTTGTAACTGCAAATGTTAGAGACCGGGATTTAGGTTCTTTTGTTAATGATCTTCAAGATAAGGTGAGAGATAACGTTCAAATCCCGACCGGATATTGGATCGAATATGGGGGTACGTTCCAGCAGCTAATCTCAGCGTCCAAGCGTCTTCAATTGGTTGTCCCGATTGGCCTTCTCCTTATTTTTGGTCTGCTCTACAGCTTGTTTGGTTCGATCAGGGATGCCGCAATCGTGTTTTCAGGAGTGCCACTTGCGCTAACAGGTGGGATCGCAGCTCTGATTGTACGGGATATGCCGCTTTCAATCTCGGCAGGCGTTGGTTTTATCGCGCTGTCCGGCGTGGCTGTTTTGAACGGCGTCGTGATCATATCTTTTATCAAGTCGCTACGAGAGCAAGGGCGCGGCCTGGACGAGGCGATCCGGGAAGGCGCGCTCACTCGGTTAAGACCTGTACTGATGACGGCGCTTGTTGCCAGCCTAGGGTTCGTTCCAATGGCCCTGAATGTTGGGGCAGGCTCCGAAGTCCAACGACCGCTTGCGACAGTCGTTATCGGTGGCATCATCTCATCAACGCTGCTAACTCTTTTCGTTATTCCAGCGCTATACAGAGCCTTACACCGCGATCGCAAATCACGCGATCCGGTGGTAATTGCGTCAAACCTTCAAACTAAGGAGACATGACAATCAAAATGACTTCCTATTCAATCCAAGTGTTAATTTAAAACTGCCGGAATATCCTGTGGCACTTTGTATTTGCCTTTATGTTGCAACAGCCATCGTCTGATTGATTCTGACTCACAGCCCTGCCGCTTTTGTCAGATTGACGCGGAACCGATCGCGCCGACGTTGGTAGCGGCGGGTCATCTCGGCCGAGGCGTGGCCGAGCTGGCGCTGGATGTGTGCTTCGTCGATCTCCGCGGAAGAGGCGAGACCGGCGCGCAGCGAATGGCCGGCGAAGGCGAGCGCCCGTTCGCCTTCAGTCAGATCGCCGCGGACGCCAGCGCACAGTGCGAGCTTCTGGACCAGGCGCGCCACATGGCGATCGGTCAGACGCTGCGCTTGCACGCCACCATTAGCGACGGTCATCGGCCGGAACACCGGACCATCCGCGATGCGGCCGAGCTTCAGCCATGTCTCGAGCGCCTGGACGGGGCAGGTGCGGTCCGACGAGCCACGGGCGATCTCGACGCTGCGCCAGCCGGTCTTGCCGTCGATGGTGAGGACGACGCCGCCTTCGAGGATTTCGATCCAGCCGCGGCTGTCATCGCTTTGCTTTGGACCGCAATCGAGCCCGGTGATCTCGGAACGGCGCAGGCCGCCGGCAAACCCGATCAGCAGGATGGCGCGATCGCGCCAGCCGCGCAGATTCTGCTCCAGCATCGAGACCATTGCCAAGATGTCCTCGGCGAACAGCGCCTCCTTCTGACGCGGCGGCCGGCCGTGGCTGCGGCGGACGCCGGCCATGACGTCGACGATATGGCGATCCTGCCGGGGGAGGGGGGTTCCAGCGCTGCGATAGGTCGTGGTGATTGCGGCCAGTCGTCGCTCGATTGTCGAAACAGCGGCTTTTGCAATGCCCTGGCCGTCAGCCGAGGCTGCGATGAATAATCCGACCACGCGCGGGTCAGGAACTCGCGAGTCAAACCCCTGGCGCCGGCACCAGCGTTCGAACTGCTTCCAGTCCGAGGCGTAGGCACGGGCGGTGTTGGCGCTGTCTTTCGCCTTGGCGTAGCCGCGCGCCGAACCGGCCAGTCTCTCGAGCTCCGGGTTCTGCAGCGCCGCGTCGTCGCTGTTGGCGAAACCCGACAGCTGTGGCGTCGCGCGGAGCGCCGGCATTCGCGCCACGCCGTCTTCCGGTTGACCGGAAGGCTCGTTTCGCGGTTCGAATTCGATGGAATCTGGCATCTTTTGGAGGGTATCGAACTGTGTCCGATAAGGCAAGCTTACCGGACATAAAACCAGCCGGACGGTGACGGCGGAAAACATCCGATCTTGCGCGATTAACGCCGTCAAGGCTATGCTCCGACCATGGATGCGACGCCGATTCCCCGTCCGAAAAGCCTCGCGCGAGCGAGAGGGATCAAGCCCGTCGGCGCATCTGGCGAGCCCGCCAACTCCCTGATTCCAAATCCACTTCCGCGTTGGATCGGCTTTGCCGCAAGCGCCGACCGGCGCGACGCCGCGTTCGCGGCCGGCGCGGCGTTGCTCGCGCTCGACCAGATCGTCCGCTCCGACCCGCCCTGGCTCGGCGTCCTGCGCGCCCGCCTGACGCTCAAGGCCGCCAGCGTCGCCGCAAAACTGCTGCGCCAAAAGGCCGACGAAGCGGCGTTGCGCGACGCGCAGCATCTCACCCGGCCCGGCGACGATCCTGGGCCAGCCGGTCGCCTGCACCAGATGCTGCGACAGATCTCGTCACGGCCGACGCGGCAGGCCGGCGACATCTTGCCGATGATGGAAGCTGAACTGCGCGGCGCGCCCGTCGCCGCCGAATTTTTGTCTCTGCTCGAGGCCGATCTGGTGCTCGCCCAAAAGCTCGGCTGGGGGACGCCGCTTTTGCTCCATGCCGGCGTCGTGTTCGACCCGGCACTGCGGCACGGCCCGGACGGCCGCCGGCCCCGCGCCGACCGGCCGGACTGGCATGTAGTCAGCGATCGCGCGCTCTTCGTTGCGATAAGCGCATGTCACGCCCAGGCCGTGACGCTGGCCCGGCGCGCCGAAAACTTGGCCGTGGCGGCCAAAAATCTGCGCACCCGCGACGAGGGCCGCGGCCTGGCGCTTGTACTCGCCGACGATGCGGTCGCGCCCTGGCGCATGGTCGGACGCGCCGGGTTCGGCTCCGACCGGGCGGCGCGACGCTTTTGCGAAACGCTCGCGACGCAAGGCGCGCTTCGGCTGCTGACCGACCGTCCGACGTTTCGGCTGTACGGGCTGTGATCATGATCCGCGCATCAAAGCCGCAGCGCTTGGGCCGATTGCGTGAGGGGGCCGGCTGAGCCATGGCCAAAGCCGCGCGCCTGTTCGACGCCGAACTCGCTGATCTGCCAGCAGAGCTGCGCTGGCGCGAATGGATGGGCAGAATCGAGGCGGCGATTTTTGCCTCGCCTACGCCTGTGCCGCGCGAGACGCTGGCCGGGCTGGTCGGGCGGTCTTGCGTGCTCGATGAACTGATCGCCGACATTCGCGACGAGCTGAAGCCGCGCCCCTATGACCTCGTCTTCGTCGCCGGCGGTTTCCAGCACCGCTCGAAGGCGCGGTTTTCGGAGGCTATCCGCACTGTGCTCGGCGCGGGCGAACCCGGCCCGCCATCTCTGTCGAAGACGGAAAGCCTCGTCATCAGCGCGATCGCCTACTTGCAGCCGGTGACCCGGGCCAGCATTTCGCGGCTGCTCGGCAAGGAGATCAGCCGCGACATCATCGCCAAGCTAAAACGCCTCGATCTGATCGGCGCGGGGCCGCGCATGGCAGAACCCGGCGCGCCCTTCTCCTATGTCACCACGCCGACATTTCTGTCGGTGTTCGGGTTCGCCAGCCTGCGCGACCTGCCCGAGATCGAGGCGATGCAGGAGGCCGGGTTGCTCGATCTCGCGCAGGACGAGATGATGCCGGTCGATCCGCTCGACGACCGTCTGACTGAGGGCGATGAGCTGGAAGACGACATCCGCGATCAGGCTTTTGATGCGCCCGATCGCTTGCCCGCCGACTGAGCAGGCGGCCGGCTCGCGACCGCCGCATAGGCCGCCAGCGGCTATGCAGACTACGTTTACGCCGGATCGAACAGGACTTCGAACTCGCGACCGGCTAGGTAGCGCAGTTCTCGGCGATGATGGGCCGCTGGTTGGCGATTTAGGGCTCGGACCCATAAAGTGATTGGCTTCACCGGCCCTATGTGATTCACGGTT
>LSIB01000134.1 GCA_001556025.1 Rhizobiales bacterium CCH3-A5
CGCCCCTGATCTGGTCCTGGGCGGGTCGATCCCGCGCAGGAGCAGTCCCCGCGCGCGAATACCGCCCGAGCCATGAGACCCGGGCGGCAGACCTGATCAAAGGATATAGGGGCGCCGGCGGCGCGGCTGCTTACTCGGCCGCCATCGGCATCGGCGTTTCGTCGCCAACATCATCATGCTCACGATCGGCGGCCTCGGCCTGACCTGCGCTTGGCGTCAGGAGCGGGGAGGGGAGCCAGCCCTTGCCGTCCAGTTCGCGTTCGGCCTGAGCGACGGCCTCTGCCTTAGGGCTGCGCTCGATCGCCTTGGCGGCATCCTCGGAACACTCGGCCTCGCGCAGGATCGCGGCGATGGTCGATTTCGACAGGCGCGACAGGAACTCCTGCTCCGGGCTCCACCATGAACGCATGTCGAGATTGACGGCTTACGCGATCTGGTTCGCCTGCGCCATCCGGCCACGGCTGATTTCATGACGCGCGGTGACCGCGTTGAGGTTCGCCGCCGACACCACGGCAAGAAGATCGGTCAGCGTATCGATCGGCTGGGCGATCAGCCATCCCCAGAGATCGGCCTGATCGCCGGGGAGGCGGTAGCCCCATGCCTCGACGATCTCGGTCCAGCCCGACAGCGCCCTGCAAGCCTCGGGCTGCTTGATGCTGAGGTCGAGCGCCTTGCGCTCACCCCTGACCTCGACAGCCGAATGCATGTGCAGGCCCTGATGCCGGCCATAGAAGCTGGCCAGCACCAACGGATGCAGCATCGCCGCCATCGCGACAGTCGGCCGCTGCGCCAGCTCCACGCGCATAGCCGCCGTGCGGATCGCCGTCAGTTCTTCGATCAGCGTCGCGGAATATCCGCTCGGCTCCGTCGTCTCGGGCTGCGAAGGCAGGGCAGGGGCCTCGCCGTCATCGTGATCGCCCTGCTCGCCATGATGCAAACGCTCCAGCGCCGAGCGGTCCTCCGTCTTGACGAGGCCGCGCGTCACTTGCAGCGCGCCGTCATAGCCGATCGCGACAAGGCAGCCGGCCAAGGCCTGTTCCTCCGGCACGAAGCTATCGGCGGCATGCTTGATGGCCTCAACGCGTCGTTCGATTTCGGCGAGGCGGTCCTCGTCGGCCGCAATCTGCGGATCGCCCTCGGCATGGGATTCGATCTGCTCGGCCAGGGCGTCGTAGCTCTCGCCCAACGCGGCAAGCTCGGCCTGCTCGGCATCTGTGTGATCGCGGCGGCGGGGGTGGATGCGACCATAGCCCGCCTGATGCAGGCTGTCGGCCTCGATGCTGATTTCCGCCCATGCCCATCCTTCCGGCCGGACTGCATCCGCGACCGCTTGTAGCCTCTCGGCCGCCAGTTCCATCACTAACCGCCGGTTCGTCAGGAAGGTCGCCTGATCCTGCGAGAACAGGTCGCGTAGCACCACACCGCCTGCGGCCTCATAGGCTTCGATGCCGATGAAGCACGCCAGCCTGTCGCTGCTGCGGATATGCTCGTCAGTCAGCACCGCGCGCAGATTGCCTGCGCTGCGGCTCCAGCCCTCGCGCCCGAACCATGCCGCCTCCTGTGCCGAGTGATCGTCGCTGATCGCCAGCGCACGGGCCTGCTCGATGGTGATCGCATCGCTGCGCATTTCGTCCAGGATGGCCGGCGACAGGCTGGCGAGCTTCAAGCGCTGGCGCACGGTGACGACAGACTGGCCGAAGCGACTCGCGATGGCGTCCGCCGGCAACCCGTCCTCGACCAACCGCTGATAGGCCAAGACCTCGTCCACGACATGCATGGCCTCGCGCTGCGTGTTTTCGGCAAGGGAGATCTCAGTATCGCGCTCAGCCGCCAGCACATTGCAGGGGATGTCGATGTCCTTGGCGATCCGGCCCTCCTTCGCCAAGAGCCGCAGCGCCGCCAGACGACGCGCGCCGGCGACGACCTCGAACTTCTGGCCCTTGCCCGCCTTCCTGACGGTGAGGTTCTGGATCAGGCCATGCGCCTCGATGCTATCGGCCAGTTCACTCACGCCGGCGGTCAAATTGACCTTGCGGACATTGGCGGCGCTGGGCGCGAGCTGGACGCCCGCAAAAACCTCGCCGAATTGACCGCTTCATGATTCACT
>LSIB01000135.1 GCA_001556025.1 Rhizobiales bacterium CCH3-A5
CGTAGGTGGCGCGGAGCTGATGGACGTCCTGGAGGATGGGCCAGAGCTGGACGCCGTAGCCTGCCATGAGACCCATGGCGCGCTCGACCGGCGCGAGATTGCCCAGCGCGGCGAACTCGTCGAGCAGATACAGGACCGGCTCCGCCGCGGCATCTGACGCGGCCGGCGCGCCTGCCGGGGCAGGGGAGGGCGCTCTTGCCATATCCGACAGGCTGCGGGTGACCATGAGGCGCAGCCATCGCGAATAGGTCGCGAGCCGATCGGGCGGCAGAACCAGAAACACCGTCGCCGTCCTGCGCTTGAGGTCGGCGAAGGAAAAGTCGCTCCGATCGAGCACGGCCGTCATGCGCGGCGAATCCAGAAAATGGGTATGGCGTTGGGCTGCCGAGAGCACGCCGGCGGCCTCGCGATCGGATTTGCCGAGATGGCGGTTGGCGGCGCGCGCGACCAGCCCGCCGGCCGCCGATGAGGCCTGCATGCGCTTGAGCAGTGCGGTGAAGGCCTCTGGCGCCAGCGTGAGGCATTCGCGTAGCGTCGCGAGGTTGCGCCGCTCGCGCGGCTCGTCGGCGGCGATCGTCAGGATGATCCCGCCGATCAGAGCTTTCGCTTCTTCGTTCCAATGCGCTTCGCCAGCTTCGCCCGGCGCATCGAACACGAGCGCGTCGGCAAGGGTCGCTGCTTCCTCCGCCACATCGATGTCGTCGGGATCGAGATGCTGTAGCGGATTGAAGGCGGAGGAGGCGATGCCGGTGACGCCGAAGGGATCCAGCACGTGGACCTTGCCGAAGCGGTCCCGGGCGCGCGCCGTGACCTTTGCGTTCTCGCCCTTGGGATCGACGCAGATGATCGAGCGATCGAGCGTCAGGAGGTTGGGGATGATGGTGCCGACGCCCTTTCCGGTGCGGGTCGGCGCCATGGTGAGGAGATGGGCCGGCCCATCATAGCGCAGCAGCTTTTTGGTGATGGGATCGCGACCGATCAGCAGCCCGCTTTGCGTCCGCGTCAGCGAGGACACCTCGTTGTCGTTGGCGAAGCGCGCCGAGCCATGGGTCTCGTCATCGTCGACCATCCCAAAATGCTCGACCATGGGCTTGGTCACGAAGCGCGCCAGCGTCATCAGCCCGAGCAGACAGGCGAGCAGGTTGCCGGCGA
>LSIB01000136.1 GCA_001556025.1 Rhizobiales bacterium CCH3-A5
TTTTAGGATGTCACGCTCCGCCTTGAGCTTGGCGACCTCCCGCCGCAGCTTCTCGATCTCGAGCTGTTCCGGCTTCATCTGCCCGTGACCGGGAAAGGCCTGCCCAGGATCGGCCGAAAAGAGCTTCACCCATTTGCGCAGTTGGTTCTCGTGGACATCCAGGTCCCGTGACGCCTGCGCCACGCTCACCCCGCGGTCCTTGATCAGGCGGACCGCCTCGATCTTGAACTCACGCCCAAATCGTCTTCGCTGCATACGCCACCTCCGGCTTCATGAAACACCCAATCTCGGTGTCCACGAAACCGGCAGCAGGCCAGCGAGCGACGTTCGCCAACGCTCAGCGCGTGCCCCACGCCCCCAACCGCGCCATCAGCGGGAACGGGGCGACCGGCGGCTCGAAGCGCGGCGGCAGGCCGAGGATCGGGGCGGCGCGCTCGATCACCTTGCCGGTGGTGATGCCGGCGTTCCAGGCGGCGGTCGAATAGCCGCCGCTCTCGGCATAGCCTTTGGGCTCGTCATAGATCGAGAGGAAGAGGTATCGAGGCTTGTCGGCCGGCACGATCGCCATGAAGGTGGTGAAATTCTTGTTCTTGGCGTAGCGGCCGTTGATGACCTTCTCGGCGGTGCCGGTCTTGCCGCCGACGAAATAGCCGGCGACATCGGCCTTGCGGGCGGAACCGCGCTCGCCATTGAGCCGCATGATGAAGCGCATCGCCTCGGAGGTCTCGGGCTTGATGACGCGCACGCCGAGCTTCCGGGCCTCTTCCTGCGAGCGCTTGACGAAGGTCGGCGTGATCAGCGTGCCGCCATTGACCAGCGCGCCCACGGCCGCCAGCGCCTGGATCGGCGCGACGGCGAGCCCGTGGCCGAAGGCGATGGTGGCGCTGTTCAGCTCGCCCCAGCGGCCGGGTACGATCGGAGCTGCGCTCTCGGGTAGTTCGGTGCGCATCCGGTCGAGCTGCGCCATCTTGGCGAGGAAGCTCTTGTGCCCCTCGACGCCGACCGCGAGCGCCATCTTGACCGAGCCCATGTTCGAGGAATGCACGAACACCTCCGGCACGGTCAGGTTGCGACCTGTGCCCTTGTATTCGCGGATCACCTGGCTGCCGAAACGCATCATCCCGCCGGCCGTCGAATAGGACGAGTTGATGGTCGCCTTGCCGGTGTCGAGCGCCATCGCGACGGTGAGCGCCTTGAAGGTCGAGCCCATCTCGTAGACGCCGACATTGATCCGGTTGATCCGGTCCTTCTCTTGCGCATCGGTCGGCGTGCTCGGGTCGTAGTCGGGCAGCGAGACCAGCGCGATCATCTCGCCCGTGTTGACGTCCATGATCGCGCCGGCCGCCGCGATGGCGCGGTATTTCTCCAGCCCCTTGACCAGTTCGTCGCGCAGCAGATGCTGGACGCGCAGGTCCACCGAGAGCTGGACGGGCTTGAGATCGGAGGCCTGCGTCGCGAGCCCCGCCCCGTTCAGGTCCTGCAGCCCCTGCGAGTCGATGTATTTCTCGATGCCGGCAATGCCGACATTGTCGATATTGGCGTAACCGAGAACATGCGCCGCCGCCGGGCCGTTGGGGTAGACGCGCTTGTTCTCGGGCACGAAGCCGACGCCGGGAATGCCGAGGCGATGCACCTCGGCCTGTTGGCGCGGCGTGATCTCGCGCTTGACCCAGACGAAGCCCTTCTTGGTCGCCAGCTTGTCGCGCAGATCCTTGGCGTCGAGGTCGGGCAGGACGGCGGTCAGAAGCTCGGTCGCCTCGTCCTTGTCGAGAATCTTGCGCGGTTCGGCGAAGACCGAGACGGTGCGGATATCGGTCGCCAGCACATTGCCTTCGCGATCGACGATGTCGGGCCGCGCCGCCGAGATCGCGGTCGAGGTCGCGCGCCGCAAGCCCACCTGCTCGTTGGGGGCCACCGCCAGCATGACGAGCCGGCCGGTAATGGCGATGAACAGCGCCGCGAAACCGAGAATGACGAGGCCGACGCGCGGCTCGCTTTTCTCGCCGCTCATCCGAAAGACCGCGCGCAGCCAGCCGAAACGCTGGCGGCGCGGCGCGGCTTCGGCCTGCGGGGCAGCCTGCGACTGCTGGGCGGAATCGTCGGTCGAATTCTCGCTCATGGGCGTTCTCACGGGCGGGCTCCGGGCGTGGTGACGCCGCTGGCTTTGCGGTCCTTCGGGGTCTCGGTCGGCAGGCCGAGGCCCAAATCCTCGAGCTTGCGGCCGATTGCATCGACCTTCGGCCCGCGCTCGGGGATATCGGATGGGCGCACGACCTGGCTGATGGCGAAGGGTTGAAGATCGAGATGGCTGTCGGCCAGCGCCTGCACCCGGTCGGGCCGGTTGAGATAGGACCATTCGGCCTTGAGCACCGCAATGGCGTCGCGCTCGCGCTGCGTCTTGGCCTTCAGCTTCTGGAGCTGCTCGGCCTCCAGCGTCGTCTCGTACTTGATCGTATAGGCGTAGAGCGCGGACGACACGAGCGCCCCGATCGCCACAACATGCAGCAGCTTGATCATGCCGATGGCCTCCGCCGGGGTTGAGGATCGGGAACTTCGGACAGCGCCACGAGCGCTGCGTCCGCCGGACGCGAGGGCCTGTCGGTACGCTCGGCCGCCCTGAGCTTGGCCGACCGGGACCGCGGATTGGCGCGCATTTCGGCCTCGGACGGCGTGACCGGCCCGCGACTCACCAGCGTGAAGGTCGGCTCGGCGGGCGCGACGACCGGCGCATGACGCGAGCCCGCCGGAGCGCGGCCCGAACGCGCGGTGAGGAACTGCTTGACGATGCGGTCCTCGAGAGAGTGGAAGGTCACGACCACGAGCCGCCCGCCGGGCTTCAGCACGGCCTCGGCGGCGTGCAGCGCGCGCACAAGCTCGCCGAGCTCGTCATTGACGGCGATGCGCAGCGCCTGAAACGTCCGCGTCGCGGGGTTGGCCCCGCCGGGTTCGGCCCTGACGATGCCGGCGACGAGATCGGCCAGCTGCTTGGTGGTCTCGATCGGACCCTTGCGCCGCGCCTCGATGATGGCGCGGGCCACGGCGCGGGAGCGGCGCTCCTCGCCGTAATGATAGAGGATGTTGGCGATCAGGCCTTCCTCGGCCTCGTTGACGATGTCGGCGGCGCTTGGCCCATCCGCGCCCATGCGCATGTCGAGCGGGCCGTCGAACCGGAACGAGAAGCCGCGCCCCGCCTCGTCGATCTGCATGGACGAGACGCCGATATCGAGCACCACGCCGTCGAGGGGGGGCATGCCGAAGCGCTGCGCCTCCTCGGCCAGTTCGCCGAACCGCGCTTGAGACAGCGTCAACCGCCCTGCCATTGCGCTGACGAGATCGGCGCCACCTGCTATCGCGCTCGGATCGCGGTCGAGCCCCAGCAGCGTGGCGTCCGGCGCCGCGTCGAGGATGGCGCGGGCATAGCCGCCGCCGCCAAAGGTGCCGTCGAGATAGCGGCCGCCCGGCTGTGGCGCCAGCGCAGCGACGACCTCGTCGAGCAGGACCGGGATATGGCGGCCGCCCTCGCCTGTGACCGGTTCGTCATGGCCGCCGCGCCGCTTCATGGCGCGCCGACCCCGGCCGGGCCCGCCAGCGTACTGAGCGAGCGCCTGACGTCGCGCAGCCGCGACCGCGCGGTCTCCAGATGCGCCTGGAAGCGCGCCGGTTCCCAGATCTGGAACTTGTGGCCCTGCCCGACGAAGGTCACGGTGTCGGCGATGCCGGCATGCGTCTTCAGCATCTCGCCCAGCATGATGCGGCCCTCCGGATCGACCTTGAGCACCTCCGAGGCGCCGTTCAGCGCCGTCGAAAGCAGCTCCCACTCTTCCGAAAAGGGCGAGAAGCGCGCCAGCATGTCGTCGATGGTCCGGCGCAACGCCAGCCCGCCCGCGTCGATCGCCGCGAGTTCCAGCGCCGGGTGAACATAGAGCCCCTCGTAGCCGTCCTTCGCGAGGACTGCCCGGAAGCTTGCGGGAATGGAGACGCGGCCCTTGGCGTCCAGCCGGTTTGTGAAGTTCGAGACGAAGCGGTCCGTCAACGCCGCCTCCCGGCCAAAAACTCACGCGAGCCCGCGCCGACAAGGGCGCGAAACAGACACCCCGTCGAAGCCAGCCAAGCGCAGCCTTGAGCCGAAATCCGCGCGGCACACGGACCTTGACCTGACCTTTGCCTGCCGGGTTCGACGGGATGATTTGGGATAGCATGGGCTTGTATGGGCGTCAATGGAATCGCGTCTGTCGGACCGTCGACACACGTCCTCGACAGCATCACAGCCCGTTAAGGTTAAGTATCCGTAAGCATGCGCGGTTTCGCCAAAGCCCCGCCACCGGTCTCGCCGCGGCCGTGCGAAAACGGGCTGTTTGGCTGTGAATTTTTGCAGGTCAGGTCTTGTCGGCGACGGCGTTCAGGAGCGCCTCGCGCAACGCCTTCAGTTGCGCGGCAAGATGCCCGATCTCCTCCGGCGACTGAGCGATCGCCGAACCCATCGCCTCGGGTACGCAGCGGCCCTTCTCGCGCATCGAATCGCCGGCCTGTGTCAGCAGCAGCCTAACCTGGCGTTCGTCCTGCCGGCTGCGCTCTCGGCGTATCAGGCCGGCGGCCTCCAGGCGTTTCAGAAGCGGCGTCAACGTGCCTGAATCGAGCATCAGCCGCTCCCCGACAGCCTTCACGCTCAGCCCGTCACATTCCCACAGCACCAGCATGACCAGATATTGTGGGTAGGTCAGCCCGAGCTCGGCGAGCACCGTCCGGTACATGCGATTGAAGGCGTGGCCGGCAAGATAGACCGCGAAGCAAAGCTGCTCCTCGAGCTTCGGCGAGGCTGAAACGGCAGTTCGTGATTTCGCCATGGCGTGCTCTCCCCTGCAATGGCGGCCGATACGGCGCGATCAACTCCACGTGACCGGCAAGTTGGATCGTTGACAATTTGATTGTGCGCTATCTAATTGGATCGTGCAAGAGGTTGTTCGTCGCCCAACGGGGCTTCGCCAACCGGCTTTCAAGGACAGCCTGAGGAGTGATCCGATGAAAATTCTCTATACCGCGCATGGCTCGGCCACCGGCGGCCGCGAAGGCAAGGCCGCCACCGACAGCGGCAATGTCGATCTCGTGCTGAACACGCCCAAGGAACTCGGCGGCGGCGGCGGCGAGGGCACCAATCCCGAACAGCTCTTCTCGATCGGCTATTCAGCCTGCTTCCTCGGCGCGCTGAAATTCGTCGCCGGCAAGGAGAAGGTGAAGATCCCCGACGACGCCAAGGTCTCGGCCGATGTCGGCATCGGTCCGCGCGACGACGGCCAGGGCTTCGGCATCGCCGTGAAGCTCACGATTTCAGTGCCCGGGGTCGACAAGGCCGTGGTCGAGGACCTCGTCGAGAAGGCGCATGTCGTGTGCCCCTATTCGCATGCGACCAAGGGCAACATCGACGTCGATCTCGAGGTCGCGTGATTTCGGCCCGGCCGACACGGCCCGCCGACGACATGATTGCAGGCGACCCGCGTCGCCTGTCTCCCGCGCCCGGCCCTTCATGGACCGGGCGTTTTGTTCAGCCCCAACCATAAGGAACGGCACCATGTTGAACCGTCGCCACCTTCTCGTCGGCGCGACCGCCGCATCGGCGTTCGCGACCTTCGGCCCGGCTCTCGCCAAGGCCCCGCTCGCCTCCGCGCAGGTCGCGGGGATTCATCGCCGCAAGATCGGCGCGATCGAGGTCACCGCGATCCTCGACGGCGTCGCCCCGCTGGGCGCGCAACTCTTCTCCGGCAAGCCCGCCGCCGACATCAAGGCCGCGCTCGAAGCCCAGGGCATGTCTGAAAGCCTGCCGACCTCGGTCAACGCCTTCGTCGTCAACACTGGCGACAAGACCTGGCTGATCGACGCCGGCATCGGCGCCAACCAGGCCTTCGGCCCCAATCTCGGCCGCGTCGAGGCCAATCTGAAGGCGGCTGGCATCGATCCGGCCCAGATCGACGGCGTGATCCTGACCCATGCCCATGCCGACCATGCCGAGGGCCTGATATCGGCGACCGGCGCGGCCCGTTTCCCCAATGCGGAACTCGTCATCCACGAGGCCGAGGCGGCCTTCTGGGCCGATGACGGCATCATGTCGCGCGCGCCGGCCGAGGCGAAGCCCTTCTTCGAATCGGCCCGCAAATCGCTCGCGCCCTATGCCGCCCGCACCCGCAAGGTGAAGGCCGGCGAGGTCGCGCCAGGGCTCGTTCTGGAGCATGCGCCCGGCCACACGCCGGGCCACAGCGTCCTGCGCGTCACGTCCGGTTCCGAACAGCTTCTGCTGATCGGCGACATCATGCACAACACCGCGATCCACACCGCCCTGCCCGATGCCGGTTTCGCTTTCGACGGCGATCCGGCGATGGCGGCGGCGTCGCGCAAGCGCATCTTCGACATGATTTCGGCCGACGGCATGCTGGTCGCCGGAACCCATGTCGGCTTCCCCGGCTTCGGCCGCGTGCTGAGGAGCGGCCAGGCCTATCGCTGGGTTCCGGCCGAGTGGGCCTACACGCTCTGAGCGCCGCATCATTGCGCCATATGGATGGGCCGGGAGCGATCCCGGCCCTTTTCGCAACCTTCTGAAATCGGGCGCCAGCCGGCCTGTAAGCCGGGTTCTGGATGGCCGGGAGATCGCTCCCCCGACGTGACGGCCATTCCTCTGGGACGCGCATCGCTGCGCGCCTCGAGCAACCAACCCGGACGACAAGGCCGCAGAAACAGGCCCCCTTTCCCTTGCGGGAAAAGCATCGTCCCTATTCGATTTTGCTCCCGGTGGGGCTTGCCATGCCGTCCCCGTTGCCGGGTCCGCGGTGCGCTCTTACCGCACCTTTTCACCCTTACCGCCGCACCGAAATGCGGAGGCGGTTCGATCTCTGTGGCGCTTTCCCTGGGGTCGCCCCCGCCGGACGTTATCCGGCACCGTGTTTCCGTGGAGCCCGGACTTTCCTCCCCCGGAAGAACCTGAGTTCTCGCGGGAGCGGCCGTCCGGCCGACTGGCGGCGTGGCTAGTGCGCGCTGCGCCGGCTTGCGTCAAGCAATGGCTGGCGTTTCGGCTCAGTTGCGAGCGGTGATCGTCCTGACCTTGGCGCAGTAGGCGCGGTTGGCGCCGCTCATGCGCTCGGCCATGTGGCCGCTCTGATACTTCATCACGGTGCGGCAGGTATCGCCGCCGGCGGCGCGATAGGCCATCGCCAGATATTTCATCGCATAGCGCGCATTGGTCTCGGCATCGAGCAGCCCGCCGGCCCCGCCCGAATAGCCCATGCCGCGCGCCGTCTGGTGGCGGATCTGCATGAGTCCGTAATTGCCGGCATTGGCGGCGCGGGGATTGTAGCGGCTCTCGATCCGTACGACCGCATCGGCGAGCGCGAAGGGTACGCCATTGGCGGCGGCATGGCGCGCCACAAGCGCCCTGAGGCCATCGGAGCCCGCTGGAGCCGCCAACGCAGGCCTTACAGCCACAGCCGGCGCGGCGGGGGACGCAGCGATGGGAGACGCCGTATCGGGCGACACGGCGGCTCCCCGCGACCCGACGGGATCGATCTGTACATGAGCCTGCATCGACTTCTGGAAAGCGGCCCGCGCGCGTTCGACCGCAGACGGACTCGCGGATTTTGCGGACGTGGCGACGGGCTTGCCTACCGCCTTGGCCTGCGCGGGCTTTGCCGTAGGCGCAGGTTCGTCTTTGCCCTTTTCGGCGGCCTTTGCCTGATCGATCTCGGCCTGCCTGACGATGAAGTCACGCGCCCCGGTCTCGCTGTTGACCTCGGCGACAGATGGCTGGGATCCGGCCAGGCAAATTGCGAAAGCAGCGAAGGCATAAGAGCGCTTGGTCAGCATCGTTGCGGACGTCTTTCATTCCAGAGCTTGTGAGGATGACGAGCTTGATGCTGGCGGAATGTGGTCATAATCTGACGCATCGAGCGTATTCGAATCTGAATATTTATTCTTCGAAGGGGATATCTGTTACTTTATGAACAAATATTGACAAGTCTTCACTCCACCCGACGCCTACCGCCGATTCGCGTTGACGTAAGGGCAGATGCGGCGTGAAAACCTGCCGCATTCCCGTCTTATTTCCCGAGCGACGCCCAAAAAACCGCGTCGGCCCGGCCTTGTGGGGCAACCGAAGGCCGCGCTAAGCCTGCGGGGTCGGGCCGGGGCCATGGCGCGATGGGCGCGCCGGGCGGGCGTCCGGGAGAGTCTTCGACCATGGCATCGACGTTCTGGGGCCTTCTCGGTGGCGGCGGAGTCGGCTTCGTGCTGGGCGGCCCGCTTGGCGCGCTACTGGGGGCGCTCGCCGGCCATGTGCTGGTCGACCGCGAGGGCGCGCCCTTCGGCCCGGCCCCGCGCGAACTCGTCTTCACCACCGGCCTCGTCGCGCTCTCGGCCAAGATGGCGCGCTCGGACGGGGTCGTGACTCGCGACGAGGTCGCCGCCTTTGAGCGCATCGTCAAGGTGCCCGACGGCGAGCATGAGCGCATCGCGCGGCTGTTCGACCTCGCCAAGCAGACGAGCGCCGGCTTCGAGGCCTATGCGAGCCAGATCGCCGACGCATTCCGAGAGGAGCCGGCGCTGCTGGAAGACGTGCTCGACGGTCTTTTCCTGATCGCCGCAGCCGATGGCGCGATCCACGAGGCCGAGCACGCCTATCTGCGCGACGTCGCGACGATCTTCGCGATCGACGAGGCGGGCTTCGCCCGCATCGAGGCCCGTCACATGCGCCGGCCCGACGATCCCTATCTCGTGCTGGGCGCCTCCCGCGAGATGAGCGACGCCCAGCTCAAGCAGCACTATCGCAGGCTGGTCGCGGAGACCCATCCCGACCGCGAGATCGCGCGCGGCCTTCCCGAGGAGGCGGTCGCGATCGCCACACGCAGGCTGGCCGCGATCAACGCCGCCTGGGACGCCATCGAGCGCGAGCGAGGCGCGGTGGCCTCCCGCACGACCCTGCCCGCCTGAACCAGCCATGTCAGCAGCGAGCCCCGACAGCCGCTTCGCGGCGAAGGTGTTTCCGTCGCCCAACCATGGCGAGCGCAAGCCTGTTGCGGCCGACGGCTCAGCCCCCCGGCCCGACATGCTGATCCTGCACTATACCGGCATGCCGGATGCCGGCTCCGCGCTGCAATGGCTGTGCAATCCGGTCTCCCAGGTCTCCTCGCATTATTTCGTCTTCGAGAACGGCCACACGTTGCAACTCGTGCCCGAGGCACGGCGCGCCTGGCATGCCGGAGCCTCGCACTGGGCCGGCGAGACCGACATCAACTCCTGCTCGATCGGCATCGAGATCGCCAATCCGGGCCATCCCGGCGGCCTCCCCGATTTCCCGCCACACCAGATAGCTGCGACGCTGGACCTCTGCCGCGACATCTGCGAGCGCTGGTCGATCCCGCCCGAACGCGTGCTGGCCCATTCCGACATCGCGCCCGGCCGCAAGATCGACCCCGGCGAGAAATTCCCATGGCGGCGCTTCGCGGAAGGCGGCGTCGGCCTCTGGATCGAGCCTGCGCCGATCCGGGGCGGGCGCTTCCTCGCCAAGGGCGAAAGCGGCCAGCCGGTCGAGGCGCTGCAGGCGATGTTCGCCATGCTGGGTTACGGGTGCTCAGTCGATGGCGTCTTCGACGAAAAACTCGAGGCGGTTGTCGCCGCCTTCCAGCGCCACTGGCGACAGGAGAAGGTCGACGGCGTCGCCGACGCCTCGACGATCACGACGCTGCGCGATCTCGTGGCCGCGACGCGAGGCGCGCGGACGGCCTGATCTGTCCCACATCTTGCAGCAACATTGCCGCAGTTTAACTCGCCGGGATTGGCGGATTCTGCCATGGTGATGCGGGTTGGACGCCTGCTCGTGCAGGCCCGGATGGCGGAGTGGCGGCTTTGCGCAAATGGCTCATGGCGACGGGGTTGGTGGCGCTGGCGGCAGGCGCCGGCTACTGGACGATGCGCCCCTCGGGCGGCGCGGCCAATGAACAGGCCTACCGCACCGCAGCGCTCGATCGTGGCCGCATCACGGCCGCAGTTCGTGCGACCGGCACCCTGACCCCGGTCACCACTGTTCTGGTCGGCTCGCAGCTTTCGGGCCAGATCGTCGAGATCCTCGCCGACTACAATTCGGTCGTGAAGGCCGGACAGGTCGTGGCGCGTCTGAACGGCGACCAGATCAGGACCAAGCGCGACGCGGCCGAAGCGGATGTCTCGCAATCGAAGGCCGATCTCCTGGTCAAGCGCGCCCAGCTCGACCGCGCCCGCTCGACCCGGATCAAGGCGAATTCGACGGTCAGGGACATCGAGGCGCAGCGTGATCGTGCCGCCGCCCAGCTCGCCGACGCGAAGCGCACCTTCGAGCGCCAGACCGAGCTGTTCTCGCGCGGCGCCGGCGCTCAACAGACGCTCGACAGCGCCCGCACCCAGGTCGAGATGCTGACGGCGGGGCTCGCCTCCGGCGAGGCGCAGATCGCCTCGGCGAAAGCCGAGATGAACGGGCTCGACGCCGACATTCTGCTGGCGGAGGGCCAGGTCAAGGCGAGCGAGGCGCTGATCGCGCAGCGCGAGGCGACGCTGAAAGGCATCCTGATCGACCTTGAGCGCACCGAGATTCGCTCGCCGGTGGACGGCGTTGTGGTGCAACGCCAGGTCGATCTCGGCCAGACGGTCGCGGCTTCGCTCTCGACGCCAACCCTGTTCCAGATCGCGCAGGATCTGCGTGTCATCGACATTTACGCTAATGTCGACGAGGCCGATGTCGGTCGCCTCAAGACCGGCCAGGCCGTGACCTTCAGCGTCAACGCCTATCCCAACCGCACCTTCGAGGGCCGGGTCGAGATGGTCCGGCTCGGCGCGCAGACGATCCAGAACGTCGTCACCTATACCGGCGTTGTCCGGGTCGAGAACCGCGACATGGCGCTGCTGCCGGGCATGACGGCCAATCTCCAGGTCGTCACCGAGGACCGCAGCGACGTGCTTCGCGTCGCCAATGCGGCGCTGCGGTTCAGGCCCGTCGGCGCGGCAGCCGGCCCCGTGCCGGCCGCATCCCCTGCCGTCACAGGCGGGGAGCGCGGCGGGCGTGGCGGCGGCAACCGCACGGGCGCGGCCCTGCGCGAGCGCATCGAGACCGAACTGCAGCCGACGCCGGAGCAGACACAGGCGATCGCCGGCGTTCTACAGGAGCGCCGCAGCGGGGGCCGCGAGGCGATGGCCGGCCTCTCCGAAGACGAGCGTCGCGCCGCCTTCCGCGCGGCCCGCGGCGAGACGATGAAGAAGATCGCCGCCGTGCTCGACCCCGAACGCAGGGCGAAGTTCGAGGCGATGATGCAGGAGGGCCGCTCCACCGCGCAGACCGGTGCGCCGGGCCGCGTCTACGTGCTCGATATGGGAGGTCAGCCCAAGGCCGTTCCGGTGATGCTTGGCCCGACCGACGGCGCCTACACAGAGATCGTCTCCGGCGAGCTGAAGGACGGCGCGCAGGTGATCGTCGGCGGCGGCCCGCGCCCGGTCGCGCCCGCAGCGCCTGCCGGTGGCCCGCCAGCGCGGGGGCCCCGGCTGTTCTGATGAACGCGTTTTCCAACAGGACTTGGCCTCACCTTCTCCGTCATGGTCGGCCTCGTGCCGACCATGCACGTCTCGCTTTGGCGAAGGGCGGGGTGAAGACGTGGGTGCTCGGGACAGGCCCGCGCATGACGGCAGTGGTTCAGGTGTCCTTTCCTCAAAAAAGGGCAGCGCTCCCATGCCCCTGATCGAAGCGCGCGAGCTCTCGCGGGTCTACGACCTCGATTCCGGCCGCGTCACGGCGTTGGACCGGGTCTCGCTCGACATCGAAGCCGGCGACCTCGTCGCGGTGATGGGCCCGTCGGGCTCGGGCAAATCGACCTTCATGAACCTGATCGGCTGCCTCGACCGGCCGACCGGCGGTCATTACCGGCTCGACGGCGTCGCGGTCGAAACCCTCTCGGGCGATGGGCTCGCTGAGCTGCGCAACCGCAAGCTCGGCTTCGTCTTCCAGCAGTTCAACCTGCTGCCGCGCGTCGACGCCTGCGCCAATGTCGAACTGCCGATGGTCTATGCGGGCGCCGACGGCAAGACCCGCAAGGCGCGCGCGCTGGCCGCGCTCGGCCGCGTCGGCCTCGCCGAGCGCGCCCATCACCGGCCGATGCAGCTTTCGGGCGGCCAGCAGCAGCGCGTCGCGATCGCCCGTGCGCTGGTCAACGAACCGCGCCTGCTGCTCGCCGACGAGCCGACCGGCGCGCTCGACAGCCGCACCGCGCTCGAAATCCTCGCTTTGTTCCAGGATCTGAACCGCGAGGGCGTCACCGTCGTGCTCGTGACCCATGACGCCGAGGTGGCGCGCCACGCGCGCCGCGTCATCCGCTTCCGCGACGGCAAGCTGCTCTCCGATACGCGACAGGAGGCTGCCGAAGCACGCGAGGCGCTGGCGGCGCTCGATGCCGGCCATGCCGTGGAGCCCGGGTCGGAGATGGCGACGCTGGAGGTTCTGGCATGAGCCTGCTCGAAGCCATCCGCTCGGCGCTCTCGGCCATCGGCGCGAACGCGCTGCGTTCGGCGCTGACGATGCTCGGCATCATCATCGGCGTCGCCGCCGTCATAGCCATGGTCGCGATCGGCTCCGGCGCGCGCGAGCGCGTCACCTCGCAGATCAAGTCGCTCGGAGCCAACCTCGCCATCATCCAGTCCGGCAACGTCACGCAGGGCGGCGCGAGGCTGGGCGCGGGCGCGTCCTCGACCCTGACCGACGAGGACGCCAGCGCCGTTCTGCGCGAGGTCGAAGGTGTCGTTGCGGCAGCCCCGGTGATCGTGACCCGCGCCCAGGCCATCTATCAGGGCACGAACTGGTCGACGCAAATCACGGCGACCGATCTGGATTTCTTCGCCGCCCGTGAATGGGACGTGGCGGACGGCCGCCTGTTCGAGCCCGAGGAGCTGCGGCGGGGCGAGATCGTCGCCATCATCGGCCAGACCGTGGCAAGGAACCTGTTCGGCGAGCAGAACCCGCTCGACCAGCAGTTCCGCATCCGCAACGTCCCGTTCAAGGTCATCGGCGTGATGGCGCCCAAGGGCCAGTCGGCGCTGGGACAGGACCAGGACGATGTCATCTTCGTGCCGCTCGACACCGGCCGCCGCCGCATCGTCGGCCGCAACTATGCGCGCGATAGGTCGGTCCAGACCATCATGGTCAAGTTCGAGAGCGAACAGGCGATCACGCCCGGCATCGAGCTGACCCGCGCCTTGCTGCGGCAGCGCCATCGTCTCACAGAGGACGCCGACGACGATTTCATCGTCCGCAACCTGACCGAGATCGCCAACACGGCGACCGCCGCCGCCAATACGCTGTCCTGGCTGCTGGCCGCCGTGGCCGCCGTCTCGCTCTTGGTCGGCGGAATCGGCATCATGAACATCATGTTGGTCTCGGTCACCGAGCGGACCCGCGAAATCGGCTTGAGGCTCGCCGTCGGCGCACGCCAGCGCGACGTGCTGGCGCAGTTCCTGATCGAGGCGACGACGCTCGCCATCATCGGCGGCGCGGTCGGCATAGCGCTCGGGGTCGGGGCAGCACTGACGATCGCGCGCATTGCCGGCTGGCCGTCCGTCGTCTCGCTCGAAACCATAGCGATTGCGGTCGGCGTCTCGGGCCTCATCGGCGTTTTCTTCGGCTTTTATCCGGCTCGTCAGGCCGCGCGGCTCGACCCGATCGAGGCCCTGCGGCGCGAGTGACACGCGGTTGCCCGCTGCCTTTGCGGCAAGACCCCGTTAACCAATGGGAACTAGCCTCGCCGGACAAGACCGATCGGCCGATCCCGGCCCGATCGAGAGCCGACCGACGAGGGATTCGTGAGCCACGAGCCGCTATCCGCCGCCGAAGCCAAGCGCCTCTACGACCAGGCGGCGCTACTGGCGAAGGTCGGCGCCTGGGAATGCGAGCTGGCGCGCGAAACCCTGACCTGGACCAACGGCGTCTACGATCTGTTTGGACTGCCGCGCGGCTCGACCCTGCACCGGCCCTCGACCGTCGATCTCTACCATGACGATTCGCGCGCCGAGATGCAGCGCCTGCGCGCAAAGGCCATCGCGACCGGCGGCGGCTTCAGCATGGAGGCCCATATCCGCACGCCGGCCGGCGAGGATCGCTGGATGCGGCTTGTCGCCAATGTCGCCTGCGAGCACGGCCGCCCTGTCCGGATCTACGGCGCCAAGCAGGACATCACGCATGAAAAGGCGATGTGGGCGAGCCTGCGCGAACTCGCCTACAGCGACCCGCTGACCGGGCTCGCCAACCGCCGCGTCTTCGAGAGCCGCTGCGAGGAGTTGCTGGGCCACGGCTATGATGCAGGCACGCTGGCGGCGCTGGCAGTCCTCGACGTCGATCTCTTCAAGCAGATCAACGACCAGTTCGGCCACGCCGCCGGCGACGAATGCCTGCGCCAGGTCGCGGCGCGGCTTGAACGCGTCTTTGAGGGCGCAGTGCTGATCGCCAGGATCGGCGGCGACGAATTCGCCGTGCTGCTGCGCCTGCCGCTCGGGCTGCCGCATCTGACCCTGCTGCTCGACCATGCGCTGCGCGTGCTCGCCTGCCCGGTCGTCTGGCATGGACACCCGATCGAGATCGGCGTTTCGATCGGCGTCACGCTGCTGCGTCCGGCCCACCGCCACGACAGTGCAAAGCTCTTTGCCGAGGCGGATTCGGCGCTCTACCTCGCCAAAACGGCAGGCCGGAACCAGGCCCGCCTGTTCGGCGCGGCGATCGATGCGCCTGTCTCGCTGGGAGCCATCGGTCCCCGAATGGCCGAGCCGATGGTCCGCATGCTCTGAGGCGACGGCCGCAGCGTCATGCCGCGTCGGCGGCTTCGCCCAGGCGCTCCTTCAGCTTCAGCCCGACGGCGACGATCGCCTCGATTGCCGGCATCAGTTCCTCGCCGAGATCGGTCAACTGATACTCGGCCGAAGGCGGCGAGCTCGCCACCACACGGCGGCTCACCACCCCTCTCGCCTCGAGGTCACGCAGGCGTTCGCTCAGCATCTTCGCCGAGATCAGCGGCATGTCGCGGCGCAGCTCGCCGAAGCGGCGTGGGCCCCCGCTGAGATACCAGATCAGGTTCGGCGTCCAGGCCTTGCCGATCACCCGCATGCAGGTGCCCACGGCGCAGGTCGGCGGCGGCGCAACGGCGCGGTTCTTCCTGATCTTCAAGGCCATGGCCAACGATCCCCCGGTTACCGGAAGGATACCGGAAAATGAAGTAACGACAAGTTACTTCATATACAAAGGTTATCGCCTCGGCTTACTCCTGTCGCATTGCAACCCGGAGATGACGACGATGAAGCTCTATTACGCGCCCGGCGCCTGCTCGCTTTCGCCCCATATCGCTCTGATCGAGTCCGGCCTGCCCTTCTCGATCGAGAGGGTCGACTTCAACACGAGGCGCACCGAAACCGGCGAGGACTACGCCGCCGTCAACGTAAGGGGCTACGTTCCGGCGCTGCGACTCGACAGCGGAGACGTGCTGACCGAGGGCGCGGCGATCGTCCAGTTCATCGCCGACAAGGCCCCGGCTTCCGGGCTCGCGCCGCAGGCTGGAACGCTGGAGCGCGCAAGGCTGCAGGAGGCGCTGAACTTCATCGCCAGCGAACTGCACAAGGCCTTCTCCCCCCTGTTCCGGCCAGCCACGGACGAGCAGGGCAAGCAGGACGCCCGCAAGGCCGTGGCGCTGCGGCTCGGCCAGGTTGAAGCGATGCTCTCTGACGGCCGCGCCTATCTGCTCGGCGAGCGGTTCAGCGTCGCCGACGGCTATCTGTTCACCGTAGTGAGCTGGAGCGGCCATGCCGGCATCGCGCTTGATCCTTGGCCGAAGCTGCAGGCCTTCATGGGGCGCCTGGCGCAGCGCCCGTCCATACGACAGGCGATCGCGGCCGAAGGCCTCCCGCAGGCTGCGTGATGGACCCGCGCTTTTCAGCCATCCTGGACCTGGTCGGCCGCTACTTCGACGGCCTGCACCACAGCGACGCCGCCGGTCTTGGTCGCGTCTTCCACCCGCAGGCCCTCTATGCCTGCGCCAGCACCGGCAGTCTGACCCACATGACCATGGACGCCTATCTGCCCATGGTCGCGGCGCGGCCCTCACCTGCCACCCGTGGCGAAGTGCGGCGCGACCGCATCCTCTCGGTCGCCTTCGTCGGGCCGGGCACGGCGCTGGCGACAGTCGAATGCGCCATCGCCGAGAAACGCTTCACCGACCTGCTCAGCCTCGTCCTGCTCGACGGGGAGTGGCGCATCATCGCCAAGGTCTTCCACTTCGATATCGCGCCGGCGGCCTGAACGCGCGGCCGAACAGCCCGGAGGCTGCAATGCCCTACGTCAACATCAAGATCACCCGCGAAGGCGCGACGCCTGCGCAGAAAATCGAACTGATTGCGGGCGTGACCGACCTGCTCGTGCGCGTCCTCGACAAGAAGCCCGCCACGACCTTCGTCGTGATCGACGAGGTCGCGCTCGAGGACTGGGGCGTCGGCGGCCTGCCCGTCGAGACCTGGCGCCGGCAGGACGCGCCCCGGACGCCGCTCTGACATGAAGACGCCCGCCATCGTCGATGGCGGGCGCTCGCTCCTTGCACGGCCGAATGAAAGGGCTCAGCCCTTCACGCTCTTGACGACCTCGGCCACGTTGACGCCGAAGGCTTCGGCCGTCTTGAGGTCGCCGGGGATCATCTCCGCGACGCCGGCGTCCGACGGCGAGGTCACGAGCAGGCCCTGATAGCCGCCGAGATTGTTGAGGTCGTCACGCGTCGAGGCCTTGGCGTTGGACGGGTGCATGCCGGTGCCGGTCCAGAGCATTTTGTGCTGGGCCGCAAACAGCGCGAGATAGGCGATAGTCGAGCCCTTGTCGCCGTTCAGCGTCGCTGAATTGGTGAAGCCGGCCGCGATCTTGCCTTTCCACTCCATCCCGTACCAGGGCTTGCTCGAGGCGTCGGCGAATTTTTTGAACTGCCACGACACATTGCCCATATAGGTCGGCGAGCCGAAGATCACGCCGTCGGCGGCCTTGATGGTTTCCCAGGCGGCGTCCGGCAAATTGCCCTCGGCGTCGATCGCGAGGAGATCGACAGTAGCGCCCGTCGAGGCGGCGCCTTTCTGGACATGTTCGGCCACCCTGGCGGTGTGACCGTAGCCGGAATGGAAGACGATGGCGATCTTGGTCATCTGGAAACCTCTGTCTCAAACGGTTGCGTTCGATACCGCCCTAGATGTTGCAGCGCGGCGACGGCTGCAATGCCGCGGCGATTGCGGCTGCGCAGGATCGCCTTGGCGCAACGGCAATGAAGGCGGCCCCACGACGATGTCCGGAATTGGCGGTCACGCGGGTGTCGTATCGCGCCCCTAGCGTCGTTTCCGGGGATCGAACCTGACGCGTTCAACAGTCGGTTCGGTTGCGTCGTGGGGAGTGCTGAGCCATGCAAGTCGATATCTTCACTCAGGTGATCGTGCCGGTCATAGGCGGCCTCGGCATCTTCATGCTGGGCCTCGAATTCATGAGTAACGGCATCCAGAATCTCGCCGTCAACAAGATGCGCGCGCTGCTCGCCAAGATCGCGGGCACGCCGGTTAAGGGCGTGCTCGCCGGCACCTTCATCACCGGCATCATCCAGTCCTCGACCGCGATGACCGTGATGGTCGTCGGCCTCGTCAACGCCGGCGTCATCGGACTGCGGCCCGCCATCAGCGTGATCATGGGCGCCAATATCGGCACGACGCTGGGCAACGGCCTGATCGCGCTGCCGCTCGGCCCGCTCGGCCTGTTCCTCGCCGGCATCTTCGCGCTGGTCCACATCTTCGCCAAATCCGACAAGGTCAAGAACATCGCGCTCGCCTGCATGGGCTTCGCGCTGATCTTCTACGGCCTGAACCTTATGACCGGCGGCCTGCGCCCCCTGCGCGCCATGCCGGAAGTCATGAGCGTGATCTCCTCCCTCAAGGCCGACAGCTTCGTGGGCCTGATCTACTGCGTGCTGATCGCGGCCGGGATCACCGCGATGATCCACTCCTCCTCGGCCACGATCGGCATCGTCATGGGTCTCGGCGCCGCCGGCATCCTCGACTGGAAGACGGCGGTGGCCTTCTCGCTCGGCGCCGATCTGGGCACCACCATCACCTCCTGGATGGCCTCGCTCAACCTCACCAAGAACGCCAAACGAGCCGCCTACGCGCACATATCCTTCAACATCATCGGCGTGATGGTGACGATCCCGCTGTTCTTCGTCTCGATGGACGTGCTCACCTGGGCGATGCAGTGGTTCGGCGGCGACCCCGGCGTGCCCGTCATCAAGGACGGCAAGGAAACCTTCCCGCTGGTCCCGGTCGCGATCGGCCTCTACTCGACCTTCTTCAACATCTTCAACACCGTCCTGCTCTTCCCCTTCGTCGGCGTGTTCGAACGGGTCCTGATGAAGGTCGGCGCCAACGCCACCAACGAGCAGGAAGACTACACCCAGCCGCTTTATCTGACCGCCGCCGCGGCAGGCGATCCGGTAACGGCTGTCCCCGCCGTCCAGCGCGAGACCGGCCGCTATCTCGAGGCCGCCCGCAAATTCCTCGATATCGCCAAGGGCAAGGACGACGCGCCCGACAAGATCGAGGAGCACTACGCCGCCATCGACATCCTCAACCGCGAAATCCGCTCCTACACCTCGGGCATGTTCAAGGCCGACATGCCCTATGCCCGGGCCGATCTCGTCGCCAGCCTGATCGAGGAAGAGGACCAGACCGCGAGCCTGGGCGAGGCGCTCTACCAGATCGCCCGCCGGATCGAGCGCCAGCCCTTCGGCGAGGTTGGCCGGGGTCTTGTCGACACGCTGGTCGATCAGGTCGAGGACGCGCTCCGCGCCATCATCCCGATCGATCAGGTCAATCCCCCGGTCACCGCCGATGCCGAGCCCCGGCTCAAGGGCCTCGCCGAACTGCGCGAGCGCTGCCTGCGTCTGGGCGCGGAACTGCCCTGGGTCGAGCGCGGCGCGATCCTGGCCCTGCTCGGCTCGGCCGAGCGCGCTTTCTACCTGATCGAGCGCATCGACTCCGAGCGCAAATCGGTCTCGCGCGTGGTGCAGTCGGCGCAGGTCGAGACCCGCTCGGCGGAGGGCTTCGGCGGCGCGGCCGTGCCGGCCTGATCCACGCTTCGGCTTGTCCTGAACAGATCAGGGGTCGCTCTTCGGAGCGGCCCCTTTTTGGTCTGGGGCAAGCCCGGCCTGCTCCCGTGCGCCGACAAGGCGACCCGCGCGCGGTTGAGCCCACCGGCGCGATCCTGTAGGGCGGCTGGACCCTATTCCGGTTTTGAAGAGACATTCTGATGATCCTGCGGCTGGCTGTCGCCCTGCTCGCCTGGCACTGCCTCGCCCAGCAGATCCATGCGCAACCCGCACCAGCCAGCCCGCATTCCGCGCAGGCCGTCGGCTGGAAAACCGGACGCGATGCTGTCGCGATCGAGCGGCGCATCGACGCGCTGATCGCCCGCATGACGCTTCCCGAGAAGGTCGGCCAGCTCGTGCTGACCGGGCGCGGCGACGGCTTCGACATCAGGCGCATCCGCGACGGGCTGATCGGCGGCGTGATGAACTTCGTCGTTCCGCGCGAGGTCAAGGAGGTGCAGGAGGCCGTCCGCACTTCCCGGCTGAAGATACCGCTGATCATCGGGCTCGACGCCGTCCATGGTTTCTCGACCTACTTCCCCTTGCCGCTCGGACAGGCCGCGACCTTCAATCCGGCGCTGATCGAGGAGGCGGCCTATTGGACCGGCCGCGAGGCGTCTGCGGCCGGCGTCAACTGGACCTTCGCGCCGATGGTCGACATGTCGCGCGATCCGCGCTGGGGCCGCGGGTTGGAGGGGGCGGGCGAGGACCCGTACTACGCCTCGGTCGTGGCCGCCGCCCGCACGCGAGGCTACCAGCGCGGCGGCGTCGCGGCGACGGTGAAGCACTTCGTCGGCTACGGCGCGGCGGAGGCAGGCAGAGACTACAACTCGACCTGGATTCCGACGAGCCAGTTGCACGATTTGCATCTGCCACCGTTCAGGGCAGCGTTCGACGCCGGCTCAATGACGGCCATGGCGGCCTTCAATGCGCTGAACGGCCTGCCCGCGACGGCCCATCGCGGCATGCTGACCGAGCTTCTGCGAGACAAATGGAAGTTCAAGGGCTTCGTCGTCTCCGATTTCGGCTCGATCACCGAATTGCGGCTGCACGGCATCGCGGCCGACGACTCCGAGGCCGCGCGCAAGGCGCTGCTGGCGGGCATCGACATGGACATGATGTCGGAGGTCTATCACAAGCATCTCGCGGGCGAGGTGACGGCGGGCCGCGTGCCCATGGCCGCGCTGAACGAGGCGGTGCGGCGCGTGCTGCGGGTCAAGTTCCATCTCGGCCTGTTCGACCGCGCCGATGTCGATGTCGCGGCCGCCCCGGCCCTGATGCAGACGCAAGCGGCCCGCGACGTCGCGCTGAAGGCGGCGCAGGAAAGCGTGATCCTGCTCAGGAACGAAGGTGACCTCCTGCCGATCCGCGACACCGTCCGCTCGGTCGCCGTGATCGGGGCGATGGCCGTGCCGGAGGACGAGCGCGTCTGGACCGATCCGGCCGGGCTCGGACGCCGCGTGGTCCAGCCGCTGCCCGACGCGCTGCGCGAGCGGCTGCCGGCGGGGACGAGCGTCACCTACCAGCCGGCCTTCACCAAGGCCTGCGGCACGGAGTTTTCCGACAAGGCGGCGGCGGTCCAGGCCGCTGCGGAAAGCGACCTGATCGTCGCCATGCTTGGCGAGGATTGCGAGTTCATGGGCGAAGGCGCCTCGCGCACGCAGCTCGGCCTGCCGGGCGTGCAGCAGGAACTGCTCGAGGCGCTGGTCGCCACTGGAAAGCCCGTCGTGCTGGTGCTGGCGACGGGGCGGCCGCTGGTCCTGACATGGGCGAGCGAGAAGGTCGCAGCCATCGTCCAGACCTTTCATGGCGGCACGGAGGGGCGCACGGCCATCGCCGATGTGCTGACCGGCAAGGTCAATCCCTCCGGACGCACGCCGATGAGCTTCCCCCGCTCGGTCGGCCAGATCCCGATCTATTACAACCAGCTCCCGACCGGCCGGCCGCTGCAGATCCGCCAGCGCTACGAATCCATCTTCATGGACGAGGCCAATGACGCGCTCTACCCCTTCGGCTTCGGCCTCTCCTACAGCCGTTTCACCTATGCCAACGCCCGCGTCGCCAGGGGCTCGGTCGCCGTGAACGGCACGATCGAGGTCATGGTCGATGTCGCCAATACGGGGACGCGCGACGGGCAGGAGGTGGCGCAGCTCTACATCCGCCAGCCCGTTGCCAGCCGCTCGCGGCCGCTGCGCGAATTGAAGGCGTTCGAAAAGGTCCTCCTGCGCGCCGGCGAGACGAAGACGCTGCGGTTCAGGCTCGCTGCAGCCCAACTCGGAGGTCATGACGATGCTGGACGCTACATCGTCGATCCCGGGCTCATCGAAATCTGGCTCGGAGGCTCGTCGCGCGCCGATCTGAAGACGCAGGTGATGTTGACCAAGTCTTGATCGCATGCGTCTGCCGCATGCCTGCCAATTGATCTCGACACGGATGAAATTTCGGTCAATCCTTGAAGCGCGCGGGCCTTCGGACGCTTGCATCCGAAGCACCGCGAGACGCGATGGCTCCAAAGGATGCGGCGATGGCGACCGGAACCGTAAAATGGTTCAATACTGAGAAGGGCTTTGGCTTCATACAGCCTGCGGATGGCGGAAAGGATGTGTTTGTTCACATCACTGCCGTTAAGGAAGCGGGCTTCATGACGCTGACGGAAGGACAGAAAGTCTCGTTCGAACTCAAGACCGAACGGGGCAAGACGGCAGCCGGCTCACTGCAGTTGCTCTGATCCGACCCGACTTCGGATTCCGACAAGGATCGCATCGCGGCGATGACGAATGGCTTTGCGCGCGGCGTCGTCGCCGGCGTCTATGAAATACTTCCGGTTGCGGACACGCAGCACCCTTTCGTGACGCACCCATGCGAGCGCCTGGCGCTCGATCTCTCCGGCATTCCAGGCGATGTCCATGGCGGCGTGACGCGCAAATCCGGCGCGCGCGAGCCCTGGCTGCCGCGCGGCACAGTGCTACGCAACGACCGCCAACTCTCGGCGCTGAGCGCGGACGAGCTTGCAGAGGTCGCTGCGAACCTCGGCCTCGACGCGCTGCCGCCCGAATGGATCGGCGGAAATCTCCTGTTCACGGGGCTCGAGCGTTTCTCGCGGATCGCGCCCGGCAGCCGGCTCGCCATCGGCGGTTCGTGGGGCGGCAGCGGGCGCTTCGACGGCGGCGCCGTGCTGCGGGTCGAGGCCTATAACTTCCCCTGTCGCCAGTCAGGGCGGGCGATCGCCGCTCTGGCCGGGCGGCCTGAGGTCGAATTCGCCTTCGTCAAGGTCGCAACAGCCTTGCGCGGCCTCGTGCTCAGCGTCGATCTCGCCGGAACGATCACGCCGGGCGATGCGGTTATTGTGATCCCGCCGGTGACGCCGAAGGTCGGCTGATCGTCGCGGGGCTGCGTCCGGCGAAGCGTCGGGCCATGGCGACGCAGGCCGCCACCGCGACGCAGACCGCGAGCATCGCCACGCTGACGCTCTCGCCCAGCAGCAGCGCCGCCAGCGTCAGCCCGAAGAAGGGCTGGAGCAACTGCAACTGCCCGACCGCCGCGATGCCGCCCTGCGCCAGCCCGCGATACCAGAACACGAAGCCGATCAGCATGCTGAACAGCGCCACATAAGACAGGCTTAGCCAGCCTGCCCGGCTCACGCCGCCGAAGCCTGCCGGCGCTGTCAACAACGCCAGTGTCAGCATGACCGGCAGGCTGAGAACCAGCGCCCAGGAGATCACCTGCCAGCCGCCGAGCCGGCGCGAGAGCCGGGCGCCTTCGGCATAGCCCAGGCCGCAGACCACGACGGCAGCCAGCATCAGCAGGTCGCCGATCAGCGAGGCTTCGAGACCCTGCGTGAGCGCATAGCCGACCACCAGCGCGCTGCCGAGGCAGGAGAACAGCCAGAACGGCAAAGGCGGCCGCTCGCCGGCCCGCAGCACGCCGAACATGGCCGTCGCCAGCGGCAGCAAGCCGATGAAGACGATCGAATGCGCGGAAGTGACATATTGCAGCGCCAGCGCCGTCAGCAGCGGGAAGCCGACCACGACGCTGAGCCCCACCACGAGCAAAGGCACGATGTCGCCCCGCAGCGGACGCGGCTGGCGGAAGGCGACCAGCAGCGCCAGCCCCGAGACGCCTGCGATCGCGGCGCGCGCGGCGGTCAGGAAGACCGGATCGAACTCGGCCACGGCCAGCCGCGTCGCCGGCAGCGAGCCGCTGAAGATCAGCACCCCGATCAGCCCGTTGATCAGGCCGCTGGTCGTCTTCGTCATCATCGTCGCTCCACTTTTCCGCTGGATCGGCCGGATGCATGCGACTAACCAGAGACACTGCAATACAGTTGGGGCAAACTGTCATGGTCATGGAACCACTACAATTTCAGGAGCCGCTTGCCGCTGACGCTGGTGGCGGCACGCTGGTGGCGCGCGTCATCGCGAGCGTCCGGCAGCGCATCGCGGGCCGGACGCTGGCTCCGGGCGCAAGGCTGCCATCGATCCGCGCCTTTGCTGAAACGATGCGCGTCTCCAAGTCCACGGTGGTGGAGGCTTATGACCGCCTCGCCGCCGAGGGCGTCATTCAGGCCCGGCGCGGCTCGGGCTTTTATGTCGCCGGCCACGCGCCGCCTTTCGCACTGGCCGCGATCGGGCCCCGGCTGGAGCGCGCGGTCGATCCGTTCTGGGTTTCGCGGCAAACGCTGGAAGCGGGCGACGCGGTGCTCAAGCCAGGCTGCGGCTGGCTCCCGGCCGACTGGCTGCCGCAGGACAATCTCCGGCGGGCGCTGCGGAGCTTGTCGCGCGCGCCTGCCGAAACGCTGGCCGATTACGGCACACCGCTGGGCCTCGGCTCCCTGCGGCAGCTTCTCGCCCGCCGTATGGCGCAAAACGGGATCGAGGCCGCGCCCGACCAGATCCTGCTGACCGAATCCGGCACGCAGGCGCTCGATCTCGTCTGCCGCTTTCTGGTCGAGCCCGGGGACACGGTACTGGTCGACGACCCCTGCTATTTCAACTTTCACGCCTTGCTGAAAGCCCACCGCGTCCGCATCGTCGGCGTGCCCTACACGCCGACCGGACCCGATATCGTCGCGCTGGAGCAGGTGCTGGAGGCCGAACGCCCGCGCCTCTACATCACCAACTCAGCGCTGCATAATCCAACCGGGGCGACGCTGTCTCCGGTCGTGGCGCATCGCGTGCTCAGGCTCGCCGAGCAGTACGCGCTGACCATCGTCGAGGATGACATCTTCGCCGATTTCGACCCGGAGCCGGCGGCACGGCTGGCCGCGTTCGACGGGCTCGACCGCGTCGTCCAGATCGGCAGCTTCTCCAAATCGCTCTCGGCCTCGGCGCGCTGCGGCTATATCGCCGCCAGGCGCGACTGGATCGAGGCGCTGATCGACCTCAAGATCGCCGCCTCCTTCGGCACGGGCCGGCTGGCGGCGGAACTCGTGCTGGGCATCCTCAAGGACGGAAGCTACCGCAAGCACATGGAGGCCTTGCGCACGCGTCTTGCCCGCGCCCGGAGCGAGACCTCGGCGCGGCTCCGGACCATCGGCATCGTACCCTGGATCGAACCGCGCGGCGGCATGTTCCTGTGGTGCGCGCTGCCCCAAGGGGTCGATGCGGCGACGATCGCGCGGCAACTGCTCGCACAGGACATCGTGCTGGCGCCGGGCAACGTCTACAGCCTGTCGCAGGCGGCGAATGGCTTCATGCGCTTCAACGTCGCGCAGTCGGGCGATCCGCGCCTGTTCGTCGCGCTGGCGCAGGCGATGCGGCAGGTTTGACGCCTGCAAAAGTCACGAAGCAGTTTGCGCTTGCGAACAAGCTGCGATTGACATAAAGATATCTTTATATCTTTTTTCGTTCCGTGGAGTGCGAGCGCTTGCGCCAGACGACGCTGTCTTCCGAAGTCCTGCTGGCTGGCCTGCGCGCCGCAGGCGAAGAGACGCGCCTGCGCATTCTGGCGCTGCTCTCGGAAGGCGAGCTGTCGGTCTCCGACCTCACGGACATCCTCGGCCAGTCGCAGCCGCGCATCTCGCGCCATCTCAAGCTGCTCGCCGAGGCCGGCCTCGTCCGCCGTTCGCGCGAGGGGGCCTGGGCCTTCTTCCGGCTCGACGAGACCGGCACGGGCGGCGCCTTCGCGGCTTCACTCGCGGCCTGGCTCGATCCCGCCGATCCTGTGCTCGCCGCCGACCGCGAGCGGCTGGCGGCGGTGCGCGCCTCACGCGCCGAAGTGGCGCAGACCTATTTCGCCAGCGTCGCGCGCGACTGGGACCGGCTCCGCTCGCTGCATGTGCCCGACGAGGCGGTGGAGGCCGCCGTGCTCGCAGCCGTCGGCGAAGGCACGCGCGGCGCGGTGCTCGATCTCGGCACCGGCACCGGCCGCATGCTGGAGCGGATCGCCCCGAAATTCGGCCGCGCCGTCGGCGTCGACGCCAACCATGCCATGCTGGCGGTGGCGCGCGCCAATCTGGAGAAGGCGGGTCTTGCCCGCGTCGAGCTGCGCCAGGGCGACATCCACGCCCTGCCCTTTGCGCGCAGCGCCTTCGACTGCGTCATCATCCATCAGGTGCTGCATTTCCTCGACGATCCCGGCCGCGCCGTGCGCGAGGCCGCCGCCATGCTCAGCCCCGGCGGGCGGCTGATCGTCGTCGATTTCGCCCCCCACGAGATGGAATTCCTGCGCACCGAGCATGCCCATCGCCGGCTCGGTTTCTCGCGCGCACAGATCGCCGGCTGGTTCTCCGAGGCCGGCCTGACCTGCGATCTCGCCGACGAGGTCAAGGCCAAGGGCGGACAGGCGAGCCAGTTGACCGTGATGCTCTGGCGCGGCCGCGACGCGCGCGTGCAGTGCGATCTTCCATTACGACAAGACAGTTTCGAGGTGGCCTGATGAACGCGTTTCGCCCCAGCCGGCACGGCTCACGCCGCCCAAAGGTCTCGTTCGAGTTCTTCCCGCCCAAGACCCCGGAGATGGAGGTCGCGCTCTGGGAGAGCGTGCGCCGGCTGGAGCCGCTCGGCCCCGCCTTCGTCTCGGTGACCTATGGCGCCGGCGGCTCGACCCGCGAACGCACCCATGCGACCGTCAAGCGTATGGTCGAGGAGACGGGCCTGAAGCCCGCCGCCCATCTGACCTGCGTCTCGGCCACGACCGACGAGGTCGACGAGGTGATCCGCTCCTATTGGGACGCCGGCGTGCGTCATATCGTGGCTTTGCGCGGCGACCCGGCCGGCGGTCTCGGCACGACCTATGAGCCCCATCCAAACGGCTACCACCAGACCTCCGATCTCGTCGCCGGCATCCGCCGCGTCGGCGATTTCGAGGTCACGGTCTCGGCCTATCCGGAGAAGCACCCTGAAGCCGCCTCGCTCGACGCCGATATCGACGCGCTGAAGAAGAAGGTCGATGCCGGCGCGACGCGCGCCATCACCCAGTTCTTCTTCGATAACGACGTCTATTTCCGCTATCTCGACAAGGTGCGCGCCGCCGGCATCGATATTCCGATCCTGCCCGGCATCGTCCCGGTGCAGAATTTCAAGCAGACCGCGAGCTTCGCCCGCAAGACCGGCGCGAGCGTGCCGCAATGGCTGGCCGACCGCTTCGAGGGGCTGGAAGAGGACGCCGCGACGCGGCGGCTGGTCGCGGCCGCCGTCTGCGCCGAGCAGGCGCTCGACCTGATCGACCGCGGCGCGACCGATCTGCACTTCTACACGATGAACAAGGCCGATTTGGTCTACGCGATCTGCCATCTGGTCGGGCTGAAGCCCGAGCGGGCGGCGGTGGCGCAGGCTGCCGCGGCAGAGTGAGAGCTTTCGAACGAATACCCATATTGTAAAGGGTGTTTGTTGGAGGACGATTAGATGGCAGAGCCGAGTGATCTCATTCTTCCGATGCTGCGCGAGATGCGCGCTGAGGGCACCGCTTTTCGCGAAGAGATGCGGTCGGATATGGCTGAACTGAAGAAGCGGCTCGAAAGCGTTCGGCAGGCTGCTTTTGGCGAATCTGTCCTTGGTCGTTATGCGGCTGCCGAAGTCGAAGAACGAATGGAAGCTTTCGAGAAGCGATTGGCCGCGCTTGAAGGCAAGCACTGAATTTTCAAGCCCTGCGAAAGCGTGACGATGTCCGACTTCACCCCCACCCCCGTCGACGGCGCCGAGATCGAGCGCGCGCTGCGTCAGGCCGCCTCCGAGCGCATCCTCGTGCTCGATGGTGCGATGGGCACGCAGATTCAGGACCTGAAGCTGTCGGAGGCGCAGTTCCGGGCCGAGCGCTTCAAGGGCTGGAATCACGATCTCAAGGGCAACAACGACCTTCTGGTGCTGACCCAGCCTGAGGCGATCCGCGACATCCACCTCGCATATTTCACCGCTGGGGCGGACATCGTCGAGACCAACACCTTCTCCTCGACCCAGATCGCCCAGGCCGATTACGGCATGGAGGCGCTGGCCTATGAGCTGAACGTGGAGTCGGCGAAGCTCGCCCGCGAAGCCGCCGTGCTGGCGCAAAATGCCGACGGACGCCGCCGTTTCGTCGCCGGCGCGATCGGCCCGACCAACCGCACGCTCTCGATCTCGCCCGACGTCAACAACCCAGGCTTCCGCGCCGTGACCTTCGATCAGGTCCGCGACTCCTACGCCGAGCAGGTGCGCGGCCTTATCGACGGCGGCTCTGAGATCATCCTCGTCGAGACGATCTTCGACACGCTCAACGCCAAGGCCGCGATCGTCGCGATAGAGGAGGTCTATCGCGAAAAGGGCATCCGCCTGCCGGTGATGATCTCCGGCACGATCACCGATCTGTCAGGCCGGACGCTGTCTGGCCAGACCACCGAGGCGTTCTGGAACGCGATCCGCCATGCCGCGCCGCTGACGGTCGGCCTCAACTGCGCGCTCGGCGCGCGCGAGATGCGCGCCCATATCAAGGATCTCTCGCGCGTCGCCGACACGCTGATCTGCGCCTATCCCAATGCCGGCCTGCCCAACGAATTCGGTCTCTATGACGAGAGCCCCGAGGCGACCGCCGGCATGCTGGCCGAATTCGCCGATGCGGGCCTCGTCAACGTCGTCGGCGGCTGCTGCGGCACGACGCCCGGCCACATCAAGGCGATCGCCGAAGCCGTGGCCGGAAAGGCTCCCCGCAAGGCGCCGGAGATCAAGCGCTATCTGCGGCTGGCCGGACTGGAGCCCTTCACGCTCGACGAGACGATCCCCTTCGTCAATGTCGGCGAGCGCACCAACGTCACGGGCTCGGCCAAGTTCAGAAAGCTGGTCAAGGAGGGCGACTACGCCGCCGCCTTGGATGTCGCGCGCGACCAGGTCGCCAACGGCGCGCAGGTCATCGACATCAACATGGACGAGGGCCTGCTCGATTCCGAGAAGGCGATGACCGAGTTCTGCAATCTTGTCGCCTCCGAGCCGGACATCAGCCGCGTCCCGATTATGGTCGATTCCTCGAAGTTCCACGTGATCGAGGCCGGCCTCAAGACGATCCAGGGCAAGCCGATCGTCAATTCGATCTCGATGAAGGAGGGCGAGGACGCCTTCCTGGAGCACGCCCGCATCTGCCGCAATTACGGTGCGGCGGTGGTGGTCATGGCCTTCGACGAGGTCGGACAGGCGGACACCTTCCAGCGCAAGATCGAGATCTGCACGCGCGCCTACAAGCTGCTGACCGAGAAGATCGGCTTCCCACCGGAGGACATTATCTTCGACCCGAACATATTCGCGGTCGCGACCGGCATCGAAGAGCACGACAATTACGGCAACGATTTCATCGAGGCCACGAAGGCGATCCGCGAGACGCTGCCCCACGCCCATATCTCGGGCGGCGTCTCGAACCTGTCGTTCTCCTTCCGCGGCAACGAGAAAGTCCGCGAGGCGATGCATTCGGTTTTCCTCTACCACTGCATCAAGGCCGGCATGGACATGGGTATCGTCAATGCGGGCCAGCTCGGCTCCTATGACGATCTCGACCCGGAGTTGCGCGAACTCTGCGAGGACGTCGTCCTCAACCGCCGCAAGGATTCGACCGAGCGGCTGCTCGACGCAGCGCCGCGCTTCAAGGGCGACGGCTCGGTCTCCTTTTCCGGCAAGGACATGGCCTGGCGCGAGAACCCGGTCGAGAAGCGGCTGGAATATGCGCTGGTCAATGGCATCACCGCCTTCATCGATACCGATGTCGAGGAGGCGCGTCAGCAGGCCGAAAAGCCGCTGCACGTCATCGAAGGCCCGCTGATGGCCGGCATGAACGTGGTCGGAGACCTGTTCGGCGCGGGAAAGATGTTCCTGCCGCAGGTGGTGAAGTCGGCGCGCGTGATGAAGCAGGCGGTGGCCTATCTCATGCCCTTCATGGAAGAGGAGAAGCGCCTCAATGGCGGGGGTGAACGCTCGGCCGCCGGGAAGGTGCTGATGGCCACCGTCAAGGGCGATGTCCACGACATCGGCAAGAACATCGTCGGCGTCGTGCTCCAGTGCAACAATTATGAGGTCATCGACCTCGGCGTGATGGTGCCGACGCAGAAGATCCTCGACACCGCCCGCAAGGAGAAGGTCGACATCATCGGCCTGTCGGGCCTGATCACGCCCTCGCTCGACGAGATGGTGACGGTCGCCTCCGAGATGGAGCGCGAGGGTTTCGACATACCCCTGCTGATCGGCGGGGCTACCACGAGCCGCGTCCATACGGCTGTGAAGATCCATCCGGCCTATGAGAAAGGCCAGACGGTTTATGTCACCGACGCCTCGCGCGCGGTCGGCGTCGTCTCCAGCCTGCTCTCGCAGGACCAGAAGCCGGCTTATGTCGAAGGTATCCGCGCTGAATACGCCAAGGTCTCGGCAGCCCACCGCCGTTCGGAGGCCGACAAGCAGCGCCTGCCGCTGGTCAAGGCGCGCGCAAACGCGCTCAGGCCCGACTGGTCGGCCTACACGCCGCCCAAGCCGACCTTCCTTGGCACCCGCGTGTTCCGCACCTATGACGTCGCCGATCTCGTGCCGGTGATCGACTGGACGCCCTTCTTCCAGACCTGGGAGATGAAAGGCCGCTACCCCGCGATCCTCGATGACGAAACGCAAGGGCCGGCCGCCCGCGCGCTCTGGGAGGATGCGCAGGCGATGCTCAAGCGCATCGTCGAGGAGCGCTGGTTCAACCCCAAGGCCGTGGTCGGCTTCTGGCCGGCGAACGCGGTCGGCGACGACATCCGCCTTTACACCGGCGAGAGCCGGAGCGAGAAGCTCGCGACCTTCCATGGCCTGCGCCAGCAGCTCTCCAAGCGCGACGGCAAGCCGAACCTCTCGATCTCAGACTTCGTCGCGCCGGAAGGCGTCGCGCCCGATTACATCGGCGCCTTCGTGGTGACGGCGGGCGCGGAGGAGGAGCGCATCTCGGAGAAATTCGCGCGCGACAACGACGACTACCGTTCGATCATGGTCAAGGCGCTGGCGGACCGCATCGCCGAGGCCTTCGCCGAGCGCATGCACCAGCTGGTCCGCAAGGAGTATTGGGGCTACGCGCCGGAGGAGACGTTCTCGAACGAGGACCTGATCCGCGAAGAGTATCGCGGCATCCGCCCCGCGCCCGGCTATCCGGCCCAGCCCGACCATACCGAAAAGGCAACCCTGTTCGAATTGCTCCAGGCAGAGAGGCGCGTCGGCGTCAAGCTGACCGAGAGCTTTGCGATGTGGCCGGGCTCCTCGGTGTCGGGGCTCTATCTGTCGCATCCCGACGCCTATTACTTCGGCGTCGCCAAGGTCGAGCGCGACCAGGTCGAGGATTATGCCGCGCGCAAGGGGATGCCAATCCACGAGGTCGAGCGTTGGCTCGCGCCGATCCTGAATTACGAGCCGAGCGCCTATCGGCTGGAGGCGGCTGAGTGATCATCCGCAAGGCGACGCGCGCCGACCAGCCGCGCGTCCATGCGATCCGGATGGCCGTCACCGAAAACGTGCTCTCCGACCCGTCCAAGGTCACCGACGCCGAGGTCGACTGGTATCGCGAGCAGGCGATATTCCTCGTCGCGGAGGTCGACGGCGATGTCGTCGGCTTCGCCTGCGCCAACCACCAGACCGGGCTGATTTGGGCGCTGTTCCTCGACAAGGCGCATGAGGGTCGCGGCATCGGCCGGGCGCTGCTCGACACCGCGCTGGCCGGGCTCGCAGCCGCCGGCCATCGCCAGGCCTGGCTGACAACGAGCGCCGATACCCGCGCCGAGCGCTTCTACCGCGCCCATGGCTGGCGCGACATGGGCCGGGAGCTCGACGGCCAGATCGTCTTCGTGAACACCCTGCCCTGACATCGTCGCCAGATCCGGGCGATGCACTCCCCAGAACGAAACGACCCGGCGCAAGCGAGCGCCGGGTCGCAACGGTCAGCCCCCCGGCTGGCAGGCCGGTCTCAGAGCTTCGCGGCAGGCGTCGCGTAGATGGTCTTCCAGTTCTTCTCGCCGCGGCTGATCACGCCGGCGGTCTCCTTCAGGAACAGGTCCTTGTGCGCGGCTTCCGAGCTGTTGAGATAGAGCTGGCCGTCGACGACCGCGAAGAACTGCGGCTGGGTCGAGACCTTCTTGCCCTTGCTCGCGCCAGCCGAGCACCAGCCGCCATAGGCCGGAGCATATTTGGCCGGGCTCGCGACGAAGAGATCGCGGTTGGCGGCCGAGGCGAAGTGCCAGGTCGCGCCCTGATACTCGGCCTTGAACTGCGGGTTGCCCGGCGTCGGCTTGCCGACCGTATGATAGGCGACGACGTCATGGCCCGACGCCGCCGCGCCGTCCTTCAGATAGTGCTCCTCGACCGCGAAGGCGGCGAAGGGGGCGAGCGTGGCGATGGCGACGATGGCCGCGCCGCGGCGCAGGCGGGACAGGGTCTGCGAAGAAGCGAACATGGAATGAGACCTCCGGGATGATTGGGTGCGCTTGACCCTTGCGGGAAAGCGGCCGACCGACATTGCGATCGACTACCCAGCCATTCGTCGGCGTCCCGTGATCGGTTACATCCCCGCGCACTATTTTTTGGGCAGCGGGCGCGCCGGCCTCACCAGCGCAGGAAACGCGCGCCGAGCAGAGCACCGAGCCCGCCCGTCAGGACGATGCCGACCGAGTACCAGACCGCGATGAAGGCGGTGGAGACCTCGGCGCAGGACAGCGCGTAGCCCGCAGCCCCGACCGCTCCCGCCAGCAGCCCGGCGGCGAATCCGGCGCGGGCGGGCTGCGTCGGCGCGGCTTCGCGCAGGCTCCAGAGCAGGCCGGCCAGCGTCGGCAGCGCCAGCACGGGGATGGCCCAGGGGCAGACCAGCGCGGTGCTCCCCATGACGAAGCGCAGGCGCTGCGACGGGTCGACGCCGGCCGTGGCGACGAGCCCGGCGAGCACCATCGCCGCAACGACCAGCCCGACAGCCAAGAAGGGTCGCCCGCGCCGCGCCGCCGGACGGCCGAGCTTAACCGTCAGCCACGCGCAGGCAAAGGCCAGCGCCGCCGCGTAGGCGAGCTTGGTCCACAGCGCAGCCCCGCCCCACATCTGGGCCGGTACGAGCCCGCGCACGGCCAGCGACACCGCGATGCTGGCGGTGAGCCCGGCCAGCAGCACGGGCGCGAACGCCCGGCCGGCAGCGGCAGGCGCGGCAGGCCCCGCCCCGGTGGCGAGCATGGCGATCAGATCGTCGGTTTTCATTCCTCGGCTCTCACCAGTTCGGCCAGCCGTTTCAGGCCGCGATGCACCTGCACTTTCAGCGCCGAGATCGAGACGCCGTTGCGTCGCGATGCCTCGGCCACCGAGAGCCCCTCGATCTTGGTCAGCTCGATCGCGCTGCGCTGCGCCACCGGCAGCGTCTGGAGCAGAGCCTGCAGGTCGCGCCGCGCCGGCGTCTCCTCCCGCACTTGCGGGTGGGCCGCCTCGTCGAGATCGTCCAGCGGCTCGTGCAACGCCTCGCGCCGCCCGCGCCTGCGCCACAGATCGGCGAGCTTGTAGCCGGCGATCGCATGGATCCAGTGGCTGACCGGCAAGGCAGGGTCGAAGGTCGCGCGCTTCAGATGCAGCGCCAGCAAGGTTTCCTGCACCAGATCCTCCACCTCGTCGGGCATCGCGGCCAGCCGCCGCCCGAAATAGACGCGCAGCCGCGCCGCAATCACGCCGAGTGCCGCGCGATAGGCCGCCTCGTCGCCGGCCTGAGCCCGCTCCCACAGTGGCGCGAGTTGCGCCTCGAAGCCTTCGCTGGTCGCTGTACCTCTCAATTCGTCGGCCCGGCCTGTCTGGTTACAAATAAGTGATCGAAAATGTGATCGTGTTCCGCCGTTTCTTACGCCGGCCCGCTCTCACTCAGCCTCTTGCCGCTCCAGCACACGCGTCGTCGTGCCACTATCCGGTGGGGATGACGCCGCAAATGGGCGCTGGCATGGGAATTTCATGCACGGCCAGGGCCGCTGACCAGCGATAGACGATGGATGACGATGACAAAAGCCTCCGACGCCGTCGACGCGCCGTCCCTCACGGAAACTCACCGGCTCTATGAAGACGTCTTCGCCATGCTGCTGGGCACGCTGCTCGTCTCGATCGGCATCGTGCTCTACACCAAGGCGACGCTGGTCACGAGCGGGGCTGCCGGCCTCGCCTTGCTGCTGCAGGCGGCGACGGGCATCAATTTCGGCGTGCTGTTCTTCGCCATCAACCTGCCCTTCTACTGGCTGGCCGTCCGGCGCATGGGCTGGCGCTTTGCGGCGCGGACTTTCGTCGCGGTCGGGCTGGTTTCCACCCTCACCTTCGCGACGCCGGGCTGGATCAGGATAGAGGCGGTCGATCCGGTCTACGCCGCGCTCGCCGGCGGCAGCCTGATGGGGCTCGGCCTGCTCGCCCTCTTCCGCCACCGCACGGGCCTGGGCGGCGTCAACATCCTGGCGCTCTGGCTGCAGGAGAACCACGGCATCCGCGCCGGCTGGTTCCAGCTCGCCATCGATGCGCTGATCCTTGCGGGCGCGCTCCTGCTGCTACCCTGGGACAAGGTTCTGACCTCGCTCGCCGGCGCAGCCGTGCTGAACCTGATCCTGGCGATCAACCACAAGCCGGGGCGCTACATGGGCGTATCGTAGAGTGCGGTTGCCTCGGCCAAAATTCCATGCGACCTCCGCTGGCAAAGCAAAGCGTGGAGGCGACGAACCATGGCCCAGCCCCTGACCATCGAAGATCTGCGTGTCATGGCCAAGCGCCGCGTGCCGCGCATGTTCTACGACTATGCCGATTCAGGCGCCTGGACCGAGAGCACCTACCGCGCCAACGAGACCGATTTCCAGACGATCAAGCTGCGCCAGCGCGTCGCCGTCGACATGACCAACCGCACGCTGGAATCGACCATGGTCGGCCAGAAGGTGAGCATGCCTGTCGCGCTCGCCCCGACCGGGCTGACCGGCATGCAGCACGCCGACGGCGAGATCCTCGCGGCGCGTGCCGCCCACAAGGCGGGCGTGCCCTTCACGCTCTCGACCATGAGCATCTGCTCGCTGGAGGACATCGCAAACCATGTCGGCCAACCCTTCTGGTTCCAGCTTTATGTGATGAAGGACCGCGACTTCATCGCCCGCCTGATCCAGCGCGCGAAGACGGCCGGCGTCACCGCGCTGGTGCTGACGCTCGATCTGCAGATCCTCGGCCAGCGCCACAAGGATATCCGCAACGGCCTTTCCGCGCCGCCCAAGCCGACGCTCGCCAACCTGATCAATCTCGCCTTCAAGCCGCGCTGGTGCCTGCAGATGCTGGACACGCCGCGGCGCGGTTTCGGCAACATCGTCGGCCATGTCACCGGCGTCGCCGACATGTCCTCGCTCTCCTCTTGGACCTCCTCGCAGTTCGACCCGAAGCTGAACTGGGACGACGTCAAATGGATCAAGGACCTCTGGGGCGGCAAGCTGATACTCAAGGGCATCCTCGACGCCGAGGATGCCGAAATGGCATTGCAATGCGGGGCCGACGCCATCATCGTGTCCAACCATGGCGGCCGCCAGCTCGACGGCGCTCTCTCCTCGATCGCGGCGCTGCCGGCGATCGTCGAGGCGGTCGGCGGCAAGACCGAGATCCTGTTCGACGGCGGCATCCGCTCGGGCCAGGACGTGATCAAAGCCCTCGCATTGGGCGCGCATGGCACCTTCATCGGCCGCGCCTTCCTCTATGGCCTCGGCGCGATGGGCGAGAAGGGCGTGACCGCCTGCCTCGACATCATCCGCAAGGAACTCGACGTGACGATGGCGCTGTGCGGCCTGCGCGACGTTCGCGATGTCGATGGGCGCATCCTGGTCAACGGGAACAGGCAGAAGCGCATCGCTCGCTGAAAAGTCTGCCCGCCGACACCTCTGGACTCAGGCCCGATCTGCCGTAAGGTCAGATTGATGCTGCTCGGGGCCATTGTCGCGGGAGGCCGGGATGAGCATTTCGGGCTCGGTCGGAAAAGCCGGCAAGAACTATCCTGCCGATACCGGCGTGGTTCAGGGGCTGCTCAATCCTCACGCCGCCAAGCTTGGGATCAAGCCGCTCGTCGTCGACAAAATCTGCGGCCCCCTGACGATCAACGCGATCACGCGCTACCAGTTGATGGTCGTGAAGATGCCGATCCCGGACGGGCGCGTCGATCCCGGCGGCCAGACGATAACCTCCCTGACCGGAAAGCCCGCGCCTGTCGCGGGCGTGATCACGGCGACGCGAACGGTCGTCAAACTCAACATCGGGCACTTCATCAAGAAGAAGGTCGTCAAGGACCCCGCCGACGGCACGTTGCAGGACGCCTACACCGCGTTCGACTACGATATGCCCGACAAGGGCTCGCGAATGGTCGGCGCGCAGTTCGCGCTGGCTGTTCCCAACGTCATCACGATCTCGCCGAAGGCGGAGATGCGCATCGGCGCGGTCATGGACCCCGGCTTGCTCGCCCATGAGCAGTTTCACTACGATGTCGGCTTCGTCGTCGCGCGTGCTTTCGCCCATCAACTGACCATCGCCCGCGCCCCCTCGCTGGCGGCGCTGATCGCCGACTACGCGCATCTCGAGCAGCTGCACTTCCAGACGCGCGTCAAGCTGATCCAGCGCCGCTACGACATCGACACCGCCCACGGCACGAACGCGCATTACCAGAAGATTTGGCTCGACCGGATGGCCGCCTGCATCGCCAATCCGAAGGCGAACCAGATCGGCGGGTTCTGGCTTTGAGGCGATGCGGGCGACGGTGCGCCTGCACCGCCACGCCCGACCTCAGCGGCTGAACTTCTTGTATTGGATCCGCTTCGGAATCGTGCTGTCGATCCCCAGCCGGCGCTTCTTGTCTTCCTCGTAATCGGCGAAGTTGCCCTCGAACCATTCGACATGGCTGTCGCCCTCGAAGGCGAGGATATGGGTCGCGATCCGGTCCAGAAACCAGCGGTCGTGGCTGATGATCACGGCGCAGCCGGCATAGTCCTCCAGCGCCTCCTCCAGCGCCCGCAGCGTATCGACGTCGAGGTCGTTGGTCGGCTCGTCGAGCAGCAGCACGTTTGAGCCCGCCTTCAGCATCTTGGCGAGGTGGACGCGGTTGCGCTCGCCGCCCGATAGCGATCCGACCTTCTTCTGCTGGTCGCCGCCCTTGAAGTTGAAGGTCGAGCAGTAAGCTCTTGAATTAATTTCCCTCTTGCCGAGATACAGGATGTCGTTGCCGCCCGATATCTCCTCCCAGACATTCTTCTTGTCGTCGAGAGAGTCGCGGCTCTGGTCGACATAGCCGAGCGTCACGCTCTCGCCGATTTTGATGGTGCCGGAATCGGGCTTTTCCTGCCCGGTGATCATCCGGAACAGCGTGGTCTTGCCGGCGCCGTTGGGGCCGATCACGCCGACGATGCCGCCCGGCGGCAGCTTGAAGCTTAGACCGTCGATGAGAAGTTTGTCCTGGAAGCCCTTGGACAGATTCTCGAAATCAACGACGTTGTTGCCCAGCCGCTCGGCGATCGGGATGATGATCTGCGCGGTGTCGGGGCCCTTGTTGTTGGCCTTCTGGACGAGTTCGTCATAGCGCTGGATGCGCGCCTTGCTCTTGGCCTGCCGGGCCTTGGGCGAGGCCCGGACCCACTCCTGCTCGCGCTCCAGCGTCTTCTGACGCGAGACGTCCTCGCGGCCTTCCTGGGCGAGGCGCTTCTGCTTCTGCACCGACCAAGCCGAGTAGTTGCCCTCATAGGGGATGCCCGCGCCGCGATCGAGCTCGAGAATCCAGCTCGTGACGTTGTCGAGGAAATAGCGGTCATGGGTCACGATCAGGATCGCGCCCGGATAGGTCCGCAGATGGCCTTCGAGCCAGGCGGTGGTTTCCGCATCGAGATGGTTGGTCGGCTCGTCGAGCAGCAGCAGTTCCGGCTGCTCCAGCAGGAGCTTGCAGAGTGCGACGCGGCGGCGCTCGCCGCCCGAGAGCTTGGAAACCTCCCAGTCGTCGGGCGGGCAGCGCAGCGCGTCCATCGCCTGATCGACCTTGGAGTCGAGATCCCAAAGCCCCTTGGCCTCGATCTCGTCCTGCAGCTTCGTCATCTCGTCGGCGGTCTCGTCGGAGTAGTTCATGGCCAACTCGTTGTAGCGGTCCATGATCGCCTTTTGCGGGGCGACGCCGAGCATGACGTTGTCGCGGACGTTCAGCGTCTCGTCGAGCTTGGGCTCCTGCGGAAGGTAGCCGACGCGCGCGCCCTCGGCGACCCAGGCCTCGCCGGTCCATTCCTTGTCCATGCCCGCCATGATCTTGAGCAGGGTCGACTTGCCCGCGCCGTTGACGCCGAGCACGCCGATCTTGGCGTCGGGGTAGAAGGACAGGTGGATGTCCTTGAGAACCTGCTTGCCGCCCGGATAGGTCTTCGACAGGCCGCGCATATGATAGATGAACTGACGGGACATGGGGCGTGCGGGCTCCGCTTGGCGAATTGTCGCGACGGTGTCGGGAAATCTGCCGCGTATGTAGCGAGGCGACGCCTGGGCCGCAACCGCGCGGCGACGCCCGTCTCGCCCGACCTCACGAAAACGCCAGCGACATGGCCTCGCTCTTCCCCCGGCCCGGCTTTTGCCTCAGCTTCAATGTCTCGAGAACGATGCGGGAGCCTCTGATGACGCTGTCGAAAGTCTTGGTAGCGATCGCGGCCGCCCTGTCCTTCGTCGCGCTGTTCGCCAACCCCGCCCGCGCCCAGTCCGACGAGCCCGGCTGCCGGCCGGAGATGGCCTCGCTTCGCCTGCCGGTCCAGCGCGCCAACCTGACCACGGCGAACCTGGCCAAGGACGAGATCAGGCTCACCTTCGTCGGCCACGCCACCTTCACCATCGAGACGCCCGGCGGCGTCACCGCCGCGACCGACTACAACGACTATGTCCGCCCTCAGCGCACGCCCGACATCGCCTCGATGAACAAAGCGCATTCGACGCATAACTCGCGCAATCCCGACCCCGGCATCAAGCACGTCCTCCCGGGCTGGGATCCGACCGGCGTCGGGGCCGCTAAGCATGACGTCACGCTGGGCGACATGCGCGTGCGCAACGTGCCGACCAACATCCGCTCTTATTCGGGCGGCACGGATTTCGACGGCAATTCGATGTTCGTCTTCGAGATCGGCGAGCTCTGCGTCGCCCATCTCGGCCATCTCCATCATCCGCTCGAGCCCGGCCATCTGCGCGCGCTCGGCCGCGTCGATGTCGTGCTGTTTCCCGTCGACGGCAGCTACACGCTCGACCAGACCGGTATGATCGAGGTGCTGAAGACCCTCCAGGCGAGGGTGATGGTGCCGATGCATTTCTTCGGCGGCGGAAGCCTGGAGCGCTTTCTGCGCCTGACGGACGGGCAGTGGCCGACCGAGCGGAGGCCTGAGCCCGTGATCACGCTGACCAAGTCGACGCTGCCGGCAAAACCGACGATCATCGTGCTGCCGGGGAACTGAATGGGCCTGATGTCGACGTCGCGGTCGCCTTAACGCTCCGCTTAGGCTGATCGCAGGCATGTCTGGTTCGCGCGAGGCCGATCGGGCAAAATCAGCGTGCTCGGAGGACCGCCCTATGATCCGCCATCTGATGATCGCCGCGATTGCGACCGCACTGCTGCCGGTCAGCGCCGAAGCCGCCAAGATGCGCTATGGCGGCAGCCGCCCCAGCCCGGCCAAGCCGGCGACCGCGGCGGCCCCCGCCGCCCGCCCCGGCGTCGGCGTCGGCGTGGGAGCCGGCATCGTGGTCGCCCCGCGCGTCGTCCGCGCCTCGCGCACGAACGGCCAGCCGGGCGTCGATGAACCCGCCCGCGTGCCCTTTCCGCCGGCGAGCGCCCCCGCACCGGCCCTGCTGCGCCTGACTACGGCGGAAGCGCCAAAAGCCTGGTGTGCCGGCGAGACCGTCGTCGGCGGCTTTTGCGTGGTCAACTGACGCGTCAGCGTCAGCCCGTCCGCGCCACCCGCCCCTCCAGCGGATAGGCCGGGTCGCTATAGCCCGGCGTCGAGGGATGGCCGGCCGGCACCAGCCCGTCGACCAGCGCCTCGTCCTCGGCCGAGAACGTGATATCCAGCGCCGCGAGATAGGCCTGCCACTGCTCCAGCGTGCGCGGGCCGGCGATCGCCGCCGTCAGAAACCTGTTGTTCAAGACCCAGCCGACCGCGAACTGGATCGGCGTCATGCCGCGCGCCGCCGCATGCGCCTTGATCGTTTGAGCGATGACGAGGCTCTCCTGCCGCCATTCGGTCTGCATGATGCGCTTGTCGCCGCGCGCCGCGCGCGTGCCCTGCTGCGGGGCCGCGCCGGGCTCGTACTTTCCGGTCAGCACGCCGCGCGCCAGCGGCGAATAGGACGCCACGCCGAGCCCGTAAAAGCCGCAGGCCGGCAGATGCTCGACCTCGGGCATGCGGTTCATGGCGTTGTAGTAGGGCTGGCTGACCACCGGCCGGTCGATGCCGAGATCGTCGCAGAGCCGGCAGATCTCGGCGACCCGCCAGGCGCGGTAGTTGGAGACGCCGAAATAGCGGATCTTGCCTTGGCGAACGAGATCACCGATCGCGCGCACGGTCTCGGCCAGCGGCGTGTCGTGATCCTCCTTGTGGAGGTAATAGATATCGATGAAATCCGTGCCCAGCCGCCTCAGGCTGTCCTCGCAGGCCTGCATGACCCATTTGCGCGACAGGCCGGAGCGGTTGGGCCCCTCACCGATCGGGTTGGCGAGCTTCGTCGCCAGCACCCAGTCATGGCGATTGGCAGCGATGGCACGGCCCGTGATCTCCTCCGAGCGGCCCTCGGTATAGGCGTCGGCCGTATCGATGAAATTGATCCCGGCCTCGCGCGCGTGATCGACGATCAGCCGCGATTCCGCTTCGCCGGTCGCGCCGCCAAACATCATGGTGCCGAGGCAGAGCGGCGAGACCCTGAGGCCCGAGCGGCCGAGCTGACGATAGTCCATGGGGATGCTCCTGCGAATGTGAGGTGTCGAGCCTGCCCCAGCCCGACGTGACGCGCCAGCGCCCCTGTGCATGCGCTCCATGCGGAGCGCCGGAGCGGCCGCGGCGAGTGCAATGAAATGCTTAACCTTTCCTGTCACCCTGCTGCATCGCCTCGTTTGGCATCTCACCACGCAAACCCATGACGCTCGCCGCGCTCGCCCAGAACCAGCTCCTGACCACGCTGCTGGACGCACTCCAGCCGGCGACGGCATTGGTCGCCGGCAAGACGCTGGCCGCGACCCTGCTTTCGCTGGACGGCGAGGGACGCGCCACCGCTCAGGTCGGAGACGAGAAGTTCTCGCTCCTGCTTGCAGGGCCGCAGGCGAAGGGAGCGACGCTGCAGCCTGGTGCGACGCTTCTGCTACGGATCGATGCACCCGAGCAGCCCGGCGGCGCGCCGCGCGCGACCCTGCTGGAAGTGCGCCCACCGCAGCCCGGCGCGACGCCCGCGACCGCCTCGCAAGGCCAGCCCGACAGGCCAGCGCTACCTGCGCAAAACGGTCCCGCCGCCCTGCTGCAGCGCGTTCAGGCGTCGCTTGCGGCAAGCTCGCCAGCGGCCACTGCCAACCAGTCCGCGCTCGCGCCGGCCCAGGCGGCTGCTCCCTCCCCGCGCGCACTCGCCGGGCCTCTGCTGGGCCCGGCGCTGGTCAACCAGAACAGTCTCGCGCCGCTGTTGGCCAATCTGCGCGCCGTGGCCGGCGGCGAGGTTTCTCTGGTGGTTCCCAGGCCGCTGCTGACCCTGATCGAAAACGTGCTCGCCCAGACCGTCCCGGCCGAGCGTCGCGCTCCGGCCGCCGAGACGCTCAAGCAGGCGATCGCGCGTTCGGGCGTCTTCCTCGAAGCGCGGCAGGCGCAGGGTCAACCAGTCCCGCCGCAGGGCGATCTCAAGGCCAGTCTCCTGTCGCTGCGAGCCGCCCTTGCGCCGCTCGTCACGGCGCTGACTGAAACGCCGTCTCCGAAAGCCGAAATCGCGGCAAGGCCCGCAGAGGTTCAAACAGCCATCGGCGTGGGTGATCCCGCGATCCGTCCCGCCCCGCCGCGCCGCGACGGCCCCCTCGTCGCGCAAGCCGCAGCCGAGCCCAGCCTGTTGCCCGGCGACAAACCGCTGACCGTGACGCAGACGCTGCTGGAGCAGACGGAATCCGCGCTCGACCGGCTGACGCTGTCGCAATTCGCCTCGCTGCCGCTCGAAGGCGCGCGGCAGGAGCCGCATCAGGGCCAGCGACTCCTCACCGAAATCCCGCTCGCCTTCCAGTCCGGCGTGACGATCATGCCGCTTCGGGTCGAGCGGGAGCCGGAGCGGCGGGAGGCCGGCATTGCCGAGGGACCGCTCTGGCGCGTGCGCTTTGCGCTCGACGTCGAGCCGATGGGGCCGCTGCAGGGCGTGGTGACGCTGCAGGGCCGCAAGGTCGGCGTCACGCTCTGGGCCGAACGCGAGGAGACCAGCCGCATGCTGCGCGGCGCGGCGCCCGACCTTGAATCGGCGCTGGTCGAGGCCCGCTTCGAGCAGGGAACCGTCGACATCCACACCGGCCAGCCGCGCGTCATCCAGGCGACCGCCGGACAGTTCCTGGACCGGATGTCGTGACGACTCCCTGCTCGGACAGGCGCTCTCCCTCGCGCATCGCCGTCGCGCTCGAATATGACGGGCAGGGCGCGCCGCGCGTCACCGCCAAGGGCCGGGGCGAACTCGCCGAGCGCATCGTCGAGACCGGCCGCGAGCATGGCGTCGCGATCGAGGAGAACGCGGTGCTGGCTCAGGCGCTCTCGGCAGTCGAATTGGACGACCAGATTCCCGAGGAGCTCTACCGCGCCACCGCGCAGGTCATCGCCTTCGTCCTGTCCATGCGGAGCGAGATGCGGCGGGGCGAGATGCGGCAAAGTCCGCCAAAGACCGACAATCGGGACGGCGGCGCGTCTTGAACCCCGGCATCGTCGTCAGACGCATCCGGCCGGCGGACTACGCCGCGCTCGGCCCGGCCTTCGCGGAGCTGAGCGCGCGCGCGCTCGAAGCCAACCCGCACATGGCCCCGGCGGCCGTGACGGCGGCGCTGGACCTCGTCGACGCGGGCGACATCGTCATCGTCGCGGTGTGGTTCAACGAGGCGCTGGGGTCCGAGCGGCTCGCCGGCATCTGGCCGTTGCGCCGCGCGCGCGACTGGCGCAGCGGCTTCGCGCCCGTGCTGTGCGCGCCGCTGCTGCCGCTCTACGAGGTGTCTTCCATCCCGGTCATCGACCGGGACCATGCCGACGACGTCATGCAGGCGATGCTTCGGCATCTTTTGTCAGCGCGCGATCTGCCGCGTACGCTGGCGCTGCCGCTGATGCCGCTGGAAGGGCCGAGCCATACCGCGCTCGCGGAGGCCTGTCGCGTCACTGGCAGCCGGCTCGCGACCTTCGAGCGCTGGCAGCGGCCGATGCTGATCCCGCAGACCGGAGACAGCGCCGAGAGCTATCTCAGGCGTGCGCTGGGCTCGGGCTACAAGAAGCGCATGCAGCAGTTCCGCGCCATCTCGAAGCATGGCGTCGTCGGCTTCCAACGTCGTCGCGGCAAAGCGGCGCGCGAGGCGCTGGAGAGTTTTCTGACGCTCGAAGCCGCCGGCTGGAAGGGCAAGATCGGCACGGCGATCGCCTCCATCCCGGCGGACGCCGCCTATTTCCGCACGCTCGCCGACCGCTTTGCGGAAAGCGACGGCCTGCAGCTCGACGCGCTGACGCTGGACAATGCGCCGATCGCGATGGGTCTGCTGGTCGAGAGCGCCGGAACGCGCCATTTCCTGAAGATCGCCTATGACGAGACGCACAGCCGCCATTCGCCGGGCCGCGCGCTGACCATCGCCATGCTGCAGGCCGATTTCGCCGGTACGCCGGCGGCCGTCTTCGACAGCGGCGCGGGCGACGGCGTCGATGCCGGCACTTATGTTTGGGGCGAGCGCCGCGCCATGGGCAATGTCGTGGTCGGGCTCGGTCGCCGGCGCCCTGCGCTGCCCGAACTGGCTGCAGGCGCGCGCCAGACCCTGCGCCGCCTGCGCGCCAAACTCCAGAAGTGAGCCCGTCGCCGGGCTGGCGCTCGGCGCGCGGATCGGCCACATCTGCCGCCAGCAATGCAAGGCAGGGCCACTATGAGCAACTCGATCAAAATCGGCATCGTCACGGTCTCCGACCGCGCCTCGGCCGGCATCTACGCCGATGAGGGCGGCCCGGCGATCGAGGCCTATCTGGCGAAAGCCATGACCTCGCCATGGACGCCGGTCGCGCGCGTCATCCCCGACGACCGCGCGCTGATCGCCAACACGCTGATCGCGCTCGCCGACGAGGAAGGCTGCTGCCTGATCGTCACCACAGGCGGCACCGGCCCGGCCCCGCGCGACGTCACGCCCGAGGCGACGGAGGATGTGATCGAGAAGCCGATGCCGGGCTTCGGCGAACTGATGCGTCAGGTCAGTCTCGCCAAGGTGCCGACCGCGATCCTCTCGCGCCAGACTGCCGGCATCCGCGGCAGGTCGCTGATCGTCAACCTGCCTGGCCGGCCCCGCGCCATCGCGGAATGTCTCGACGCGGTGATGCCGGCGATCCCCTATTGCATCGACCTGATCGAGGGGCCGTTTTTGGAGACCGACCCCAACGTGATCGTCGCTTTCCGGCCGGGGCAAAAGCCAAAGGCCTGAGCGAGGCTTCCAGACCGCCTGCCTGGCGCAACCACCCCCAGCATAGCCGGGGCTGGCCAAGCCGGCCCGGTATCGTCCATCATCCTCCCAACAGGCCTATCGAGAGCCTATTCGGGAGGATGCATATGAAACGTCGCGATGTTCTCGCAGGATTGGGTGCGGTATCGGCAGGCTCGGCGCTGCCGCGCATCGCCACGGCGCAGGAGCCCTGGCCCTCGCGCCCGATCACCATGGTCGTGCCTTTCCCGCCCGGCGGCCAGGCCGACCTCGCGGCGCGGCCGATCGCGCAGGCGCTGGAAAAGCTACTGGGTCGGCCGGTCGTGGTCGACAATCGCGGCGGGGCCGGCGGTGCGCTCGGCAATGCGGCGGTCGCCCGCGCCGCGCCCGACGGCTACACGCTGCTGATGACGCTGTCCTCGCTCGCGGTGCTACCGGAATCGTCGAGGCTGTTCGGCCGCGCGCCGGCATACGAGGTGACGCAGCTTGCGCCCGTCGCGCGCGTACTGGCCGATCCGACCTTGCTCGCCGTACCTGCGGGATCGCCCTGGAAGACGCTGACGGACTTCGTCGAGGACGCGAAGTCCCGGCCTGGCATGATCCCCTATGGCTCTTCGGGGCCCTATGGCACGCTGCATGTGGCGATGGAGATGTTTGCCGTCGCTGCCGGCATCAAGCTGCTGCATGTGCCCTATCGCGGCGCAGGGCCGGCGCTGACCGATCTCTTGTCCGGCCAGTTACAGGCCATCGCCTCGGCGCCTGGCGTGCTCAAACCGCATGTCGATTCAGGCGCGCTGCGCGTGCTCGCCAACTGGGGCGCGCGCCGCATCCCCTCCTTCCCGGACCTGCCGACCTTCATCGAACTCGGCTACAAGGACGTCGAGTTCTACATCTGGGCCGGTTTGTTCACGCCGACGGGAATGCCCGATGCGATTGCGACGCGGCTTCAGGCCGCGATGAAGACCGCGATGGCCGACCCGGACGTCGTCAAAATCTTCGAGCAGGCAGGCAGCCCCCCAGCCTATCAGGATGCGGCCGAGTTCGCCCGCTTCGTCGCGGCCGACAGCGCGCGGCTGATTACGGCGACGCAGAAGATCGGCAAGGTGGAGTAGCGGCTCAGCTCTTTTTCTCCGCCAGCCATTCCGCATAGGTTCCGCGCCTGAGATCGAAGCGGTCGTTCTGGCGCGAATAGCCGTCGCCGAACATCCGGCCGACCGGCTTGTAGCCGTCCATGCTGACCCTGAGCGTCCTGGGATCGACCAGGCCCTCGCGGGCATGGATGCGCACGACCTCGCCGATCAGCAATTCGCGCGTCGGGCTGAAGCTCATGGCGCTGTGCTTGCGGCATTCGAGCGCGAACGGCGCTTCCGCGATGCGCGGCACGGGGACCGAGACGCCCGGCAGCAGCGACAGGCCCGCCGCATCGATTTCGCTGACCTCCGGCGGAAAATCGATCGCGCAGATGTTCATCGCCTCTGCCAGCGCCTCGTCGACAAGATTGACGACGAAGGCTCCCGCGGCCGCGATGTTGCGCGAGGTGTCCTTGGGCGTGTTGCCCGGCCGGTGCTGCAGGCCCAGCACGATAAGCGCCGGGTCCTCCGAGAACACGTTGAAGAAGGAGAATGGCGCAGCGTTGACCACGCCCTCAGGCGAGACGCAGGTCACGAGCGCGATCGGGCGCGGCGTCACGCTGGCGCAGAGGAGCTTGTAGCGCTCCTTCGGCTCGAGATCGGCGAAGGCTGCAGTGAAGACGACGGGCTGGCTCATTCCGGTTCGACCACGCCGACCTGGCCGGTGATGGGGCCGTAATGCTCGATGCGCCGATGGCGCTTGAAGTCGAAGATCGTCTCCTTGCCGAATTGGGTGTCGTCGAGATCGCAGGGATGGACGATGACGCCGTCCTCCTCGCCATCGACCATCGCGACGATCTCGCCATCGGGATTGACGATCATCGTGCCGCCCATCAGGTGGTGGCCGTCCTCGTCGCCGGCCTTGGCCACCGCCACGACCCAGGTCGAGTTCTGGTAGGCGCCGGCCGCCAGCGACAGCTTGTGGTGGAACATGCGCCGGTCGGCCGCTTCCTCGTTGCGCTGCGAATTGACCGATGGCGTGTTGAAGCCGAGCACCACCATCTCAACGCCCTGCAGGCCCATCACGCGGTAGGTCTCGGGCCAGCGCCGGTCGTTGCAGATGCACATGCCGATCAACCCGCCCATCGTCCGCCAGACCGGGAAGCCGAGGTCGCCGGGCTCGAAATAGCGCTTTTCGAGATGCTGGTGCGTCCGCTGCGGATCGTACTCGACATGGCCGGGCAGATGGATCTTGCGGTATTTGCCGACGATCGCGCCCTCCTTGTCGACAAGAATGGACGTGTTGAAATGCCGGCCTTCTGGCGTCAGCTCGGCATAGCCGAAGCTCATGCCCATCTTGTAATGGCGCGCCAGGTCGAACAGTGGCTGCACCGCCGGGTTGGGCATCGCCGCCTCGAACCAATGGTCGGCCTCGGCGCGATCCTCATGGTGCCAGCGAGGGAAGAAGGTCGTCAGCGCCAATTCGGGATAGACGATCAAATCCGCGCTCTTGGCCTTGGCGAGGTCCATCAGCCGGATCATCCGCGTGATCACGGCCTCGCGCGTCTCGGATTTCTGGATCGGCCCGAGTTGGGCGGCGGCGACGTTCAGGACACGGGACATTCAAACCTCGATCTGGCAGGGCAGTCGTCGTACGGAAACCGACGGATGGGCACTGGCGCAGAAATGCGTCAGCATCGCGGAGGCGCGCGCAATCTCGCTCCGATCCGCGCGCGCGCCAAGGGGCTGGCACGCATCGCGGACAAGCGAGAAGCGCGCCAGCCGCCCTGCGCGCGAGGGATGGCGCGCTGGTATCGAGGGAGAGGGTCGATTCCGCGACGGCCGGATCAGCCGGTTTGAAGCTCTTTTCCGATCGCCTGGATGAGCTGCGGGCCGATCGGATCGGCCGAAGTCGGAAATCCGCCGACGAGGTCGCCGTCGCGGCCGACCAGATATTTGTGGAAGTTCCAGCTTGGGGTCTCGCCGGGCTTTCGCATCGCCGCCCAGCGATAGAACGGATGCGCATTGGGGCCACGCACCCTGACTTTCTCGGTGAAGGCGTAGGTTGCGCCGTAAGCCGCGCGGGCGGAGTCGGCGATGGCCTGTCCCTCGAGCGGCTCCTGGCCGCCGAAATCATTGCTCGGCGTCGCCAGCAGCATCAACCCACGACGCGAATAGCGCTGCCAGAGCAGTTCCAGCATGGCGAGCTGGCCGGCGAAGCCGCAATTGGTCGCGGTGTTGACGATCAGGATCGGCCGGCCGGCATAGGCCGACAGCTCCGAGCGTCCGCCGCCGGGCCGGTCGAAGCCGAAATCATGCGCGGTGACGCGTCTTGCGGGAACGGGCGTCGCGGCTGGAGCGGGCGCGCCGTCTCCGGTCGTCGCCGGCGGCAGCGCCGGCTGTGCCAGCACAGGCTTGACCAAGGCCGGCGAGGCGACGACGCCTCCGAACAGGCCGACGAATTCGCGGCGCACCAGCCCCATCTTGTCACCCCTGTTCGAACGGCTGCTTCCCCAAGCTATCCGTTCTACGTCGCATCCGCTCGCGCGGATGCGCTGTCATGCCGCCTCAGCAGGCGAGAACCTTCTTCACGCGCACCTCGAGATCGCGCAGTTCGTAGGGCTTCACGACATAATGGTCGGCGCCGTTGGTCGTCGCCTCGTCCATCTTGTCGACCGAGCGTTCCGAGGTCGCCATGATGATCTTGATCTGGTTCAGCTCCGGTACGGAACGGATGGCGCGCAGCAAGTCGATGCCGCTCATGCCGTCCATGTTCCAGTCGAGCAAGAGCAGGTCGTAGCGCTTGCCCTGCATCTTCATCAGGGCCTCGCGCGCATTCTCCGCCTCGTCAATGTCCTGAAACTCGATCTGCTTCAGAAAATACGTCGCGAGACCGCGCATGCTTTTCTGATCGTCGACCACGAGGATCCTGTAGTCGCTTCTCGCTTTCATCACGCTCTCCTCAAGCGGTGCGCAAATGGGGGCGCTCGCCGATCAGGTTGCCGACCGCCGCGCCGATCTGATCGAGCGCCACGACCCTGTCGGCCGCCCCGATCTCGAACGCCGCTTTCGGCATCCCGTTTACCACACAGGTTTCCCCACTTTGGATTAACGTCTCGGCGCCGGCTTTGCGCATGGCTAACAAACCGTCAGCGCCATCGCGTCCCATTCCCGTCAAAAGAATGCCGACGGCGTGGCTGCCGATGCTGCGCGCCACCGAATGGAACATCACGTCGACCGAAGGGCTGTGGCCGCTGACAAGCGGCCCTTCCCTGAGATTGCAGATGAATTCGCCGCGCCGCTCCTCGATTTCGAGATGGCGCGGCCCTCCCGGCGCGACCACGCCCATGCCGGGCTTCAACCGGTCGCCATCGGCTGCTTCTTTGACGTCGAGGCCGGTCGCGGTCGCAAGCCTCGCCGCGAACTTGGCCGTGTAGCCCGCCGGCATGTGCTGCACGACAACGATCGGAAGGCGCAGATGCGCGAGGTCGCGCATCACGACCTGCACGGCTGGCACGCCGCCGGTCGAGGCGCCGATCGCGATCAGCGCGGCGCGTCCGGCGCCTCGCGACGGCTCGCGGGCCATCACGGGCCGGGCTGGCGCGGCCTCACGCGCGGCGGCGAACATGCGCCGGCTCGACGAGGCGCGCGCCAGCGCCGCGACGAGATGCTTCATGAAGCCGTCGAGCGTATGCGTCGAGCCGTCGGGCTTCTCGATGAAGTCGATCGCGCCGAGCTCCAGCGCCTGGATTGTGTTGTCCGCGCCTGGCCCGCCAAATGCGGAAACAATCAGCACCGGCAGCGGGTCCTGCTTGAGCACGCGCGCCAGCAGCTTGAGGCCGTGCCGGCCGGGCAGTTCGAGATCGAGCGTCAGGATGTCGGGCCGCAGCGCCTGGATGGCGTCCCAGCCCTCCTCGGCGCTGCCGGCGACGCCGATGACCTGGAAGCCGGGCGCATTGTTGATGATCTGCGTCATCAACTTCTGCATCAGCAGGGAATCGTCGACGACGAGAACTTTCACCGGGCCGGCGGCGGAGGTCGGCATGCTCATCACCAGATCTCCACGTCACAGGCCACGGGCTGGCTCTTGAGCCGGTTGAGATAGGCGACTTCCTGCTCGTGCTCGGGATCGCGCGAGGTCGACTGGACATGCTGCACCCAGGCCCGCCCGGTCGAGGGCTGGTAATGGATGCGTCGCGAGCGCGTGCCGCCGACATCCTTGGAGACGACCGGAATGCCCTCGACCTTGAGGAACTCGCTGACGAAGGCGATGTTGCCGTCGCCGATGGCGAGCATGGTCGCGCCGGACAGAACCCGCGCTCCGCCGAACACCTTGGCTTCGAGATTGCCGCGCCGCGCCCCGCGCTTCAGCAGGCCGTTGATCAGCACCTCCATGGCGGTGTCGCCATAGCGTTCCCCGGCATTGGCGTCGGAGCCGCCATTGTTCTTGGGCAAGAGGAAATGATTCAGCCCACCGACGCCCGCGGTCGGATCGCGCATGCAGACCGAGATGCAGGAGCCCAGCACGGTCGCCACGATCTCGTCCCTGGCCGACGTGATCTCATGCTCGCCCGGCGCGACCGTGATGATCGTCGCCTCGAAGCGCGGATCGAAGTAGCGGCGAGAGGACCGGGCGAGACTCATGGGATTCTCTCGTAGATGGTGCGGCCGATCAACCTGAGTTGCGCGTGCGGTTGCGGAAGGGATTCGGAGTGACCGAGATAGAGGAAGCCGCCTGGCGCGAGCAGCTTCACAAATCGGTCGAGGATCGACGCCTTGGTCTGCGTATCGAAATAGATGAAGACGTTGCGGCAGAAGATGACGTCGAACGGCCCACCCATCGGCCATTTCTCGATCAGGTTGAGCCGCTTGAAGGTGAGGAGCCGGCGCAGCTCGTCGCTGATGCGGACCTCGCCGCCCCGCGGCGCGCCGTCGAGCTTCAGCAGCGGCTTCACATCCGGCGGCAGCCGCTCGAACAGGTCGGTCGCATAGATGCCGGCATCGGCCCGGTCGAGGATGTCGGTGTCGATATCGGTGGCGAGGATCTTGAGATCGACGTCGTTGCGCGACCCCAGCACGTCACGCGCGATCGCTGCGATGCTGTAGGGCTCCTCGCCCGAGGACGAGGCCGAGGACCAGATCCGGATCCGCCCGCGCCGGGCGCTGCGCTCGGCGATCAGCTTCGGCAGCACATCCTTGCGCAGATGGTCGAAATGGTGCCGCTCACGGAAGAACGCCGTGTGGTTGGTGGTCACCGCGTTGATCAGCTCGGGAATTTCGTCCGCCGCGGCGGGCGATTTCAGATAGGCGCAGTATTCGGCCACCGAGTTCAGGCCCAGCGCCTTGACGCGGCGCGCCAGTCTTCCGCGCGTCATCGCTTCCTTGTGCTCGCGGATCACGATCCCGGCCTGCTCGTAGACCAGCTTGGCGATGAAGCCCATGTCGTCGCGCGACAGCGTCGCGTCGGCGAGGCCGGGCTGGGAGGCAGGCATGAGGTTGGATCTGGACATCGCGATCAGAACTCCGCCCAGTCATCGGCGCGACCGCCGCCAGCAGCGCGGCGGCGCAGGCTGGGCCGGCTTGAAGCCGGCTCGTTGTGAAGGGGTTGCGGCCGGCGTGGCGCGGGGGCGGCGGCGGCACGGGTCTTGTCGCTGAGAACGGTCTCGGCGAGGCGCTGCAGCCGGGCTGGCGCCATCATCGTCAGGCTCGGGCCGGCCGCATCTGTGCGGAAGAAGGCGACGAGCGAGCGCAGGCGCGCGATCTCGTCCGTCAGTTCGGTGGCCGATGTCGCGCTCTGCTCGGCCAGCGCCGAGTTCGCCTGGGTCGTCTCGTCCATATGGGCGACGGTCTGGCTCATCTCCTCGATGCCGTGGGCCTGCTCGGCCGTGGCCGACGAGATCTCGGCGACGGTGGCGGAGACCTTGCCGGCCGCGGCCACGATCCGCTCCAGCGCGGCCCCGGTCGAGCGCACGAAACGGACGCCTTCGCCGACCTGTTCGTTCGAGGTGACGATCAGCCCCTTGATGTCCTTGGCCGCCTGGCCGGAGCGCTGCGCGAGCGCGCGCACCTCGGAAGCGACGACGGCGAAACCCTTGCCGGCGTCGCCGGCGCGGGCGGCTTCCACCGCCGCGTTCAGCGCCAGCAAATTGGTCTGGAAGGCGATCTCGTCGATGACGCCGACGATTTCCGAGATCCGGCCCGACGAGGTCTCGATCCGCTCGATCGCGCCGACCGCCTGCACCACGACCGCCTGACCTTCGGTCGCCACGCTCATCGCCTCGCCGGCGAGTTCCGTCGCCTCACGCGAACGGGCGGCGCTGTGCTTGACCGAGGCCGCGAGCTGTTCGGTCGTGGCCGCCGTCTCTTCGAGATTGGTCGCTGTTTCCTCGGTGCGCGCGGCGAGGTCGCCCGCACCCTGGCTGATCTCGCTGGCGGCGCGCGCGACATTGCCGGCGCTCGACTGGATCGTCGTCACGGTCTCGGCCAGATGGCTCAGCGTGGCGTTGAGGTTCTGCTTCAGCTCTGCGAAGAGCCCGCGATACTCGCCCTGCATGCGCCGGGTCAGATCGCCTTCGCTGAGCCCGCCGAGCGCGCCGGCGAATTCGCCGAGCGCCTGCTCGACCAGCCCGTTGATGCGGTTCATGCCGTCGGCGATCCGGGCCAGAGCCTCGGGCTTGCCGGCAAGCGGCACGCGAGCCGAGAAATCGCCCTCGACGGCTGCACTCACTATCGCGGCGACTTCGGCGGCGGCGGCGAGTTCATCGGTCAGTTCGAGCCATTCGACCGCCATCCCCAAGCGCTCACCGGCCGGGCCCGTGACCGGACACAGCGAAAGCGAGACCGTACGGCGTCCAAGCGCGAAACGGACGGAGCGCGCCCCGCCGCCGGCGGCGGCAGGTTCGCGCTGGACGGTGTCGATCACCTTGCCCAGCATGTCCTTGGCAGAGCAGCCCGGAAAGGCGAGGCGGAAATCGTCCTGCGCCTCGGTGAAGAACTTCAGCAGCGACTTGTTGACGTAGACGACGCGATTCTGCCCGTCGCAGACCATCACATTGGTGCGGCAATCGTCGAGCGCGGCGCGGATCCGGGCGGCCTCGACCCCCGTCTCGTGGACGCTCTTGAGGGCGCGCGCGAGATCGCCGATCTCGTCGCCACGCGTCAGACCCGGAATGTCGCACTGCTCGCCCTGGGCCAGACGCCCGACGGCATCGCGCATCGCGCCCACGGGCTTGTGGATTGAGCGTGCCGCGAACCAGCCGATCGCCGCGATGGCGGCAAGCGCACCGCCGCCCACGCTCAGCACCTGCGGCAGGGCGGAGCCGAGCAACGCGTCGGCCTCCGCGGCATTGAGCTTGCCTTGCGCCACGAGCCCGCCGAGCCGGCTGGAGGCAACCGTATAGGCGACCGCTGCAACGGTCCCGCCCGCTGCCAGAGCCGCCCCGGTGAACATGAGCGGCAGCCTGACCGACAATCTGGCGAATGGACCCTGGCTGCGCATGTCGTTGGCGTTTCTTTCTTCGCGCGAAATGATCCTGACGCGGGCCGAGGGGCAGCGTTTCCCCGCGGCAGCCTCAGTTCGCCCGTGCCGTCTTGGCCATGGTCGCCGGATCGACGCCGCCGTCGCGGATCACCGCGCCGAGGTCGAGCAGGGCGACGATGTCGGTGTCGAGCAGGACGAGGCCCTCGATCAGGCCGTGCTCGTCGCGCTCCAGATCGGGGGCCGGACGAACGGCGCTGACCGGCACATCGACGATGTCCGACACCGAATCGACCAGCAGCCCGGCGACCTTGTCCTCGATGTCGACGACGACGATGACATGGGTCGCGGTCGCCTCGGTCTGGCCGAGCCCGATCGAGGTGCGCAGGTCGTAGACCGCGAGGATGACGCCGCGCAGGTTGAGCACGCCGCGCACATGCGGGGCAGCGTGGGGCAGCGGCGTCGTCGTCTGCCAGCCCTTGATCTCGCGGACCATGCCGACATCGATGCCGAAGGTGCGGTCGCCGACCTTGAAGGTCACGATGCGGCGGACCGTGGATTCCGGCTGGGCCGAGGAGAAGTGCTTTTCGCCGAGTTGAAGGGTCATGGTCATCCAGCCATTTTCAGTGCGGGAGCGGGGGAACGGCCGCTGGACGCGGCGAGGCGAAGCATGGAATCGACGTCGAGGATCAGCGCGACGAGGCCGTCTCCCAGAATCGTCGCGGCGGATGCGCCGGCGACAGTGCCGTAATTGCCTTCGAGGCTCTTCACCACGACCTGCTGCTGGCCGACGATCTCGTCGACGGCGATGCCGACATTGTCGCCGCGCTCGGTCTCGGCGATGATGATGATGTTCTCGTTGCGCGTGCCGGTGGAGCCCATCACCGCGCCGAGCCGGTGCAGTGGCGTGACCTCGCCGCGCCAGCGCAGAACCTCCTGCCCGAAGGTCAGATGCTCGATCGGCGTCGAGGCGAGATGCTGCGTCTCGATCACCGATGCGATCGGGATGACGTAGCGGTCGTCGCCGCAGCGGATGACCATGCCTTCCAGCACCGCCAGCGTCAGCGGCAGGGCGAGCGTGAACTTGCAGCCCCGTCCGGGTTCGGAATCGACCGAGATGCGGCCGCCCAGCGATTCGACGTTGCGGCGGACCACGTCCATGCCGACGCCGCGGCCCGAGACGTCGCTGATCACCTCGGCCGTCGAGAGGCCGGCGGCGAAGATGAGCTGGTCGATCTCCTCGGGCGCGAGCTTCTCGTCCTGGCCGACGAGGCCACGCGAGCGCGCCTTGGCGAGCAGCCTGTCGCGGCCGATGCCGCGCCCGTCATCGGTGACGGAGATGACGATGCGGCCGGCGCGGTGCTCGGCGACGAGCTTGATGACGCCCTCGGGCGGCTTGCCGGCGGCAACGCGTTCGTCGGGGGTCTCCAGGCCGTGATCCATCGAATTGCGGATCATATGGGTCAGCGGATCGGCGAGTTCCTCGATGATCGTCTTGTCGACCTCGGTGTTCTCGCCCTCGAGCACGAGGCGCACTTCCTTGCCGAGCGTCTGGGCGAGTTCGCGCACGAGGCGCGGCATACGCTGGAACACGGCCTTCACCGGCTGCGCGCGCACCGCCATGACATGGTCCTGCAGCTCGCGCGTCTGGCGCGACAGCGTCAGGATGCCCTCGGCCGTCTTGGCATAGATGTCGTAGGGCAGCGAGCGGACGCATTCGACCAGCATCGACTGGGTGATGACGATCTCGCCGACGAGGTTCATCAGCTTGTCGATGCGGTCGAGATCGACGCGCACGCTAACCGCCTGGCGCTGGCGCGCGGCGGCCGCATCGTTCGCGGGTGCGCGGGCCGGCATGCGCGCCGGCGGGGCGGCTTCGACAGGAGCGACCGCCACAGGGACGGGAGCAGGCGCGACCGCGACAGGCTTCGGCGCGATGTCGGGCTCCGGGGCGGCATCGGTCGCGGGGCCGAGCCGGGCGAGGATCGCCGACAGGTCGGCGGCGACATTGGCCGAGACCTCCGGCGACGCGGCCAGAGCTGCCGGGCGCGCGACGGCCGAAGCAGGCGCATCGTCGTTGGCGGCATTGGCCGCGACCGTCTCGATCTCGAATTCCTCGGCCGCGAGCGTAAAGTCGAAGCGGCTGTAGATCTCCTCGACCGACAATTCGGTGCGCAGCATCACGGTGAAGCGCATGTAGCAGTCGCTGACGTCGAGCGTCTCCAGCGACGGCACCTGGCTCAGATCGCAGGTCACCGACACGATATCGTCGACCGGGAGAGAGCCGAGCACGACGCGCGGCTCGATCACGCGGCGGAACAGGTCGCTTTCGGGCCGGATCTTCAGACAGATGTCATGACCTGCCTTGGCAGGCGCGGCAGCGACCGGGGCGGGCTTGGGCGCGGCTGGCTCATCGTCCCAGCCGGCATCGGCCTTCCCGGCCGGCGTGGCGGTCTTGGCCTCGACCATGGCGAGAAGATTGCCGAGCGCGGCGATGCCGGGAGGGGCGTCGCTGGCGGCAGCCGCCGGGGCCGGCGCCGCAGGAGGGGCGGGCGCGGCGGCCGAGACAGGCGCTGCCGCAGGCTTGGGCGCCTGGCCGACCTGCTCGAGCGCGGCCAGCAGATCGGGACGCGGCCGGGCCGGCTCGTCGTTGCGCGCGGCCGAGACCAGATCGGCGACTGCGTCCGAGCAGCGCAGGAACAGGGCGAAGGGGGCATCTTCGAGAGCGACGCGGCCGGAGCGGAGATGGTCGAGCGAGGCCTCGAACACATGCGCGAAGGAGACCAGCTCCGTGCAGCCGAATGCGCCTGCGCCACCCTTGATCGAATGGATCGCCCGGAAGGCGGCGTTGACGTCCTCGGAGTCGGTCGAGCCTTCGTCGAGCGCCTGGAGCTTGAGTTCCAGTGCGCCGAGGAGTTCCTCGCACTCCTGGAAGAAGGTCTGTTTGAGTTCCGCCAACGGATCCATGGGGCCGCCTCAGTTCTGGTAGCGGGCGACGAGGCCGAGCAGCGTGTTGGGCTCGAAGGGCTTGACCATCCAGGCGCTGGCGCCGGCGCGGCGGCCTTCAGCCTTGATCTCGGCACCATTCTCCGTGGTCAGCACGATGATCGGCGTGTTCTGGCCGGCGGGCCTGGCGCGGCAGGCGCGGGTGAACTGGATACCGTCCATGATCGGCATGTTCAGGTCGGTGATGACGACGTCGGGCTTGAAAGCGTCGAACTGGGCCAACCCCTCCTCACCGTTCTCGGCGGAAGCCACCTCGTGCCCGGCGTTCTTCAACGTCAGGCACAGCAGGCTGAGCAGGGTCTTGGTGTCGTCGATGGCGAGGATTTTCATCCGTATCACTCCAGAACGAGAGCGCTTTGAGCGGGATCGAACCCGATCGCCTGCAGGGATTGGCGGCATTCCGCGGAGGCCGCTTTGAGCGAAACGCGGAGGCCCTTGGCCTTGGCGCTTGCGGCTGCGGAATGGAGGAGCTGGATCCAGAGACTGGGCAGCGGCCCCGCCTCGGCGCATTCGACGCTGATGCTTTCCTTCTGCTCCAGCGCGACGAGCAACTGGTTGCGGAAGGCAGCGGCCTCGGAGCGGCCCAGGAAAGGCGGTAGGGAGACGGTGATGACCACGGCGGCGCGACCCATGAATGCTTCGCAGAGGATCGCGCCAGAATGGTAAAAATTTCGCTAATCCGGCTGCGCCTCGTCAACGTTTTGGGCGGTCCTGCAGCGGAATTGCGTCGATCGAGGCTCGCATTCGCCCGCTGTCGCACGACCGGGCAGGCAACTCAGAACATGCTGTTGCTGATCGCGCGCGGAACCAGCGAAATGCTGCCGCCGACATCCTTGTATTTCCGCGGTACGTTGATCACGCCCGACAGATGGATCCAGAGGTTGTTCGGCGAGATCGGCTTGGTGATGATCTCGTGGGCGCCGAGCTTGGCGGCGTGGACGACCGAGCGCCGGTCGGGCCGCTCCATCATCACCAGCACAGGCGCCTTGGCGAAGGGCGAGGTCTTGAAGGAGCGCATCGAGGCGAGGCACTTCATGCTGCCGGAATCCGGCAGGTCCCAGTCGAGTATGACGATATTGGGCTGCTTCTGGATGAACATGGTCGCGGCGGAGGCCAGGTCCGAGGCCTCGAAGATGCGGTGGAGTTGCGCCTGGTACAGCATCGTGCGGATGATCCGCCGGTAGTGCGGGCTGGGATCGATCAGCAGCACCGAGAGGTTGGGGAAGGATGGCGCGATATGCATGACGCTTGACCGACCAGCTCACTCGACACGACCAAACACAACGACAGGCGAAACGCAGGTTGGACGGAGCGACAAGGCTCCGCGCCGCCTGCGCTCAGGTCTTCAATCCGAAGCGAAACCCGCCCCAGTGCCGCCCCTTGACCATGATCGGGGCCGACAGATCTTCCATCACCAGAAACTCGCCGCCGCCCATGTCGCGGCGATAGGTCTGCAGCAGGAAGGGCTTGCGGTTGCGCGCGGCCGCAAGCCCGGTGCGATCGTTGAAGATGCGCCGGTTGCGGCAGTTGGCGTTGTTCCAGACCGGGTCGCGCCCCTGCGGCTGCGAGTATTTGCGGTTATGCGTCGGCAGGAAGCCGTTCCGGTCCACGGCCGCGCAGAACACGATGCGCGCATTGGCTGCCAGCAGTTCTTCCTGGATCGGCGGCAGCAGCCGGTCGGTCAGCGCGACGAAACGCGTCATGTGCTGCAGCGGGTCGGAGCCTTCGACCGGCCGGTAGGCCTCGTCGAACAGGTCCGCCATGGTGATCTCGCCCCGCGCGAGCGCCTGCTCGAACAGCCCGCCGATTGTGGCGGCGGTCTCCATCGCGGTCGCGATCAGCTCGGACTGCGCGGTGCGCACGCCTGATGCCGCGATCGCGCCCAGGATAGCCTCGCTGATCGAGACGAGTTGATCGGTGCGCTGCGAGGCGCGCTCCAGATTAGCGCTGGACGCATCGACGCCGGAAACGAGATTGCGCAGATCCTTGCCGACCTCGGCGAAGGCGACGGCGTTCTCGCGCGTCGGGGCCGAGATCGCATCGATATTGCCGATCAGCCCGACGACCGACTTGCCGAAGCTGTCGAGCTCGCCGAGCTGCAGCGCGATACCCTGGCTTTGTTCGCTGGCGCGCCGCGCCGTCTCGGCGTTCTCCTGGCTCTTATGGGCCAAAAGATCGACCGCCTTGACCAGCGCGTCGAGCTGCTTTGCCCCGGTCGTCGTCGCCTCGCGGGTCTGTTCGGCGAGCTGCTTGACCGCCGCGGCGATGACCGCGAAGCCGCGCCCGGCCGTGCCGCTGCGGGCCGCCTCGACGCCGGCATTGATCGAGAGAAGCTGGATCTCGCGGGTGATCGACTGGATCGCGTCGCTTGAGGCGCGGGCCTTGTGCGCCTCGCCGACGGCATCCGCCAGCGCCGAGGCCAATGTGCTCGCTCCTTGAGTCAGCGCCTCGATGTCCGACTGCGCCACGTTGAGCCCGGCCTTGACCGATTCCGTCACGCGGGCAAGCCCGCTGCGGACCACGGACGCGGTCTGTTGGGCACCGTCGGCCGCCTGTTCGATAGAACGGTTGGCGCGCGACACCTGCTCGACGGCAACGACGAGCCGGTGAAGCCCGTCGGTCTGGCCTTCGAGCTGGCGCGTCACGTCGCCGATGCTGCCGGAGATGTCGGTGATTTCGGCGCCGAGCTTGCCGAAGCGCTCGGCGATCTCGCGCACCGCGCGCGCCGCGCCAGCGTCGGACGGCATGTCCTCATTGGCGGGTTCTGGCGCCTTCAGGGCGTGCGCTTGCATGGTCATCCGCTTTCAGGCCGGTCGGTTTCCGATCGGAACCTTAGCCAAAACGCGGTAAATTCGGCGTTAATGGCGCGATTGGCGCGCAACCAGCGGTTCAGCGCGGCCCGACGGCAGCAGGATCGCGCACGACGCCGCGACGATCAGCATCAGCCCGAGCCAGTCGCCCAGCAGCGGCCTCTCGCCCAGCAGCAGGACCGAGCCGAACGTGCCGACCGCCGGCACCATCAGCGTGCCGATGCTGGCGAGCCCGGCCGGCACCCGGGCGATTACCGTGAACCAGATGAAATAGGCCAACGCCTGCGCGCCCAGAATATGGAAGGTCAGGGCCGCGATCGTACGCGGCTGCGATGGCCCGATCCGGGGCAACCCCTCGAAGACCAGCATGCCCAGGCCGGCCATGAGGCCGCCAATCAGCAATTGCCAGGCCGCGACCGTGATCGCCGGAGCCGGAATCGGCCAGCGCTTGCTGACGATCGTGCCGAGCGCCCAGCTCAGGCTGGCGATCAGCGCAAGCATCAACCCCGGAGTGAGCCCGCCGTCCCGCCAGAGCGGCAGACCGAGCGCGGCAAGGCCGGCGGCACCCAGCCCCAGCCCGAGAAACCTGCGCCGGTCGAGACGCTCAGCCAGCCAGAGCCACGCCATCAGCGTCGACCAGAGCGGCATGGTGAAGGTCAGGATGGCGGCCCGCGAGGTCGGCGCCATCAACTGCGCGAACGCGAGCAGGACGTTGAACGCGGCAATCGAGAGGAAGCCCGCCACCAGGAGAGGCAGCCAACAGGCGCGCGGGACATGCAGCGACTGCCCGCGCAAGACGGCGATCGCGAAAAGCGTCAGCCCGGCGAAGCCCATGCCGCCCGAGCGCAGCGTCCAGGGCGCGATTTCGCCGAGCGCGATGCGGACCGCAGGCCAATTGAACCCCCAGAGCAGTCCGAGCACTGGAACAAGGAACAGCGTGCGCGATTGTGTCATGGGTTGAGTATGGCAAACCGACGCGCCGCATCGTCATGCGAAACACGGCGCGGCGTCGGGCTTTCGCCGCATCGATTGCAGTCGCGTTGACGAAAAAAACATCAAGCCGCGCATGGCCCGCTGCATCCGCGCACCCGGCATGCGATTAACGCAACGGTAACGCCGGCGCACATGCCGTCGCCCCATGGAGGATGTCATGACGAACGCGACTTCGTTTTCCCGCCGCTCGCTGATCGGGCTCGGCGCCGCCGCCATCGCTGTCTCGGCCGCGCCGAAGGTCTGGGCCCAGGCCGCCGCGCCCGCACCTGCGGCCGGCCCGTTCTCGCTGCCCAAGCGCGCCTATGAAGCGGCCGCGCTGGAGCCCCATATTGACGCGATGACGATGGACATTCACTACACCCGCCATCACGCCGCTTTCGTCGCCGGTTTGAACGGCGTCGCCAAGGACCACGGCGTCGTCGCCTCGACCCCTCTCAACAAGCTGCTCGGCGACCTGATGTCGGTGCCGGAAGCCGTCCGCACCCCGGTGCGCAACGCTGGCGGCGGCCATGCCAACCACACCATGTTCTGGGAGGTCATGGGCCCGAATGGCGGCGGCGCGCCGACCGGCGACGTCGCAGCCGCGATCACCCGGGATCTCGGCGGCTTCGACAAGTTCAAGACCGATTTCGAGGCCGCCGGCCTGCGCGTCTTCGGCTCGGGCTGGGTCTTCGTCACGGTGGCCGCCGACGGCAAGCTCGCCATTGTCTCCAAGGCCGGACAGGACAACCCGCTGATGGACAAGCAGATGCCGCTCTTCGGCAACGACGTCTGGGAGCACGCCTACTACCTGAAGTACCAGAACCGCCGCGCCGACTATCTCAAGGGCTGGTGGAACACGGTCAACTGGGCCAAGGTCAACGAGCGCTACGCCGCCGCCAAGGCCGGCAAGCTGGCGATCTGACCGCAACGACCCGAAACAGCATTGAACCAGCATGCCCGGCCTCGCGGCCGGGCATCGTCGTTTCAGGCCTTGCATCTGCAGGCTCCCGTCTCTAGTTTAGAACAATTATAAACTAGAGACACGCCATGCTTTCGCGCTTTTCGCTGCCGGCCTTGTCCGGCAAGCTCCGCTTCGCCGACCTGTCCGAGAAGGATGTTCTGGCGCTGGCCATCGCCTCGGAGGAGGAAGATGGCCGCATCTACGCGACCTACGCGCAGAGCCTGCGCGCCGCGTTCCCCGCCTCCGCAACGATCTTCGAGGCCATGGCCGAAGAAGAGAACGAGCACCGCAGGCGTCTGATCGAAGCCTACCGGCGGCGGTTCGGCGAGACCATCCAGCCGCTCCGTCGCGAGCACGTCTCGGATTTTTACACACGCAAGCCGGTCTGGCTGGTCGAAAACCTCGGGCTCAATCGCATCAGGGCCGAGGCGCAGGAGATGGAACGCCAGGCGCGCGATTTCTATGTGGCGGCCGCCGGCCGGTCTAGCGACGCAGCCACGCGCCAGCTGCTCGGCGAACTGGCGGCCGCCGAAGCAAAGCACGAAGGCAAGGCCCAGGCGCTGACCGAGACGCTTCTCGGCGGGGAGGTCCGCAAAGACGAGGACGCCGCCTCGCGCAAGCAGTTCATCCTGACCTGGGTGCAACCGGGCCTCGCCGGCCTGATGGATGGCTCCGTCTCGACGCTCGCGCCCATTTTCGCCACCGCCTTCGCGACGCAGAACCCCTGGACGACCTTCCTGATCGGCCTATCCGCTTCGGTGGGCGCCGGAATCTCGATGGGCTTCACCGAGGCCGCTCACGACGATGGCAAGCTCTCGGGTCGCGGCGCGCCGTGGAAACGCGGCCTGGCGTCAGGCCTGATGACCATGCTGGGCGGCCTCGGTCACGCCCTGCCCTATCTGATCCCGCATTTCTGGACGGCGACGGCGATCGCGCTTGCAGTCGTCTTCATCGAACTCTGGGCGATCGTCTGGATCCAGAACCGCTTTATGGAAACGCCCTTCCTGCGCGCCGCTTTCCAGGTGGTTCTCGGCGGCGGACTTGTTCTCGCCGCCGGTATCCTGATCGGCGGCGCCTGACCGATCAGGAGAGCACCGGCGGCCGCGCCGCACACACGCCAGCCTGCTCCAGTGCGAAGGCCGCACGCAGGCACAAATCCTCGCGCCAGGGCGCGGCGATCAACTGGACGCCGATCGGGAGCCCTGGGCCGAACACCGGCACGGCCGCGACCGGCAGCCCGATCGCCGAGATCGGCTGGGTGAAGATGCCGAGATTGGGACGCAGCGGCACTGTCTCGCCGCGCAAATCCAGTGTCGTCTGGCCGATCAGCGGCGCGACGCATGGCGTCGCCGGCGCAACGATCAGGTCGATATCCTCGAACGCGCGCATGACCTGATCGTGGAACCAGCGCCGGACCCGCTGCGCCTGGATGTACCAGGCGCTCGGCTGCATCGCCCCGGCCAAAAACCGGTCGCGCGTATCGGGGTCGAAATCATCGGCCCGCGCCCGCAACCGATCGAGGTGGAAGGCGGCGCTCTCGCCATTCGTGATCAGAAAGGCGGCGGCCCGGGCCAGCGCCGCACCCGCGAGGTCGATCGTACGGCTCGCGCCGAGCGCCTGCGCGACGGCTGCCACCGCGGCTAGCGCCTCCGGCATGCCCTCCGTCGAGAAATGCCCGGTTGCCACCGCGATCCGCAGACCCGCCGTGCCGGCGTTGAGACCGGGCAGGCATGGCTCTGCCGGTCGCTGCGCACAAGCCGGATCATGCGCGTCAGGGCCCTGCAACAGGTCGTACGCCAAAGCGAGGTCGGTCACATCGCGAGCGAACGGGCCGAGATGGTCGAGAGAATCGCAGAACGGAAAGGAGCGCGTGCGCGGCAGGCGGCCATAGGTCGGTTTCAGGCCGAAGATGCCGCAGAGCGAGGACGGAACGCGGATCGAGCCGTTGGTGTCGGAGCCCAAAGAAATCGGCGCAAGACCCGCCGCGGTCGCCGCCCCCGAGCCCGAGGACGAGCCGCCGGCCATGCGCGAAGGGTCGTGCGGATTGCGGCAGGCGCCGTCATGCGCGTTATCGCCGGTGAAGTCATAGGCGTATTCGCCCATGTTGAGGCCACCGAGCAGGACCGCGCCGGCCGCGCTCAGCCGCTCGACCAGTTCGCCGTCGCGGGTAGCGGGCGCGCGTTCGCGGTTGATCTTCGAGCCCGCCCGCGTCGGCAGGCCTTCGATGTCGAACAGGTTCTTGACCGCGAAAGGCACGCCGGCGAGCGGCCCGAGCGTCTCGCCCCGCGCCCGCGCCGCGTCGATGCCGCGCGCCTGCCCTAGGGCACGCTGCGCCGTAACGTCGGTGAAGGCGCTTATAGCCGGATTCAGCGTGGCGATACGGGCAAGATAATCGCCGGTCACGGTCTCGGCCGAGACCTCCCCTGCCCTGATGTGATCCGCTATGCGATGGGCCGGCGTGAAGGCGTCCAGACTCACCGCTGCATCTCCGGAGCCGGCAGCGGTTCCTTGACGGCAAGGCCCGGCCGAAAGGTCGCCGCCATCTCGAAGCCGCCATCGTCGAGGGCTGCGCCCTGCACGATGGTCGCCATCCGGCTTGCGACCTCCAGGAATTGCAGCACGCCCGGGCGCTGTTCGTCCGTGATCGTCAATCCGAGCGTCGGCGCCATCGCGTCGCAATGACGCGCCGCATCGAATGGCGGTTTGGCGAGGTTCATTCAGCAGGCTCCAGCTTGGCGCGCGGTTCGGTGGTCATGGTCTTGGTCGCGCCTTCCCCGGCAAGCTGGCGCGCGCAGAGCCAGAGGAATCCGGCCACCATCGCATAGGCGAGGCTGATCGACGGCGTGACGCCGAGCCCCTTGCCGACTCCGATCGCCTCGCCATGCATCAGTCCGAAATAGGTCAGCACCGCGCCCGCCGCCGCAAAGCCCGCAGCGTGCAGGAACTGCTTCTCGATGATGAAGACCGCAATCGCCCCGAGCACGAGACCCGAGAGGATCGCGCCGCCGCCCATCAGTTCGAGCCCGTGATAGAGCACGCCCATATTGGCCATCTTGTCGATGCCGACGGCAGCCGCATTGGTCCCGGCAGCCCCCAGCGCCCCGTCGATCTGCACCTTGGCCCAGGCTGCGAGATGCGGCGTCACGGCCAGCACGATCGCAGGCGCGTGGCTCGTCGGCGTCGTCTGGAAGGCCTGCGCGCCGATCAGCATGCCGATATAGAGCAGGATCGGTGAGATCGCGACGATCGGCACCAGCGCCAGCAGAAGCGCGATGATCCCGAACCAGCACAGCGCGATCACGATCAGGCCCGTGGCGGCCGAATAGCCGATCCGCCCGCCCATCGCCTTCCAGCCGGGATGGCCGATATAGACCGCGTTGATGAAGGGATTGCCCATCAGGCAGCCGATCAGCGAGACGACGCCGTCGGCGGTCAGCACCCGCGTCGTCGGGTAATGGTCGCCGGCAGCCTCCGCGCTCTCGACATTGTCCATCGCCTCCACGAGGTCGTAGATGCCGAAGGGAATCGCGGTGACGAGGATGATGCCGAGATAGTCGAAGCCCGAGAAGACGTGGTTGAAGGCCGGCACCGGCAGCGAGAAGCCGAAATTCGAGAAGGCCGCGCCGAGCTTTGCCAGCGACATGCCGCCGACATCGAGCCCGAAGCCCGCCGCACCCCAGGCGATGACCATACCGAAAGCGATGGCAACGAGCCCCGCCGGAATGCCTTTCGGATAACGCACGCCGCCAAACCAGCTCACCAGAATGATGGCGAGGCAGACGAGCCCGATCGCGGGGGTGAGAAAAATCTCCAGCGCCGGCCGCATCGAGATGAAGGCGATCGAGACTCCCGCCAGCGTGCCGAGCAGCGCCGCGCGCGGCGTGATCTTGCGGATGTAGGGCGCAATGAAGCCGCCTGCCATCAGGATGAAGCTCTGGAAGAAGACCCAGACCAGCCCCGCCTCCCAACCCTTGATCGGATCGCCGGTCATGCTCGCGATCGGCAGCATGATCACGAAGGTGACGACGAACATGTGCGGCACGCTGATGCCCGATGGCAGCGCGCAGACATCGTCACGGCCGGTTTCCCTGGCGAGCTTCCAGGCGAGGTAGGCGTAATAGCCCGTCGACAGGAACATCATCAGCCCGAGCGCGGGCAGGATGCGCCCGAAGACGATGTCGGACGGCATCTTCAGCACGAACTGCAGCAGCCCGGTCAGAACCAGTAGATTGACGAGGATGTTGGTTCCGAAGCCGAAGAGCGCGTTCCAGTCGCCTGGCGTCCAGAGTTTCGGCTGGAATCCGGAAGTCGCAGTCGTCGTCGCCATGTCCCCCTCCTTGCCGCTCAAGCCGCCTGCTCGCGCGCACCGAGCGCCGCCAGCACATCCCCCGTCGTCGAAACCCAGCCGAAGATCCCGCCCTGGGCGGCGATCATGCGAAGGCCCACCTCGTGGAACTCCGGGAAATAGGAGGCGCAGGCATCGGCCAGCACGAGGCAGCGATAGCCCCGGTCATTAGCCTCGCGCACGGTGGTGTGGACGCAGACCTCTGTGGTGACGCCGGCCACCAGCAGCGTTTCGATGCCGCGATTGCGCAGCATCAGGTCGAGATCGGTCTGGTAGAAAGCGCCTTTGCCGGGCTTGTCGATCACCGGCTCGTCGGGAAGCGGCGCCAGATCGGCGATGATGTCGTGCCCGGCCTCGCCGCGGATCAGGATGCGCCCCATCGGCCCCGCCGCACCGATGCGCTTGGCGGGATCACCGCGCTGCACCTTGGCCGGGGGCGCGTCGGAGAGGTCAGGACGATGCCCCTCGCGGGTGTGGATCACCAGCAGACCAGCTTTGCGAGCACCGGCCAGCATCGCCTGGCACGGCCCGACGGCCTTCATCAGCAGAGACACGTCGTTGCCGAGTGCGGCTCCGAACCCGCCGGGCTCCAGAAAATCGCGCTGCATGTCGATGATGACCAGCGCGGTCCGCGTAAAGTCGACGCCAAGCGGGAAAGGCTGCGCGGGAATCTCGGAGCGGGTCATGCAAAGCCTCCGGTCGCTGGCGGACGGAATGGGCTTTGCAAGGGCTATGCCTGAGACGCACCGCCGCCGCAGGCAGCGCGAAGGAGCAGGATGATCGACATTAAGCGCTTGAATCGATGACGAGATTTTATCTCGATCCGAAACTCCTCCTCGCGCGAGCGACAGAATTGATCGCCTGGACGAGACGGGACGCGACCCGCATGCATAATCTTTGTATGCATCTAAGCTGAAATTGCCTATCCGATAGGCTCGACTTCCAAGAGGCTTCCGTGACGACCCTGACCAGCCTGATCGCCGACCATTTAGACGGCCGCATGACGATCGCCCGGACGATCGCAGCGGCCTATGCCCGACACCGCGAGCATGGCGACGAGGCAATGTTCATCAGCCTGAGGCCGGAAGCCGAGGTGCTGGCGGAGGCGGAAGCGCTACAGGCCGAGGGCCCGCGCGGCCGCAAGCTCTGGGGCGTTCCCGTCGCGGTGAAGGACAACATCGACGTCGCCGGCCTTCCCACCACCGCCGCATGTCCCGCCTTCGCCTACACGCCCGAGCGGGATGCGACCGCCGTCGCGCGGCTCAGGGCGCAGGGTGCGATCATCATCGGCAAGACCAACCTCGACCAGTTCGCCACGGGCCTGAACGGCACGCGCTCGCCCTATGGCGTGCCCCGCAACACGCTGCGCGCCGACCTCGTGCCGGGCGGCTCCAGTTCCGGCTCGGCCAGCGCGGTCGCGGCCGGCATTGTCCCGGTCGCGCTCGGCACGGATACGGCGGGATCCGGCCGCGTCCCGGCCGGCCTGCAGAACCTCGTCGGCCTCAAGCCCAGCGTCGGACTCGTGCCGAGCGCGGGCGTCGTCCCGGCCTGCCGCACGCTGGATTGCATCTCCATCTTCGCGCTGACCGTCGACGACGCCTGGACCGTGCTCGATGTCATCGCCGGTCCCGACGCAGCCGATCCTTTCTCGCGCGCCCTGCCGCTTGGTCGGCCAGGCGCAGTCGCGCCGCATTTGAGGATCGGCGTTCCCCGCCCCGCCGACCTCGATTTCAACGGAGATGCGGCAGCGGCCGCAAGCTTTTCGATGGCGGTGGAGCGGGCGAAGGCGCTTGGCGCGACCATCGTCCCGCTCGACATGACGCCGTTCAACGACACGGCGCGCCTGCTCTATCACGGCCCCTGGGTCGCCGAACGCTGGCTCGCCATCCGGGACCTCCACGAACGCGATCCTGAGGCGATCCTGCCCGTGATCCGCGAGGTCATTGCCGGCAAGCCGCTGCCCGATGCCGCCGAAACCTTCGCCGCGCGCTATCGCCTCGCCGAGCTGGCGCTGGCGGCTAAAGCGGCCATGAACGGCTTCGACGCACTGATGGTGCCGACCGCGCCGCGCCCCGCAACGCTGGCGCAGATGGCTGCCGATCCGATCGGCCAGAACTCCATGCTCGGCCGCTACACCAATTTCGTGAACCTGCTCGATCTCTGCGCGCTCGCCGTCCCTGTCAGCCTGACAACCGACGGCACGGCTGCCGGCGTCACCTTCATCGCGCCCTGCGGCCATGACGCGGCGTTGGCCAGCCTCGGCCGCGCCTTCCATACGGCTTCCGGCCTGACCCTGGGCGCGACCGGTGCGGCCATGCCGGCCTTGCCCAAGCTTCCCGCCGCGCCAGCGTCCGGCATGATCGAGATCGCCGTTGTCGGCGCGCATCTCTCCGGCATGCCGCTCAACGGCGAACTGACCGCGCTCGGCGCGACCTTCCTGCGCGCAACGACCACCACTGCCGATTACAGGCTCTTCGCCCTGCCCGGCGGTCCACCGGCGCGGCCGGGACTGGTTCGCGTCGCGGAGGGCGGCGCAACCGTCGCGCTCGAGGTCTGGGCGATGCCGCCGGAGGGCTTCGGCTGCCTCATTGCGGGCATCCCCTCTCCGCTCGGCATCGGCACGCTCGCGCTGGCCGACGGCACGAAGGTCAAGGGCTTCCTGTGCGAGACGGTCGCGACGCAAGGCGCGCGCGACGTCACGAGCTTCGGCGGCTGGCGGGCGTTTGTGGCAGCTTGAGCCGGATCGCCTTGCCGCGATCGAGCATTCGCGTTATGTAGTCACCTGTAGTCACATAGGTGATCATCATGAGAGAAGTTCAACTGCGGGAGGCAAAGGCCTCGTTGTCCGCACTGCTTGATCGAGCCGTCGCAGGAGAACCTGCGCTCATCACGCGGCATGGCCGCAAGGAGGCGGTCGTTCTCTCATTCGCCGAGTACCAGCGGCTGTCGCGCGTACCGAGCTTCGGAGAGTTGCTGGCGGTCTTTCCGGGCGAACCTGACGACATTCCCGAGCGCGACCGTTCGCCTCCGCGTGATATCGATTTCTGATGTATCTGCTGGATACCGACGTACTCTCGGCGGCGGCCCCTACAAAGGCGCAGCAGCGTCAAGATTGGCTGGAATGGCAGGTTCGCGCCAGCAGCCGGCTCTTTCTGTCGACCATGACGATCGCCGAGATCGAGCGCGGCATCAGTGGATGCTTGCGTCAAGGCGCGACGACAAAGGCGGTGCGACTGCGACGCTGGATCGACGCGGTCGAGCACTTGTATGCTAATCGCATCTTGCCTTTCGATCTCAGGGTCGCTCATGAGGCGGGACCCATGCTCGACAACGCGCGCGGTCTCGGGACAGGATTTGCCGATATCGCCATCGCCGCCACGGCGGCAGCGCACGGTCTGACGCTCCTAACGGCAAACGAGCGACATTTCCGTCCGCTCGGAATAGCTTGGCTCAATCCTTTCGCAGAGCTCCCGCCGCTCTAAGCGCCCCTCACCGCGCCTCGGCATAGCTCCGGAACGCATCGCGCACGATGCCGATATGCGCCCGCATCGCCTCGACCGCGCCCGACTGGTCGCCGCGCAGGATCGCCTGCACGATCAGATCGTGCTCCTGATAGGAGCCGCCGAGCCGGCCGCTGGCGCGGAACTGCGCCCGGCGGAAGGGCGCGACGCGGGTGCGGGTCATCAGCGTGATCTCGGCAAGGTAGCCGTTATGGGAGCCTGCATAGATCGCGGCGTGAAAGGCCTCGTTCGTCTCGTGGTAGCGCGCCGGATCGCCCTTTTGCACCAGCACGCGCAGATCCTGATGCAAGCCCTCCAGCGCGCGCCGCTCCGGCACAGTCATGTTGCGGGCGGCAAGGCCGGCGCAGAGCGCCTCCAGCTCCGCCATCGCCTCGAACATGTCGTCGAGCTGGCGCGGCGTCGGCAGCGCCACGACCGCGCCGCGATGCGGCCGCACGCTCACGAGACCAGATGCCGAAAGCTGCCTGATCGCCTCGCGAACCGGGGTGCGCGAGACGCCGAAACGGGCGGCAAGCTCCTGTTCATCGAGCGGCGCGCCGGGTTCGAGAGCGCCCGAGACGATCTCGTCGGCGATCTGCAGCCGCAGGCTTTCCGTGCGTGTCCGCGGCCCCGCTTCCGGTCTGACGCGAGCGACTGGGGCGACGAGGCGCGTCGGCATGAGTGTCAGAACCGGGAGAAGGGCGGAATCGCTTGCCTTTGAATAGCAGGCAAGAAGACGCCCGTCATGGCGCAGCGCACGCGCGGCTCATTCGGGGATCATGCTGACATGGGCCGCGACCACCCGCCAGCCTTCCGGGAACTTGACCCAGGTCTGGCTCTGCCGGCCGATCTTGCCGGGGATGCTCTCGCGCCGGTAGAGCGTGTTGGCGGTTGCGAAGCTGTCGCCATAAGTCGTGATCACCGTTCGGTAGATTTCGCGCATCACGCCGACGGGCGAGCGCGCCGCGCGAAAGGCCGCGATCTCGGCATAGCCGTAGAGGTTCTCGGCCACGCCGTAGCGCAGCGTCTCGGGCGCGTCCCTGAACAGCGTGTCCAGCACTGCAACGTCGTTGGTGGTCAGCGCCTTCTCATAAGTCGCGAAAGCGGCCTCGACTTCGGCGAGCACGGTGGGGTCGTTGATTTTCATTCCTGCCTTGTCCCTCTGTCTCACCTGCAACGTCATCCCGGGCAAGCGAAGCGTAGACCCGGAATCCATCGTGGAGCACCGTGGGTGCCTTGTGATGGATCCCGGATCGGCGCGGCTGCGCCGCTTATCCGGGATGACGGCGGAGCGTGAACCACTCCTACAGCGGCGGATGCGGAATCGCGGTCAGCAGTTCCTTGGTATACGCCGCCTTGGGATCGCCGAGCACCTCCTCCGCAGTACCCTGCTCGACGATCGCGCCCGTCTTCATCACGATGACCCGGTCGCAGAGCAGGCGCACCACGTTGAGATCGTGCGAGACGAAGAGGTAGCTCATCCCGAGCCGCCCCTTCAGCTCCTCCAGCAAATTGAGCACAACCGCCTGAACCGATACGTCGAGCGCCGCAGTCGGCTCGTCGAGAATGACGAGATCGGGCTCCAGCGCGATGGCGCGCGCGATGCCGACGCGCGCCTTCTGTCCGCCGGAAAGCTGGTGCGGAAAGCGGTCGATCAGCTCGACCGGCAGTCCAACCAGCTTGGCCAATTCTTCGCAGCGAGCCCGCAGGGCATCACGGCCCTTGATGGCGCCCATGCGCAGGATTGGATCGACGATTGCCCGCTCTGCGGTGAAGCGCGGGTTGAGACTGTCGGTCGGATCCTGGAACACCATCTGAATGCGCCGGCGATGCGGGGATGCGGCGAACTGCTTTGCGGAAATCGCGCCGATATCCGTCCCGTCGAAGACGATTCGGCCACCGCTCGGATCGATCAATCGCGTGATCATCAGCGAGGTCGTCGACTTGCCGCAGCCGGATTCGCCGACGAGGCCGAGCGTCTCTCCGCGAGCCACGCTGAAGCTGATGCCGTCGACGGCGCGGAAGGCGGATTTTGGCGCTTCGCCCTTGCCCATCAGCTTGGCGAGGAAGGAGCCGGTTTCAGGCCGTGGATACTCTTTCACAAGACTCTCGACCCGCATCAGCGGCTCGGCTTCCACCGGTGCGGTGGCGAGCGCTTTCGCCTCGGCCGGCGGAGCCTCTGGCGCATCCGGCAGCAGGTCCCGCAGGCTCATCCCCACGCGCGGCGTCGCCTGCATCAGCTTGCGTGTGTAGGGGTGCTTCGGATTGCGGAAGATTTCGCCGGCCAGCGCCGTCTCGACGACCCTGCCCTTCTCCATCACCACGACCCGGTCGCAATAGGCGGCGGCCAGCCCGAGATCATGCGTGATCAGGATCGTCGACATGCCCCGCTCGCGCGTCAGCTCGACGATCAAATCCATTACCGCCTTCTGCGTTGTGACGTCGAGCCCGGTCGTCGGCTCGTCGGCGATCAAGAGCTGCGGCTGGCAGGCGAGCGCAAGCGCGATCACGACGCGCTGGCACATGCCGCCCGAAAGCTCGAACGGATAGGCGTCGTAGCGCTCCTCGGGGCGGGCGATCCTGACCTTGGTCAGCGCCTCGATCGCTTTCTCCTTCGCGGTCGCGCGCGTCGCCTGGACATGCTGCAGGAGCACGTCCTCGATCTGCTTGCCGACCTTGCGGATGGGATTGAGCGCCGCGCGCGGGTTCTGGAAGATCATCGAGATCTCGCGCCCGCGCAGATCGCGCATCTGCGCCTCGCTGGCCGCGACGAGATCGACGCCCGAGAACGTGATCGAGCCCTCGGCCACCTTGCCCGCCCGGTCGAGGATGCGCACCACGGCATAGGAGGTAACGGATTTGCCCGAGCCGGATTCGCCGACGATCGCGACCGTCTCGCCCTTGCCGACCTCGATGTCGATCGCCTTGACCGCCTGCACCTTGCCGCGGCGGGTGGCGAACTCGACCGTGAGGTTCCGGATCTCGAGGAGCGGGGCGGTGGTCATGCTCAATTCCTCCGCTGCGGATCGACAAGGTCGCGCACGCCGTCGCCCAGCAGGTTGAAGCAGAACACGGCGATCATCAGCGCAAGACCGGGGAAGAAGGCGATCCACCATTCGCCCGAGACGATGAAGCTCGCGCCTTCCGCCACCATGATCCCCCATTCCGGCGTCGGCGGGCGCACGCCGAGTCCGATGAAGGAGAGGCCGGCGGCGTTCAGGATGGCGTAGCCCATGGTCAGCGACATCTGCACCGCCATGATCGGCATGATGTTGGGCAGGACCTGCGTCAACAGCAGCCGCCAGTCGGAATTTCCGGAGAGACGCGCCGCCTGCACGAAGCCGGCCTCGCGCCGGACGTTGGCCTCGGCCCGCGCCACGCGAGCATAGAGCGGGAAATTGATGATCGCGGTCGCCAGCACGATGTTGCCGACGGAATTGCCGAGCGCCGCCACGATGCCCATTGCCAGCACGAAGAGCGGGAACGCCATGATCGTGTCGGCGATGCGGCCGACGACCTTGTCGATCCAGCCGCCGAAGAAGCCCGCCATCACGCCCGCCAGCCCGCCCATGACGAAGACGAGCGCGACGGAGGCGACAGCGATGGTGAAGTCCAGCCGCGTCGCCACGATGACCCGGCTGAAGATGTCGCGCCCGAGTTGGTCGGTGCCGAACCAGTGCCGCGCGCTCGGCCCCTGCAACGCGGCGTTGGTGTTGCTCGCCAGCGGGTCGTAGGGAACGATCGACGGCCCGAAGATCGCCGCGAACAGGATCAGCGCGAACAGCCCGAAGGCGAGCCCCGTGACCGGGTTTTCGGCGACGATGTGCCTGGCATGCGCCCAGATGCTGGTCGAGGGTGGGGCGTCGAACCGCAAGGCCACGACAGAGTCGGCCGCTGCGGCTTCGGCGGGCACGGGCTCGATCTTGCTCATATCGTTCACCGCTCAGCCCTCCAGCCGGACGCGGGGGTCGATCACGCCGTAGAGCACGTCGATCATCAGGTTCAGCGCGACGTAGAGGATCGCCATGGTCAGGACGAAGCCCTGGATCGGCGCATAGTCCGAGGCGATCAGCGCCTCGACCGCATAGGAGCCGACGCCGGGCCATGCGAAGACCTTCTCGACCAGCACATTCGCGCCGAGCAGGAAGGAGAACACCATGCCGAGCGTGGTCACGACCGGCAGCATCGCGTTCCTGAAGGCATAGGTGCCGATGACCTTCCCGCCGGAGAGCCCGCTGGCGCGGGCCGTGCGGACGAAATCGGCCCCGAGCACGGCCAGCATGGAGGCCCGCGTCATCCGGGTGATCGGCGCGAGCGAGAAGATGCCGAGCGTCAGCGCCGGCAGGATGAGCTGCGAGAAGGCGGCGCGAAAGGTCTCCCATTCGCCCGCCAGCAGGCTGTCGATCAGGAACAGCCCGGTTACGCGCGGCGGCTCGGAGGCGAAGACGTCGAGCCGGCCGAGCGGTGCCGGCGACCAGCCGAGGAGGAAGTAGAACACATAAACCAGCAGAAGCCCGGTGAAGAACACTGGCAGCGAGACGCCGGCCGTCGCCACCACGCGGCAGAGATGATCTATCCAGGAGCCCTGCCTGACCGCCGCCAGCACGCCGAGCGGCAGCGCCACCGCCATGGCGAGCAAGAGCCCCGCCAGCGTCAGTTCGGCCGAGGCCGGCAACCTCGCCGCCAGATCCTTCGTCACCGGCTGGCCCGTCGTCAGCGACTGGCCGAGATCGCCTTTCACCAGCGCCGTGACATAGGAGACGAACTGGACCGGCAGCGGCTGGTCGAGCCCGAGCTTCGAGCGGATTTCGATGATCGCCTGCGGCGAGGCGGCCGGCCCCGCGAAGTAAGCCGCCGTGTCGCCCGGCAGCACGCGGGTGAGCAGAAACGTGACGATGATGACGCCGATGATCGACGGGATCGTCGTCATCAGGCGCTGGCCGATCAGGCGGAGCATGGCGTCCCCATCTTGTCGGCCGACAAGCCGTCATTGCGAGCGCAGCGAAGCAATCCAGAGGACGTGAAGAGCGCGGCCCTGAATTGCTTCGTCGGCTTCGCCTCCTCGCAATGACGGGCGATGCTCGTCACCGTCACACGCCCTTCGTCAAATACCGGAAATCCGGCTCGCGGCAGGGCTGGAACTGGTAGCCGCCGATCGACTTCTGCAGCGCGACGTCATGCGTCGGCTGGTTGATCGGCACCATCGGCACCTCGGCGTTCACCAGCTTGATGAACTCGACGACATTGGCGTCATAGGCCGCCTTGTCGGGCGCGAAGCGGGCGGCGTCGACAAGCTTGTCCAGCGCCGGATTCTGGTAGGCGGCGATATTGAAGATCGAGTTGTTGCCGTGCATCGTCCAGAACAGATAGTAGTCCGGATAGTCGAGCCAGCCGGCGAAGCGATTCAAGACCATCGGATTGGTCTTCTTGGCGATCTCGGTGCGGAAGTTCGCGCCCGGCACCTTGTTGATCTCGACTGTGATCCCTATCGTCGACAGCGCCTCCTTGATCAGCACCGCCATCGGCTCGGCCACGGTCGCGTTGCCGGCGTCGAAATAGAGCGTCGTCGAGAACGGCCCGCCGGCCGCATCGACCAGCGCCTTCGCCTTGGCTGTGTCGGAGGTGTAGGGAAACGGCTGCGGCCATGCGACCTTCGGCGTCGTGCCGCCCGCCATCGAGACGCCGCGGCCGAACAGCGAGGCCTGCAGGATCTTCTCATAGGGCATCACCCAGGCGACGGCCTGGCGCAGCCGGACATCCTTGAACGGCCCGACCTGCGTGTTGAGGTAGCAGCCCCAGACGCCGTTGGGGATCGGCACGCCGACGACGTTGACCTTGCCGGCGTCGAGCAGATCCTTGAAGTCCTTCGGCGGCAGCCCGTAGGACACGTCCGCGTCGCCGCGCTCCATCAGCGCGCGCCGCGTCGAGGGCGAGGCGATGTCGCGCGCGATGATGCGGCGCAGTTGCGGCAGCTTGCCGGATTTCCAGGCGTCGTTGCGGACATAGATGGTCTCGACGCCGGGCTTCCAGCTTTCGACCTTGTAGGCGCCGCCGCCGGCGATGTTGTTCTTCAGATATTCCTTCGCATGCGGATCGCCGCCGGAATTGGCGATGGCGAGCTCCGAATCGAAGACGAAGGGGATCGTGACCGCGAGATTCGGCAGAGTCATCTTGTCCTTGCGGACGAAGTCGACCCGGAAGGTGTTGTCGTCGACGACGACGAACTGCTCGGGCTTCTCAAGCGAGCCGGCGTTCATCTGCGTGGTGGCGAAGCCGCCGATCGTGCAGGCCCGGTCAAGCGACCATTTGACGTCCTTGGCGGTCACCTTGCGGCCGGAATGGAAGGTCGCATCCCGCAGCTTGAAGGTGCAGCTCATGCCGTCGGACGCAACCTGCCAGCTCTCGGCCAGCTCGCCCTCGAGCTCGCCCATCGAGACCTGGTTGCCGCCGCCGGTCGGGATCGGCACCGGCTTGAAGCGCAGCAGCCTGTCGTAGCAGTTCAGCGCCACGCCGTTGACCGGCTGCGACGAACCGATGCCCTGCATGTCGAGGCTGTTGGGGCCGTATTCCTGCACCAGCAGGAGGGTCTCGGCGCGGCTCGGTGCCTGCGCCTGCGCGCCGCCGGAGCGCGCGACGAAGGGCATGCTGAGGCCGGCGGCGATGGCGGTGCGGCGTGTGATGGTCATGCTCGTGCCCTTCGATGAACGTCTGGATTGGCGTGACTCTGCTCGATGGGGCTATGCACGGAGCATGCCGGACCATGCGCGATCACCAGCCGGCGTCAGAGCCGGCAGGTCGAAGGCGGGAGATTGGCTGAACATGGCGTGACCCCATCAGGCGAGGGAAGACGCCATCGTCGAAGCACGGAACGTGCCAAAACTTATAATGTTGATATCAAAGAGAAAATTACAAAATCAACTAAGTTCGCCAGCATTCTCGCATGCAACATGTATGCATGGCGCCACAATATGACTTTTATTTAATCATACATGCACTCCGCGGCCGCCGAGGATGTCAGCTCAGGCTGGGTTCGGCGGCGTCGCATCAGACCTCGCCGGCAAGGCCGCCCGGTCGCGTCCCGGCCATTGGGCGGCGACCACGATCAGCACGAGCGCGAGTCCGATCAGGTCGGTCACCCAGTCGGGCTTGACCAGGCAGAACGCCGTCGCGATCAGCACGGCGCGTTCCCACAGCGTCGCCCGGCGCAGCAGATAGCCCTGCAGCCCGGCCGCGAGCAGCCCAATGCCGACAGTGGAGAGGATGAACCGCCAGATGATCGTCGGCCAGTCGCCAATCATCAGCAGCGCCGGCTCGTAGACGAACATGAAGGGCACGATGAAGCCGGCGCAGCCGATCTTCACCGCCGCCCAGCCGCTCGCCCAGAGATCGGCCTTGGCAAGTCCAGCGGCCGCATAGACCGCCAGCGCGACCGGCGGCGTAATCGCCGACAGGATCGCGAAATAGAACGCGAACATATGGGCGGCCGGCGTGACGACGCCGAGCTTGATCAGCGCCGGCACGAGCAGCGATGTCATTACGATGTAGGCCGGCGTCGTCGGCATGCCCATGCCGAGCACGATACCGGCGACCGCCGTCAGCAGCAGCGCCAGAAGCAGGTAGTTCTGCGCCAGTCCCAGGACGGCCTGCGTGAAGACGATGCCGGCGCCCGTCAGCGCGACGACACCGATGACGATGCCGGCGCAGGCGCAGGCCAGCGCCACGGCGAGCGCATTGCGCGCCCCATCGATCATCGCGTCGATGATGATCGGGAGCCGGACGTTGACCCGCGTCGAGGCCCGCAGTGCCGCGACCGGGAAGCACAGAAGCGTGCCCGCCAGCGCCGCCAGCGGCGCGCTGTAGCCCGAGTAGAGCACGACGAGGATCGTCGCCACCGGGATGAACAGGTGCCCGCGCTCGCGCAGAGTCGTCGATAGCACGGGCAGTTCGCTGCGTGGCACGCCCATGATGCCGTGGCGCTTGGCCTCGAAATGCACGGCGGCGAAACAGGCGACGTAATAGAGGATCGCCGGGATCAGCGCCCAGATGATGATCTGGCCATAGGAGACCGACAGGAACTCGGCCATGACGAAAGCGGCCGCCCCCATGATCGGCGGCATGATCTGCCCGCCCGTCGAGGCCACCGCCTCGACGCCGGCGGCGAAATGCGGCTTGAATCCGGTGCGTTTCATCAGCGGAATGGAGATCGGCCCGTCGACCATGACATTGGCGACCGCGCTGCCCGAGATCGTGCCGAACAGGCTCGACGACACCACCGAGACCTTGCCCGGCCCGCCGGCCGTATGCCCGGTCAGCGACAGCGCGAAATCCATGAAGAGCTGGCCCGTGCCGGTGCGCTCCATGAAGGAGCCGAACAGCACGAAGATCATGACATAGGCCGCCGAGATGCCGAGCGGCGCGCCGAAGATGCCCTCCGTCGTCATGAAGAGCTGGTCGAGCAGCCGCTCCGGCTCGACCTTGGCGAAGAACAGGGCGTAGCAGAGGAAGACGATCGCTGTGATCGGCAGCGCCCAGCCGATCAGCCGCCTTGTCGCCTCCATGATCAGGACGACCAGCAGCACCGCCATCGCCTTGTCGGCAAGCGACAGATCATCGACGTAGTAGATGCGGTTGACGATGTAGTCGTAGTTCCAGAACAGGTAGCTGACCGGTGCGACCGCCAATATCAGCAGCACATAGTCGAGCAGCGACGGCGCCGCGTTCGTCCCGGCCCTGCGATAGATCAGGAAGGTCAGCGCCAGCGCGAACAGCAGGTGCGTGCCGCGGAAGATGATCGCCTCCGGCGTGCCCTGCCCGCCCAGCGCCGGAGGCAGGATCACCCAGATATGATAGAGCGCCATCGACACGGCGATGACCGCCGTCACCAGCCGGATGATCCCGGCATGGCTCAGATCGAACCGGAATTCGGGTTTTGGAACTGCGATGTCCGCTTGCATCTTGTCCAAGGCGCATGGCTCCAAGGTCTATCCCGAAGCAGGGGCCGGCCACGCGCAAGGCGCGGCGGCGGGCCGCAGGGAGGCGGCCGGGTCAGTGCAAAAAAGGGCGGAGAGCGCGCGCGGGTTGCCCGGCGCGCGCAGTCAGAGCGTCATCGGCCTGGTTACTTCGAGGCCACCGTGATCCCGGCTTCCTTGTAGAATCGGGCCGCGCCCGGATGGAACGGCACGCCGACATCCTCGGCCATGACCTTCGGCGTCAGGCCGGCCAGCGCCTTGCTGGTCGCGGTCAGCGCCGGCACGTTGTCGGCGATCGCCTTGGTCATGGCGTAGACCTGATCGGCCGGCAGCTTGCAGGAGGCGACTATGTGGGTGGCGTAGCCAATCACCTTCACATCCTGCTCCTGCTTGGGATAGGTGCCCTTGGGCACCGTCACCAGCGTGTAGCCGGGGTTGAGCTTCTTCATGCCGTCGAGATCGGCCGAGAGGTCGAGCAGCTTGATGTCGCGCGCCGAGGCGAGGTCCATGACCGCACCTGACGGAATCGCGGTACCGAGCGAAAAGGCCTGGGCGTGGCCGTCCTTCACCTGTTCGACGGAGTCGGTGTAGGACACGAAGGACACCTTGACGTCGCTGTAGCTCAGGCCATGGACCTTGAGCAGTTGCCCGGTGATGAGCTCGCCGGTGTTGCCGCGCGGCTGGGTGGTGATCGCCTTGCCCTTCAGATCCTTGACCGTGTTTATCCCGGAATTCGCCGGCACCAGCATCTGGAAATACTGCGGGTAGAGCGACGCGATATTGCAGATGTTCTCGTGCTTCTTCGGGAACGGCGCGTTGCCGGCCAGCCCATCGACCGTCGAGATCGAGTTGCCGAAGCCGATTTCGGCCTTGCCGTCCTCGATGGCTCGGACATTGGCGATGCCGGCGCCGGGCAACGCCGAGACGCTGAGCCCCGGAACCGCCTTTTCCCACATGTCCTTGAGCTGACCGCCGAGCGGCACCCAGACGCCGCCCTGCGGGCCGGTCATCAACCGCATGTCGGCGGCCTGCGCGACGCCTGCCGTCGCGGCCAGACCAAGCGCAACGGCCGCAGCGATACGTATCCTGTTACAGATCGTCATGTCGTCATCCTCCCAGATGCCATGTTGTTCCGACGCCATGTCTTTGCATGCATGTGCGTTCGGCGACCGCGGCGCACCGGAGTGCGACCGTTGCCATCACGCAGCTAAGCTACCGGCAGGCGACGGCGTGGCAAGGATTGTTTTGCGCGGCTGCGGCGGCCTTCAGGGCTGGCGGCCGATCAGCCTGTCCTCGACGTTCTGCAGATGTCGGCGCATGCCATCGGCGGCACCCGCCGCCTCGCGATGAGCGATGGCGTCGACGATGCGCTCGTGGTCGGCGAAACTGTGATGATCGGCAGGCGGCCGCAGATGGCTCGGGCGTGGCCGGCCCCAGGTCACGGCGCGGCGTACCGCGTTCAGCGTCTCCAGCAGCGCAAGCAGGATCGGGTTGTGCGCGGCTTCCGCGATCTGGTGGTGGAAGCGCGCGTCATAGGCCTCGTATTCGCGCCAGGTCGCGGCCGCGCGGCAGGCGGCGTTCAGCTCGGCGAGCGTCGCGATCTCCATGGCCGTGGCGTTGATCGCGGCCAGCCGCGCGAGTTCGGGCTCCAGCCCGATACGCGCCCGCATCACCTGCAGCGGATTGCTGCGCTCGGCGAGGTCGGCGATGTCCAGAAGCTGCGGCGGACGCGGGCCGACGAACGTGCCCTTTCCGACCTGCCGCCAGAGCTGCCCTTCGCGCTCGAGCACCGCCAGACTGCGGCGTAGCTCCGTGCGCTTGACGCCGAGGAGTTCGGCGAGTTCGCGCTCGGGCGGCAGCCGCCCGTCCTCAGGCAGCTCGGCGGCGGCGAGATAGCCCGAGAGCTGCGTCAGCACGCCCGACATGGCGAGCGTGGGAGAGGCTTCGACTTGTCTGTCCAGCATACGTGACCGGGTCCAACGAAGAGGGATTCTTGATTTCACGGATTCGCGGCGATTGCAACCATTCGCGGATTGGTTGGGCCGATTCTGTCGATCCTGTCGACTTTGGTGCGCTGCAACGCGTGTTTTCAGCCTTGACAGGATCAATCGCCGCTCTGACATTGGCCAAAATCGAATTGGTTGCAACCATAAGCGCCAATGAACAAGAACGCTCTGGGAGGAGCACCGACATGAAAGCGCCAGGAAAAAGGCTGTCCACAGCTCTGTACGCCGTCGCCATCGCGGCCGCCCTGACGGCAGGAAGCGCCGCCGCGCAGGCCCAGGAGAAGATCCGCGTCGCACTCGGCGACGTGCTCTCGACCGAGACGCTCTCGATGATCATCGCCCTGGAGCGCGCCAAGGAGAAGGGCGTCGACTATCAGGTCACGCATTTCTCCAAGGAGGATCTCGCCATCCAGGCCGTGATCAACGGTCAGGCCGATCTCGGCGTCGGCACGCCCTATGCGGTCGTTCAGAAGAGCAAGGCGCCGCTGCGCGTCCTCTTCCAGGGCACGCGGCTGGTGTTCTTCCCAGTGGCCGACAAGTCCTACAAGTCCTGGAAGGATCTGAACGGGCAGCCTTTCGTCTTCCACGCCCGCGCCACCGGCACCGAGGCGATCGGCAACATCATCGCCAAGCGCGAAGGCATCCAGTTCGGCGACCGCTCCTATGTGCCCGGCTCCGAGAACCGGATCATCGGCATGATGAAGGGGCAGATCAAGGCGACGATCGTCGATCTCGCCAACAAGAACCTGCTGCTGGAGAAGGCGGGCGACCGCTTTCATGTGCTGCCGGGCGTCTCTCAGCCGGCCTCGGACGAGACGCTGTTCGGGCAGATCGACTGGATCAAGAAGAACGAGGCGAAGGTCGATGTCGTCGTCACGGAGTTCATGCGGCTCTGGACGGAGATGGCTGCCAATCCGGCCGTGATCGAGCAGGAGCGCGCCAAGCGCAAGTTGATGGCCGACCAGCCGAAGGAAGTGCTGGAGGGCATCACGAAGTTCTACACCATGGCGACCAAGGAAGGCGTGTTCGCGCCTGGCGGCGGTAACGCCGAGATCGCGGCGTCCGATTTCGAATTCTACGTCGAAGCCGGCCAGATGCAGGGCCCGGCCAAGGATCTGAAGGTCGAAGACTTCTGGTACCTCGCGCCGCTTGAGCGCGCCCGCAAGGCGCTCGGCAGCTAGACCGGCACGCGCCGTTTCCGCCGCTCGCGGACGGGGCACCCTGCCCCGTCCGCCCAGCGCCCGCCGCTGACCGAAGCGAGGCTTTCCCTTGCAGACTTCCGAACTCGCCCCCGCTCTGCCCGCGCTGCGCCAGACCCCCGCGCGCAACTGGCGCGACCTCGCTATCCACCCTCTGGTGCTGAGGCTGGTTTCGTTCTCCATCGCGCTGGCGCTGTGGGAATATGCCGGCCGGATCCCGCTGAGCCCGGCCTTCCCGACATTCCTCGAAACCCTCGCCGGCCTGGGCAGCCTGATCGCCGATGGCAGCCTGTTCAAGGCCTTTATGATCACGCTGCATCCGCTCGTCATCGGGCTCGCCGTATCGGTCGTGCTTGGCGTCGGGCTCGGGGTGCTGATGGGCCTGCATCAGCTCTCCGAATGGCTCATCGCGCCGCTCTTCATCATCGCCCAGTCAGCCCCGCTCGCCGCCCTGATCCCGATCCTGACCTTCGCCTACGGCATCGGCCTGACGGCCAAGATCATGACCGTCTGCATCATGGCGATGCCGGTGATCGTGCTGAACACGCTCGGCGCGGTTCGGAACACGCCGCAATCGCTGCTGGAGATGAGCCGGTCCTTCCTCGCCACCCGCAGCCAGTCGATCCGCATGGTGATCCTGCCATCCGCGAGCCCGATGATCTTCGCAGGCCTGCGGCTCGGCTGCGCGGCGGCCTTCATCGGCGTCATCCTCGCCGAACTGCTGATCACGCCGACCGGCATCGGCGATCTGATCTCCTACAACCAGTCCGTCGCCGACTACCCCAAGATGTATGCGGCGATCCTCTCGATCATCCTGTTCTCGGTGCTCTTCATCGAGACGCTGGAGCGGATCGAGCACACCCTGTTCCGCCCGGAGACGCGCGCATGAGCCTGAGCCCAGCAACAGCCGCGTCGCCGCGCGCGGTCGAGCCCATTCCGGGCATGACGCGCCCGATCGTCGAGGTCAGGAGCGTCTCGAAGACCTATCCGGGCGGCGTCGAAGCGCTGAGCGGCATCTCGCTCGATTTCCCCGAGGGCAAGCTGACGACGCTGCTCGGCCCCTCGGGCTGCGGCAAGACCACGCTGCTCAAGATCATCGCCGGCCTGATCCCCCATAGCGGCGGGCAGGTTCTGGTGGACGGCCGCGAGGTCACCGGCCCCGGTCCGGAGCGGGCCTTCGTCTTCCAGGATTTCGCGCTGATGCCCTGGGCCAGCGTGATCCGCAACGTCGCCTTCGGGCTCGAGCTGCGCGGCGTCGCCCGCTCGCAGCGCGAGGCTGTCGCGGAGCGCCACATCGCGCGCGTCGGCCTCAAGGGCTTCGAGCAGAAATTCCCGCATGAACTCTCGGGCGGCATGCGCCAGCGCGTCGGGCTGGCCCGCGCGCTCGCGGTCGACGCCAAGGTCGTGCTGATGGACGAGCCCTTCTCGGCCGTCGACGAGCAGACGCGGCGCAAGTTCCAGGAGGAGTTGCTGGAACTCGTCGCCGTTGAGCGCAAGAGCTTCATCTTCGTGACGCATTCGATCGAGGAGGCGGTCTACGTCTCCGACCGCATCGCGCTCCTGTCGCGCCGCCCGAGCCGCGTCTCGGCGATCATCGAGCCGAAGATCGTCCGTGGCGGCGACCCCGAGAAGATCAGGCGAGACTCCGCCTATCTCGATGTCGTCGAGGACATCTGGCAGCAGCTCAAGCATTATCTGGATTGATGGCCATGGTGATTTCAGGGTTTCGCCTGCCGATGGCCGCAGCGCTTCTGATCTGGATGGTGATCTGGGAGATCGCCGGCCACACCGATGCCGGCTTCATCCTGCCGCCGCTCTCGCGCATCGTCTGGCGCGTGATCGAGATCGTCCCGACGCCGTCCTTCCTCGACGCGCTTCTGATCACCGGCCGCAGCTTCCTGCTCGGCAATGCGATCGCGATCGGCGTTGGCGTGCCGCTCGGGATGGTCATGGGGCGCTCCATCATCGCCGACCGCCTGTTGCTGCCCTGGGTGAACCTGTTCCTCTCGGCCCCGCTCAGCGCCCTCGTACCGGTCATCATGGTGCTGTTCGGACTCGGCGAGACCACGATCGTGCTGACCGTGGTGCTGTTCTCGGTCTGGATCATCGTGCTCAACACGCGCGCCGGCGTGCGCGGCATCTCGCTGTCGCTGGTCGAGATGGCGCGCAGCTTCGGGGCGAGCCGCTGGCAGGCCTTCAGCCGCATCTATCTCTGGGCGGCGCTGCCCGAAATCCTCGCCGGAATCCGGCTCGGCATGATCCGCGCCGTCAAGGGCGTGGTCATCGGACAGTTGCTGGTCTCGGTCGTCGGCTTCGGCACGCTCTTCGAGATCTACCAGTCGCATTTCCTGATGGAGCATTTCTGGGCGCTGCTGCTGGTGCTCTTCGCCTTCGCCTTCACCCTCAACGAGGGGCTGGCGCGGCTCGAACGCAGCGTCGGCTACTACGCCGCCTCGCGCTGATCGCCTTTCACCCTCACCACCACCGGCCGCCGCGCCTACGAAGGACCAGGAAAGATGAATATCGCCACGCCTCAGAGCCATGTCGTTCCGGCTCCCGCGCCCGTCTCGGTGCCCGTACGCGGCACGCAGAGCCGTTTTCCCGTCCACCGGATCTACTGCGTCGGCCGCAACTACGCCGCCCACACCATCGAAATGGGCGGCGACCCTGATCGCGAGGCGCCGTTCTTCTTCCAGAAGAACCCCGACAGCGTCGTGCTGGACGGCGGCGACTTCCCCTATCCGCCCCGCAGCAAGAACGTCCATCACGAGATCGAACTGGTCGTGGCGCTATCCAAGGGCGGCAAGGATATCCCGATTGAGCGCGCGCTCGACCATGTCTATGGCTACGCCGTCGGCCTCGACATGACCCGGCGTGACCTGCAGGACGAGTGCAAGAAGGCGGGCCGCCCGTGGGAGATCGGCAAGGCCTTCGAGCATTCCGCGCCGATGGGCGAGATCGTGCCCGCCAGCACCATTGGCCACCCCGAGAACGGCGCGATCTGGCTGAAGGTCAATGGCGAGATGCGCCAGCAGGGCGACCTCAACCACATGATCTGGAAGGTGCCGGAGATGATCTCTTATCTCTCCGGCCTGTTTGAGCTCCAGCCCGGCGACCTTATCATGTCGGGCACGCCGTCGGGCGTCGGCGCGGTCGTGCGCGGCGACGTGATGGAAGGTCACATCGAGGGTGTCGGGACGCTGACGACGAAGGTCGCCTGACCTGCTGGCGGCCGCTGGTGGGGGCGGCAGGACTCGAACCTGCAACCAGACCGTTATGAGCGGTCGGCTCTAACCATTGAGCTACGCCCCCGGGCGCACGGCGCTCGTTATCACACGAGATGTGCGCAGGACCAGCCGGGTACGAACAGGAAAACGGCCCGTCGCTGTGGCGACGGGCCCTTTTTCCCTCAAGTATTCGAACAATTGCCGCGATCAGGCCGCCTGCGCGACGAGATGCTCGTCCTCATGCTGCGCCACATGGCCCTCGCGGAACTTGAAGCGGCCGATATGCTCGGTCAGGGCGCGCGTCTGCTCGTCGGTCAGCGCCAGCGCCGCGTTGGTCTCCTCGACGAGAGCCGCGTTCTGGTGCGCCATGGTGCCAATGCCGTCGATCTCGTTGCTGATCGTCGAGACGTCGTTGGCCTGGTTGCGGGCGGTCAGCGAGATGCCGTTCATCAGTCCCGTCAGGTCATTGACCGAGGATACGATCGCCTCGAACATCGCCGAGGTCTCCTCGACCAGGCCGACACCGACCTGCACGTCGCCATGGGCGGCCTGGACCAGCTTCTTGACGTCGTTTGAGGCGTCGGCCGAGCGCTTGGCCAGGCTGCGAACCTCCGAGGCGACGACGGCGAAGCCACGTCCCGCATCGCCGGCCCGCGCCGCCTCCACGGCCGCGTTGAGCGCCAGCAGATTGGTCTGGAAGGCGATCTCGTCGATCATCGCGATGACCTCGGAAATCTTGTTGGACGAGGTCTTGATGCGCTGCATCGCTTCCAGCGCCGAGGCGACGACCTTCTCGCCCTGCTGGGCGCGGGCCTCTGCCCCTTCGGCCATGCCCATCGCCTGGGCGGCCTCGGTCGCGGTCTTCTTGACCGTTCCGGCAAACGCGCCGAGCTGGTTGGTCGCCATCGAGACGGCGTTGCTCTCCTCGCTGGTGCGCTCCGCCAGGTCGGTGACGCCGTCGAGGATTTCAGACGTCGCGCTGCGCACGGCCGAAACGGTGTCCGACAGCCGCGCCAGCGTGCTCTCGAACTCGTCGGCGAGGCTGTTGGTGCCGGTCTTCAGCTCGGCGAATGCACCCTGATACATCCCCTCGACGCGGGTCGAGAGATGTCCGGCCGAAAGCTCGGCCAGAACCTCGCAGGTTTCCGAAAGCCCGGTCTGCACGGTCTCCAGCAGCGTATTGACTGCCTCGGCGAGAGCATTGAGTTCGGCGTCGGCGAAGGTCGCAGCGACGCGCTGGCTGAAATCGCCGGCGGCGGCCGCGCTCACCACCGCGCCGAAGGCGGCTCCGAGTTCCTGCATCATCTCGCGGCGCTGCTCCAGCGCGCGGGCCTCGTCCTCGACCTTGGCGGCCTCGGCGGCGCGCAGCGCCACAGCATTGTCGCGGAAGAGCAGCACGCTCTTCGAGATGTCGGAAATCTCATCATTGCCCTTGGCGTCGACCACCGTCTCGAGCTGGCCGTCTGCGATCGCCCGCGTCGCCGACCAGAGCCGGTTGAGACGGCCCACGATCATCGGGCGGACATAGAGCAGCGACAGCATGAGCGCGGCCAGAAGCGAACCAACGCCGATCGCGCCCAGCCACATCTTGCTCTGCTGGATCATGGCCGAGGTCGAGGCGCTGGCGGCGACTGCGTCGGTGCGGGCGGATTTGACGAGCTTTTCGACCTCGGCGCGCATATTGGTGGCGGCATGATCGATATCGCGCAGGCCGGCATTGATCGCATCCTGGGTCACGATATCGCGCTGGCGTACCTCGACCACGCCGCTCGAACCTTCGCCGACATCGACCACGGCGTTGATCGACCGCGTCCGGGCCGGATTGGGAACGATCTTGTCAGCGGCAGCCATGTCCTTGCGGATGCGCAGCACCACGGCGTTGAAGCGTTCGCGCGCGATGCCGAGTTGCGACTTGTCGGCGATCTGCACGACTTCGCGCAGCAGGCCGATCAGCTCGTTGACCTGCGCCTCCAGTTTGCGGGCGAGATCGAATGCGGGGAATTCGAGTTCGCTGATGCCCTTCAGGGCTTCGTCGAGCTGCGGACCCGTCAGCCCCTTGACGCTTTCGATACCGAGCACGACGTTGAACTGGCGCTCGTCGGCTTCCGCGCCCACCGCCTTGACGAAGTCCTCGCGCACCTTGTTGAGCTGCTCCAGCGAAGCGACCATTTCGGCAGCGTTGCGCAGACGCTCGCCGGTCAGATCGTTGATATCGTTGATCTGGCGCGACAGTTCATCGACGGCCTTCTGGACCGGCTTCATGTCGACGCCGCCGACTGCGGCGACGCGCCGGATCAGGTCGAACTGCCTGGCTTCGATCGCGTCGAGTTCGGAGGTCAGCTTGGCGCGCTGCTGGACGGTCTGGACGCTCATGAATCGTGGCGCCAGAGCGGTCGACTGCGTCGCCGCCTGGGAGAGTTCGAGCGCAAGCTCCACCACGGGCATCTTGCGCTCGACCATCTCGCTGACGGTCTGGTTGACGCGGTCATAGGAGAGCCAGGCGACGGCCGACGCCACGAGCGTCAGCGTGGTCAGGACGCCGAGCGCGGCATAGATGCGCGCAGCGATGCCGATGCGCAGCGGCGCGCGCTGGCGCGCCGGCTTCTTGGCCTTCGTCATGTCACTCTCCGGGATGCAACGCGGAAGATTTCAGGCTCAGGCGGTCAGCGAACTGACCGACTTGAACTTGCCGTCGGAGCCGATCACCGTCAGGTAGACATCGTCGGAGCCACGGTTGTCATTGGGGCCGAAGGTCATCTTGAACCCGCCGAAGTCATAGGAACCGCTGGTCAGCGCTTCCATGAAGGCCTTGCGCGTCGGCTCCTTGCCGGCCTTCTCCAGCGCGGCGATCACGGTGCGGCCAACGAGATAGCCTTCGAGCGAGACGAAGCCGGGCTCCTTGTCCTTGGCCTCGCTGGCGGCGAGCGCGGCCTGATAGGCCTTGACCACCGGGATCGAAGCGTCGCTCGGCAGCGGCACGACCTGCGTGACGTAGACCCCGGCGCCGGCCACTCCGAGTTCGGCGGCGAGCGCGTTCGAGCCGACGAAGGAGATGTTCATGAACACCGGCTCGAACTTCACCTGCCTGCACAGCTTGATGAATTCGGCGCAGGGCTTGTAGGGGCCGACCATCACAACGGCTTCCGGATTGGCCTTGCGGATCTCGAGCAGCGCGGAGCGGACAGCAACCGTGTTGCGCTCGAAGGTGCCCTCGGCCACGAGGCTCATCTTGCGGGCGTCCATCGCCTTCTTGACGCCGGCGAGGCCGGCGCGGCCGAAGGCGTCGTCCTGATAGAAGATCGCGATCTTGGAGAAACCCTTGTCCTTGACGAGGCGCTCGATCCAGACCTCGGTCTCCTGGAAATAGGAGGCGCGGACGTTGACGACATGCGGCAGATAGGGCTCGCGCAGGCCTTCCGCGCCGGTAAAGGCGCCGATGAAGGGCAGGCCGGCTTCCTTGGCGATCGGGTGGGCGGCCATGGCGGTCGGCGTTCCGACCGGGCCGACGAGCGCGAACACGTCCTTGGCGATCAGCGCCTTGGTCGCCTCGACGGATTTGCCGGGCTCATAGCCGTCGTCCTGCGTCAGCAGTTCGAGCTTCCGGCCACCGACGCCGCCCTTGGCGTTGATCTCGGCGAAAGCGGCGGTCAGGCCGTCGCGCATGCCCAAGCCCAGCGCGCTGGCGGGGCCTTCGAACACGGCCGCCTGGCCGAGGATGATCTTGTCGGCCATGACGCCGCTCTCGGCGAGGACGCGACCGGGAATGAGCGAAGCGGCGGAGGCGCAGGCAAGGCCGGTCAGGACGTCACGACGATTGATCATGAAAGGTATCCCCCATTTGTTCTTGACGGTCAGTTGGGTTAGGCCATCTGACCGACAGAATGCGGGAGATGCGCTTAATGAACGTTTAAGCGCCTGGATTCTTCTGAATCAGTCCTGATTCTCGTCATTAGCGGATCGTTAGCAGATGGCTGACCGCCGCTCAGCGCGAGATGCGGAGCGAGTTGATCTCCTGCGCGATCGCCCGGAAGGCGTCGCGCAGCGCCGTGCCGCTGCTCGGCAGATACGCGTGGGTTGTGCTCGTGGCGCATGTCTGCATCAGGTTGCGCGCGTTCTGGGAATTCAGGTTGAACCCCACAGTGTAGAGGATGATGCCCTGCTGCTTGATGGCGCTGCACAGGGACACCGCCTGATTGTGCGAGGAGCCATTTGTGGCGTTCTTGTTGATCTGCAGGTCGTTGTTGCCGAAGCCGGAGTCGTTCGAGAGCACGCCATCGGCATGGGCCGTGTTGAACTCGCCATCGGTCATCAGGATGACGACCTTGATCAGTTCGCGCGTGCCATAGGCGGCGGGCCGGCTCGCGGCATCGCCCCAGAGGTATCCGAAGTTCGGCGACACCATGTACCAGGCCGATGCAAGCCCGATATGGCCTGCGGTCGAGCCCGCCGCCGTATAGGCGTCGATGCTGTTCTTGAGCGCTGTGCGGTTCGTCGACAACGGCAGGATGCTCGATGAAATGCAGAGATTGGCGTCGCCGCTGCGTGCGCCGATATAGTGTCGGCCGAGGCGCGTTGTCGCGAGATTGGGCGCAGCATCCGTGTAGGCGGCGGTTCCGGTCCGCTCCGTCACGCAGGTCGAAGCGTCGTAGGTCTGCCGGGTGCCGCTTGCATTGTAGAAGCGGTACTGCTGGCAGCCGGGCGTGTCGCAGCGTCCGTTCGACAATGTGCCGCGCACATCGCCGGCCAAAGTGCCGTAATTGACCGCATTCGAATACGGCACCAGCGCCACCTTCGAATAATGCGGCGTCTGCTGATCCTTGACGATGAGATCGACGAGTTCCTTTGCGGCCGTCTTCATCTGGGCGAGCGGCGTGCCCGACATCGACCCGGTCACGTCGAGAGCGATGCCCACTTCGATGTTGTTGGAACTGCGCGCGACCTCCGCAAGCGTGTTCACCGTCAGCGAGGCGCGACCGACGAGGCTCGATATCGTCACCGGCACGTCCAGGGACGCTGTCCCGGTGACGCGCAGGTCTTGGCTCAGCGTGAATTGCGCTGACGAAACGGATGGGGAGCCGCTGGCCTGCTGATTGGCGTTCAGCACTTTGAGACCGAGGGCCTGGATTTCCGAACTGTTGGTGAGGTTCGATTTGGCGACATAGAGCGTCGCGGCGTCGAGGCTGTTCTGAAGGTTAGTGCGCGCCGTGACGCCGCGCGTATGATCTACGAGGACCAGGAACAGCGTGAGCACGACGGGGAGCGCCGCAGCGAAGAGGATGATCACGACGCCGCGTTCGTCCGAACGCAGGCTGGTCGCGAGAGCGGCGATCTTCCGTAGAGTCAGAAATGGCTCGTGACGCATGGCGCGGTGGTCCTCGGATATCGATCCGGGCACCAGTCAAACACCGCCGCCTGTCACAAACGTTAACGCTTTGCTTCGACTTCGAAAAGCGGTGAACAGTGGCTTAGCGTCATCTTAGGATTCTTCGCATGTTCTAAGCCGAACGGGATAGATCGGGCACCGGCCTCGGCCGGCCCTCCTCGTCGATGGCGACGAAGGTGAAGCTCGCATCCGTGACCTTCTCGTGCAGCGTGGTGCGGAAGCGCCGCGCCCAGGCCTCGACATGGATCTTCATCGAGGTCCGGCCGACATGCTCGACCTCTGTATAGACGCTGAGCACATCGCCGACCTTGACCGGGCGGAAGAAGGTCATCGCATCGACCGCGATCGTCACCACCCGCCCCTGCGCCCGATCGACGCCGGCGATCCCACCGGCCGCGTCCATCCGCGACATCACCCACCCGCCGAAGATGTCGCCATTGGCGTTGGTGTCGGCCGGCATGGCGTTGATCCGGACGGTCAGGTTGCCGCGTGGCGTCTCGGCAGGCGTTGGCCCAGGCTTAGTCATCGTCGCGCGTCCCCTGTTCGACATGGAAGGAGTGGAGCACACGATGCAGCACCGGCGCCAGCACGAAGCCTGTGGCGATCACCACGAACAGTCCCGAGAACAGGGCGTAGAAACCGGCGAAGATCTTGCCGGCTTCCGTCTTCAGCTCGGCGACCGGCCCCATGCCGGACAGGATCATCGCCGCGTTGACGAAGGCGTCGGTCGCGCTCATCCCCTCGGTCAGGCCGTAGCCCGCCATGCCGATCGCCATGCCGATGACGGCCAGCCCGAGATAGATCAGCACCGCCCGCCCGAGCCGCGCCGCGAAGCGTCGCGCCGGGATGACCGGCTGCCGGCAATGCTCGAAGCGGGTGACGCCCTTCATCACTTACCTCAGCCGGCGTGGCCGAGCTCCCGGCGCACTAGCGCAGCGCCAGCCGCCAGCGCCGCGAGCTTGCCATAGGCGACATCGAACGACATCGGCGCGAGCCCGCAATTGGTGCAGGGGAAGAGCTTCTCGGGCGCAACGAATTTTAGGACGTCCCGTATCGTGGCGGCGACCTCCTCGGGCGTCTCGATCGCATCCGACGCCACGTCGATCGCACCAGCGAGCACATCCTTGCCGTCGAGCAGCCTGATCAGGTCGAGCGGAACCTTGGAATTGCGGCATTCCAGCGAAACCTGACCGATCGAGCTCTTCGCAATCGCAGGGAAGGTCTGTTCGTAATGGCGCCACTGCTCGCCGAGCGTCGCCTTCCAGTCGATATTGGCCTTGATGCCGTAGCCGTAGCAGATGTGGACGGCGGTGGTCGCGGTCAGCCCGCGCGCCGCGCGTTCCAGGCAGGCGATGCCCCAGTCGGCGACCGCTTCCATATAGACATTATAGGCCGGCTCGTCGAACTGGATCACATCGACGCCGATCGCCTGAAGCTCATGCGCCTCCTCGTTCAGCGCCTCGGCGAAGGCCATGGCGAGGTCCTCGCGCCGGCCGTAATGCTCGTCGGCGATGGTGTCGACGATGGTCATCGGCCCCGGCAGCGTGAACTTCAGCTTCCGCGCGGTGTGGGCGCGAGCGGCCATCGCCTCCATGCGATGCACCGCGCCCTTGCGCCGGATCGCACCCGTGACGGTCGGCACTTCGGCCTTGTAGCGATCGTTGCGGATGCCCATGATCGTCTTCTTGCCGAAATCGATGCCGTCGAGATTGGCGAGGAACCCATGGACGAAATGCACCCGCGCCTGCTCGCCATCGCCGACGATGTCGAGGCCCGCATCCTCCTGCAGCTTCACCGCCAGGATCGTCGCGTCGCGCTTGCCGGCCTCCAGCGCCTCACCCTCGAGCCGCCACGGGGCCCACAGCCTTTCAGGCTCGGCCAACCAGAGGGGCTTCGGCAGGCTGCCGGCGAGCGTGGTCTTGAGCATGGGCGTGTCCTCGGGTGACGTTTTGTCATTGAGCCGACATCGACCAGCGCGCCAACTACGTCAAGCGAGACAAGCCGGCCTTGCGCTGTCTCTCAAGCCACCGCCAGCCTGGGCCGCGCCCGCAGCATCAGCCACGCCACGACCGCGAGGTTGAGCATGTTCCACGCCAGCCCGTTCAGGAACGCAGCCCGGTAGGACGCCGTGAAATCGAAGATCGCGCCCGAGACATAGCCGCCAAACGCCATGCCGACGATCGTCGACGCCATCACCAGGCCGATGCGCGCGCCGGCTTCGCGCGCCGGCAGGAACTCGCGGATGATCACAGCGTACATCGGCACGATGCCGCCCTGGAACAGGCCGAAGATCGCCGTGACGATGTAGAGCGAGGTCAGCCCGTCGAACCAGAGGTACAAGAAGAGCGCCACGCCCTGCATCACCGAGCCCAGCGCCAGCGTCGCCGTGCCGCCGATGCGGTCCGAGACGAAGCCCGAGCCGATGCGGCTGACGATGCCGAGCAGCAGCATGAGCGATAGCATGTCGGCGCCGCGCGCCACACCGTAGCCGAGATCGCCGCAATAGGCGACGATATGCACCTGCGGCATCGCCATGGCGACGCAGCAGGAGAAACCCGCGACGCACAGCAGCGCGGTGAGCTGGTTCGGCGTAAGGCCGAGATCGCCGCGCGCACTGGTGCTCGAGGCCTCGGCCGCCGCGAAGGATGCTGCGTTCGGCCGGCGACGGAAGAACAGGGCGAGCGGCAGCATCACCGCCAGCGCCACCATGCCGATGCCGATATGGGTGGCGCGCCAGCCATGGTTGTTCAGACCCCAGGTGATGACCTGCGGCCAGATCGTCCCCGCGAGATAGCTGCCCGAGGCGCCGAAGACGACGGCGAGCCCGCGATGCTTGTGGAACCAGTGCGAGAGGTCGGCGATCAGCGGCGCGAAGCCCGCCGCCCCGCCGATGCCGATCAGCAGCCCATGCGCCAGCGCGAACTGCCAGAGCGAGCCCGACATCCCCGCCAACGTGAAGCCCAGCCCCAGGCACAGCGCGCCGATGACGATCGGCACCACGATGCCGTAACGGTCGGCGATCCGGCCCATCATGATGTTGCCGAAGCCGAAACCAAGCATCACGGCGGTGTAGGGTAGCGAAGCCCCGGCCCGGAGCGTGCCGAACTCGGCCTGCACCGTCGGCAGCACCACCACGACAGACCATGTGCCGACGCAGGCGACCGTGCCGAGCAACAGCGACAGCGCCAGCCGGAGCCAGGCATAAGAGGAGTCCGGCGCAAAGCGCGGATCGTCGGAGACCATGTTTCCTCGCAAGCGCCGCTTCTGGATGGCGGCGTTCTGCTGCGAGGATTAGGTGGGTGCGAGACACCGCACAAGCGCATCGGCGTCGGGGCGGCCCGGCGTCGATAGCGGTCGTCGCGGTCAAGGCGACGCTGCAAAGACAAAGGGCCTCCCGGCTGAGGGAGGCCCTTGGTGGCGGGCTTCAACCATGCGCCGCTGGGTGCCTCAGGCCGCTATGCGCTCGTGGCGCCCCTCGTTCACTTCCTCGATGATCTTGGCGACGAAAGCCGGCAGGTCGTCGGGGTTTCGCGAGGTCACGACGCCCTTATCGGCGACAACTGTGCTGTCCTCCCATTGCGCGCCGGCATTGACCATATCCTGCTTGATCGTCTTGTAGGACGTCAGTCTGCGGCCCTCGGCTATGCCGGTGTCGATCAGCAGCCAGGGCGCGTGGCAGACCGCAGCGACCACCTTGCCCTGATTGAAGAAGCTCTTGATCAGCGCCAATGCTTCCGGCTCGCCGCGCAGGGTGTCCGGATTCATTTGACCGCCTGGCAGGACGATCGCGTCATAGGCATCGGCGCTGACCTCACCGAGTGTCTTGTCGACCTTGACCGCCCTGCCCCAGTCCGTCTTGGCCCAGCCTTTGATTTCGCCGGCCTTGAGCGACGCGACATGTACCGACGCGCCGGCCTCTTTCAGCTTCGCATGCGGCACATCCAGTTCGGATTGCTCGAAGCCGTCCGTGGCGAGTATCAGAATCGATTTTCCTGTGAGGGCGCTCATCGGCATCACTCCTTGGTTGATGGGCTGTGCTCATCAACCGGTGCGGGCCGGCATCGTTCCCCGGCCGCGCCGGGATTTCGCGCCTTCACGCGGCTGTGGCGGCACGCCAGGCCTCGGCCTCCAGCGGCCGACCGAGCAGGAAACCCTGCGTCAGGTCGCAGCCCTCCTGGATCAGGAAATCGAGCTGCTCGGGCGTCTCGACCCCTTCCGCCACCACCTCGATGCCAAGCGCATGGCCGAGCTGGATGACGGCGCGCGTGATCGCGACCGATTCCAGCGTCACGCCGAGCTTGGCGACGAAGCTCTTGTCGATCTTCAGCGTCGTCAGCGGAAATCGGTGCAGATAGGACAGTGAGGAATAGCCGGTGCCGAAATCATCGAGCGCGATGCGCACGCCCAGCGCCCTGAGACGGGCAAAGGTCGCCATGGCGCGGTCGGCATCGGTGACCATGACGCCTTCGGTGATCTCCAGTTCCAGCCGCTCCGGATCAAGCCCGCTCTCGGCCAGCGCCGCCTCGACGCGCGCCACGAGATCGCCCGACTGGAATTCCAGCGCCGAGACATTGACCGAGATGCGCAGCGGCTGGCCCCAGCCGGCGGCCTCGCGGCAGGCCTCCCGCAGCACAAGCGAGTCGAGCGCGGCGATCAGGCCGCCCTCCTCCGCCGCAGGGATGAAGCTCGCAGGGGCCACCTCGCCGCGCCGCGGATCGAACCAGCGCGCCAGCGCTTCGAAACCCGCGATCGTACCATCGGCCCGAAACAGCGGCTGATAGTGAACCCTGATGGCGTCGGCCGCGATCGCCTCGGCCAGATCGCGCCGGAAGCTCAGGCGCTGCTGCTCGCGCTCCTGCTCGGCCACATCGAACATCCGCACGCAGCCAGGTCCTTCCGGCTTGGCCAGATGGAGCGCCGCATTCGCCGCCGAAACCAGCCTGATCTCGGTGTCGCCATCGCGCGGAAAGCGGGCGCAGCCGGCGCTGAAACTGACGCGGAAGGCCTTGTCGTCGAACAGGAATGGCGTGGCGAAAGCCCCGCGCACGCGCTCGGCCATGGCGCCGATCTCCGCGTCGGCCTGCCCGGCGCCCGAAACCAGCACGAATTCGTCGCCGCCGATCCGTGCAAGGAAGGCATCGCCGCCGACGCCACGCAAGCGCTCGGCCGCTTCCACCAGGATGGCGTCGCCGAGCACGTGGCCATGCTCGTCGTTCAGCGCCTTGAAGCCGTCGAGATCAAGCCGCATCACGACAAAGCCCGCCGGCTCCTGTCCGGTTTGCGACATGCGCTGGGCCAGATGAGCGCTGAGCGCCGGCCGGTTGGGCAGTCCGGTCAGCATATCGCGCCGGCGCGCCTCGGCCAGCCGCTTCTCGGCCTGTTTGCGCTCGCTGATGTCGAGCAGCAGATTGAAGCCGCCGATCATCAGGCCGTCCGCGTCGAAGATCGGCGTCGGAAACGGCATGAACGGCACCCGTACGCCGTCAGGACGCTCCAGCAGCGCCTCCACGCCGCGTACCGCGCGTCCCTCGCGCAGCGAAACCGCCATCGGGCAGTCCTCATGGGCGAGCGGCGCTCCGTCCATCGTGAACAGACGGTGCGTCACGCACCACCGGTCCTCGCCAAGCACAGGCTCACGCCCGGCCATCGCCACGGCGGCGCGGTTGAAATAGGTGATCCTGCCTTCGGGATCGGTCATATAGACGCAGGCCGGCAGATGTTCGAGCACATCCGAGAACCACGACGGCGACAGGCCGGCGACCGACGCCGCCCCCGCCGGAGCAAGGCCGCACTCGGTCAGCATATCGAGACCCGACGCGACGCGACGCGCGAGCAAAACCGCGTCGCGATCGGAAGCGTCAGATTCAGCCGCCGCCTCGGGCATGGCAACATTCCATCGGGCAATGAAAGCAGGGCAACCTGTGCATCAAGGCAGCAGATATGAAAACATTTCATTAAAAAACCAACGACAGGCCCGATGCCTGCCGTCAGCGGCAAGACCGCAACCTGAAATACAACCGCATCGCTCCATGGTCACGACCGGCCATGAGCTTCTGGAACCGGAGATAAATTGGAAGCCTACTCAAAATTGAGCGCTATCTTCCCGAACGTCAAGTTCAATACTGGAGCCTAAAAAACAAGGAGCTCACTTGAAGATCGTTTCGCCTTGCTGATCGATCAGTTGTTGCCCCTTCACCAGAGCAAAATCGGCCGCCTCCTCCGCACCGGGAAAACGGTCCGCCCTGACGAAACGGTGCGACCGCAGCACGCCGTCGATCTCCTTCTCCACCACCCCGCAAAGCTGATACTGCCCGCCCTCCTGATAGGGCGTCGCGTGGATGGTGAAGCCGGCATGCTCGAGGCTCTTGAGCGGCCCGGCAGGAGCAGCCGGAGCCCTCGAGCCGCCGAACAGGGATTTCAGGAAGGACATCGGCGCGGCTCCGGTCTGCAAGTCAAGTCGATCTGCGTTCCAGTATAGCCGCGCCGGCGCGGTTGCCCAGATGCGGCAGCGGTCAGCGCATCGCGGCGCGCTGGCGCACGAGCGCGAGAATAACCTGCGAGATCGGAACGGGCACATCGACCCATCCGGCCATCTCGACCACTGCGCCGAGCAGCGCCTCGATCTCGAGCGGGCGCCCCTTTTCCAGATCCTGCAGCATCGAGGTCTTGTGCTGGCCGACCTCGGCCGCGCCCTCGATGCGCTTGTCGACGTCGATGGAGAAGCGCACGCCGAGCGCCTCCGCCACCGCCTGCCCTTCCAGCATCATGGCGCGCGCCGCGGCCCGCGTGCCGGCATCGCCGACGACCACGTCGAGCGTCGCGCCCGTGAGCGCGCTCAGCGGATTGAACGCCATGTTGCCCCAGAGCTTGACCCAGAGATCGTCGCGGATGCGCGGGCGCACCGGCGCCTTCAGCCCGGCCTTGATCATCAGCGCGGACAATGTCCCGGCCCGCTCGGAGCGGCTGCCATCGGGCTCGCCGAGCGTGAAGCGGTCGCCATAGGTGTGATGGATCACGCCAGGCTCGGCGATTTCGGCGGCGGGATAGATGATGCAGCCGAGCGCCTGGCTCGGCGGCAACTCGCGCCAGAGCCTGCTGTCGGGATCGACCGAGGTGACGATCCTGTCCCGGAACGGGCCTTCGAGCCTGTAGGCATACCACCACGGTACGCCGTTGACGCCCGAGACGATCGTGGTTTGCGGCCCGACCAACGGTGCGAGCTGAGCCAGCGCCGGCTCGATCGAGTGCGCTTTGAGGGTAATGAAGAGATAGTCCTGCGGGCCGACCTCGGAGGGGTCGGCGGCGACGCGTGGCTTCGTCGCGATCGTCTCCCCGCCGCTCACCAGCATCAGGCCGCGCGCGCGCATCGCCTCAAGATGCGCGCCGCGCGCGATCACCGTGACCGGCGTGCCCGAAGCCTCCAGTTTCGCCGCAAGGAAACCGCCGATCGCACCGGCGCCAAACACGCAGATCGAAGGCGAGGCGCTCACGCGGCGGCCTCCGCGCCCAGGCCCAGCTTCTGCGCCAGGCCGACGCGCTGCAGCTTGCCGGTCGCGCCCTTGGGGATCTCATCGACGAAGAGAACGCGGCGCGGCGTCTTGAAATCGGCCAGGCGCGCGCCTGCGAAATCGCGAATCTCGCGCTCGGTCGCGCTCATGCCTTCGCGCAGCACCACCACGGCGGCAACCTCCTCGCCGAGCTTGGGATGGGGCATGGCGAAGGTGACGACCTGCGCCACCGCCGGATGATCCATCAGCACGGTGTCGACCTCCAGCGGGCTGACTTTCTCGCCGCCGCGGTTGATGATCTCCTTCAGCCGCCCGGTCAGGAAGAGATAGCCTTCCTCGTCGAGCCTGCCCTGGTCGCCGGTGCGAAACCAGCCGCCAGCGAAAGCCTTCAGATTGGCGTCCGGGTTCGAGGCATAGCCCGGCGTCACATTCGGGCCACGGATCACCACCTCGCCGGTTTCGCCCTGCGCCAGAAGCGCGCCTGCGTCGTCCATGATCGCGACCTCGGGACCGGCCGCGATGCCGACCGAGCCGGGCTTGCGCGCGCGCGGCGGCAGCGGGTTGGCGCACATCTGGTGCGTGGCCTCAGTCATGCCATAGGCCTCGATCACCGGGCAGCCGAATGCGGCCTCGAGTTCCGCCATCACCTGCGGCGGCAACGAGGCCGAGGAGGAGCGCACGAAGCGAAGAGGCGCGCTGCGGACCCGTTCGGCATTATGGGCGGCGCGGCCCAGAATCGCCTGATGCATGGTCGGCACGGCGGTGTACCAGGTCGGCTTCACCTCTTCGAGCCAGCCGAAGACCTTGAGCGCGTTGAAACCGGGCGTGCAGCAGACGCACGCGCCCGCCCCGAGCGAACTCAGCACCGCCGCGATCAGCCCGTGGATATGGAACAGCGGCATGATATTGAGGCAGAGATCCTCGGGCATCAGTGCGAGCGAGGTCGCGATATTGCGGGCCGAGGCCGCGAGATTGGCGTTGCTCAGCGGCACGATCTTTGGCCGCGCCGTCGTGCCCGACGTGTGCAGCACCAGTGCGATGTCGTCGGCCTGAGCCGGCCCGCCGGCAGCCGCTGCAGCGGGTGCGAGCGCGCTCGTGTCGAGCCGGTAGCGACCGGCCGGGCCGCCGGCCTCGGGATGCAGCGAAATCACGGCGACGCCGAGCTTGTCCGCCACCGCGCGCGCCGGCGTCTCGTCGCCCTCCTGCACGATCAACGCCTTGGGCTGGAGATCGGAGAGATAGAACTCGAACTCCTCGGCGCGGTAGCCGGGATTGAGCGGGGCGGCCGTCGCGGCGCCTGCAACCGCGACGAAGCAGGACGCCATCGCCGGCCCGTTCGGCAGCACGATCGCGACCCGGTCGCCCCGCCCGATCCCGATGCCGTTGAGAGCGGCGAGCGTGTCAGTCGAGAGCGTGCGCAGTTCGCCGAACGTCAGCGATGTCTGCCCCGGCGCGCCGATCGCGGGCGCATCCGCCGCGCCACGCTGGAGTATGTCGTGCATCGTCGCTGTCGGTTGACCGGTCATGGCTGCTCGCTCGCTTGGTTTCCTCTGAGCGGCAGGATCAGCGTTCCGGTTGACCCCGGACGCCTCGCGCCGCACAGGAGGGAGAGGATCATGGCGGGCGGGGGAAGGCAAATCGGACTGCCGAGCCCGCGTGCCATGCGTCCAATGCGAAAAGGGCGCCCCCGGGGCGCCCTCCTGCAAGTCTCAATTATCCAGAAAGCTCCTGAGCTTCCGGCTCCGGCTCGGATGCTTCAGCTTGCGCAGCGCCTTGGCTTCGATCTGCCGGATGCGCTCGCGCGTCACCGAGAACTGCTGGCCGACCTCTTCGAGCGTGTGGTCGGTGTTCATGCCGATGCCGAAGCGCATGCGCAGCACGCGCTCCTCGCGCGGCGTGAGCGAGGCGAGCACACGGGTGGTGGTCTCGCGCAGATTGCTCTGGATCGCCGCGTCGATCGGCAGGATCGCGTTCTTGTCCTCGATGAAGTCGCCGAGATGGCTGTCTTCCTCGTCGCCGATCGGCGTCTCGAGCGAGATCGGCTCCTTGGCGATCTTCAGAACCTTGCGCACCTTCTCCAGCGGCATGGCGAGCTTTTCGGCGAGCTCCTCCGGGGTCGGCTCGCGGCCAATCTCATGCAGCATCTGGCGCGAGGTCCGGACGATCTTGTTGATCGTCTCGATCATATGGACCGGGATGCGGATGGTGCGGGCCTGATCGGCGATCGAGCGGGTGATCGCCTGCCTGATCCACCAGGTCGCATAGGTCGAGAACTTGTAGCCGCGGCGGTACTCGAACTTGTCGACCGCCTTCATCAGGCCGATGTTCCCCTCTTGGATCAGGTCGAGGAACTGCAGGCCGCGATTGGTGTATTTCTTGGCGATCGAGATCACGAGGCGCAAATTCGCCTCGATCATCTCCTTCTTGGCCTGCCTGGCCTCGCGCTCGCCCTTCTGGACCATCAGGACGATCTTGCGGAACTCCTGGATCTCGAGCCCGGTCTCGGAGGCCAGCGTATGGATGTCCTCGCGCAGGTCCTTGATCCGGTCCTTCTCCATGGCGACGAATTCGCGCCAGCCGCGCGAACCGAGCTTGGAAACGCGTAGAACCCATTTTGGGTCGAGTTCGCCGCCGACATGCTGCTTGAGGAAATCCTCGCGGCCGACGCCATAGCTCTCCGCCAGGCGCAGCAGGCGCGTCTCGTGGCTGATCAGCCGCTTGTTGATGTCGTAGAGCTGCTCGACCAGCGCCTCGATGCGATTGTTGTTCAGCGAGAGCGACTTCACCGCGGTGATGATGTCGTCCTTGAGCTTGCGGTATTTGCGGTCCTGCGCCGGAGAGAGCTTGGTGTTCTCCAGCCGGTTGGCGATGTCCTGGTCCTGCAGGCGGCGCAGCTTCTTGTAGTTGTCGGCGATCGAGTCGAACGTCTCCAGCACACGCGGCTTGAGCTCGGCCTCCATGGCCGAGAGCGAGACGTTGTTCTCCATGTCGTCGTCGTCGAGATCGGACGGCAACTCGCCTTCGGGAACCTCGCCCTCGGGCGTCGCGGGCGCGGCCTCGCCGGGCAGGCCAGGTGCGCCGGGCTCCCCGCCCTCGCCCGGCAGCACGACCGGGTTCTTGCCGTCGGGGCCGGCATAGGTCGCCTCGAGATCGATGATGTCGCGCAGCAGAACCTTGCCGTCGACCAGCTCGTCGCGCCAGATGATGATCGCCTGGAAGGTCAGCGGGCTCTCGCAGAGCCCGGCGATCATCGCCTCGCGGCCGGCCTCGATGCGCTTGGCGATGGCGATCTCGCCCTCGCGCGACAGAAGCTCGACCGAGCCCATCTCGCGCAGATACATCCGCACCGGATCGTCGGTGCGCTCGGTCGGCTCCAGATTGCGCTTGACCTCGACGGGCAGCGCCGAGCGCTGGGTTTCGGCCAGTTCGCCGTCGCTCTCGTCGTCGGCGGCGTCGTCTTTGCCGCGTGCCGCCTTCTCCTCGCCGGAGGCGTCCGGGTCTTCGTTATCGACGACGTTGATGCCCTGTTCGCTGAGCTGACCCAGCACGTCCTCGATCTGCTCCGAGGAAAACTCCTCGGAAGGCAGGACCTCGTTCAGTTCGTCATAGGTGACGTAGCCGCGCTTCTTGGCGAGCTTGATCATGCGCCTGACGGCCTGATCCGTCAGATCGAGCAACGGGCCGTCGGAAGTCGGAGGGGCTTCCGGCGCGACCTGGTCGGTCTTGTCCCGTTCGCTCACTTTTGTCGCCATGGATCAGCGCTCCGCAGTCACCGCGCCCCGGCATGGCGCCATGAAGGCCCCGTGCAGACGCATAAAAGGGCGACGCGGCCGCTGGTCCGGCGCGCTCACCCCACCCAAATCACCTCGGCCAGATGGCCCCGGTCACCCTTGATGAACCGTTAACCATCCCACGCGCCCCGCGCATTCCGTGACGAAACCTCGAGCCTGGCCTGTCAATCACCGGACATGGCCTCCGTCCCCTCGATCGTCTCGAGGCGGGCCTTGACGTCCTTGATCCAGGCGAAATTGGCTTCGGTCGCTTCGTCAGCCAATGCGCGCTCGGCTGCCTTCAGCTCGCTATGTAGCGTCCGCGCGCGATGATGCAAGACGACAGCCTGACGAATCGAGTCGAAAACCGATTCAGGATCAGCGCTTTGCGCCAGCTTCAGCCGCTCGGCCGGCCCGGTCACGGCCATCAACGCGGCCTGCGCCTCGCCGACGCGCGGCTGCGCCAGCCGCTCGGCAAGGGTCGCGGCGTCGAAGCCTTCCTCCATGGCCGCGTCAAGCAGCGCCTGCCGGAAGCGCTCGGCCGCAGGCCCGTCGAGCGCCAGCTCCGCGATCTCGTCGGCGCAGCGCGGGATCAGGTCTGGATGGCTCGCCAGCGCCAGCAGGATGAAGGCCTCGCGCGCGTCCTCGCCGCGCTTGCGCGCGATCATCTTCGAAGCCGCGAGCTGGCTCGACGCCTTCAGCAGCCCGGTCGCCCATGGCGGCGCGGCTGGCTGCCAGCCGCGCCCGCTGCCGCGCCTCTGGCCCTGACTGCGCTGGAAGCCGCCTGCCCCGCGCTCGCCTCGGGCCGGCGCGGCGCTGGCGAAGAGCTGCGCCAGCCGCTCGTCCATTTCGCGGCGGTAGTGCCTGCGCGTCGCCTCGTCCCTGATCTGACCGAGCGGCTCCTTCAGCCGGCGCTCGAAGGCGGCGCGGCGCTCGGGCGTATCGAGCGGGCCGGCCTCGACCTCCCGCGTCCAGAGCATATCGACGAGCGGACGCGCCGCGCCCAGCACCTCGCCGACGGCGGCCTTGCCGCCCGAACGCGCGAGGTCGTCGGGATCCTGCCCGTCCGGCAAGGTCGCGAAGGAGAGCGATTTTCCGGGCTCCAGCAGCGGCAGCGCGATGTCGATGGCGCGGCTCGCCGCCTTGCGACCGGCCTTGTCGCCGTCGAGGCAGATCACCGGCTCATCGGCCATGCGCCAGAGCAGAGCAAGCTGGTCCTCGGTCAGCGCCGTGCCGAGCGGCGCAACCGTCTGCGGAAAGCCCGCAAAGCTCATCGCGATGACATCGACATAGCCTTCGACGACGATGACCTGCCCGGTGTCATGCGCCGCCTTGCGGGCATTGTGGTGGTTGAACAGCAGCGAGCCCTTGTGGAAGAGCGGCGTCTCCGGCGAGTTGAGATACTTTGCCGCGACCTCCGAACTCATCGCTCGGCCCCCGAACGCGACGACGCGGCCGCGCCCATCATGAATCGGGAACATGATCCGATCGCGGAAGCGGTCATAGGGCACCGCGATCTCCTCGCCATGCACCAGCAGCCCGGTCTCCATCATCAGCGCTGCATCGACGCCCTTGCCCGCAAGATGGTCGCGCAGCGCGAAACGGTCCGGCGGTCCATAGCCGATGCGGAACGCCTTGCGCGCCTCGCTTTCCAGCCCGCGCCCCGACAGATAGCGCCGGGCGGCGGCACCGCGATCGCCCGCAAGCTCGGTCTCGAAGAAGCGCGCAGCGAGTTCGACCACCTCGTGCAGCCCCTTGCGGCGCTCCTCCTGAGCCTGCGCCTCGACGGTGACCTTCGGAAGCGTGACGCCGGCCTCGGAGGCTAATTTCTCGACCGCCTCCGGGAAGGACAGCCCCTCGGTCTCCATCACGAACTTGAAGATGTCGCCGTTCTTGCCGGAGGAGAAATCGAAGAACGAGCCCTTCTGGTCGTTGACGAAGAAGGACGGCGTCTTCTCGGCGTTGAAGGGCGAAAGCCCTTTCCATTCGCGGCCCGACTTCGCCAGCCGAACGCGCTTGCCCACGACCGTCGAAACGGGGAGCCGCGCTTTGATCTCTTCCAGGACGGAGGGCGGGAATTTCATGGATTTCTATGTGGGCGCGGATGGGCCGGAAGCCAATCGCTGATGTGGCCCGAGGCCGGGTTGTTGGCGCAATTCACAGCGCCATGATAAAGAAAGCGCCGAAAAAGGAAGACGGCGATGGCGCTCAACATCAAGGATCCGGAAACGGAGAAGGCGGTGCGCACGCTGGCGAAGCGGCGCGGGCTGACATTGACGCAGGCCGTTCGCCACGCCGTCAGGAGCGAGCTCGACAAGGACGAGCTGTCCGAGGCGGAAAAGGCCCGTCGCGTTGCGGAGGCGCGGGCTCGAATGCAGGCGCTTTACAAGAAATACAGTATCAAGCCGGCCGAGCGATCGATGACCAAGGAAGAAATGGATGATTTCCTGGGCTTCGACGAGAATGGCCTTTGGTCGTGATTGTGCTCGATACGTCCGCGGTCCTCGCCTGTCTGGCCGAAGAGCGCGAGGCTGACGAATTCACTAAAAGAATAGCGCTGGCCAAGCGCTGCATCATGTCGAGCGTCAACTTGTTGGAGGCGCGCCTCGTTCTGGTCTTTGCGAAGGGCATTCCCGTCGGCATCGTCGATGATTTTGTGACGAACGAGCAGATCGAGATTATCCCTTTTGACGAAACCCTCTCCAATCTCGCCTTCGAGGCCTATTGCCGCTTCGGCAAGGGCCGCCATCCCGCGAAACTCAACATGGGCGATTGCGCGGCCTATGCGCTGGCGCAGGCGCGCGGCTGGCCGCTGCTTTTCAAAGGCGAGGATTTTTCGCAGACGGATATCGAGCGGGCCTGAGCAGAGCCCGCCGCGATCATCCGCTCACCCCGCCAGCGCCGCCTTCACCAGCCCGCTGGCCTTGGCGAAATCCATCTGGCCGGCGTGGTTCGCACGCAGGATCGCGATGACCTTGCCCATGTCCTTGACCGAAGCCGCGCCGCTTTCGGTCACCGCCGCCGCGATCGCCGCCTTCATCGCGACCTCATCCATCTGCTTTGGCAGATAGGTCTCGATCACCGCGACCTCCGCCCGCTCGCCTTCTGCAAGTTCCGGGCGGCCATTGGCGTCGTAGATCGCGATCGATTCCTGGCGCTGCTTCACCATCTTCTGCAGCAGGGCGAGAATCTCGTCGGGTGTCGTCTCGGGCTTGCCGAGGCCGCGCGCCTCGATGTCCTTGTCCTTCAGCGCCGAGGTGATCAGCCGGATGGTCGAGACCTTGCCCTTCTCGCCGGCCTTCATCGCCTCCTTGAGATCGGCCGTGAAGCGCTCGCGCAGGCTGGTCATGGTGGATAGTCCCTCTTCTGGCGGCAGGCCCGCGCCGGCGTCGATTGACGGCATGGGGCTGCGTCTTTAAGCGTCGCGCTCCAGACTAAGGCGAGCGTCAAGCCGCTGCCCGCCCTGAAACGTTGCCGCGCCTCGCGCGGCCTGGACCGAGACATAGACATGAGCGCTTCCGAAGGAAACCCCGCGACGAGCGGCTGGAGCGAACCGCGCGCGACGGCGTTGCTGGTTCTGGCCGACGGCACCGTGCTGGAAGGCTTCGGCCTCGGCGCGACCGGCGAGGCGCCGGGCGAGGTCTGCTTCAACACGGCGATGACGGGCTACCAGGAAATCCTGACCGACCCGTCCTATGCCGGGCAGATCATCACCTTCACCTTCCCCCATATCGGCAATACCGGCGTCAACGACGAGGACACCGAGACGGTCAATGCGGCGGCCTCCTCGGGCGTGCGCGGTGTGGTGCTGCATGCCGCCATCACCCAGCCCTCGAACTGGCGCGCGAACCGCCATTTCGACGCCTGGCTCAAGGCGCGCAACATCGTTGGAATCTGCGGCGTCGATACGCGCGCCCTGACAGCGCTGATCCGCGACGGCGGCATGCCCAACGCCATGCTGGCCCACAGCCCCGACGGCGTCTTCGACATCCCCCGGCTGAAAAAGCTCGCAGCCGAGCTGCCCGACATGGCCGGCCTCGACCTCGTGCCGCTGGTCACCTCGGCGCAGCGCTATGGCTGGAACGAAACCCCCTGGGTCTGGCCGGCCGGCTACGGCACGCGCGACAAGGCCGCCCACAAGGTCGTCGCGATAGACTACGGCGTGAAGCGCAACATCCTGCGCCTTCTCTCCAAGGCGGGTTGCGACGTCACCGTGGTGCCTTCCACCGCTTCGGCTGACGACATCATGGCGCTGAAGCCCGACGGCATCTTCCTCTCGAACGGCCCGGGCGACCCGGCCGCGACCGGCGAGTACGCCGTGCCCGTCATCAAGGCGCTGCTCGACAGGAAGATCCCCACATTCGGCATCTGCCTCGGCCATCAGATGCTGGCGCTCGCCATCGGCGGCCAGACCATGAAGATGAAGCAGGGCCACCACGGCGCGAACCACCCGGTCCAGGACAAGACCACCGGCAAGGTGGAGATCGTCTCGATGAACCATGGCTTTGCGGTCGATCCCGCCTCGCTGCCGAGCCATGCGGTCGAGACGCATGTCTCGCTCTTCGACGGCTCCAACAGCGGCATCGCGCTCACCGACCGCCCGGCCTTCAGCGTCCAGCACCATCCGGAGGCCTCGCCCGGCCCGCAGGACAGCCATTATCTGTTCCAGCGTTTCGTCGACATGATGGAATCCGAGAAGGCCAAGGCTTGATGGCGCGCCTGCTGATCGCCAGCCTTTCTCTGACCTTGCTCGGCTCGCCCGTTTTTGCGCAGGCGCTCTGCGACGAGATGTGGGGCGAGCGCAACGCGATCTATTTCGACGCCGGCTACTGCTTCAAGACCGCCCGCGCAAAAGCTGCCTTCGGCGACAATGCCGACTGCAAGTACGAACGGCTCGAGGACGTGCCGCTGAGCGCGCGCCAGCGCGCCGACATCGCCGCGATACAGGCGCGGGAACGCAGGAACGGCTGCCCGCGCTGAGTATTGCCAGTCACGCCGCCTTCAGAAACCTCGCCAGTTCTCCCTCGGCGAGCCCCGCCTCGGCTGCGATACGCCGCGCCAGCGCCACCGCCGCCGGGCGCGGCTGACCGAGCGGACGGTCGAGCCAGTAGGAGACCGGATTGAGCGCGAGCCCCGCATCGACCATCGCGACGCGGCCTGCCTCCACCTGCGCCTGCGCCAAAGGCGGCCGGGCCAGCGCGACGCCGAGCCCGCAAGCCGCGGCGTCGAGCACGAGGTTGTAGTCCTCGAAGCGCCGATCCTGCGGGCGCGGGCGGTAGTCCAGACCATGCGCGGCGAACCACGCCCGCCAGCCCGCCGCATCCGAATCATGGATCAGCGGCTGTCCGAGCAGGCGCTGAGGCTCGCCTTCTCCGATCGCGCGCGCCAACTCCGGCGAGGCGATCGGATAGCACCATTCCTCGAAGAGCTGCACCGAGACGCGGCCCGGAGCGCCGCCACGCCCGCAGCGAATGGCAAGGTCGATGCCTTCCTCGTCGAGATCAACGCGCCGATGGTCGATCTGCAGCACGATCCTGAGCGGCGGCTCGCCCTCCTCCAGCCTCTGCCAGCGCGGCATCAGCCACAGCGAGCAGACCGAAGGCGTCGCGCTGAAACGCACCACGGCCGCGCCGCGCTGCTCACTCCAGCGGTCGGCTGTGTCGGCGATCAGCGAGAAGGCTTCCTGCGTCCGCTGCAGCAATCGCTGGCCCTCGGGCGTCAACGCGACGCCGCGCGCCTGCCGCAGGAACACGCGCAGGCCGAGCCAGCGCTCCAGCTTGGCGACCTGCCGGCTGACCGCGCCATGGGTCAGGTTCAGCGCCTCGGCCGCCGCCGAGAAGCTGCCGGTGCGGGCCGAAGCCTCGAAAGCGCGCAACGTGTCGAGCGGCGGCAGCTGCAAGCTGTGATCCATGTTCACAGCTCATCAGCGAATTGCTCGTTTGTCAATCAGCTCAAGGAGGCGTCTATCGGATCGATCACAAGCCAATCGGGATCAGCCCCATGTCATCCGCCTGCCCTCCTGTCAGCGCCAGGCCCGCGATCGGGCTCGATCCGCTGCTGATCTTCACAGTCAGCTTCACGGTCCTTGCCTGGGCCTCGTCCTTCCCGGCGATCCGGGCGGGCCTTGACGGTTTCGGCCCGGCCGAGATGGCGTCGCTGCGCTTCACGATCGCCGGCGTGCCGGCCGCCCTCTTCCTCGTTGCGACGCGCGCACACCTTCCCTCACGCGCCGACCTCTGGCGTTTTCTCGTCGGCGGCGTCGTCTTCATCGCAGCCTATGCGTTGCTCTTGAACTTCGGCCAGATCGTCGTACCGGCGGGCCCCGCGAGCTTCATCATCAACACCAACCCGATCATGACGGCGAGCCTGGCGATGCTGCTGCTCGGGGAACGTTTCAGCCTGATGGCCTGGCTTGGGACCGCGCTCTCCTTCGCCGGCATCGGCGTCATCGCGCTGGGCAAGGGGCTCGATGTCGAAATCGGCGTCAGTGTGCTGCTGATCCTGGGCGCGGCGTTCTGCAATGCCATCAGCACGGTGGTGCAGAAGCCGCTCTTTGCCAGCCACAAGCCTCTTTCGGTCGCAGCCTGGAACATGGCCATCGGAGGCTTCGTTCTGCTGCCCTTCCTGCCGTCCGCGATCAGCCAGGCGCAGATCGCGCCGACCGCCGCGCAGCTCTCGGTGGTCTATCTCGCCATCGTGCCGAGCCTGATCGCCTACGGAACCTGGGCGATCACCCTGTCGAGGCTGCCGGCGGGACGCGCCTCGAACTTCCAGTATTGCGTGCCACCGGTGGCGACGCTGATCAGCTTTGTGTGGCTCGGCGAAGCGCCGACCGTCCTCGGCTTGGTCGGCGGAGCGATGGCGCTCGGCGGCGTCGTGCTCGTCAACCTGAAGCGCTGAACGCGACGCTCAGCCCGCGGGCCGCACGCGCAGGATTTTCCCGCCATCGTCGCTGAGCAGGTAGATGTAGCCGTCCGGACCCTGCCTGACGTCGCGGATGCGCTCGCCGAGATTTGTCAGCAGACGCTCCTGACCGGTCACCGCCTCGCCGCTGGTCGAGAGCCTGACAAGCATCTGGCCGGCGAGCGCGCCGACGAAGAGCGAGTTCTTCCAGGCCGGCCAGGCAGCGCCGGTATAGAAGGCTGCGCCCGAGGGCGCGATCGAGGGGTCCCAATAAAACAGCGGCTGCTCCATGCCGGCTTTCTGCGTGCCCTCGCCGAGCTTCGCGCCGGAGTAATCGACGCCATAGGTGATCACCGGCCAGCCATAGTTCTTGCCCGCTTTCGGCGTGTTGACCTCGTCGCCACCGCGCGCGCCGTGCTCGGCCGTCCAGAGCTGGCCCGTCTCCGGATGCAGCGCCGCGCCCTGTACGTTGCGATGGCCGATCGACCACAGTTCCGGCTGCCAGCCCGATATCTTGGGATTGTCGGTCGGTGCCCCGCCCTCGGGGCGGATGCGGATGACCTTGCCGATATGGTTGGCCGGATTCTGCGCCTCGTCCTTCTGCCCGTAGCGGTCGCCGACCGTGACAAAAAGCGCGCCCGTGCGGTCGAAGACAAGCCGCGAGCCGAAATGGGCGCTACTCTGGATCGTCGGCATCTGCCGGAAGATCACGGTGGCGTTTTCCAGAGCCGTGCCGCGTTCATTCAGCTTTCCGCGCACGACGCTGGTGCCGTTGCCGCCCGAGCGCGGCTCGGCGAAGGAGAGATAGACCATCCGGTTGCGCGCAAAATCCGGATCGAGCGCGACGTCGAGCAACCCGCCCTGCCCGCGCGCGGCGACGTTTGGCACGCCAGTGATCGGGGCCGATAGCTTGCCGTCAGCCGTAACCAGCCTGAGCCGACCGGGCCGCTCTGTCACGAGCATGCGCCCATCAGGCAGGAAAGCAAGGCCCCACGGGTTCTCCAGCCCGCTCGCCACCGTCTCGACGCGCAAGGGACCCGCGCTCGAGGGAAAGCTCTGCTGGGCCACTGCGGGAGCCACGCTAGCCAGCAGCATGGCGAGGAACAGGTGTCGGGCGGATTTGCGCATCTCGGCTCCTTGGGTCTCGAGCACCCCTTGACTGAGATAGGGTGAAAGAGCGCGGGCGCAACGCGTGATTGACGCCTCAACGGCTCATTGCGCCGCAGGCGGTCTCGTCACTGCGGCTGAAGCCGTCCGACCGTCGTCATGGCGCCGTCAGCCGCGCGCCTGAGTACGACGATCTCGCCCGAGCGCGGAAAGACCCCGGTCAGGGCGGTGATATTGACCTGATGGGTCACCATCACGACGGTCGCGGCGTCCGCCGGCAACGCCGCGAGGCGGCGGCGCAGCGCGGCGGTGGCGGCCTCCCTCTCGCCCGGTCGGCCGAAGAAGGAATTCAGCGCGGCAGGCTCCTCGACCAGCTGTCCCAGCGCCATCAATTCGGCGGTCTCGCGTGCCCGGCACCACTGGCTCGTCAGCACCTGCGAGACGACGATGTTGCGCTTGCGGAATTCAGCGCCGAGCGCGCGCGCCTGATTGCGGCCGCGCTCGCCGAGATTGCGCTGGGTCGCGCAGTCGCCGATCTTGAAGCCAGCGGGATCGCCGGTGCCCGGCGCATCGGCATGGCGCATCAGCGCGACATGGCCGGGCTGCGCCAGGGCAGTCCAGAGCGCGTCGGCGGGTTCGGCGGCGCGGCCGGCGGAGGCGCAGGCGAGAAGCACGAGACCGGCGAGACATCCACGGATCGACAATCTCACCTGCATCGCCTGCTCCAGATCACCTCATTCCGGCTTCACCCCGGAATCCCTGATGATCTTTTCCCAGGTCGCGATTTCGGCAAGGTGGTAGGGCCTGAATGCCGCAGGGTCGCGGACTTTCAGCGTGAAGCCGAGCTTCAGGATCTGCTCGGTCACCGCGGGCCTGGCGATCGACGCCATTACCGCCTTGGACAGCGCCTCCAGCACGGGAGCGGGCGTCGCCGCGGGCGCGAAAAAGGCCGCCCAGCTATCGGCGTCTGCGTCGCTCACGCCCTGCTCGCGCAGCGTCGGGATGTCCTTGGCGCGGCCGTTGCGTTCGGGGCTCGCCAGCGCGATGGCGCGCAGATTGCCGGCGGTGATCTGCTCCAGAACCGAAGGCAGCGTCGAATTGGCGATATCGATGCGCCCGCCGATGATCTCCTGCACCAGCGGCGCCGCTCCCCGGAACGGCACATGCGTCATCCTGATGCCGGTGCGCGCCATGAACAGCTCCATGGCGAGATGCGAGCCCGAGCCGATGCCGGTCGAGCCGTAGTTCAGCTTGCCCGGATCGGCCTTGGCGAGCGCGATCAGCTCCTTGATGTCCTTGGCCGGCAGATCCTTGCGCACGACGAAGGCGTGCTCGAACGCGCCAACGCCGCAGAGCGGGGCGAAATCCTTCACCGCATTGTAGCCCGGTTCCTTGAGCAGGAACATGTTGTTCCCATGCGTCTGGTTGTTGCCGAAGATGATGGTGTGGCCGTCCGGATCGGCCTTGGCGACGGCCCGTGTGCCGACCGCGCCAGACGCGCCGGCCCGGTTGTCGACCACGACGCTCTGGCCGATCGAGGCCGACAGATCCTGCGCGACGAAACGCGCGATCGCGTCGGTCGGCCCGCCCGCCGGATAGGGCACGACCAGCGTGATCGCCTTCGAAGGAAAGTTTTGGGCGCGTACGAGCGAGGGGGCGCAGACGGCCCCGGCGATGAGCCCGAGCGCGGAACGGCGGCTGAACGACATGAAAATCCTCCCGAAAGCCCCTTCTTGGAGAAGGGCTTGATCGGCTGAGGATTACGGACAAAGCGGCATTGCGTCCAGAGGCGGATGCACGCGCTGCGCGGGGCTGTAGGCTGCACATCGCCAACACCTCCGGAGGATATCCATGACGGTCCGCATCGAACGCGACGGTAAGGTCGCGACCGTGATCCACAGCCGGATCGAGGCGCGCAACGCGATGGATCCCGACAGCGCCGTCGCACTGACCGAGGCGTTCATGACGCTCGACGCCGACCCGGAGACGTCGGCAATCGTATTCTGGGGCGAAGGCGGGGCCTTCTGCGCCGGCTGGGATCTGAAATACGCGCAGGCCTTCACTGAAGCCGACCGCTTCGAGGCGGAGATTGTCCAGGGCCTCGCCTTCTCGCAAACCGGCGGCCCTGATCCGCGCGGTCCGATGGGCCCGTCCCGGCTGGAGATGAGCAAGCCGCTGATCGCCGCCGTGGAGGGGCCGGCGGTGGCCGGCGGCATGGAGCTCGCGCTCTGGTGCGACGTGCGGGTGATGGCGGAAGACGCCTATTTCGGCGTCTATTGCCGGCGCTGGGGCATCCCGCTGATCGACGGCGGCACGGTGCGCCTGCCGCGACTGGTCGGCCAGGGCCGCGCACTGGAAATCATCATGACCGGGCGAAAGGTCGAAGCCGACGAGGCGCTGCGCATCGGCCTGTGCGAGAAGGTCGTGCCAAAGGGCGGCGCGCGTACGGCCGCCGAAGCGATGGCCCAGGAGATCGCCCGCTTCCCGCAGGGCGCGATGCTGGCCGATAGGGCGAGCGCCATTTCGGGGCACGGCCTCACCGTCCGCGAGGCGCTGGCGCGCGAATGGGAGGGCGGCGTCCGCACGATCGCGACCGAAGGCGCGGCCGGCGCGGGCCGTTTCGCGAGCGGCAAGGGCCGCGGCGGGGATTTCTCGAGCATCTGAGCGGGCCGCAGTCTTCCCTCACTTACCCAACCCCGCCCGCTTCAGCCGCTGGATTGCAACATCCAGCGACTGAAGGAAGGCCGAGCGGTCGCGCGGCGAAAACGGCTTCGGTCCGCCGCCGACGGTCCCCATGGCGCGGAGGTCCTCCATCATGTCCCGCGTCGCCAGCGCCATGCCGATCGAGGCCTCGGTGAAGGGCTTTCCGGTCGGCCCGATGACGTCGGCGCCGGCCTTGAGGCAGCGATCGGCGAGCGGAATGTCCGAGGTGACGACGATCGCGCCCCGTGCGACGCGCTGCGCGATCCAGTCATCGGCCGCGTCGAAACCGTCGGAGACGACGACGCGTTCGATCCAGGGTTCGCGCGGCACGGCCATGAAGCTGTTGGCGACGACGAAGACGTGTAGCCGGTGCCGTTCGGCGACCTTGTAGATCTCCGGTTTCACCGGGCAGGCGTCGGCATCGACATAGATCGCGATCGGGCTCGTCATGGCGCCATGCCCATCGCAGGGACGCAAACCCGACGCAAGCTGCCTTTATGCGGGCTTTATGCTGGCGCTCGTCTTCCGCATGGCGAGCTTAGTATGGTCGGACCTACATCATCTGCATCGATGGAGGTCGATGCAGATGACGACGCAGACCCATAACAGCCACAACAGCCACGGCCGTCGCGCCCGGGCCGTCTATGCCTCGCAGCGCAGATGCGGACCGGTCGCCGGCCTGGTCGCGACGCAGCTTGGTATCCTCGCCGTCTTGACGCTGGCGATCGCCTGCGTCGTCGGTTTGCGCGCCTGGCTTTCGCTCTGAGGCGGTCATGGGCCAATCGACCCCGCTCCGCCCCGCTCCCGAAAGCGCGAGCCACCTCTTCATCGTCGGCCAGTCCAAAGGCGGCTTCTGGGTCGCCCGTGATCTCGAAGGCCGCTCGGAGGGCGTCTTCCGCGACAAGAAGGAAGCGATCCGCTTCGCGCTGTTCGAGGGCGGCCATCCCAACGCCGTGATGCTCTCGCCCAACGCCGTCGAGCCGAGCTTCGGCGTGGGGGTCCACTGAGCCACACCGGTGAGGCTGCCCGGAGCGACCGCCGCCTTGACCGCGATCCGGCGGAGATCGCGCAGCGCGCGGCCGCCGAGCTGATCGAACAGTTGCGCGGGGTCGGCATCGACGACCCCCCGACCTCGCCCGAAGGCTCAACCGGCGCGGCTTTCCGCTCTATGGTCGCAGCCGCTGGAGCACCGCGGCCGTGCGCACGATCATGCGGCAATACGCCGGCGAAGAAAGCGCGTGCGCGCCCGCTTGCTCTGGCCTAGGCTCGCGCTCTGCTTCGGGATGACGAGGCCCGGAGCGGCCGGGCCCGCGCGGCAGGCGAAAAGCAGGCCGCCCGTCCAGCCGAGGAACCCGACCATGTCCAAAGAACAGCGCGGCAATCGCGAGGCCAAGAAGCCCAAGCAGGTCAAGCCGAAGACCAACGCGGCCGCGCCCTCGACCTTCTCGGCCGTCGTCGCCAAGGCCGCCGCGAGCGGACCGAAAAAGAAGTGATCCGCTTCAGGACGATCGAACCGGCCAAGGACGGAACATCGACGCCGAAGGCGGCAACGAAGCCGACGGCGCCGGTCGCCGTCGTCGAAACCGGCGCTGGCCCCGCCGAGGAGCCGGAGCCTGAACCGAAGAGCTCGAAAACGGGCAAGGGCATGACCCGCAAGACGCCTATGCGGGCCAGGAAGCAAGGCGCGGCGAGGACGTTTCGGGACTAGCTGCCGGCGGCGTCGCCCGCCGCAGCCGCATCGAGCATGGCTACCGTCTCGTCGAGGTCTTCCTTCACGACGAGATGGAAGTCCTTGCGGAAGGCGATGATCGTGTCGGGCGGCTCGCCCTTGAACGCATAGACCACGCTGACCTGAGCAGGATTGACGTAGATCGGCTTGCCGTCGCTCGGCGAGGTGAATTTCACGAGTTTCGACATGGGTTCCCGGCTCCGGCGCGGCTGCGATCCTGCGAGCCCTACCCTTCCTCGACCTCGTCGGTCCAGACCCTGAAGCCCGGTCAGCATGCGTCGAGGCTTTCGCTCTCAGTTGTCGGGCACGATGGGCCGCCGTATCGCCTCCTCCATCTCCTGCTTCATCCTGTCCCACATGAAGGACGGCCTCGCCGGCTTGCCGGAGGGCTGCGCGGGCGTATCGAGCCAGGCCGGGCGGCGGGGGCAGAGCGAGGTCATCGCATGGACGGAATCGCCGGGAAGCGCCGGTCGTGTCGTATTGTAGTCGGTGCGGCGGTGGGTCCAGGCGGCCTCGACATAGCCGATTTCCTCCCGCTCCGCGCCGACGCCGCTGTCGGCGGGATAGCTCAGCGCCGGGTCTGACAGCAGAATGGAAACCTCGGCGATGGCGTAGAGCCCGCTCGGCGAGCCGGTTCGGCCCGTATCCCAACTGTTGCGCCGGCCGCCGCCCATGAGCGCCGGGCCGGACAGGCCGACCTCGCGCTTGTCGAGCGCGTAGACGAAGCGCTCGGCGCGCGGCGGCAGCGGCGGCTTGGCGTATTGAGGAAATGCCCGCTCATAGGCTTCCCAGCCCGGCATCTTGATGGGCTCGCGCGGCCGCAGGGTGGTCTGCGACAACAGCACGGCCTTGTTGGCGCGCATCACGGCATGCATCGCCATCATGCGGCCGATCATGTCCGGCCCGGCGACCTTCTGGACGGCGTCGATCCGCTCCCTCAGCACGCGCTCGAAGCAGTCTCCCGGCAAAGTGACATCCTTGCACCCGCCGCTGCCGCGCCCGCCCTCGCGCGCGACCCGGCCGATCAGCGCGCGGAAAGCGTTCTCGTCATAGGAACCGAGCGCGCAGGTCTCGGTCATTTCGGGCCGGTTTGTTCCCGAGGTGACGAAACGATACCAGAGCCCGATACTCAGGCCGACTGCCACGAAAGCACCCAGCAGGAGCGGTCCGAAGGCCCAATCCGGCAGGCGACGCCAGAGTTCAGCGACACGGCTCATCGCAAGGCCGCTTCGCCGCGAGGGAAGGCTTTTGCTGGGCCAGACATTGCCGGCACGGGCTGGCTCCTTCAGATCACCCGGCGGTGATTATTCACCACACGCACGGCCACCATCAAGGACTCTGGCTTGCGATGCCGACGCTTGCACCCTAAACCTCGCCCGCGCCCGCTTAAGACGGCGCAGCCCCTCCCGAGATCCGGAGAACCTTGCCATGGCCTTCCTTGCCGACGCCCTGAAGCGCGTGAAGCCCTCTGCGACCATCACCATCACGCAGAAGGCGCGCGACCTGAAAGCGCAGGGCAGGGACGTGATCTCGCTCTCCGTCGGCGAGCCCGATTTCGACACGCCCGACAACATCAAGCAGGCGGCGATCGCGGCGATCAACCGCGGCGAGACCAAATACACGCCGGTGCCCGGCATCCCGCAATTGCGCGAGGCGATCGCGCGCAAGTTCAAGCGCGAGAACGAACTCGACTACAAGGCGAGCCAGGTCATCGTCTCGACCGGCGGCAAGCACGTCATCTACAACGCGCTGCTCGCCACGCTGAACCCGGGCGACGAGGTCATCTGCGTCTCGCCCTACTGGGTCAGCTACCCCGAGATGGTGGCTCTCTGCGGCGGTACGGCGACCTTCGCCGAGACCACGCTGGTCAACAACTTCAAGCTCCAGCCGGCCGAACTCGAGGCCGCGATCACGCCGAAGACCAAGTGGGTGATCCTGAACTCGCCTTCGAACCCCTCGGGCGCGGCCTACAGCCATGCCGAGCTGAAGGCGCTGACCGACGTGCTGATGCGCCACCCCCATGTCTGGGTGCTGACCGACGACATGTACGAGCATCTCGTCTATGGCGACTTCAAATTCGTCACGCCCTGCCAGGTCGAGCCCGGCCTCTACGAGCGCACGCTGACCATGAACGGCGTGTCCAAGTCCTATGCCATGACGGGCTGGCGCATCGGCTACGCGGCGGGTCCGCAGCATCTGATCAACGCCATGGACCTGGTCCAGGGCCAGCAGACCTCGGCGACCTCCTCGATCTCGCAATGGGCCGCCGTCGAGGCGCTGGACGGCACCCAGGCGCATCTGCCGGTGTTCCGTAAAGCCTTCGAGCGCCGGCGCGACCTCGTCGTCTCGATGCTGAACCAGACGCGCGGCCTCAAGTGCCCAACGCCGGAGGGCGCCTTCTACGTCTATCCCGATTGCTCGGAGCTGATCGGCAGGAAGCTGCCCAACGGCAAGACGATCGAGACCGACGAGGACCTCGTCATCGGCCTGCTGGAGGCCGAGGCCGTAGCCGCCGTGCATGGCTCCTCCTTCGGGCTCGGCCCCAACTTCCGCATCTCCTACGCCACCTCGGACGAGAAGCTGGAAGAAGCCTGCCGCCGCATCCAGCGCTTCTGCGCCGAACTGCGCTGAGTCCTTGCGGCGTGCGCGGCTGATCCCCGTGACGCTGACGACCGCGATGACGCGCCGCGCCCTATTTTTAGGCGCGGCGTTGTCGTTTCAGGGGCTGGTGGCCGCAATGGCTCAAACCCCGTCGCCCGTACTGTCGGCGCACGAAGCCCATGATGCAGCGAAGGCCGGCCGCCTCCTGTTCGTCGACATCCGCACGCAAGCCGAATGGGCCGACACTGGCGTGCCGCAAGGCGCGATCCGGCTCGACGCCGAAAGCGCCGGCTTCGAGGTCAGGCTGGCGGGGCTGAGGCTCGACAATCAGACCAAGCGCATCGCGCTGATCGACCGCACCGGCGGGCTGGCGGCAACTGTCCAGCAAAAGCTGAGCCTGCGTGGCTGGCGCGACATCGTCGTGGTGCGCGGCGGGATGCTGGGGGAGGCCGGGTGGCTCGCCGAGCGGCTGCCGGTTGAACCACGTCGGTGACAGCCTGACCCGCAGCCTTTCCGTTTTGCGCACATGCCTATATGGTCATCCGACATGACCATATGGAGCGAGCCATGCCGGACACGCATTCCATCAGCGCGTCGGACTTCAAGGCGACCTGTCTCGAGATCATCAAGCAGCTCGGCGATGGGACGCTGGAGCGCGTGGTCATCACCCGGCGCGGCAAGCCCGTCGCGGTCCTGACCCCGCCCGTCAGCCATGCCGATGCGGTGCGCAATCTCCACGGCTTCATGCGCGGATCGGTGACGTTGCCCGACGACCGAGAACAGATGCCAGCAGCCGTCGACGATCGATTCGATGCCGAGGACGGCATCCTGCATCGATGAACCGGCCCTACGCCGTCCTGCTCGATACCTGCGCCGTGCTCTGGCTGGCCAATGGCAGACCGATGGCGGAAACGGCGCTGACTGCGATCGTAGCGGCCGGCTTTGAGAACGCAATCTGCGTGTCGCCTGTCTCGGCATGGGAGATCAGCTTGCTGGGCAGGCCGAGGCCAAACCGCTCGTTCGAGTACGACTTCCTTCCCGACCCGAAGACTTGGTTCCGGCGCTTCCTGTCCGGCCCCGGCATTCGCGAGGTTGCGTTCTCTACCGACATCGCCATCGACGCGTCCTATCTGCCGGGAGAGCTGCACGGCGACCCGGCCGATCGCATGATCATAGCAACTGCCCGCCATCTCGGCCTGCCGATCGTGACGCGGGACAGCAGGATCATCGCCTATGCGGAGGCGGGCTTCGTCGGCGTCATTGCCTGCTGAAGCAGGTCCGGCCTTCTCTCCCGCGTGATCCTCTCCGCCTCCGCCCGCCGCCACTTGGCGATCCGGGCATGGTCGCCCGACAGCAACGCGTCGGGCAGGCCCCGGCCCTCCCATTCGCGCGGCCGCGTATAATGGGGATATTCGAGCAGCCCGTTCTCGAAGCTCTCGTCCTGCCCCGACGCCTCCTTGCCCATCACGCCGGGAATGAGGCGCACGCAGGCGTCGAGCAGGACCATGGCCGCCATTTCGCCGCCGGAGAGAATATAGTCGCCGACCGAGACCTCGGTCAGCTTGCGGCCCTCGATCACACGCTCGTCGACGCCCTCAAACCGGCCGCAGACGATCACAACCCCCTCGCCCGCCGAAAGCTCGCGCACGAAGCCCTGATCCAGCCTGCGCCCGCGCGGCGACATCAGCAGGCGCGGGCGCACGTCGTCAGGGGGGACGGCCGCATCGATCGCCGCCGCCAGCACGTCGCAGCGCAGCACCATGCCGGCCCCGCCGCCGGCCGGGTTGTCGTCGACATTGCGGTGCCGGCCGATGCCGTGGTCGCGGATCTGGTAGGCGTCGAGCGACCACAGATCCCTGCGCAAACCCTCGCCGGCGAGCGAAATGCCGAGCGGTCCGGGGAACATCTCGGGATAGAGGGTCAGGATCGAGGCGCGAAAGCTCATGCCGCAGAGAAGCGCAGCGCAGGCAGCCCGTCCAGCGCCGCGAAATCCTTTGCCGATGCGATGACGTTGTCGAAAGGCGCGAAGGCCTCAGGTTCCAGCATCGTCAGCATGGCGATGGCGCGCATCCCTGCGCGACGCGCCGCCTCGACGCCGAGCGGCGCGTCCTCGAAGACGATGCAGCTTTCGGGCAGGACGCCCATGCGCTGCGCCGCGCCGAGAAACAGGTCGGGATGGGGCTTGCCGCGAAAGCCCTGGCTCGGCGCGATGATGGTGGCGAAACGCGCGCGGATGGCCAGCGTGTCCAGGACAACGTCGATATTGGCCGGCGGCGCGGCGGACGCGACCGCCATCGGCAGGCCTGCCGCATCGGCCCGTTCCATCAGCGCAAGCAGCCCCGGCATCGCCGCGACATGGGGCCGATAAGTGGCGCGGTAGAGCTCTTCCTTGCTCTCTGACAACCGGGCGATCATGTCCCCGTCGGCATCGGGATAATAGGCCCCGAGGATTTCGGCATTGGCTTTGCCGGCAGTCGCGGCGAAAAAACCCTCGCGCGTGAAGGGCAGGCCGTTGTCGCGGTGCCAGATCTCCCAGGCATCGTCGTGGAAGCGCATATTGTCGACAATGGTGCCGTCCATGTCGAAGATCAGCGCCCTGACGGGCATTTCACTTGGCATCGTCGATCTCGAACAGGCCTTCGGGCGGCACAGCCTCGACGCGGCGATTGGCGATATCGATCACCGGCACGAAAGCCTTGGTAAAGGGCAGCAACACAGAGCGCCCGTCCGGCGTCTCAATGTCGAGGAGGTCTCCCGCTCCGAAATTGGCGACGGCGGTGATGGTCCCGAGCACGACGCCGTCAGGACCGATGATCGCGCAGCCGACAAGGTCCGCCTGCAGGAACTCGTCCTCGTCCTCGGGGTCGGGAAGTTTTTCGCGCGCGACGAAGAGCTTGAGGCCGGTCAGCGTCTCGGCCGCCTCACGGCTGGTCACGCCCTTCAGCCGCGCGATCACGACCTCCTTGGCCGGGCGCAGCTCCGCGATCTCGAAGCGGCGGCCCTTCCCGTCGGAGAGCGGGCCGTAATCGGCGATCGCCATCGGGTCGCCGGTGAAGGCCTTGATCCGGACCTCGCCCTTGATGCCGTGGGGCGCGCCGATCGTGCCGAGCAGGACGAGGGTGTCGTCAGCGGCCATGACACGTCATGGTCGGGCTTGACCCGACCATCTCCTGCGGGAGGTTCTCGGGTCGAAGCTGCGCTTCGCCCGAGAATGACGCGCTCAGAGCCAATCTCACGCCTCGGCTTCAGCGGCCGGTGCGGCGCTCTTGGCGGCGTTCTTCTCGGCGCGCTCCTTGGCCTTCTCGCCGGGAACGCCCTTGTTCGGGTTGTTGCGCGCCGGGCGCTTGGCGATACCCGCTGCGTCGAGGAAGCGCAGCACGCGGTCGGTCGGCTGGGCGCCCTTGGCGAGCCAGTCCTTGGCCTTTTCGAGGTCGAGCACAACGCGCTCGGGCGAATCCTTGGCCTTCATCGGATCGTAGGAGCCGATCTTCTCAATGAAGCGGCCATCGCGCGGCGAGCGGGCGTCGGCGACGACGATGCGGTAGTACGGGCGCTTCTTGGCGCCGCCACGGGTCAGGCGGATCTTGAGGGACATTCTTGGTCTTCCTTGGTTGGCAGTCTGGTTTTGAGGCAGGGTTTGCGTGGTTGCGGTGGAAATCAGGGTTTGTTGTCATCGACCAGCTGGTCGATCGCCGCCCAGGGATCGTCCTTCATGCCGGTCGACGTGAAGATTTCGAGATCGATGGAGCCGTCCTCGAGAACGTCGATCTCCCAGTATTCCCCGGGCGCATGCACGAAGAAGGAGAAGGCGTCGTCCCGGTAGGATGAGGTCTCATAGGACAGGTTGGCGTCGTCGAGGCGCGCCTTGACCTGCTTGAACACGTCGAACATGCCGACGCGCATCTCGGTCGGTTTGGTCATTTCTTTTTGCCTCCGAAAGGATTGGAGCCCCCAAGTCCTGGAAGAGATTTGCCCGGAAGCCCACCCAGCCCCGGCAGCTTCGGCATCATGCCGGCCGGCGGCGTCACGCCACGCGGCATCCCAGGGAACCCGCCGGGCGGCATCTGCGGCATGCCACCGCCCGCGCCGCCCATCTGCTTCTGGAGGGCTTCCAGCTGCGCCGGGTCCATCTTCGACGGGTCGAAGCCGGCCGGCAGGCCGCCCATGCCGCCACCGCCGCCCAGGCCGAACATCTGGCCGAGCTTGCCCAGCATGCCGCCCTTCTGGCGCGACATCGCCTTCATCATGTCGGCCATCTGCCGGTGCATCTTGAGCAGCTTGTTGATCGCCTCGGGCGAGGTGCCCGAGCCCGCGGCGATGCGCTTCTTGCGGCTGTTCTTGAGCAAATCGGGGTTCTTGCGCTCGGCCGCCGTCATCGAGTCGATGATCGCGATCTGGCGCCTGATCATCTTGTCGTTAACGCCGGAATTGGCGAGCTGACCCTTCATCTGCGCCATGCCGGGCATCATGCCCATCACGCCGCCGAAGCCGCCCATCTTCTCCATCTGCTGGAGCTGCATGCGCAGGTCGGAGAGGTCGAAATTGCCCTTGGCGAGGCGCTGCGCAAGGGCCTGCGCCTTGTCGGCGTCGACCGTCTCGGCGGCCTTCTCGACGAGCGAGACGATGTCGCCCATGCCGAGGATGCGGTTGGCGACGCGCGAGGGGTGGAAATCCTCCAGCGCGTCGGTCTTCTCGCCGGTGCCGACGAGCTTGATCGGCTTGCCGGTGACGGCGCGCATCGAGAGCGCCGCGCCGCCGCGCGAATCGCCGTCCATGCGGGTCAGCACGATGCCGGTGAGCTCGACCCGCGCATTGAAGGCGCGCGCCGTGTTGACCGCATCCTGGCCAGTCAGCGCGTCGGCGACGAGCAGAACCTCATGGGGATTGGTTGCGGCCTTGACCTCGGCGACCTCGGCCATCAGCGCCTCGTCGAGCGTGACGCGGCCGGCGGTGTCGAGCATGACGACGTCGTAGCCGCCGAGCTTGCCGGCCTCGATCGCGCGCCGCGCGATCTGCACGGCCGACTGCCCCGCCACGATCGGCAGAGTCTGGACGCCGACCTGCTGCCCGAGAATGGCGAGTTGCTCCATCGCGGCGGGCCGCCGCGTGTCGAGCGACGCCATCAGGACCTTTTTCTTGTTCCGGTCCGTCAGGCGCTTGGCGATCTTGGCTGTCGAGGTGGTCTTGCCGGAGCCCTGCAGGCCGACCATCAGGATCGGCACCGGAGGCACGGCATCGAGCGTGATACCCTCGCCCTCGCCGCCGAGCATGTCGATCAGCGCGTCGTTGACGATCTTGATGACCTGCTGGCCGGGCGTGACCGATTTCAGCACCTCCGCGCCGACGGCACGCTCGCGAACCTTGTCGGTGAAGGAGCGCACCACTTCGAGCGCGACGTCGGCCTCGAGCAGCGCCTTGCGCACCTCGCGCAGCGCGGCGTTGACGTCCTCCTCGGTCAGCGAACCCCTGCGGGTCAGCCCCGAGAGGATGCCTGATAGCCTGTCGCTCAAAGTGCCGAACATGCTGTGCCTCGACGAGCCGAACCAACGAGCCCTATTCGCCAAACGGTTTCGCGCCCGAGGGCGCATAGGCGCTGTCGGGCGTTGACCTCCGGGCTCATATCCTGAGCATCATCTCGTCCGAAAACCGCGAGGCACTTTTCGGGATGATGCAGAAAGCCGCGAGGCGGCCCGGTCGGCGGATGCGGTCTCGACGATGTCGGCGAAACGGATGGCCGGGTTAAAGCGGATAAATGGGAGATAAGTCAAGGTTGGCAAACCAACGCACGGCTACGGTCAGCGACAGGGCTTGCCGTCGTCGCAACCTGCGGTTTAGAGATGCCCATCTTTTCGGCAGGGGTTCCCGATGCTGGCAACGAGCGTAAAGTCCGGTTTCCTCGCCTCGGCGGCAGTTCTGCTCGGGCTCACGCAGGCGCAGGCGCAATCCGCCTGCCCCGGTAACTTCAAGGCCGACGGCGTGCCGATGGTCACCGGCATCACCTACCGGAGCTGGGATTTGATCGCCAACCGCGCGCCGGCCGTCGTGCTGAAAAACCTCGCCGCAGCCGTCGCGGCCGAAGGCTTCGCTGGCATCCGCGTCGACAACGCCACGAGTTCGGTGCTGGCGATCCAGGAGACCTCCGGCTCGGGGCGGCCGCAGACCTTGCGCGTCACCGCGCGCAAGAGCGGCCCGGCCACACGCGTCGACGCCGTCTTCACGGTCCAGATGGGCCAGGTCGCGCCGGAAGGCTATGTTCGCGATGCGCTTTGCCGCGTCATTTCCGGCGGACGCGGCTGAACCGGCCGCCACTCAGGTCACGTACCGCCATCAGCCATCGTGACAATGTCATCGGCGTCTGCGATGGCAGACGCATGAGGCGGCAAGCGTATCTCAGGCGCGACGGAACGGCATCGGTGCTCGCCACCATGCTGCTGGTCGTCGCGCTCGTCGCCCAGACGATCCTCGGCACGGCGCTGCAACTCCGTGCGGCCGAACCGAACGCCGGCTTTGATGCGGTGCTTTGCCTGAGCCAGCCCGGCACGGGCTCGCACGGGGCCGGGACACCTGCGGGTCAGCCGCGCCATTCAGCCGACTGCCTCGCCTTCTGCCAGCTTTCGGCATCGGGCCCGGCCGCGCCTCTGGCCCTCGCCAGTATCACCCTCGCGCCTGCAGCCGCAGCGACGACGGCTCCCCTCCCGGACACGCGCGGCCGCTTCGTCCTGAACGTGCAGGCCTTTCTGGCCGCAGCCCGCGCCCCGCCCTCTCCCTCCGCCTGATCACCGCCAAACGGTCCCTGGCCCTGCGCCATGGACTCTCGTGATTCATCCGGAGATTCCCCATGTCCGAATTCGCTCTCGGCGATGCCCGCGCGGCTGCGGCCGCGCCATCAACCGATCTCTACCGCGCCGTCTGGCGCTGGCATTTCTATGCAGGCCTGCTCGTCCTCCCCTTTCTGATCAGCCTCGCCCTCACCGGCGCGCTCTATCTCTTCCGCGACGAGATCGACGCCATCGTTCATGCCGACCTGAAACAGGTCACGCGTCGCGCTGACGCTACCCCGGTCCAGCCCTCCGCAATGGTCGCGGCCGCCCTCGCCGCTCATCCCGGCGCGGCGGTGAAGTTCACCGATCCCGCCACGCCGACGTCATCCGCCGAGATCACTGTCGCGACGCCGGCGGGCAGGCTCGCCGTCTATGTCGATCCCGGCAACGGCAAGGTGCTGGGCGCGCTGCCCGATCGCGGCACGGTGATGTGGACGGTGCGCTATCTGCACAGCCTGCGCTATTTCGGGCCGGTGGCCCGCGCCACGATCGAGATAGCCGGCGGCTGGGCGATCCTGCTGGTCGCGACCGGGATCTATCTCTGGTGGCCGCGCCGCCAGAGCGGCGGTGTCGTGACGGTGCGCGGCACGCCCGCAAAGCGCGTGTTCTGGCGCGACCTCCATGCCGTCACCGGGCTCTTCGTCGGCGGGATCATCGTCTTCCTCGCGATCACCGGCATGCCCTGGTCCGGCGTCTGGGGTGCGAAGGTCAACGAATGGGCCAATGGCAGCAATTTCGGTTACCCGGCCGGCGTGCGAGTCGCGGTGCCGATGTCGGACGAGCATCTCGCCCATAGCGCGCCGACGACATGGTCGCTGGAACAGGCGAAGGCGCCTGAATCCGCGCCGGGCGCGACAGGCGCAAGGCCGATCGGGCTTGACCGAGCGGCGGCGATCGTCAGCGAACTCGGCCTGCACCGCGGCTACACGATCACGATCCCGGGCAAGCCGACCGGCGTCTATTCGGCCTCGGTCTATCCCGACGACCTCGCCCGCCAACGCGTCGTGCATCTCGACCAGTATTCCGGCAAGCCGCTGATCGACATGAGCTATCGCGACTACGGCCCGCTCGGTCGCTGGCTCGAATGGGGCATCAACGTGCATATGGGCCAGCAATACGGGCTGGCCAACCAGTTGGTCCTGCTCGCCGCCTGCCTCGCCATCATCATGCTGGCGGTCTCGGCGGCCGTGATGTGGTGGAAGCGCCGGCCGGCGGGAAAGCTCGGCGTGCCGCCCGCCCCTGCCGATCAACGGGTTCTGCGCGGCCTTGTCGCTCTGCTCGCGCTCGGCGGCGTGCTTTTCCCGCTGGTCGGGCTGTCGCTGCTCGTGATGCTGGCGCTGGACTGGCTGTTCGGTCGTCGCGCGCTGGCGGCCTGAGCCCGTCGCCGCATGCCTGCCGCGATTGCGCGGCAGGACTGGGCGGGCGTCGGCGGCTCTTCTGCGCACCGGTCGCCAGCGAGAGAGCCCGATGACACGAATGCCCTTCCAGTTCATGTGCCTCTCGGCGCTTGCGCTTGCGCTCGCCTCCTGCGCGGGCGAACCGCGGCGAGCGACGCCGCTCGACCAGCGCAATGTCGAACGGCTCGCCGCCGTCCGGGTCGATCCGGCGGCCGCGACCCGTATCCTCAACGCCTATCGCAGCAGTCGGGGGTTGGGCCCTGTTCGGCTCGACCCCGCCCTGACCGCGATGGCCCAGCGCCAGGCCGACGCCATGGTGGCGGCCAATACGCTGTCCCATGACGTCGGCGGCAGTTTTCAAGCGCGCGTCCACGGAGCCGGGCTCGATGCCGCCCGCGCGGCCGAAAACCTCGGAGCGGGCTACTACTCGACGGAGGAGGCGTTCTCCGGATGGCGGAATTCGACAGGCCACGATGCCAACCTCCGCATGGCCGAGGCGACCCGCTTCGGCATCGCACTCGCCAAGGATCCGCAGACGCAGTACCGCGCATGGTGGGCGCTGGTCATCGCCGGGGATGCTCCGAAGCGGCAGGAACCGAGCGCGGGGCCGGTGGGATACTTTGGCTCGAATTTACCGATCCCCAGGTGAGGCGCAGCCATTGCGCCACGCAAGGAATTTCCTTACATTCTGACGGCGTGGGGACGCCATGATTATCAGCAAGCTGACCAGCAAGGCTCAAACGACGATCCCGCAACCGGTGCGGAATGCCTTGCGCCTGAAGGATGGCGACGAGATCGCTTATGTCATCGCCGACGACCATGTGATTATCCGCAAGGCTGGTCACGGCGTCGCGGATGATCCCTTCGCGACATTCGACGAGTGGAACGGCGAAGCGGACCGCAAAGCCTATGCCGGGCTTTAGCCAGGGCGACGTGGTTCGGGTTCCTTTTCCCTACACGGATCGCTCGACCCGACAGAGCCGACCGGCGCTTGTGATATCCGCCGGCGGCATCGGTGAAAATGCCGCGCTACTCTGGGTCGTTATGATCACAAGTGCGGAAAATCGTGGCTGGCCGGACGATATCGAGTTGGGAGAGCTTTATCGTGAAGCAGGCCTTCCGTCTCCCTCGATCATCAGGCCAAGCAAGCTGGCGATGATCGAAGCGCGGTACGCCGAGCTATTGGGACGACTCGATTCAAGGTTGCTGTCGGTTGTGATGCTTCGGGTGCAACTCAACCTCGGCAGGCGGCAGCCCACCGCATCCGCGCTCACGTAATGTCCGCCAGCCGCGTATCCTGCGACAGCACCAGACACCAGTGTGGCTCGAAGTCGGCCCCCAGCGGCCAGATGAAGTCCGCGAAGATCGTCAGCATCCGCGCCTGGTATCGCTCGAACCAGTTCCTTTGGCAGAGCACGAACTTGGTCGCGCCGACGATGGTCTCCCGGTCGATCACGCAGAGCGGCACGATGTCGGGATTGGCGTCGAGATAGGCCTGCACCGCGACCATCAGCGTCGGATAGCCGGGGTGCAGCATGTCGTCGAGCACGATCAGCCCGCCATCCTTCAGGCAGGCCGTGGCAAGGACGAGATCCTTGGCCAAAGCCGCGCGCGAATGCTCGCCGTCGATATGGACGAAGCGCAACGCCTGCCCACAGGCATGCCCGGTCAGATCGGACGGCGACATCGCGCCGCTGTCGCCCTTCACCGTGACCCGCCGCGACGGCGCGATGCCATGGCGAAAACAGTTCGCCTCGAAGCGGTCCTTCACCTCCGGATTGGGCCAGGAGAAGATGTCGATGCCGAGCGCGATCTCGCCCGGCTCCAGCGCATGCGCCAGCGCGATGAAGAAGCGGCCCTCGAACGCGCCGATCTCGGCGATCGGTCCCGTCACCCCCTCCTCGGTCTGCAGCCGCAGCAGGCGCGCGCAGGTGGCGGCCGCAAAGCGCGACGACATGCCGACCACGCTGTCATAGCCGTTGGCGAGATAGGTCTCGACCGCCGCGCAGCCGGGGGACGGGACCTTGCTGTTCATGTCGCTCATGCCTTGGCCTGGAAGATGAAGAACGCCCCGGCCGCGATCAGCGCAAAACCGACGCAATGCTGCCAGGTCAGGGATTCCTTGAGCCAGAACACCGAGAACAGCGCGAAGACGGTGAGCGTGATCACCTCCTGCATCGTCTTCAGCTCGGCCGCCGAATAGACCGCCGAACCGATGCGGTTGGCCGGCACGGCGAGCATGTACTCCGGCAGCGCGATCATCCAGCTTGCGAGGATGGCCAGCCAGATCGCCGTGCTCTTGTAGGAAAGATGCCCGTACCAGGCGAAGGTCATGAAGAAGTTGGAGCCGATCAGCATCAGGATCGGCATCAGATGGGCCGTGGTCATCGCGGGCATGGTAGGGAGGTTCCGGAGGCTTGAGACGCTGGGAACCCTAGCGGGACGCGTCTGTTCCCGATAGCTCTCAGCCGAAGCGCAGCTTCATCGTCACGATCAGGAGAACCAGCGCCAGCGTGAGCCCGTTGGCGACGATGACCGGCCAGGAGCCGATCTGGAGGCCGTAGGTGAGCCACAGCGCCGTGCCTGCCGCGAAGAGCGACTGCGTCCACAGCGAAATGGCGCGCGTGTCGCGGGTGCGTATGGTCCGCCAGGCCTGCGGCAGCCAGCACAGGCTGGTCAGGGCGGCTGCGACGAAGCCGAGGGTCTCGACGGCGGTTGGCGACATGGTCTCGGCTTCCCGATTGAACGCCGCCCCTCATAGTCGGATTCGCCGGCTCGCGCTGCATATCCGCGATGGTTAATCTCCGTTAACCGGCGCGCCCCAAAATCGCGCCAGTTCGATGATTCGGTGGACCCATGCGCGCAACCCTCCTCAGCCTGCCCCTCGTCCTCCTCGCCGCGACCGGCGCCCGGGCCGATTTCCAGTCCTGCGTCGCGGGGCTGCGTTCGGCCGCTGTCGCCAAGGGCGTCTCGAGCGCCACCTTCGACCGCGCCATGTCGGGCGTCACGCCCGACATGAAGGTGATCGAGCTGATGAACAACCAGCCCGAGTTCAAAACGCCGATCTGGGACTATCTCGGCACGCTCGTCGACGAGGAAAAGGTCGCCGAGGGTCGCGCCATGATGCGCCAGCACGCCGCGACGCTGGCCGCCGCCGAGAGCCGCTTCGGCGTCGATCGCCACACCATCGCCGCCGTCTGGGGCGTCGAAAGCGATTTCGGCAAGGCGCGCGGCCGGATGCCGCTTGTCCAGGCGCTTTCGACCGGAGCCTGCCTCGCGCCGCGCCGCAACGCCTTTTTCAAGGGCGAGTTGCTGGCGACACTGCAGATCATCCAGCGCGGCGACGTCCGCCCCGAGCGGCTGTTCGGCTCCTGGGCCGGAGCCTTCGGCCACACCCAGTTCATCCCCTCGACCTATCTCCGGCTCGCCGTCGACGGCGACGGCGACGGCCGGCGCGATCTCGTCGATTCCATCCCCGACGCGCTGCATTCGACCGCCAACTTCATGGACAAGGCCGGCTGGATCACTGGCGCGACCTGGGGCTACGAGGTCAGGGTGCCCGCGGGCTATTCGGGCCCGACCGGCCGCAATCCCAAGCAGCCGGTCTCGAGCTGGGCCTCGCGCGGCATCGTCAAGTTCGACGGCTCGGCGCTGACCGGCTCGGGCAATGCAGGCCTCCTGATGCCGGCCGGGCGCAGCGGCCCCGCCTTCCTCGTCTTCAAGAATTACGATGCCGCCTACAGCTACAACGGCGCCGATTCCTACGCGCTCGCCATCTCGCTGCTTTCGGACCGTCTGCGCGGCAGGCCCGGGGTCCAGGGCGAGTGGCCGACCGACGATCTGCCGCTCTCTCGCGAGCAGCGCCGCGAGCTCCAGCGCCTGCTGATCGCGCGGGGCTTCGATGTCGGCGAGCCGGACGGTGCGGTCGGCGCGCTGACGCGCGGCGCGATCAAGCAGATTGAGGCCAAGCTCGGCATGGCCCAGACCGGTCGGCCAGGCGAGAAGGTGCTTCGGGCGCTGAAGGGCGGCCGGGTTTAGGCTTAGACAAGCGCTTTCGGATGCCGAGACGGGTTGCCGTCAAAACAATCGCCGCAAGGACATCCCTTGTGACGATGCTTGTGCTCAAAATGAGCGCGCTGACCGTCGCTTCCCATTTTATGCGCGCGAACCTGCCCGTGGCATTCGACACAACGCATTCGACGATCCGAAGCGAGAGTGAGCGCCCGTTCCAGTTCGATAAGCGTCCACACCCCGCGCAAGTATAGTTCGCAAGCCGTCGCAATTTTTCGTTCCATCTGACAGTTTTGTCGATCCGTGACTAGCAGGTCAATCGGTGAATTCAGCATGAGCATTGTTAACCGCCGCCTGATCTCCACCGGCTCGCCCTTCGAGACCGCCTTTGGCTATTCCCGCGCGGTCGTCGACGGTGATCTCGTCTTCGTCTCTGGCACCACCGGTTACGACTACGTCACCATGACCTTGCCGGACGATGCAGCCGAGCAGGCGCGCAACATATTCCGTACGCTCGACGCCGTGCTGACCGAGGCCGGCTCCTCGCTCTCGCAGGTGGTGCGGGCCCAGTATTTCGTCACCGACCGGAGCTATTGCGAGCCGGTACTGGCGGTTTGCGGTGAGGTCTTCGGCGCGATCAGGCCGGCCGCAGGCATCTATGTGGTGATGGGTCTGCTGAAGCCGGAGATGAAGGTCGAGATCGAGGTCACGGCGCGGCTCACGCATCCGTCAGACTGACGCGGGAACCTTGCGCCGAAGCGTTCGTTGGTGCGGCAGGGATAGCGGAAGCCAGACTTCCGGCACCGTCCACGAAAGGATAAAGCCATGATCAGGAAACTCGCCCTCGCGGCCACCGTCGCCCTCATTCCCGTCGCCGCCTTCGCCCAGGGCCAGGGACAGCCCAACGGCCTGCCCGAAGCGCCCGGCATGAACGCCCCCGCCTCCAAGCGCTTCCAGGAATACGTCATCCAGCAGCGGCCGACGTCCTACAGCTACGGGCAGCCGGTCACCGTCGGCACCGTGCTCCCGCAGGACGGCGTGACCTATTACGAGGTTCCCGCCGAATACGGCGTGACCGGCCAGCGCTACACCGTGATCGACAACCGCACCGTCCTCGTCGATCCCCGCACCCGTCGGATCGTGCAGATCATCCAGTAAGCCTCGCGGCTTGCGACCGAAGCCCGCTCCCGAAAGGGGGCGGGCTTTTTCGCGGTCGGAACACGCCGGTGCGCCTGCGGCAATCCGCCATTGGTCGTTCAGCCGGTTTACAGCCATGGCCTCCGCGGTCATCCTGCCTCCCAATACGACAAGAACAGCCAAGGGAGGCGACCATGTGCCGTATCTTTTCGGCCCAGACGGCCGATCGCTACGCCTATCAGACCCGCTCGATCCGGCTCGGCGGACATGCCACCTCGATCCGGCTCGAGGCGGCTTTCTGGGACATCCTCGAAGAGATCGCGCTGCTGCAGAACGTCACGCTCGGCCGCTTTCTCAGCAAGCTCCATGACGAGGTGCTGGAGTTCAACGACGAGACGATGAACTTCACCTCGCTGCTGCGCTGCGCCTGCCTGACCTATCTGGCTGAGGTGCGAGGCCAGGACGAGAACGGCGAGAAGCTCAGGCGCGATGCGGTCCTGGCCTTTCACCACGCCGCCGAGTGAGCCCCGACCAACTTTAGTTTGTAGTAATCCTATACTACCCGCTGCCGCGCGCGGGCTCCTAGGCTCTGTTGACCTGATCGAGAGAGGTCGAGAGCCTTGCCTTCGCATCCTGCCGGCCGCGTCTGGCGCGTCGTCGCAGCCTTCGTTTCCAGAAGCCCGTTTGCCGGTGTGGCCGCGTGCGGCCTCGGCCTCCTGCTGACGCCAGCGCCCGCATCCGCGCAGGACATCGACCTCGCCAAGGCCCGCCAGCAATTCGTCGCGAGTTGCGGCGTCTGCCACACCGCCGACAAGGGCGGGCCCAACCGCCAGGGCCCCAATGTCTACGACATCATCGGCAAGCCGGCGGCAGCCCGAGAAGGCTTCAAATTCTCCGAACCGCTGAAGAGCTCCGGCTTCGTCTGGGACGAGGCGACGCTCGACCGCTGGATCGAGGATGCCCAGGCGATGCGCCCGGGCACGATCATGGCTTACCGCCAGCGCGACGCCGAGCGGCGCAAGCTCATCATCGCCTATCTGAAGACCCTGACCGAACCCAAATAGGAGACGAGCGCCCGTGGCCAAAGCTATCCACATGATGATCCGCGTGCTGGAGGAGGCCCGTTCGGTCGCCTTCTATGACGCAGCCTTCGGCCTGAAGATCGCCGATCGCTTCGCATTCGAGGGCTTCACGCTGGTCTATCTGCGCAATCCCAAGATCGATTTCGAGGTCGAACTGACGATCAATCACGACCGCACCGAACCTTATGCGCTCGGCGACGGCTACGGCCACATCGCTTTCGCCGTCGCCGATCTCGACGCAGAGCACGCCCGCTTCGCGGCGGCTGGCCTCAATCCCAATCCGGTCAAGGAATTCCACCGCGAGGGCGCGCTCCTCGCCAAGTTCTTTTTCGTCCAGGACCCCGACGGCTACAAGATCGAGGTCCTCCAGAAGCACGGCCGCTACCGCTGAGCGTCATGAAAGACCGGCGCAGCGGACCAAGGCGCCGGATCAAAAACGGGAGGACACCATGGCTCATCTGCAAGAAGCCGCCGCGAGACCGGCGCTCGACCGCCGCCAGTTCGTCACGGGCGCGGCGGCAGCCTCGATCGTGATCTCAGGCGGCGCGCTGATCCATTCGGCCGAGGCGTGGGGGCTGGAGGTCAAGGCGCTGAAGCCCGACACCATGCTGACGCTGATCAAGATGGCGCGCGACATCTATCCTCATGACCGGCTCGCCGACCGCTTCTACGCGGTCGCGATGAAGTCCTATGACGAGAAGTCGGGCAAGGACGCCGTATTCAGGGCCGATATCGAGAAGAACGTCGCCGAGGTCAACGCGATCGCGGCCAGGCAGTTCAAACAGCCCTACGCGCAGGTCGGCTGGGAGAGCCAGCGGGTCAACCTGCTGCGCGCGATCCAGAAGGGCAAGTTCTTCCAGGGCATCCGGTCCGGCCTCGTCGTGTCGCTCTACAACCAGCCGGAAGTCTGGCCGGTCTTCGGCTACGAGGGCGAGAGCGCGTCGCAGGGCGGCTATATCGCGCGCGGCTTCGGCGACATCGCCTGGCTCTGACCAATCATAAAAATCAGGAGGAGACAGCCATGGCTGGAAAGTTCGATCTGAACGACGACACCGTCGTCGTGGTTATCGGCTCCGGGGCCGGCGGCGGCACGCTCGCCACCGAACTCGCGCTCAAGGGCATCAATGTCGTCTGTCTGGAAGCAGGCAAGCGGCATGAAGCGGAGGACTTCCTCAACGACGAATGGGCCTCCTTCACGCAGCTCGCCTGGACCGACATGCGCACCACCTCGGGCTCCTGGCGCATCGCCAAGGACTTCGCCAATCTTCCGGCCTGGATCGTCAAGGCCGTCGGCGGCTCGACCACCCATTGGGCCGGTGCCTCGCTGCGCTTCCAGACGCACGAGTTCAAGGCGCGCACGACCTATGGCGAGATCAAGGGCGCGAGCCTGCTCGACTGGCCGATCGACCTCGCCGAGATGGAGCCGTGGTACGCCAAGGCCGAGGACCGCATGGGCGTGACGCTGACCAACGGCATCCCCGGCCTGCCCGGCAACAACAACTACAAGGTCTTCGAGAAGGGCGCGCACAAGCTCGGCTACAGCAAGGTCTCGACCGGCCGGATGGCGATCAACTCCGAACCCCGCGACGGCCGTGGCGCCTGCCAGCAGATCGGCTTCTGCTTCCAGGGCTGCAAGTCGGGCGCGAAATGGTCGACGCTGGCGGCCGAGATCCCCAAGGGCGAGGCCACCGGCAAGCTCGAGGTCAGGCCGGAATCCTTCGTCCAGAAGATCGAGCACGATGCGTCAGGCAAGGTCACCGGCGTCGTCTATCTCGACGGCAAAGGCGTGCAGCAGCGCCAGAAGGCCCGCATCGTCGCAGTCGCCGGAAACTCGATCGAGAGCCCGCGCCTGTTGCTCAACTCGGCCTCGAACATGTTCAAGGACGGGCTCGCCAATTCGTCGGGTCAGGTCGGCAAGAACTACATGCGCCACCTCACCGGTTCGGTCTATGGAGTGTTCGACAAGCCGGTGAAGATGTGGCGTGGCACCACCATGGCCGGCATCGTGCAGGACGAGGCGCATCACGACACCAAGCGCGGCTTCGTCGGCGGCTATGAGCTGGAGACGCTCTCGATCGGCCTGCCCTTCATGGCCGCCTTCCTCGATCCGGGCTCATGGGGCCGGGAGTTCACCACCGCGCTCGACTCTTACGAGAACATGGCGGGCCTGTGGATCGTCGGCGAGGACATGCCGCAGGAAAGCAACCGCATCACGCTGTCGGACAAGAAGGACAAGGGCGGGATGCCGGTCGCGAACGTGCATTTCGACGACCACCCCAACGACCTCGCCATGCGCGCCCATGCCTACCGGCAGGGCTCGGCGATGTACGAGGCGGTCGGCGCGACGCGCACCTTCCCGACCACACCCTATCCCTCGACGCATAATCTCGGCACCAACCGGATGTCCGAGAAAGCGCGCGACGGCGTCGTCAACAAATGGGGCCAGAGCCACGACATCAAGAACCTGTTCGTGTCCGACGGCAGCCAGTTCACCACCGGCGCGACCGAGAACCCGACTTTGACGATCGTTGCGCTCGCCCTGCGCCAGGCCGATTACATCGCCAAGCAGATGGCGCAGAAGGCGGTCTGAGCGCCCGCAGGCTATCCGGCCGCCGTGGTTCCCCTGCCGGCGACTGGAAGGCGATGCCCGGCTCCCTCCCGGCCGGGCATCGTCGCATGTGCAGCTCGCGCCGGAAGTTCAGGTCATCGGCTTCAGATAGGCGTAGCCCTGCTGGACCAGCGCCGCCGCCTCGGCCATGCCGGCCTGGATGATGTCCTCGCGGCGCACGCCGTAGAGCGTCCTGTCGGGATCCATGTTCTGCCCGGTGATGGTGTTGAGGCAGACGAGGAACCGCACCCCGTCCTTCTTGAGACGGTCGATCCGGCTCGCGAGGTCGGGATCGCTCTTCGCCCGCCTCAGCAGGTCGAGCCCGTCGCCCTGCAGCAGGATGCGCAGTTCGAGCCATTCGGGCCCGACGGCGGAGACATGGTTTCGCGCCATCTGCAGCAGGTTGCGCCAGCGCCCGGCGGCGAGCACACCCGCGCCGTCGGTGATGTGGTAGAGCGCCTTCTGCGGCTCATAGGGCTGGAAGCTCATCGTCCGAAGATGGGCCGGCGTGCGCTCCGCCGGCGTCCGCGCCGCAAGCTGCCAGCCATCGAAAGCCAGCATCCCCACGATCGCCGCCAGCCCCAGCCGCTTCCCGAAACGCGTCATCATCAGCTCCGTCACGATCCCGTTCGGAGACGCAAAACTGTCCCGTAACGGGACATATCGGCTCGCCGGGGCGTCATCCTGCCCTGGAACTGCGTGAAGCATGCCAGAGCGTGCCAGTTGCCTCACGACGCTTTGGCTTGATCGCGGCATGCAGTCCGCGACGAACCTGACGGCGCTTGCGCCTGAGCCCCCATCCCCCTAATCAGCCCGCGAGGACACGCGACCAAGAAAAGGCTGACCGAGATGGCGACCCACAAGCTCCTGATGCTCCCCGGCGACGGCATCGGCCCCGAGGTGATGGCCCAGGTCGAGACCATCGTCTCCTGGTTCGGCAGGCAGGGCCTCGCCTCCTTCGAGATCGAGAAGGGCCTTGTCGGCGGCTGCGCCTATGACGCGCACCAGCAGGCGATCTCGGAAGGCGACATGAGGCTGGCGCAGGCCGCGGACGCCGTTCTGTTCGGCGCGGTCGGCGGGCCGAAATGGGCCGACGTGCCTTATCAGCACCGTCCCGAGGCCGGCCTTTTGCGCCTGCGCAAGGATCTCGGCCTGTTCGCGAACCTGCGCCCGGCGATCTGCTATCCGGCGCTGGCTTCGGCCTCCTCGCTCAAGCCCGAAGTCGTCGAGGGCCTCGACATCCTGATCGTGCGTGAACTCACCGGCGGCGTCTATTTCGGCGAGCCCAAGGAGATCGTCACGCTTGAGGACGGCAGCAAGCGCGGCGTCGATACCCAAGTTTACACGACTCCCGAGATCGAGCGCATTTGCGCGGTCGCCTTCGAGCTCGCGCGCACGCGCCGCAACAAGGTCTCATCGGCCGAGAAGCACAACGTCATGAAGACCGGCGTGCTCTGGAAGCAGACCGTCACGGCGCTGCACGCCAAGAGCTACGCCGATGTCGAGCTGGAGCATGTGCTGGCCGACAATTGCGCCATGCAGCTCGTGCGCTGGCCCAAGCAATACGACGTCATCGTCACCGACAACCTGTTCGGCGACATTCTCTCGGACGTCGCCGCCATGCTCACCGGCTCACTCGGCATGCTGCCCTCAGCCTCGCTCGGCGCGGAAGACGCAGCCACCGGCAAGCGCAAGGCGCTCTACGAGCCGGTCCACGGCTCGGCGCCCGACATCGCGGGCAAGGGTCTGGCGAACCCGATCGCGATGATCGGCTCGTTCGCCATGGCGCTGCGCTATTCCTTCGGGGCAATCGAAGCCGCCGACCGGCTGGAGGGCGCGATTGCGGACGTGCTGGGCTCCGGCACGCGAACCAAAGACATTGCCGCGCCGGGTGCGAACGCAGTCTCGACCAGCGAGATGGGAGCGGCGATCGTCAAGGCGCTGGAAGCGCGGGGGTAAGGCTCTTTCCTTCTCCCCTCGCGGGAGAAGGAAGAACTCTCCCCCTCGTGATTTGCGCGTGACGCATACGCATGCGCTAGACTCATGCTCCTCTGAAACGGAGCATGTCCGTCCGATGCTGATCAAAAACCGCCCCGGCTGGGCGATGCCCGAGAGTCAGGCCACGCCTGAATCGGTCTATCTGAACCGCCGCTCTCTGCTCGCGGCCGGGGCAGGCGCGATCGCAAGCGCGGCCCTGCCGCAGATCGCGGCAGCGCAAGCGCCGGATCCGACACTCGATCTCTATCCGGCGAAGAAGAACGAGAGCTTCACGCTCGACAGGCCGGTCACCGACGAGGCGCTAGCGGCGAACTACAACAACTTCTACGAATTCGGCACGTCTAAGGATGTCGTCGCCGCCTCTAAGAAGCTGGTGACGCGGCCCTGGACGGTGACGATCGACGGCATGGTCGAGAAGCCGATGGAAATCGGCGTCGACGACCTGATCCGCAGGATGACGCTGGAGGAGCGGCTCTATCGCTTTCGCTGCGTCGAGAGCTGGTCGATGGCGGTGCCCTGGACCGGCTTCACGGTCAAGTCGCTCGTCGAGTTCGCCAGGCCGCTGGCCAGCGCGAAATACGTGAAATTCGAGACCTTCCTGAACCCGCGCATCGCTCCCGGCCAGTCGCAGCGCTGGTATCCCTGGCCCTATACCGAGGGGCTGACCACCTCGGAGGCCACCAACGACCTGCCGCTGATGGTCACTGGCATCTATGGCAAGCCGATCGCAACCCAGTACGGCGCGCCGCTTCGTTTGATCGTGCCGTGGAAGTACGGCTTCAAATCGGCGAAATCGATCACGAAGATTTCCTTCGTCGCCGAGCGGCCAAAAACCTTTTGGGAAGGGCTGCAGGCGCAGGAATACGGTTTTTGGGCCAATGTGAACCCTGCGGTCGCTCATCCTCGCTGGAGCCAGGCCAGCGAGCAGTTGTTAGGCTCGCGCGAGCGCCGCCCGACGCTGATCTGGAACGGCTATGGCGAGCAGGTCGCCGACCTCTACAAGGGGCTGGAGGGCGAGCGTCTGTTCGTGTGAGCCACGCCACCGACAGGAATCGGGTTGCTCGCATGCGACCGTCCAGCGGATAGTCCGACCTCGGCTCGCTTTGCCGAGGGCCGGATCGACCGCCGGAGGATGCAAATGCCGCACTTGACCCTTTTCGCAACCGCGATCGGGCCCTGCGCACTGATCTGGCAGGGCGAGGCCATCATCGGCGCGCAACTGCCCGAGCGCGACGACATGGCGGCGATGCGGCGTCTGAGGGCGCGCTTTCCCGACGCGGACGAAACCGACCCGCCCTCCTTCATCGAAGCGGCCATGGCGGACATCGTCGCACTCTTGTCCGGCGAGAAGCGCGACCTCTCCCATCTCCCGATCGCGCTCGATGCAGTGCCGGCGTTCAACCGCCGCGTCTACGAGGTCGCGCTGACGATCCCGCCCGGCGAAACACTGACCTATGGGGAGGTCGCCGCCCGCATCGGCGAGCCGGGCGCGGCGCGGGCCGTCGGCGTCGCGCTCGGCCAGAACCCGTTCGCGCCGATCGTGCCTTGCCATCGCGTGCTGGCGGCAAGCGGCAAGACCGGAGGCTTCTCGGCCGAGGGCGGCGTCGAGACCAAGCTCAGGATGCTGACGATCGAGAAGGCCCGCACGAACGCGCAGCCAGGCCTCTTCGAAGCCCTGCCGCTGGAGGCACGGCGGCGGACATGAAAAAAAGGCCGACCCCCGAGGGAGCCGGCCTTTGAAGTTTGAAACATCCAGCGCAAGCGCCAAACATCTCAGAGGGGAACGGCTGCAACGAACTCGACGCCGGGAGGAGTTAGCGGAGCCCGTTGCGAACGACCGTGCTTGCTATGTGAGGCAGCACCTGCCTTTTTGCAATGCAACATGAGCCGGGTCGGACATGCGCCTAATGCATGCATACCGATCAAATGCGGCCTAGTCAGCCCTAAACGATTGAGAAATATGCGCCTGACGCACAAACGCCGCCTCTGCGTTCAGCGCAGGGCGGCGTTGCGTTGCAATCGTCGGTTGCGCGACCTGGTCAGTAGGTCCAGCGTTGCGCCTTCTGGATCAGGAAGTCGCGGAAGACCTGCACGCGAGCGACCGACTTCATCTCCTCTGGGTAGACGAGATAGCTCTCCAGCTGCGGCATCTCAGTCTCGCGCATCAACTGGATCAGCGGCGAGCCCGTCTCGATCAGATAGTCCGGCAGCACGGCGATGCCGGCGCCTGAATCCACCGCCCGCTTCATCGCCGTGATGTTGTTCACGGTGAGATGGATCGGGCGTGGATTGCGCTGGTCGCGCCCGAGCGTGCCGAGCCAGTGGACGGCCGTCAGATAGGAGGGGGAGGTGCCGCCGAAGGACAGGATGCGGTGGTTGTCCAGTTCCTCATAGGTCTTGGGCTCGCCGAAGCGCTTCACATAGGCCGGCGAGCCATAGACGTGGAAATGGACCGTGAAGAGCTTGCGCTGGATCAGGTCAGGCTGCTGCGGCTGGCGCAGGCGGATCGCGATGTCGGCCTCGCGCATCGACAGGTCGAGTTCCTCGTCGGTGAGGATGAGATCGACCTTGATGTCGGGGTAGAGATCGAGGAACTCGGCCAGTCGCGGCGTCAGCCAGTGGCCGCCGAGCCCACGCGTCGCGGTGACCTTGAGTTCACCCGACGGGTGCTCGCGCGTCTCCGAGAGCTGCGCCCGCGTCCGCTCCAGCCGCTGCGTCATCTCGCGCGCGGCGCGCCAGAGCAATTCGCCCTGTTCGGTGAGGATGAGACCGCGCGTATGCCGATGGAACAGGGGCGCGCGCAATTCGCGCTCCAGCGCGCCGATCTGCCGGCTCACCGCCGACTGACTCAGGCCCAGAACGTCTCCCGCCTTGGTAAAGCTGCCGGACTCAGCGACGGTATAAAATATCCTGATGCGGTCCCAATCCACCGCGATCCCCCCTGTTATGCGTTTGGTGCATGTTGGGGGATAAAATCTTGGCGCGTCAACGTCTGAGCGGCGTCAACTACCGTTTTTCGCACCGAATATGGTGACGTAATCCATCACATATGGTGATGGATGATCGGATGCGACTTATTCTGCGGCCTTGAGTTGCTCCAGATCGTTCGCCTGCAGCCACCGCTCGGCGTCGAGCGCGGCCATGCAGCCGAGCCCTGCCGCCGTCACCGCCTGACGGTAGTGCTCGTCGGTGACGTCGCCGGCCGCGAACACGCCGGGAATGTTGGTGTTGGTGGTCCCGGCCTCGACCGTGAGGTAACCGGTCTCGTTCATGGCGAGTTGGCCGACGAACAGCTCTGTTGCCGGCTTGTGGCCGATGGCGATGAAGACGCCATCGGTCCTGAGTTCGCTCTCGGCGCCGGTCTTGAGGTTCCGCAGCCGCAGATGCGTGACATTGGGCGGCTGCGTGCCGCCGCAAATCTCGGCGATTTCGCTGTCCCAGACTACCTCGATCTTGGGATGCTTGAAAAGCCGGTCCTGCATCACGCGCTCGGCGCGCAGACTGTCGCGGCGATGCACCAGCGTCACCTTGCTGGCGAGGTTGGCCAGATAGAGCGCCTCTTCGACCGCCGTATTGCCGCCTCCGACGACGACGACCTGCTTGTTGCGGAAGAAGAAGCCGTCACAGGTCGCGCAGGCCGAGACGCCGAACCCCTGGAACGCCTGCTCCGAGGGCAGGCCGAGCCATTTCGCCTGCGCGCCCGTGGCGATGATCAGCGCGTCGCAGGAATAGGTTTCCGAGCCGTCGCCCCACAGGCGGAAGGGCCGCTGCGAGAGATCGACCCGCGCGATGTGATCGGACACCATCTTCGTGCCCATATGCTCGGCCTGGGCGCGCATCTGCTCCATCAGCCATGGGCCCTGGATCACGTCGGCGAAGCCAGGGTAATTCTCGACGTCGGTGGTGATCATGAGCTGGCCGCCGGCCTGCATGCCGGAGATCATCACCGGCTCCAGCATAGCCCGTGCGGCATAGATCGCGGCCGTATAGCCGGCGGGGCCTGAGCCGATGATCATCACGCGGGCATGAGTATGTGGCATCGGGGTGGTCCTTATTGCGCGGCCTCGGCCACGTTCTCGTTCAGTCAGATAAGCTCTGCTTTGCTTTGGGCCAATGCGCCCAGTTCAACCCTCGCCTTCATCCTGGACAAGCGGCGAAGCCGTGCTCTCCGGGATCCATCATAGGGCAACGACTATGCTCTAAGGATGGACCCGGCGCTCCGCTTCGCGGAGGCCAGGATGACGGCGCGCGTTGATCAAACCTGTCAGCCTGATCAACTCATGCAATTCCGCGTTCAGCCCGATGCCGCAGCCAGCCCCGCCTCACGGCGTCCGCGATCTCGGTCGTCGAGTCTAGCGGCTGATATCGCTCTCCTTCAAGCCGCCCCTCGAAATGATGCACAGCCCCTTGCCGCTTCAGCGCCTCGAGAAACTTCGCCAGCTTGCCATAGCCGCCATGCGGCTCGAAAACCAGGATCGGCGCGCCGGTCGCCGTCGCCTCGCCGATCATGTTCGTCGAATCGGCCGTGGTGACGATGGCGTTTGCATGGGCGAGCAGAGCGACATAGGGGTTCTCCCCTGTCCCGTCCCACCACCAGCCGCCATGCCTGGCGAAGACCGCCGCAACCGCCGCGTCGAGCTCGGGCGAGGTCCGCCGCGAGCGCGAGCCCATCAGCGCGACGCCCGATCCGGCAAGCTGGTCGAGCAGGCCCGCGAAGCGCGCGATATCGTCCGACAGAAAGCGGTGATGACGGCTGTCGCCGCCGGCCAAAACCGCAGCGCGCGGGCTGGGCAGGGCGGCGATCGCCGGATGTGGCCGCAAGCGCGCCTGCTCCAGTCGCACCGGCGAAAGCCCATGCGGCGAGGTCACCGTCACCAGCACATTCTCGCCGCGCAACCTGTCGTGTTCGGGAACCCAGATCAGGTCGGCTGCTCCCGTGCCGACGCGCGGATCCTTGAGGAAGACCGTGAAACTGCGACCGTTCGAGGCCTTGCGCAGCGCCCGCAGATAGGAAACCGCCCTCCGCCCCGAGGCGATGGCGATGTCGGGAAAGGGCGGGCGCAACGGGCTGCCGGGGCGGTCCGGCGCCTCGCGCGGATCGATCGGTCCGCGCGGCATCAGCCAGGCGAACGGCGCGCGCGGCGCCACGCGCCTGATCTCCGGCGTCACGCCGAGCCGTTCAGCGACGCCGAGGCACTGCACCTCGTCGCCGGCCTTGCCGTCGGTCAGCACCCATATGGTTGGAAGCGGCTCTGCAGGCGGGGGTTCGGCGGGCAAGCAAGGCATCCTGTGAAGCGCGGCACGCGCCTTGTATCGCGCAGGCGCTGCGTCTAGACCAGCGCGACCTTGTCCCCGGGGCCTTTCGTGCGATCCAAACTCGACGATATCGACCTCGCCATCCTGCGCGAGCTGCAGGCCGATGGGCGGATGACCAATGTCGAGTTGGCGAGCCGGGTCGGCATTTCGCCGCCGCCCTGCCTGCGGCGCGTGCGCGCGCTGGAGGAGGCCGGGCTGATTACCGGATATCGCGCCTTGCTCGACGAGAAGAAGCTCGGGCTCGAAGTGGTCTGCTTCGCCTTCGTGCATCTGGCGAGCCAGGCGGAGGCGGACCTCGCCGCGTTCCAGTCCCATATCCGCGCCTGGGATGCGGTGCGTGAGTGCTGGACGCTGTCTGGCGACATCGACTTCATCCTGAAATGCGTCGCGCCCGACCTGAAAGCGTTTCAGGATTTCGTCGGCGACCTGACCGCGCTGCCCAACGTCCGCAACGTGCGAACCGCTCTTGCGCTCGACCGGGTCAAGGACGAGCCGATCGCGCCATTGAGCTAGGATCGGGTCACCCGCCGAGGTAGCGCCTGATCCATTGGGCGTTGGCCTCGACCAGGGCGTCGATCCGGCGCTGATCGACATCGGGGAGGTACCAGGCCCCGCCCGCGCCCGCCGACAGGATAGCCCTGACCGGATAGCGCGCCACCACGCCGTTGGCGCCGATCAGCCGCGCCTCGCTCTCCAGCGCATCATTGCCGATCGAGCCGGTCGCTCCACCCGCAAAGCTCGTCATGTGTATCCCCGTGACCACGACCTCCAGGGTCGCGCCGCTGCGGCCAGGGCCACGCAGGCTGGCGAGCGCTCGTTCCAGCGACATCTTGATCGCGCCAGCGCGGACGCCCCACCCTTGCGTTAGGAGCGGGCCGACATCGACGCGAATCGCACTGATCGGCGGCGAGGCAGCGCTTGTCGCGTTGGCTGTCAAAACCAGACCGGCGAAGCCGGCGAGAAGGCTGCGACGGTTGATCATTGGCGTGGCCCCGTTGGTCAGAGAAAGGCTCTGCCCGAGAGTTGGCGCAGCCATCGATGGGCGCAAGGGCAGAAGGATGCGGCTGTCGCCCTCGTGATGCGCCGTGCGAAGCCGAGAGGAGCGGCGATCAGCCGCCGAGATAACGCCTGATCCAGAGCGCGTTGTTCTCGATCAGCGCGGCGACGCGGCGCTGGTCGACATCGGGCCGGTACCACGCCCCGCCCGAATCCGAACCGATATTGCTCAGGATCGGCCAACTCCCAAGCACTTCGCCGCGCGCGCCCGTCAGCACGTAGTCCGCATCGAAATTGTCCATGCTGGCGCCGCCGTCGGTCGGTTTGCCACCACCACCACCGCCAGCCCAACTCGCAAGCCAGACGCCCTTGACAGTGACATTCAGCGTCGGCCCGCCACGCCGGATCATCGGCGCGAGTGTCGTCGCGAGCTGTCGTTCCAGCGCGCGCTTTATCTCATGCGAACGCTCGCCCCAGCCCTGCGCGGCGATGCGCGAGGCGTCGACCCGGATCGCGCCGATGCTCCGCGCCTGCGACAAAGCGGGGCCGTGGGCCGCAAGCGCGGAGCCTGCGATGGCGGAGAAGATGAAAGCGCGGCGCGTCGTCATGGCTGGAACTCCCTCGGGACACCAACGCATGTAGTGTCGCGCTGTTGCAGAGCCAAGACGCGGGGAACGCTCGAGCCTGATTGCAAAGGCCAGGCAGAAATGCGCTCAGGTGTGTCGGCTGTCGTCGCTTTCGAGAACCGGAGCGGAGCGGACTACAGTCCGTGAGCACCGGAAGCGCAGAAAGTCGCGTCAGACGACCGCCGGAGTCACATTTCTCAGCGGAAGACGACGCTGACGACCTCGTAGGACTTGCCGCCGCCGGGCGTGTTGACCTGCACGGAATCGCCGACCTTCTTGCCGATCAGCGCGCGCGCGATCGGCGAGCCGACCGACACCTTGCCGGACTTCACATCCGATTCCGGCTCGCCGACGATCTGGTAGCTCTTCTCTTCCTCGGTGTCGTCGTCGATCAGCTTGACCGTCGCGCCGAACTTGATGGTGTCGCCGCCGGCGAGCTTGGCGATGTCGATGATGTCGGCGCGGCCGATCAGCGATTCCAGTTCCTGGATCCGGCCTTCGTTAAGCGCCTGCGCTTCCTTGGCGGCGTGATACTCGGCGTTCTCGGACAGATCGCCATGCGCGCGCGCTTCCGCGATCGCCGTGATGATGCGCTGGCGCTGCACCTGCTGGCGGTCCTTCAGCTCGGCCTCCAGGGCGGCGAAGCCGCCCGCGGTCATGGGAACCTTTTCCATCGTCTCATCCCGAATTGCGAAAGCGATGAGCCGCCGGCCATGCTTGCCATGGCCTGCGCGCTCCGCTTCCGATCGTTATTGAACTGCGAGAGCGAACTTCCCGCGCGCCGTTTTGTTCAGGCGGCGCGCACGAAATAGGATTGCAGCGATCGTACCTCGAGATCGCCGCTGCAATAGGCCTTGATGCCTTCCGCCGCTGCGATCGCTCCGGCCAAGGTGGTATAATAGGGCACCTTGTGCAAGAGGGCCGTACGGCGGAGCGAGCGCGAATCCTGCAGCGCCTGCGGCCCGTCGGTGGTGTTGAAGACGAGCTGGATTTCGCCGTTCTTGATCGCATCGACGACGTGCGGCCGGCCTTCCAGCACCTTGTTGATCTTGGCGGCGGCGATGCCTTCCTCCTGCAACAGGCGCAGCGTTCCGCCCGTCGCCAGCACGCGGAAGCCGAGATCGGCGAGGATGCGGATCGACGGCACGATACGCGGCTTGTCCTCGTCGCGCACCGAGACGAAGACGGTGCCCTTGACCGGCACCTTGGAGCCTGCACCCAACTGGCTCTTGGCGAAGGCGATGTCGAAGGAGCGGTCGAGCCCGATCACCTCTCCCGTGGAGCGCATTTCAGGCCCCAGCAGAACGTCGACGCCGGGGAAGCGCGCGAAGGGGAACACCGCTTCCTTCACGCCGACATGGCCGAGAGCCTCGGATTTCAGCGCGAAGCTGGCCAGGCTCTCGCCCGCCATGATGCGGGCCGCGATTTTGGCTACGGGCAGGCCGATGACCTTGGCGACGAAGGGCACGGTGCGCGAGGCGCGCGGATTGACCTCCAGCACGTAGATCACATCGTTCTGGATGGCGTATTGCACGTTCATCAGCCCGCCGACATCGAGCGCCAGCGCCATGGCTTTCGTCTGGCGCTCCAGCTCGGCGATCGTCGCCAGCGACAGCGAGCGCGGGGGCAGCGAGCAGGCCGAATCGCCCGAATGGATGCCGGCTTCCTCGATATGCTCCATGATGCCGGCGATGAAGGCGTCCTTGCCGTCGCTCAGGCAATCGACGTCGACCTCGATCGCGTCCGACAGATACCGGTCGAACAGGAGCGGGTTCTTGCCCAGCACCATGTTGATCTGGCCGGTCTTGTCGTTGGGATATTTGGCCTTGACCTCGGACGGGATCAGGCTCGGTAGCGTGCCGAGCAGGTAGTCCTCGAACATCACCTCATCGCGGATGATCGCCATGGCCCGGCCGCCCAGCACATAGGACGGACGAACCACGAAGGGCAGGCCGAGCTCGCCCGCGATGATGCGCGCCTGCTCGACCGAATAGGCGATGCCGTTCTTGGGCTGCTTCAGATGCAGCTTGTCGAGCAGCCGCTTAAAGCGGTCGCGATCCTCGGCAAGGTCGATCATGTCGGGCGAGGTGCCCAGGATCGGGATGCCGGCCTCCTCCAGCGCATTGGCAAGCTTCAGCGGCGTCTGCCCGCCGAACTGGACGATGACGCCGTGCAGCGTGCCGGCCTGCTTCTCGGTATCGAGGATTTCCAGAACGTCCTCGGCCGTCAGCGGCTCGAAATAGAGCCGGTCGGAGGTGTCGTAATCGGTCGAGACGGTCTCGGGGTTGCAGTTGACCATGATGGTCTCGTAGCCGGCGTCGCGCAGCGCGTAGCAGGCATGGCAGCAGCAATAGTCGAACTCGATGCCTTGGCCGATGCGATTAGGCCCGCCACCGAGGATGACGACCTTCTTTCGGTCTGACGGATTGGCCTCATCTGCCGCCTTGCCCATGAACGGCATGGCATAGGTCGAATACATGTAGGCGGTCGGCGAGGCGAACTCGGCGGCGCAGGTGTCGATGCGCTTGTAGACGGGCCTGACGTCGAGCGAGCGCCTCAGCGCCTTGACCTCGGCCTCGGTCTTGCCGGCGACCGCAGCGAGCCGCTTGTCCGAAAAGCCCATGGCCTTGACCTGCCGGAAGGCGCCAGGCGTCTGCGGCAGGCCGAACCGGCGCACCTTTTCCTCGGTGTCGACGATCTCGCGCATCTGCGCGAGGAACCACGGGTCAATCTTGCAGCTCTCATGGATCTGCTCGTCGGTGAAGCCGAAGCGCATCGCCTGCGCGACCTGCAGGATGCGGTCGGGCGTCGGCGTCGAGAGCGCGGCCTTGATCGCGTTCCGGTCGTCGCCATGGCCCATGCCGCCGACCTCGATCTCGTCGAGCCCGTCGAGGCCGGTTTCCAGCGAGCGCAGCGCCTTCTGCAGCGATTCCTGGAAGGTCCGGCCGATCGCCATCGCCTCGCCGACCGATTTCATCGCGGTCGTCAGCGTCGGCTCCGAACCCGGGAACTTCTCGAAAGCGAAGCGCGGGATCTTGGTGACGACATAGTCGATCGTCGGCTCGAAGGAGGCCGGCGTCGCCCCGCCGGTGATGTCGTTCTCGATCTCGTCCAGCGTGTAGCCGACCGCGAGCCGCGCGGCGACCTTGGCGATCGGGAAACCGGTCGCCTTCGAGGCCAAGGCGGAAGACCGCGAGACACGCGGGTTCATCTCGATCACGATCATCCGGCCCGTCGCCGGATCGACCGCGAACTGGACGTTCGAGCCGCCGGTCTCGACGCCGATCTCGCGCAGCACCGCCAGGGAGGCGTCGCGCATGATCTGGTATTCCTTGTCGGTCAGCGTCAGCGCCGGCGCGACCGTGATCGAATCGCCGGTATGGACGCCCATCGGGTCGATGTTCTCGATCGAGCAGACGATGATGCAGTTGTCCTTTTTGTCGCGGACCACCTCCATCTCGTACTCTTTCCAGCCGAGTACGCTCTCCTCGATCAGCACCTCGCTCGTCGGCGAGGCGTCGATGCCGCGCTCGACGATGTCGATGAACTCGCTCTTGTTGTAGGCGATGCCGCCGCCGGTGCCGCCCATCGTAAAGGACGGCCGGATGATCGCCGGCAGGCCGATGTCGTCGAGCGCATCGAGCGCCTGGCCGAGCGTCTTGATCTGGTGCGAGCGCGGCGTGTCGAGGCCGATCTTGGTCATCGCGTCGCGAAAGAGCTCGCGGTCCTCGGCCTTGTCGATTGCCTCGGCGGTGGCGCCGATCATCTCGACGCCGAACTTCTCCAAGACGCTGATCTTGCTGCCGTCGGGCTGGACGATCGACTTTTTGTTGAGCGAAAGCGCGCAGTTCAGAGCGGTCTGCCCGCCCATGGTCGGCAGCAGCGCGAAGCCGCCCGGCAGCACGTCGCGCTCCTTCTCGATGATCTTGGCGACGACCTCGGGCGTGATCGGCTCGACATAGGTCGCGTCCGCGAGGTCCGGGTCGGTCATGATCGTCGCCGGATTCGAATTGACCAGCACAATTCGGTAGCCCTCGGCCTTCAGAGTCTTGCAGGCCTGTGTGCCGGAATAGTCGAACTCGCAGGCCTGGCCGATGATGATGGGCCCCGCGCCGATGATCAGGATGGTCTTGATGTCTGTGCGCTTGGGCATGGGTCCGGCCATGTGTTCGCAGGCGCGCAAGACCAGTCCGATCGATTGAGCGGAGGCCGGCGCGCGCCTGAATGAATGCTAGGCGCTCGCTATAGAGGGGAGCGGCGGGATGGGGAAGCGGAAAGCTCAACCTGTGCCCAGCCGATGGACAAGCCGGCCCGCTTGCGCCTTAAGGACGGCCATGCCGCTTCGCAGCTACCCACGCCAGTCCCGCCAGCTTGCGGCCTATATGCTCGCCGGCGGCATCACCGCCGTCGCGCACTACACGACATTGATCGGGCTGGTCGAAATCGGGGGGGTCGACCCGGTGCCGGCGACACTGGCCGGTTTCGTGCTCGGCGCGCTCGTCTCCTATGCGCTCAACCGCTGGCTGACGTTCGAAGCCACACGCAGTCATGCGCAGGCCGGCTGGCGCTTCGCCCTGATCGCTGCCGGCGGCTTCGTCCTCACCGGCATCCTAATGCATCTCTTCGTGGCGCGGGCCGGCCTGCCCTATCTGCCGATGCAACTCGTCACCACGGGCATCGTCATGGTGTTCTCGTTTCTGGGGCACAAGTTTTTCAGTTTCGCCGATCGACGCGTCTGACTATCGGCCAGGCGCACGCGCCCTGAAGGCCATCCGCTGCGGGTTGTGCCCAAAATTCCCCACGCGCTCGACGGCCACGAACCCCGTCTTTGCGATCAGCGTTGTTATGCCCTCGGCGGTATGGGTCGAGAGCCCGTACTGCGCCCTGAGCTTGCGGTAATCCGAGAAAGCGGTCCGCACGAGGCCCGCCAGCGCGGCCTTCAGGAAGCCGCCGCGCCAGGCGAAGCTGAGCAATTGCGATGCGTCGCTCAAAGGGCCGAGATCGGGCGGGATCACATCGGCGAGCACGAGATGCCCGCCGGGCCTGAGCTTCGCCTTCCAGAGCGCGAGCAGCGCCGTCAGTTCGTCGGGCTTGAGATACTGGATCAGCGAGTTGGCGACGACGAGGTCGAGCGTGGCGTCCGCAAGCGCCTCGACCTCTTCGGGCGAGACGACCGCGACAGTGTCAAGATGGCCGAACATGGCGCGCAACCTGTCGCGGACATTGGGCGCGGCCTCGCAAAGATAGAGTTTTCCGCAGGCAGCGGCGACGCGATCGGCCGACAACGCCTCGCCGCAGCCATGGTCGAGCACGACGGCGTCGGATGCGGGGATATGGGAGACGATATCCTTGGCGATCTGCCGGTAATGCAGCGCCTTGTGGCGGTCCGAGACATAGATCGGGGTGTCGCCGTTCCAGAAATCGCGCCAGGACATCGATTCGCCGTTCGAGGAGCGCCGGAGCAGGCGACGCCTCACAGCACTAGTCCGCCACCCCGCATCCCGGCAAGTCGTGTCTGCCGGCGGGTCTCAGAGCGGGGCGACCACGCGCTCGCTGTGTCGCGCCACGAACTCCTCGGCGGATTTGCGAAAATGCATCCACGCCGCGGACGACGCTGAAACGGGCTCCGACTGCCGCTGCATCGGCAGGCTGGCCGAATCCTCGACCGGCTTGTCGGGATCGAGCCGCGCCGAGCGACAGAGCGCGCGCGCAATCCTGATGATCCGGTCGTCGTCCACGGCAGTTCTCCAGGTTTCGTTCGGCAACAGGAACAGGATTCGATGACGATTGTTCCAGCCGATGTGACGCGATCCTGACCATGCAATCTCGCAACAGCGCGCAACTTCCTGTTGCTGGCGCGTTTCCAGGCATTTCCCTGCGTCGTCTGCTGACCGTAAGGTCGGCGCGCCGTCCGGGGATCCTGCATGCTGCTCCTGCCCAAGCTCCTGAAGCGCGCCATCCGCAAGGGCCGCCTCACCGTCATCACTCCAGACGACAAGCGCCATGTCTTCGGTCCCGGCCGCGAGGAACTGGTCTTCGCCGGCCAGCAAAAGACCGCAGGCGAGGTGACGATCCGGCTCAAGGACGAGCGCATCGAGCGCGAACTCTTCCTGAATCCAGAGCTGGCGCTGGCCGAGGGCTACATGGACGGCCGGATCGAATTCGAGGACGGCTCCTCGATCCACGATCTGCTGGAGTTGTTCTGGCTGCAGCGCTCGGAACTGCGCAAGCATCCGCTGCAGAAGGCGATCCGCGCCATCCGTTTCCGCATCCGGCGCTTCCGGATGCACAACCCGCTCGGCGCCGCCGGCAAGAAGGTCAAGCACCACTACGACATTCCAACCGACTTCTACCGCCTTTGGCTCGACGAGACGATGACCTATTCATGCGCCTACTGGCATTCGCCGGAGGTCGGGCTCGCAGCCGCCCAGCAGGCCAAGCTCCGGCACATCGCAGCCAAGCTGAAGATCGAGCCCGGCATGCGCGTGCTCGACATCGGCTCGGGCTGGGGCGAGCTCGCGATCTATCTGGCGAAAGCCTGTGGCGCGAAGGTCACCGGCCTCAACGTCTCGCCGGACCAGATGGCGGCTGCGCAGCAGCGTGCGCAGACCGCGGGCATCGGCGATGCCGTGACTTTCGTGAATCGGGACTATCGCGAGCTGACAGGCACGTTCGACCGCGTCGTCTCGGTCGGCATGATGGAGCATGTCGGCGTCGCGCATTATCTGGAGTATTTCAAGACGATCCGCGATCTGCTGACGCCGGACGGCATCGCGCTCGTCCACTGCATCGGCCGCGTCGGCCCGCCGGGCTTTACCGGCCCGTTCTTCGAAAAATACATTTTTCCGGGCGGCTATGCCCCTGCCCTTTCCGAGGTCTTCGCCGCTGTCGAGCAGACCGGCCTGTGGTCGTCCGATTGCGAGTTCTGGCGGCGGCACTACCACTGGACGCTCGCCGCCTGGCGCGAGCGCTTCATGGCGCGGCGCGAGGAGGTCGTCGCCATGATGGGCGAGCGCTTCGCACGGATGTGGGAGTTCTACCTCTCGGCCTGCGAGATCTCCTTCGACATCGGCGGCGACATGGTCTTCCAGCTGTTGCTCGGCCCGCACAAAAGCGCCGTGCCGGTGGTGCGCGACTACATCACGGAGGCTGAAGGCGCACTGGAGGCGCGGGGTTTCTAGTCCCGCCGTGCCTTCAGCCTCGCCTCGAACCACGCCTGCGCCATTCCGGCCCAGTCCTTCGGCACGTCGTCATGGTCGGAGGGGTGCAGCACCAGCGAAATCTCGCGCCCGCTCTCGCAGGCCGTCCAGTTGCGCACCCAGAACACCGCGCCGGTCTCGAACGTATCGGGCCTCACGCCTGTGCAGCCATTGACCCTGCGCCAGAGCTGCAGGCCCTCGAAGATGTCGCCCTGATGGAGTTCGCCGCCGCGCAGCGGGCGGCCCTCCAGCGGCACGGTGCGGTCGCGCCAGCCATGGGTCTGGAGCAGGTCGATCGGCCCGGCGCAGGCCGTCGGGTGCGGCCGCCAGAAGCCGCCGGCGACCGGCGCATAGGCCGCGCCCAGCCACGGCTCCCTGCAGGCGAGATACCAGACCAGCGCGCCGCCGATCGAAAACCCTGAGACCAGCACGCGCTTCCGGTCGATCGAAAAGCGCTTCGCAGCGTCGTCGAGAACCTGCTTCGCGAAGGCGAGTTCGTCGCGCTGCTGAGGCCCCTCCGGCCGGAACGACCAGCCCGTGCCGAAGGCGTTCGTCGGCCGCATCAGCCCGTTGGCGCCGAGCACGACATAGCCGGCCTCGACGAAGGGTCGCAGAAAGGAGCCCTCCTCCAATATGGTGCGGCCGAGCCCACCAGCGCCATGAAAGAACAGCACGACCGGGCGCGTCTCGCCTGCCGCGGGCGGCGTTTTCGGCACGGCCGCATGGTAGTCGCCCAGCGGCACGGAGCAGGGCGTTTGGGCGTCGCCACAAGGGCGTAGCGGCTCGACGGCCTGCGCCCGATAGCCAGCAACGGCGACGCCGAAAGCCAGCGCGACTGCCAGGACGATTGATCGCATGCCCGTGAACCGCCCTCCGCTTGCCCCAACCGACTATGGCAGCACCCTCCCAATGCCGGCAATCCGCCCTTGACGCATCGTGAACGAGCCCCAACCTACCGGGCATGACACGCCGCAAGCTCCTCTCCCTTCTCGGCCTGACCGCGCTCGCCACCTCGTCGGGCGTCGCCTGGGCCACGCTCTCGCGCTCCCGCAACCCTTACTACCAGGGACCGGTGACCGATCATTTTGACGGTCTGAGCTTCACCGACGGCCGGCCGGTGACCAAGGGCCTGATCGACATCTGGAAATGGCAGACCTCCAAACGCGAGCGCGAGGCGTTTCCGGCGCATTATCCCGCGCCGCCGCAGGACAAGCCGCCTGCCCGCTTCGATGGCGTCCGCATCGTCCATCTCGGCCATGCCTCGTTCCTGTATCAGGTCGCCGGCCTCAACCTGCTGATCGACCCGGTCTATGCGCAGCGCGCAAGCCCGTTCTCATTCGCCGGCCCCGAGCGCGTGAATGCGCCGGGCGTCGCCTTCGAGGACCTGCCTCCGATCGACGCGGTGCTGGTCACGCACAACCATTACGACCATCTCGACCTCGCGACGCTGGCGCGGCTGCACCGGGCCCACAAGCCGCGCATGATCGTCCCGCTCGGGAACGACACCATCATCCGCTCCCGCATTCCCGATGCCCGGCTGGAGGCGCATGACTGGACCGACCGCGTCGTCCTGTCCGACAAGGTCGCGACGACGCTGGTCCCGACCTACCACTGGTCGGCGCGCGGCGCCTTCGATCGGCGCATGGCGCTGTGGTGCTCCTTCATCGTCGAGGCCGCCGGGACGAAAGTGTTCCATGTCGGCGACACCGGCTACTATGACGGCTCGCTCTACGACCGGCTCGGGGCCGAATACGGTCCGTTTCGGCTCGCTGTCCTGCCGATCGGCGCCTATGAGCCGCGCTGGTTCATGTCGGACAACCACATGAATCCCGAAGAGGCGGTCAAGGTGATGCTTTCGCTCAAGGCCGAAGCCGCCATCGGCCACCATTGGGGCACATTCCAACTCACCGACGAGGGCGTCGAGCGCCCGCCAGAGGCGCTGAAACTCGCGCTGGCTGCGGCAACGCTGCCCGAGGAGCGCTTCATCCCGATGCGGCCGGGGATGAGCTGGGTGGCGTGAGAGACCGGCGCTCAGCGCGGCTGGACGTAGACGTTGATCTCGAGATTTGGATCGGCAGGGTCACGCAGATCGCTGACATACTCTTCGAGGAAGGCGTCCTTGGCGACGATGTTTTTGGCCTCGAGATAGGCCGTGATCGTCTCATAGGTCGAATCGATATCGTCATAGGGCGCGTTGTGGACAAAGCGCAGCGACGGCCCAGCCGGCGACTGGCTGGCGCGAACGCCATTGCCGAACGGCGGCCGGCCGGCGCTCTCGGGAACGCGATCAACCGGCAGCATCGCCTCGAATCTGAAGCCGTTGTCGTCGGTCTCGACGAACAGCGTGAGCGGTCGGCCGGCGATGGCGAGCCCGGCGCGCGACGCTTCATCGCGCAGGATGCGAAAGCTGGCGACGAGCGTCTCGAAGCCCTGATCCCAGCTCGACTGCCCAGCGAGCGCTAGCACCGGCTTGGGGACGAGCAGGATCTGGTCGACATCGCTGGCGTCGCCGGGACGACCGGCGAGCGTCGCGTTGGGATTGGGCGCTCCGGTCTGCTGCTGCGGCGGGACGGGCGGCAAAGGCTGGCCGGGCGGCGGCAGGCTAGGCGGCGGCGCGACCGGCTGCGGCTCGGCGGGGCCGGGCAGTGTCGGCGCAGGCTGGACCGGCTGTGGTGTCACCGGGCCGGGTAGCGCCGGCGCCGGCTGCACCGGCGTCGGACCGGGCGGCGTTTCGGGCACTGCGGCAGGCGGCGGAGGCGGCGTCTGAGCGGGTGAGATCGCGCCCGGCGGCGGCGCGAGCGGGGCGGATTCGACCGGCGAGGGCGGCGCGACGCGGGTCTGCGCCCGCGGCGCCGACATGGCGAGCGCCGCTGCGAGGCCGAGCCCCGCCAGAAGCGCCAGACTGCTGATCCGAGAATGCCGCATCGCCTTGATCCTGATCGCCTGGCCGGGAGCCTGCTCGATTCGCGCTCTTGCAGCGCAACATAGACTATCCATGTTTGTGCGGAACGGCCGAGACACGCCAGCGAGAGCGCCGACGATGGCTTTTTCGCGTCGCTTCGGTCTATACAGCCGCTATTCCACGGACATGTGACCCAATGAACGCCCTCGCGCAGCGCCGGTTCCTGAAGATGAACGGACTCGGCAACCAGATCACCGTGCTGGACCTGCGCGGCACGAAGCTGCGCGTCTCCGACAACGACACCCGCGCCATCGCTGCCGAGCCCCGCGCCCGTTTCGACCAGTTGATGGTGCTGCACGATCCCGTCACGCCGGGAACGGACGCCTTCGTGCGCATCTACAATAGCGACGGCTCGGAGGCTGGCGCCTGCGGCAACGGCACGCGCTGCGTCGCCTGGGCGATGATCGCCGACCCCGAAATGGGCGACCCGACAAAGACGGCGCTCACGCTCCAGACGAAGGCAGGGCTGCTGCCGGCCATTCGGGAGAGCGACCTCGTCTTCACCGTCGACATGGGCGCGCCGAAGCTCGGCTGGGAGGACATCCCGCTCGCTGAGCCGTTTCACGACACCGCCCATTTCGAACTGCAGATCGGTCCGATCGACTCACCCGTCCTGCACACGCCCTGCGCCGTCAACATGGGCAATCCCCATGCGGTCTTCTTCGTCGACGACCCGGATCGCTTCAACCTGGCCCAGATCGGCCCGCTGCTCGAAAACCATCCGATCTTTCCAGACCGTGCCAATATCGAACTCGCCGCCGTCACCGCGCCGGACCATATCGTGCTGCGCGTCTGGGAGCGCGGCGCGGGCATCACCCAGGCCTGCGGCTCCGGCGCCTGCGCGGCGTTGGTGGCCGCGGTCCGGCGCGAACTCTCGGCTCGCAAGGCGACCGTCAGCCTGCCCGGCGGCGACCTCGAGATCGAATGGCGCGAGCGCGACGGCCATGTCCTGATGACCGGCCCTGTCGCGTTCGAATGGGACGGTGTGCTGGAGCCGAACTGGTTCGAGCGCGCGGCGTGATGAGCGTCGAGCTGGTCAATTTCGGCTGCCGGCTGAACATCGTCGAGGGCGAGACCATCCGGCGACATGCCGAGATTGCGGGTTTGCGCGACGTCGCGATCGTCAACAGTTGCGCCGTCACGTCGGAAGCCGTGCGGCAGGCGCGGCAGACGGTGCGGCAGCTCGCCCGTGCCGATCCCGGCCGCCCCGTCATCGTCACAGGGTGCGCCGCGCAGATCGACCCGGCCGCCTTTGCCGCCATGCCGGAGACCTCACGCGTGCTCGGCAACGCCGAGAAGCTGAGGCCCGAAAGCTGGACCGCGCTCGCCCGCTCCAACAGCCTTCGCATCAGCGGTGGCGCAAGCCCGGACGACAAGATCGCGGTGGGCGACATCATGGCCGAGGCGCAGCTTGCGCCGTCGCTGCAGGTGCGTGCGCAGAACCGCACGCGCGGCTTCGTGCAGGTCCAGAACGGCTGCGACCATCGCTGCACCTTCTGCGTCATACCGTTCGGCAGGGGCCGTTCGCGCTCGCTGACGCCAGACGCCGTGCTGCGCCAATGCCGCCAACTCGTCGCGGACGGCGTGCGCGAGATCGTGCTGACCGGCGTCGACCTGACGAGCTATGGCCATGACCTGCCCGACCGGCCGATGCTTGGCACGCTGGTGAAGGCGATCCTACGTCACCTTCCGGAGCTGCCACGCCTGCGGCTCTCCTCGATCGACGCCGTCGAGGTCGACGACGCTCTGCGCGACGCCATCGCGAGCGAAGCCCGCCTGATGCCGCATCTCCATCTCTCGCTGCAGGCCGGCGACGACCTGATCCTCAAGCGGATGAAGCGCCGCCACGGCCGCGACGATGCGATCCGCTTCTGCGCCGACATGCGCGCAATTCGTCCCGACATCGCCTTCGGCGCTGATCTGATCGCAGGCTTCCCGACCGAGGACGAGGCAATGTTTGCGCGCTCGCTCGACCTTATCGGCGAATGCGACCTCGCCTATGTCCATGTCTTCCCCTATTCGCCGCGCCCCGGTACGCCGGCCGCGAGGATGCCGCAGCTTTCGGGCACGCACGTCTCGGAGCGAGCGACGCGCCTTCGCGAGGCGGCGGCCCAGGCGCATCGCCGCCACCTCGAGGCCCGCATCGGCAGGCCGCTTTCGGTGCTGACCGAGCGCGGGAACACCGGCCGCGCCGAGGATTTCACGCTGGTGCGGTTCGGGCAGGACGTGGCTGCAGGCGAGATCGTGCCGGTATCGGCACATTCAGCAGATGAGAAGGCGCTGATCGCGGCCTGACGCGGCGCGCGATAAGGCAGGCCGGCGCGGGCTCAGCGACCCATCACCCCTTCCCCGCAACCTCCTCGCGCAGCGCCCGGCGCAGCACCTTGCCGACATTCGTCTTGGGCAGGCTTTCGCGGAAGACGATCTGCTTGGGCACCTTGTAGCCGGTCAGGCCTTCCTTGCAGAAGGCGCGCAGGACATCGGCCGTCAGCGCCTCGTCGCGCTTGACCACGAAGGCTGTCACCGCCTCGCCCGAATGCTCGTCGGGCAGGCCGATCACGGCCGCCTCCAGCACGCCGGGATGGGAGGCAAGCACGTCCTCGACCTCGTTGGGATAGACGTTGAAACCCGAGACCAGGACCATGTCCTTCATCCGGTCGACGATCCTGACCTCGCCATTGGGCAGCATCACGCCGACATCGCCGCTGCGGAAGAAGCCGTCTGCGGTCATCACCTTGGCGGTCTCGTCGGGACGGTTCCAGTAGCCGACCATCACCTGCGGCCCACGGATGCAGATCTCGCCGGGCTCGCCATAGGGCATGTCGTTGCCTTCGGCGTCGCGAATGGCGAAATCGGTCGAGGGTAGCGGGAAGCCGATCGTGCCCGTGAATTCGGCCGTATCGGGCCGGTTGATCGAGGCGACGGGCGAGGTCTCCGACAGGCCATAGCCCTCGACGATCGGCTTGCCCGTGACATCCTTCCAGCGCTTGGCGACGGCCGCTTGCGTCGCCATGCCGCCGGCGACCGCAAAGCGCATCTCGGAGAAGTCGACGTCCTTGATTTCGGGATGGCTGGCGAGCGCATTGTAAAGCGTGTTGACGCCGGAAAAGAGCGTGATCCGGCTGGCCTTCAGCGTCTTGACGAAGCCGGCGATATCGCGCGGATTGGCGATCAGCAGGCCCTTGGCGCCGATGCGCAGCATGAACATGCAGCAGCAGGTCAGCGCAAAGATGTGGTAGAGCGGCAGCGCCGTCACCATGACATGCTGGTAGTCGCTCTTGCCCAGCGGCGGCTCCAACGCCCAGCCGAGCCAGAGATTGGCCTGCTCGACATTGGAGGCGACGTTGCGGTGGCTCAACGTGGCGCCCTTGGCGACGCCGGTGGTGCCGCCGGTGTATTGCAGGAAGGCGATGTCGTCGGGCGTCACGGTGACGGGCGTCATCGCGGCCGGGCCCGCCAGAATCGACTTCAGCGACACCGAGCCCGGCAGGTTGAAGGGCTTGACCACCTTCTTGACCTTGCGCGCGACGAAATTGACGATCGTGCCCTTGAAGCCCATCAGGTCGCCGGCGGTGGCGACCACGATCGCCTCCAGCTTCATGTTGGGCCGGGCCTCCTCGACGACATGGGCGAAGTTCTCGATCACCACGAGCGCGCGCGCGCCGGAATCGTTGATCTGGTGGGTCAGTTCGCGCGCCGTATAGAGCGGGTTGACGTTGACGACGGTGAAGCCGCCGAGCAGCGCGCCGAAGATCGTGGCCGGATAGGCCAGGATGTTGGGCATCATCAGCGCGATGCGGTCGCCCTTCTTGAAGCCCTTAGCCTGCAGCCATGTCGCGAAGGCCTGCCCGGCGCGGCCGGTTTCGGCAAAGGAGATCGTCTTGCCGAAGCTCTCGAAGGCGGGCCGGTCGGCATAGGTCGTGCAGGCGGTGCGGATCAGGTCGGCCAGCGTGCCGACCTTGTCGGCGTCGATCTGTGGCGGAACGGCCTGCGGATAATGCGCCAGCCAGGGCCGCTGCTCGGGTTTCGGCGCGCCTGTCATCGCGTTCATGGTCGATATCCTCCCTTGCCCTCCGCATTCCGGCCGCGATCGCGCCCGTTGCGGACTGTTTTGCTGACCACACACTGCGAAACCGCGACGGCGGACGCAAGCGCCCGCCATCGCTAAATCGACACAAGGTTTAGATATGAACCTTTTTCGACACAGTCGGCTCAGCGCGCATGGGCAAGGGGATGGGCGCTGGCATGGGCCTGGGCGTGTGCGGAGACGATCGCGTCGGCCGGCTTGCCGGCCAGTTCGGCGAGATGATCGAAGCGCGCCGAGAACGATCCGACGCCGGCTGTCGCCGAACGGAGCTCGACGATCAGACCCGTCATCTCCGACTCCGGGATCAACGCGTTGATCTGGTCCCAGCCGCGCCAGCCCGGCCGGGAATCGTAGCCGAGAATCTGTCCGCGCCGGGCCGAGACGATCGCCGAGGCGCGCGACATCGCGTCGGACGGCACCACGACCTCGACCATCAGCACCGGCTCGAGCAGCACCGGCCGCGCCTGCGGAACGACCTCCTCCATCGCGATCCGCGCCGCCTGCCGGAAGGCCATGTCGGAGGAATCAACGCTGTGATACGAGCCGTCGGTCAGCGTCACCGCAAGATCGACCAGCGGGAAACCGAGCGGCCCGCATTGGCAGTAATCGCGCATGCCGGCCTCGACCGAGGCGATGTAGTTGCGCGGCACGGCCCCGCCGACCACGCGGTCGATGAAGCGGATGCCCTCCCCGCGTGGCAGCGCCTCGACCTCCAGCACGACATCGCCATATTGCCCATGCCCGCCGCTTTGCTTGCGGTGTCGGCCGCGCGCCGAAGCCTTACCCCGGATACTCTCACGATGGCCGATCTGCGGCGGCCCGCTCTCGACACTGACGCCATAGCGCCCGGCAAGCCGCTCCAGCGTGACGCGCAGATGCATCTCGCCCTGCCCCGACAGTCGCGTCTCGCCGAACTCCGGCAATTGCGTCACGATCAGCGCGGGATCTTCCTCGGCGATCCGGGCGAGCGCGGCGGCGAGCCGGACATCGTCCTTGCGGTCCTTCACCGACACGGCCAGCGCATGCACAGGCTCCGGCGGCGCGATCGAGACCATCAGCGGCGGCCGGACCTTGCCTGGGGACAGCGCCTCGCCCGTGCCGACGCCCTCCAGCCGCAGCAACCCCGCAACCTCGCCCTCCTCGACGGCGGGCCGGCGACTGTGTTCGGAACCCTTGAGATCGACCACGCCGGCGATCCGCGCTTCGGCCCCGCCAGAGGCTGTGACGACGTCGCCTTCCGCCAGCCGTCCGCGCAGCATCCGCGCCAGCGAAACCTTGCCGCCATGGCTCGAATGCCAGGTCTTGATCACCTGGGCCAGCGGCGCTCCGTCATCCACCACGCCGATGCGCCCGCGCGTCGTCGCCAGACCCGGCGCCTCGTGGCGCAGCGCCTTGAGCAGCCGCGTCACGCCATTGCCGCGCTCGGCCGAGCCGATCAGCACCGGCACGACATGGCCATGCTGCAATTCGCGCGCGAGATCGTCGAAAACGCGGTCGCGCGGCGGCTCCAGATCGCCGAGCAGATCTTCCATGAGCGCATCGTCATGGTCGGCGAGCGTCTCCAGCATGGAGAAGCGCGCATCCTTCTCGCGGCCGATCTCGGCCTCGGCCAGCGGCACGATCTCGCTGGGCGCATGCTCGCGATAGATGAAGGCCCGCTCCAGCGCGAGGTCGATGAAGCCGACCGCGATACCGTTCTTCCAGATCGGAATCTGGCGCAGCAGCAGCGGCGTGCGCGAGGCGCGCTGCAGTAGCGGAAGCGTCTCGCGGACGCGGCGCGCGGCGGTATCGATCTTGTTGAGGAACAGGAAGCGTGGGATGTCGGCTTCCTCCAACTCGCGCAGCACCAGTTCCAGCGCCGGTATCTTGCGGTCATCGGCCTCGCAGACCACGACGGCTGCGTCGATTGCCGGGAGGACATGGCGCATCTCGTGCAGGAACTCGACCGAGCCCGGACAGTCGATGAAGCTGAAGCGCTCGCCGAGAAACTCGACGGCCGCGACATTCGGCTCCGTGCTCATCTGGTGGGCGCGCGCCTCCGGCGCGGCGTCGCCGAGGCTGTTGCCGGCCTTCACCGAGCCTGCTCGGGACAACCCGCCGCAGCGTTCGATGATGCTTTCGAGCAATGTCGTCTTGCCGCTCTGGAAGGGACCGACGAGCGCAATGCATCGCGGCCCCGTCTCTCTGACGCCGTTGCCGTCTCCTGCACTCCGGGTGGTTTGACTCATGGTCGTCCTCCTTCGGGTGTGAGCCGCTGGATCGGAGGCGAAATCCGGTCTCGCGCGGCGGGAGGCCGGCGGAGCGCGACATAACACAAGCGCCCACGCCGGTCGGGCGGCGGTCGCTCCGGCCCGACGGAGTCGGGCGGCCGTCGAAGAGGGATGTCGAGAAAGAGGTTCGCGCCGTTGGAGGCGCTGCGCAAGGGGGAATATCTGTTGCGCTGCGGCGAATGGGCGACGAAACAGTAACGCGCCCCGACCGGCCGACTCCGTTGCCGCCGATGACGCTCATCGCCCCTGTCCGGCCGTCCAGCGCGCAGACCCTCGAACGGGCCGGCCCGGTCCGCGCGCGCGAACCGGGCAGAACTCCGACGTCTCCGTTACGCCGGCAGCACGATCACCTTCGTCTTCACCGGCGTGCGATCGTACAAATGCATCATGTCCTGGCTCAGCAGGCCGACGCAGCCGCTGGTGACGCCGTCACCGATCGTATCCGGATCGCTCGATGCGTAGATCGTGTAGAGCGTGTAGCGGCCGTTCTGGTACATGTAAAGCGTACGCGCGCCGAGCGGGTTTTCGAGGCCGCCAGGCATGCCCTTGGCCCACACCGCAACCTCCGGCTGGCGCTTGATCATTTCGCGGGGCGGCGTCCACGTCGCCCATTCGGCCTTGCGCCCGACATAGGCGTCGCCGCTCCAGCGGAAGCCGTCGCGGCCGACATTGGCCCCGTAGCGGGTGGCGGAGCCGTCGCCCTCGAGACGATAGACGTAATAATTGCCCGGATCGACGATGATCGTGCCCGCCGGCTCCTTGCTGTCATAGGCGACCGTGCGGCGGTAGTATTTCGGATCGAGCCTGCTGATGTCTGTGGCCGGGATCGGGAATTTCTCGTTGGGCGCCGGCCCGTAGAGCTTCTGCGCCTCGGCGAGGCTCATGCCGTCCTGCGTCATGCAGCCGCCCAGGCCCAGCGCGCCGAGGCTGGCGGCGGCGCCGGCCAGGAACGAGCGCCGGCCGAGAAGCCTCGCGCCAGACCCCGACAGGCCGGCCTCGTCCATCGTGCCGGCATCGGCTTTGCAACCGTCGATCATCATGATGTTGGACTTTCCATGTCTCTCTGACCGGCGAAAAACGCTCGCCGGGCCCTCGCCGACCCGAGATTGCCGTCACTCGCCCCGGCTGGCAAGCGCGGGCCTTGCACAGGGCTAGCGATCCGTGACCGGCGGCGAAGCCCGCCCGGTCTCCCCGCCTCACCGTGCCGGATGGATCAAGGGCCCAACCCTCACCTGTTGCGCCGCTCGCCCCGCAGCGTCGCGAGCCCGATGCCGGCCGCGTCGAACCCGCCATCGACCGCGAGAACCTGCCCGGTGATGTAGCTCGCCTTGTCGGAACACAGGAACACGATCGCCTGCGCCAGTTCCTCCTCCAGCCCGTAGCGCGCGAGCGGGATGGCGTCGCGGTAATCGGCCCTGATCTCAGGCGAATGCACCGCCTTGGCCATGGCGGTGTCGACCGGGCCGGGCGCGACTGCGTTGACGCGGATGCCGAGCGAGGCCAGTTCCGCCGCCTGCTGCTTGGTGAGATGGGCGAGCCCGGCCTTCGAGGTGCCGTAGGCGACGCGCAGGGTCGAGGCGCGCAAGCCGGAGATCGAGGTGATGTTGACGATCGCGCCGCCGCCGCCATCCGCCATCAGCGCAGCCGCCGCCTGGCTGGTCAGGAACGGGCCGGTGAGATTGACCGCCATGACGCGGTTCCACTCCTCCAGCGTCGTCTCCAGCAGCGGCTTGAACACCGCAGTCCCGGCATTGTTGACCAGCGCGTCGAGCCGGACGAAGCGCGCTGCGAGCGCGGTGAAAGCGGCCGTGATCTGGGCGGGATCGCCGAGATCGCAGCTCAGCGCAAGCGTGGCGTCGGGCCGCCCGATCTCGGCCACTGCCTGCGCCAGCAGCTCGCTCTCGATGTCGAGCAGCGCGACGCGCCAGCCCTCGGCGAGAAAGAGCTTCGCCGTCGCGAGCCCGATCCCGCGCGCCGCGCCGGTGACGAGGGCGACGCGTTGAATGCTGTCAGGCATGGTGCTTCGATCCTAGACGCTTCGTTCTGATTGGGCGAAGCCTATGCACAGCCTCGCGCGTCAGGCCAAGCGCCGTATTGCCGACCGAGCCCCTTTTCCGGACGACCCGCGCTCGACAAACGCCCGCGCCTCCTGTATGGCCCGCGCACTCAACTGAAAACAGCGCGCCGTAACGCCCGCGTGAACACACGCGACAACGGCATATGGAGACGACACGTGAACATCATCGAGCAGCTCGACGCCGAGCAGGTCGCCCGCCTCAGCGAGGGCAAGGACATCCCGCATTTCCAGCCCGGCGACACCGTGCAGGTCAACGTTAAGGTCAAGGAAGGCGAGCGCAGCCGCGTCCAGGCCTATGAGGGCGTCTGCATCGCCCGCAATGGCGGCGGCCTGAACCAGAGCTTCACCGTCCGCAAGATCAGCTATGGCGAGGGCGTCGAGCGCGTCTTCCCGCTGTTCTCGCCGAACCTCGATTCGATCAAGGTCATCCGCAAGGGCAAGGTGCGCCGCGCCAAGCTCTATTATCTGCGCGACCGCCGCGGCAAGTCGGCCCGCATCGCCGAGCGCGTCGAGGCCCGCCCCGCCAAGGGCGCCAAGGCCGAATCCAAGAAGTAAGCTTCCGGGCTCTGGCAGAAAGTTTCAAACGCGGTCCTTCGGGGCCGCGTTTTTTGCTGGCGTATCCACCGGCACGGTCGGTCCACGAAACGCGTGCAGCCTTTTGGCCGGCGGCCCGCAGAGACCCAGCCTCACCGGCTCGGCTAGATCAGCAGCACGACGGAACGGCCCGCCGGCCTTACAAAGCCTGCGACGTCGTCCCCTTCGCCACGATCGGGCCTGTCGGGCGGCCCGTCGGCGAGCCGGTGGCGGGTTCGATGGTGATTTCGAAGAGCTGGTCGCGGCCGAGCGGGAGCTGGTCTAGCCGCAGGCTCGTCGAGCGGGCGCGGTCGATCAGGCCGACCGAGCGCGGGCCGACCGAGCGGTCCCACAGCGTCCAGATTTCCAGCGCCATGCCCGGCGGAACCGCAATGTTCTGAAGCGGCACCATCTCGACGCGGCGGTCGGAATACGTGTTGACGACGGCGGTCGCGATGCCGGCTTCGGTCAGCAGGACCGCGACATAGACCGGCTGGCGCTGCGCGCGGTCGAGCGCCGCGAACAGACCGACCGCCAGCAGCAGGCTCGCAAGCGCGCCGGCGAGCGCCGCGCCGCGCCAGACGAACAGGCTGTTCCACCAGTCGGCGAGCCGGCTGCGGGCCGAAGGCGGGGCGAGTGCCGGACGCGCCGCCGTCTGCGCCGTCATTCCAAGATCGGCCTCGATACGCGGCCACAGGCCCGGCGGCGGCGCTATCGGCCTTACCACGGCGTCGATCGGATGAAGATGAGCGCGCCAGCGCTCGACCGAATCGGCCAGAGCCCGGTCGCTGTCGAGCCGGCGTGCGAAGGCAACGAGGTCGGCGCCCTCCAGCAGCCCCAGCACATATTCGCCGGCCAGCGCATCGCGCTCGGGCGGGGTCAGGATCATGTCTGCCGAGGCGCTCATCCGAGGCATTCCTTCAGCGACATCAGCGAGCGCCTGATCCAGGACTTCACGGTGCCGATCGGCATGCTCAGTTTGCCGGCGATCTCGCCATGGGTCAGCCCCTGCACGAAGGCGAGCAGCACGATGCCGCGCCGCTGCGGGGGCAACGTCTCGAGGCAGGCGCGCAGGGCCTTGGCGTCCGACAGCTTCGACATCACCGTCTCTGGATCGTCCTCTTCGCTCGCCAGATCCTCGGCGACAGGGTCTTCGCTCGTCTCGGTCCGCTTCTCGTCCCGCAGGATCGACAGCGACCGGTTGCGCAGGATGGCGTAAATCCAGGTCAGGCCGCTTCCGCGCTCGGGGTCGAAACGCGCGGCATGCCGCCAGATCAGCACGAACGCGTCCTGCACCGCCTCCTCGGCAAGCGCCCGACGCTTCAGCAAACGCTGCGCCACTCCAAGCATACGCGCCGACTCGACGTCATAGATGCGCTTGAGCGCCAATTTATCTCCGGAGGCGCAGGCCTTGAGCGCGGATTCGATATCTTTGGCTTTGCCCGACGACGTGGCGTCGCTCGCCATCCCTGTCTCCCTCGCTGGCCAAATCCGCTCGCAGGCGTCGCCCGCAGGATTTTTGCCAGCATGTTGTTACACGCCCGCACCGCATTCGGATGCCCTGGGATTTTTTATTTTTTCGGACGCATCCGCAACCGTCGGTCGGCGTTATCCCTCACATCGCTGCAGCGGATACCCGTCACTGACCCTGAGGATTATCAGTCATGAACCGGACCACCCGCCACGCCCTCCTCGCCACGACGCTGCTCTGCGCGGCTGCGAGCGCGACCCATTCCGCCCAGGCCGGCACGCTCGCCGCCCTATCTGGCGACAACACCCTGACCATGATCGACACGGCGACCATGAAAGCCGGCAAGTCGATGAAATTGACCGGCATCACCGGCAAGATCGCCGGCATCGACGTCCGCCCCGCCGACGGCATGCTCTATGCGCTCGCCGCGGACGGCACGATCTACACCGTCGACAAGGCTGGCAAGGCGACGATGAAGTCGAAAATGGACACCGTGCTGGACGCCAAGGCGATGGCCACCGTCGACTTCAACCCTGCCGCAGACCGCCTGCGCGTCATCGGCTCGGACGGCACGAACCTTCGCGTCAATGTCGAGGACGGCAAGGTCGTCACCGACGGAAAGCTGAAATTCGCCGAAGCCGACGTCAACAAGGGCGCGCCGATGATCGTGGCTGGCGCCTACACCAACTCGGTCAAGGGCACGAAGGAGACCGCGCTCTACGATATCGACGCCACGACCGGCACGTTTCTCAAGCAGGCGCCGCCGAATGACGGCGTCCTCGGCGCGGTCGGCAAGCTCGGCGTGATGCCCAAGGCGATCGCCTTCGACATCGAAACCGATGCTTCGGGTGGCAACACCGGCTGGCTGCTCGCCGATGGCGCGCTGCACAAGGTCGATCTCGCCACCGGCAAGGCCTCGATGGTTGGAAAGGTTACCGGGCTGAGCGCGCCTGTGCGTGATGTCGCGGCGCTTCCGGCGTCGTAACGCCTGAGAAGACCTGACCAATCGTTCGGGAGCGCCGTCGCTTCGCAAGAAGCGGCGGCGCTTTTTTGTCGTTTTCGTCATGTTTTGGCTGGCGGTAACGGCAACCCTCCGGAAGACATCGCGATTTGTCGGCGTTCGGTTCCGGTTTTCGCCACAGTTGGACAGGCACATTGCAATTGTCTGATCCGTATTCGATCGCAATCGGAGACAGCGCATGGCGTCCGACCCGAGAGCCGGGAGCATCGGCCTGCAGCGTTTCGGCCTCGGCTACCGGGCCGGCCAACCCGACGACCTGCGTCTTCACGCGCGTGACGTCCTGCTTGCGGAGGTCGCAGCTGGCCCGCCACCGCAGCCGCAGCCGCTGACCTATTCCGGCGCGGCCGAGATAGGGGCTGCGCTCTACGCCTTCGAGGATGAGGAGAAGATCGCGCGCGAGACGAGGCGCGTCGCCGAACAGACCGCTCCTGGAATGCAGGTCGCCGCCGTTTCGCAGAATCAGATGGCCCAGCCGACGCGAGCGCCAAACGAGCCGGCGCTGCCCTACCGGACCTTTCGCGACGAGGCAAAAGCGCGCGTCGAAGTGGCGCTTCTACCCGATGGTGGATTTGCCGAGCGGCTGGTGCAGTTCTGGTCGAACCATTTCTGCATCGCCGCGACCAAGAGCAACATGACCCGGATCATGGCCGGGGCCTATGAACGCGAGGCAATCCGCCCGCATGTCTTCGGCCGCTTTGCCGACATGCTGGTCGCCGCCGAGAGCCACCCGGCGATGCTGGAGTTCCTCGACAACAAGCTCTCGATCGGGCCGGGATCTTCCGCAGGCAGGCGGCGCGGGCGCGGGCTCAACGAAAACCTGGCGCGCGAAATCCTCGAACTGCACACGCTCGGCGTCTCGGGCGGATACGCACAAGCCGACGTCACCAATCTGGCGCGCATCATCACGGGCTGGACCGTGGTCGGGCGCGAAGGCGTGCTCGGCTTTCCGGGCTCCTTCGCTTTCAATCCCGGACTCCACGAGCCGGGCGCGCATCCCTTGCTGGGCAGGAGCTACGACCAGCCGGGCAAGGCGCAGGGGCTGGCGGCGCTGAACGATCTCGCGCGTCATCCCGCAACCGCCGACTTCATCGCCTTCAAGCTCGCCCGGCATTTCGTTGCGGACGCGCCACCGCCGGGGCTGGTCGATTTGCTGGCGCAGATTTTTCGCCGGACGGAGGGTGATCTGGCCGCCGTCTCGCGCGCGCTGATCGAGTCCGACGAAGCGTGGGGCGCGGAGCAGACGAAGATGCGCTGCCCGCAGGAATTCCTGATCGCGTCCTTCCGCGCGCTCGGGCGCAAGCCCGATTTCGGCCAGATCGTCGGGCCGCTGACGGCGATGGGTCAGATGCTCTGGCAGCCCTCGGGTCCGAACGGCTATCCGGACGGAAACGAGTCCTGGGCGACGCCGGAAGGTATCAAAACCCGGATCGATGTCGCCGCCGGCTGGGGCCGGCAGGCGGCGGGCAGCACTCCCGATCCGCGCCTGCTGGTCGATCAGGCGCTCGGCCCGCTCGCCTCAGCCGAAACGATGCAGGCGGTGGCGCGGGCCGAGAGCAAGCCGCAGGCGCTCGCGATCCTGCTGATGTCGCCGGAGTTCCAGCGGAGGTGAGCCGATGAGCGATCATGACGACGATTGCGAGGCGATGACGCCGTCGCGGAGGGCAGTGCTCGGGGCGGCGGGCGCGCTTTTCGCATGGACCTTCGTGCCGAAATTCGCCTATGCGGCAGCGGGCGCGCGCGATCCGCGCTTCCTGCTGGTGGTGCTGCGCGGCGCGCTCGACGGGTTGTCGGCCGTGCCTCCGATCGGCGACCCCAATTATGCTGCTCTGCGCGAGAGCATCGCGCTCACCAGGGACGGGCCGGATGCCGCGCTGCCGCTCGACGGCTTCTTCTACTTGCACCCGGCGATGCCGAATCTGGCGCGGCTCTATGCGGCAGGCCATGCGGCAATCGTCCATGCGGCGGCGACCGGCTATCGCGAGCGCTCGCATTTCGACGGGCAGGACGTGCTCGAGAGCGGGCAGAACGGGCCGGGCCAGACCGGGAGCGGCTGGCTCAACCGGCTGATCGCCACGCTGCCGCCGGGCGAGACCGTCGCGCGGCGCGGCGTGCTCGGCGTCGGCGTGGTGCCGCCGCTGGTCGTGCGGGGCGAGGCGCCGATTCTCGGCTGGGCCCCGCCGCGCATGGCGCGCGCCGGCTCCGACCTGATGACGCGGCTCGGCGATCTCTATAGCCAGCGCGATCCGGGCCTGGCGCGGGCTCTGGCTCAAGCCGTCGAAACCGATGCGATCGCGCAGCGGCGCGGCATGAGCGGCGAGGCGCGGGGCGGTCAGGGGCCGGACACGGCCGAGGGCATGAAGCGCATCGCCGAGGGCGCGGCCGGGCTGGTCAGGGCCGATGACGGCCCGCGCATCGCGGCGCTTGCCTTCGAGGGCTGGGACACGCATGCCAATGAGGGCGGCGCGCAGGGGCGGCTGGCGCAGTTGCTCGGCGGGCTCGACGGCGCGCTGGCGGCCTTCGAGCAGGGGCTGAAACCGGTCTGGCAGGACACGGTCGTGATGGTGGTGACCGAGTTCGGCCGAACCGCGAAGGTGAACGGTACGGTCGGCACCGACCACGGTACCGGAACCGTCGCCTTCCTCGTCGGCGGCGCGGTCAACGGCGGGCGGATGATCGCCGACTGGCCGGGGCTGAAGCCCGAGCAGCTTTACGAGAAGCGCGACCTGAAGCCGACGACGGACATCCGCGCCGTGGCGAAGGGCGTCGTGTCGGACTTGTTCGGCCTCTCGGGACCTGTGCTGGCCGAGCGGGTGTTTCCGGGGACGGAAGGGATGGGGCCGATATCGGGATTGGTCGTGTAGAGCCCCAAGTCATGGTCGGGAAAGGCCCCGAGCATAGCGTGCCGGAGGTTCTCGGGTCGCCGCTTCGCGACCCCCGAGATTGACGTCCCAGTTCAAGCCCACTCTCTTTGCGCCAGCTTCGCCTCATAGGCCTCGATCTTCGGAGCCTTCTCCATGGTCAGGCCGATATCGTCCAGCCCGTTGATCAGGCAGTGTTTGCGGAACGGGTCGATCTCGAAGCGGATTTCGCCACCGTCCGGCCCCTTGATCGTCTGGTTCTGGAGATCGACCGTCAGCGTCGCGTTCGAGCCGCGATCGGCATCGTCGAAAAGCTTCTCGAGGTCCTCGGGCTTCACCACGATCGGCAGGATGCCGTTCTTGAAGCAGTTGTTGTAGAAAATGTCGGCGAAACTCGTGGAAATCACGCAGCGGATGCCGAAATCGAGCAGCGCCCAGGGCGCATGCTCGCGCGAGGAGCCGCAGCCGAAATTGTCGCCGGCGACGAGAATTTCCGACTTGCGATAGGCCGGCTGGTTCAGCACGAAATCGGGATTTTCCGTGCCGTCTTCCTTGTAACGCATCTCCGAGAACAGCGCGGTGCCGAGACCCGTGCGCTTGATCGTCTTGAGATACTGCTTGGGAATGATCATGTCGGTGTCGACATTGATCACCTTCAGCGGCGCGGGCGTTGAGGTCAGCGTGGTGAAGGGCTGCATCGGGCACTCCTGACGGGCAGCGACAAAGTCATTGAAACACTGTCGTCATCCCGGGCTTGACCCGGGATCCATCGTAAAGCACGGCAGCGCTCTATGATGGATCCCGGATCTGCGCCGCTGAGCGGCATGTCCGGGATGACGGCATATTGCCTTGCAAACGCGATAAGGAAGGTCTTAGCCGAAGACCACCCGCTGGCAAACTCAGATATACGCGATGTAGCGCCCCGCCGCCGCGACGCCGAACCAGACCGCCAGCGACAGCGCCGCCGGAACTCGGGCCGCGCGGGCCGTCATCCCGGGATAGCCGCGCTTCAGCCAGATCACGTTGAGAGCCCCGATCGCGATCAGCGCCAGCTTAATCTGGAAGGACGGGTTTTTGATGATCGCGCTGGCTTCCGGCGTGAACAGCACAATGCCGCTCGCAAGCAGCGCGCAGAAGGCGCCGAGCGCGACAGGGCGGAACCTTGCGATCACCGCCTCGCCGGCGTCCGCGCGCAGCGCGCCGAGCACCCGCAGATCCATGATCGCGACGCTGGCGAAGAAGATTAGAGCCGCGAGCACATGGACGACATTGGCGATCGGATAGATCAGCACTGCGTCGCGGATCAACAGGCCGAAAGCGGAGCGCTCCAGAATCTGGAAGAGATTGGGCAGGAAGCCGAAAACATCATGCTCCACCGCCTCACCTCAGCTCGTAGCGCTTGCCCGCGACCTCGATCCATTCCGCCCGCATCTCGCCCGGCTTGACCCGGCTGGGATAGCCGTAGGCCGTGAGCGTCGCGCCGACCTTGATCAGACTCTCGACCGCGCCGCGCGATTGCATGCGCGAGGGCGGGGCGAAGGTCAGCTCCCACGCCTTGCCGTCGGCGGCGGTGATGTCGACATGGACATGAGGGTTGGCGAATTCCAGCGTCTTCACAGGACCGGTCAGCGTCACCGGGTTTTGCGCGTCGTAGGAGCCCCAGCCGTGATGAGCGAGGGCTGCGGCGGGCAAGGCGATGGTGAGGGCTGCGAGGGTGAGGCGGCGCATGGGCTGTCTCCGGCTTTTCGTCTGACCCAACCAACTAGAAGCGGCGAAGGCGTCGTCAATGTGGCCGGCGCGGCCGTCAGGATTGCGCCGTCAGGAGCTTGAAGCCGGCAAAGGCGAAGACGGCCGACAGGCAGGCCTCGGCACGCCGCCGGACCCGGCGGTAGACCGCGATCATCGACGGCGTCGAGAAGAGGACGGCGTAGCCCTGGTTGATCGCCAGCGAGATCAGGCCACAGCCGATGACGATGGCGCAGATGATCACGAAGGGGGCATCGGGCCGCAGGCCGAGCGCGATGATCGCGGTCCAGCCCAGGATCGCCTTGGGATTGGTCAGGTGCATCAGGAAGCCGCGCAGATAGGTTCTGCGGCCCGATGAGACAGTCGGCGGGGGCGGCGGGTCGGTCCGTAGCGCCGAGCGGGCCGAGCGCCAGGCCAGGAACAGCAGGTAGAGCCCGCCGACGATCTTGATCGCATAGAGCGCGCCAGGATGGGCCGCGATCAGGGCCGAGACGCCGAGCGCCGCCAGAATGCCCCAGGTCAGCGAGCCGGTGGTGACGCCGAGGCCCAGGATCATGCCGGCGCGCCGGCCGCGTTCCATCGCGGTCGCCATCACCATCAGGTTGCTCGGTCCGGGGCTCGCGACCGCGAAAATCTGGGCAGAATAGACCAAGGCCAGTTCCGGCCAGTGGCGGATCAATTCGTCGAGCATTTGCTACCGCTCCGCCTCCGCCTCGATCGCTTCCATGTCCTCGTCGGAGAAGCCGAAATGATGGCCGATCTCGTGGACGAGAACATGGGTCACGATATGGCCCAGACTCTCGTCGTTCTCGGCCCAGTAGTCGAGGATTGGGCGGCGGTAGAGATGGATGGTGTTGGGCATCTGGCCGGTCTGCGGCGCATAGCCCTGCTGCGGCAGGCCGACGCCCGAAAACAGGCCGAGGATGTCGAAGGGGCTCTCGGCCTCAAGCTCCTTGACCACGTCGTCCTCGGGGAACTCCGTGACATTGAAGACGACATCGGCGCAGAGCGCGCGGAACTCTTCGGGCAGGCGGTCGAAGGCGGCTTGGGCCATCATCTCGAAATCGGCGATGACGGGTGCCTTCGCAGCGTCCCAATCGGTCGCGGCTTCGGCATGAGCGCTGCCGGACGCAGACGACGCGGCGGTAACCGAGGGAACGCTGCCCATCACCAGATCTTCAGCTGATGGCCGAGCCACCAGGCCAGCACGACGACGCCGAACAGAGAGAGCGCACGCCCGACGCGGCGGCCCCAAAGCTCGGCCGCGTTGTCGTGCGGTGCGTCCTTGCCGGAGAAATGATCTGCGGCGCGGGCCATGGACGAGCCGAGGAAGCTCTCATTGTCGCGCTTGACGCGGTCGAGCGCAGCCTTGGCCTCGGCCGCGCGGGCGGCTTCGCGGGGGTCGGCCGTCATTTTGTCGATCCCCGCGAGAGACGCATCACCCCATCGTCCTGACATCGACGAACCGCCCCGCCAGCGCGGCGGCCGCCGCCATCACCGGCGAGACCAGATGCGTGCGGCCCTTGAAGCCCTGCCGCCCCTCGAAATTGCGGTTCGAGGTCGAGGCGGCGCGCTGGCCGGGCTTGAGCTGGTCGGGGTTCATACCAAGGCACATCGAGCAGCCCGGTTCGCGCCATTCGAAACCGGCCGCAAGGAAGATCTTGTCGAGCCCCTCGGCCTCCGCCTGCTGCTTCACGAGGCCCGAGCCCGGCACGATCATGGCGTAGTCGAGCGAGCACGCGATCTTTTTCCCCTCGACGACCCTCGCTACGGCACGCAGGTCCTCGATGCGGCCATTGGTGCAGGAGCCGATCCAGATCACGTCGAGCGGGATGTCGGTCATCTTCGTGCCGGCGGTGAGGCCCATATAGTCGAGCGCGCGCTGCTTGGAGCTGCGCTTGGTCTCGTCCGCGATCAGGGCGGGGTCCGGCACCGCACCCGCGACCGAGATCACATCCTCCGGGCTCGTGCCCCAGGAGACGATCGGCGGCAGGTTTCCGGCATCGAGCTTCACGACGCGGTCGAAGAACGCGCCCTCGTCGGAGCGCAGCGTCTCCCAGTATCGAACGGCGGCGTCCCAGGCCGCGTCCTTCGGCGCCATCGGCCGGCCCTTGAGATAGGCGTAGGCCTTCTCGTCGGGCGCGACCATGCCGGCGCGCGCGCCGCCCTCGATCGACATGTTGCAGACCGTCATGCGGCCTTCCATCGAGAGCGCGCGGATCGCCTCGCCGGCATATTCGATGACCGAGCCGGTGCCACCGGCCGTGCCGATCTCGCCGATGATGGCGAGCGTGATGTCCTTCGCGGTGACGCCGTTTGCCGCCACGCCATCCACCTGGACGAGCATGTTCTTCGCCTTCTTCTGGATCAGCGTCTGGGTGGCGAGCACATGCTCGACCTCCGAGGTGCCGATGCCATGCGCGAGCGCGCCGAAGGCGCCATGCGTCGAGGTGTGGCTGTCGCCGCAGACGATCGTGGTGCCGGGCAGGGTGAAGCCCTGCTCGGGGCCGACGATGTGGACGATGCCCTGGCGGATATCGAGCTCGTCGAAATACTGGACGCCGAAATCCTTGGCGTTCTTCGCCAGCGCCTCGACCTGGATGCGGCTTTCCTCCTCCGCGATGCCCTTCGAGCGATCGGTGGTGGGAATGTTGTGGTCGACCACGGCCAGCGTCTTGTGCGGCGCGTGAACCTTGCGCCCGGTCATCCGCAGGCCCTCGAAAGCCTGCGGGCTCGTCACCTCATGGACGAGGTGGCGGTCGATATAGATGAGGCAGGTTCCGTCCTCCTGCCGGTCGACGACGTGGTCGTCGAAAATCTTGTCGTAGAGGGTGCGGGGTGCGGAAGCGGACGTCATGGCGTTCGAGCCTTTTGCGGATCTTGAGTAGTGGTCAAAAAAATCCGGCGTTGGGGCCGGAGGGCGCAGCGCATCGGCCTGTCGCCGGCCGCCGATGGCCGGTCTCAGGCGCGCCTAAGGCCCGCGGCGATAGACGCCGTGAAGCGCCCGAAGAAGCGCCAGGGCAGGCGGGCGTGATCGTCGATCGCGGCGAAGCCTTGCGTCGTCGGAATGCGGCGCGGGCTCGCATCGCGGCGAACGATGCGGCGGCTGCCATCCTCGACCTGTCGGGCTTTCGTCATGGCGCGGTTCTAACAGTTCCAGACAGGGGCGGCAACGAAACGCACGGCCTCACGCGCATGCAAACGCAATCGGCGTGGATGGCCCGCTCGGCGTCTTGCCGCTGCCATCGAAACAGCGCAAGCCTTTTGGCGATCCGGCGCAACGATGCGCCGCTTGCGAGGCAGGTGACGCGATGCTGCGGTTCTTCCCCTTCATGGTGCTGGCGGTCGTCGCCTATGCCGTCCCCGTCGCGATCACAGGCGTGCTGCTGTCGCGCGAGCTTCTCGGGTTCACCCTGCCGTCAGGGGCGCGCTTCGTGCTGACGACGAGCGAACTGGTCATCGCCATCGCCACCATCGTGCTGTTCTTCGAGATCATGAACGCGACCAGCGCGAAATCGAGCTCGATCCTCAATCATGGCCTGTCGATGCTGGTCTTCATCGCCTGCTTCGTCGCATTCCTGATGCTGCCCGGCTTCGGGACGGGCACCTTCCTGATCATCACGCTGATGGCGCTGGTCGATGTTGTGGCGGGCTATTCGATCTCGATCCTCACGGCGCGACGGGATATGACCTTCGGCGGGCAGGAATAGTTGCCGCCGGCGCTTGCTGGGCGGCCCGAGCTAAACCACCACCGTAATCGTCTCCGCCGCCCGCGTCAGCCCCGTGTAGAGCCACCTGGCCCGGTGCTCCCGGAATGCGAAATCCTCGTTGAACAGGACGATGTCGTTCCATTGCGAGCCCTGCGCCTTGTGGACCGTGAGCGCGTATCCGAAGGTGAATTCGTCGGTGTGGCGGCGCAATTCCCAGGCGACCTCGTCCTCGGTGCCGTCGAAGAAGTTCGGCAGCACCGAGACCTTGACCGGCTTTGCAGCCGTGTCGTCCTCGGGCGTCACGCGCATGGTGACGAGGCCCTTCTTCGAGGTCTTCAGCTCCTGCACGATCCATGAGCCGCCATTGAGCAGGCCCTTGCTCTTGTCGTTCCGAAGGCAGACGAGCTTTTCGCCCGCCACCGGTACGGTCTCCGTGCGGCCCATCAGTTGCCGGATACGGGCGTTGTAGTTGCGGCGCGTCTTGTTCATGCCGACCAGCACCTGGTCGCAACCCAGCACGATCTCCGGATTGACCTCCGCACGGCGGATCACGCGGCTTGGGCCATAATCGCCGACCTCGAGACGCCCGCCCTCGCGCACGATCATCGACATCCGCACGATCGGGTTGTCGGCCGCCTGACGATGCACTTCGGTCAGCATGATGTCGGGCTGGACTTCGGTGAAATAGCCGCCGCCCTTGACCGGCGGCAATTGCGCCGGGTCGCCCAGCACCAGCACCGGCGTGCCGAAGGACAGCAGGTCCTTGCCGAGATCCTCGTCGACCATCGAGCATTCGTCGATGATGATCAGCTTGGCCTTGGCGGCGAGACTCTCGCGGTTGAGCGTGAAGACCGGGCTTTCTTCATCGACGCCGCGCGAGCGGTAGATCAGCGAATGGATCGTCTGCGCGCCCGCGCAACCTTTGTTGCGCAGCACCAGCGCCGCCTTGCCGGTGAAGGCCGCGAAGACGACGTCGCCATCGACGGCCTCGGCGATGTGGCGCGCCAGCGTGGTCTTGCCGGTGCCGGCATAGCCGAACAGCCGGAAGAGCTGCGGCGAACCCGCCTGCAACCAGCGCGCGACCTCGCTCAGCGCTGCGTCCTGCTGCGGCGACCAGTTCATCGAATGCGGGCGATCTCAAAATCCATGCCGCAATGGGGCCGAGTCGCTATCGACTGGCAAGCCCTGTCCCGACCGCTACGCTATGCGGCGCGCAGCCGGCGGGCGAATTCGAGCGCCTCGCTTTGCAGGGCGGCAATCCGCTGATCCAGATCGCGCGCCCCTTCGGCGCCCCGGTCGGCCTGCCTGACCGCTTCGCTGTTGGCGTCGACGATCTCCGTCATCGCACCGCCCGCCGTGCCGATGACGTCGGAAATGCGCGAGACCGTGTCGCCGAGCGAGCCGAGCTGCTCGGTATGGGACCCGACCATGGTCGAGATTTCCGTACTGGTCTGTTCCAGCGCGGTCAGGCTCGTGACGATGGCGGGGATCGCTTCGGCAGCATGCGACAGCGCATCGTCGACGGCGCCGATCCGCGCCACGATCCGGGCCGTGGCGGCCGCCGTCTGCCCGGCCAGCGCCTTCACCTCATTGGCGACGACGGCGAAGCCGCGACCATGCGTACCGGCTCTCGCCGCCTCGATCGTCGCATTGAGCGCAAGCAGGTTGGTCTGACGGGCGATGGCTTCGATGATTCCGACGACGTCCCGGATCTGACCGGCGTTTTCGGTCAGCCGCTCGACCAGATCGCGCGTGCCGGCGGCTTTCTGCGTCGCGGCCGTGGCCATGACCGAAGCGCGGCGCACTTCCATGTTGATCTGTCCGATCACCTGTTCCAGCCGCAGCGAGGCGTCCGCGCTGCGGCTGGCCCCGGCCGCAGCGCCGCCGACGGCAGCGGCCGCCGTCTCGGTGCTCTGCGAGACCTGCTGCGCCCGAACCGCCGAATCCTGCAGCGCTCGGCGCAGCACGTCGCTGGACCCGGCAATCTGGCCCAGCAGCGCACCGATCCGCGCCTCGAACTCGTCGGCGATCCGGGTCAGTTCCCGCGTGCGCGAGCGCTGATGCGCGACGGCGAGATCGGCCTCGGCCTCGCGCGTCATCAAGGTGGCGCGCACCTCGCTCAGGCTTCGCACGGTGCGGGCAAGTTGCCCGATCTCGTCGCCCCGCGTTTGATGCGGCACCTCGATGACCCGGCTCGATGAGCTGGCCTGATCGATCGCAGCCATCAGTTCGCGCAAGGGGCGGGTCAGGCGGGCGCGCAGCAGATAGATCACGAACAGCGCACCGATGAGCGGCAGGCACAGCGCGGTGACGATGACCCGCAGCCGCAGCGACCCAGCAAGCGCGTCGGATCGTGCCGCGCTGAGTTGTGCGCCGCGATTCAACTCGTCCGTCAGCTTCGCGGTCGTCGCGATGATTTCGCGGACGTTCTGGCGCGCGGCGTCGGCACCAGCCTCGACCAGCGCGGCCTTGGGCGAGACTGCACGCCCCATGGTGACGATGTCGCGCTGAAACGCGATGAAGGTCCTGATGCTCGGATCGAGCGTCGGATTGTCGCGCCTGATCATCTCCGGGAGGGCCGCGATCAGGCTGGCGCGCGCCGAATCTGTCAGCTCGACCGCTGCGTCAATCTGGTCGAGCGCCATCGCCACGGCACGGTCGCCAGCCGTGTCATCGAACCGGCTCAACAACGAGGTCTGCGCGACGCGGTTGGCAAGGAGGGCCGCCTTGTTGGCCAAGGCGAGGTCGGCCAGAGCCTGCCGATCGATCTTGCGGATTTCGTCGATCCCTCGGACGGCGCTGAACAGTCCAAGCCCGGACGCCAGACCGAGCAGCGCAAAAAGCAGACTGATCTTCGCCGTCAAACCCAGTTTCCGCATAGCCGCCGCCGTCGAAGTCCGATGCGATCCGGTTTCGCAGGCGCGAACGAACAGCGGGTTAACGCGACTGAAAATTACTCATCTATTTCAATAAATTAGCCGAGTAACGAAGAGGAGGAATCTGGCAATGTCGATCAATCTTCGTGCGGCGCAACATGCCGTTCAGCCCATCAGGCTGTCGAGTCCGCGCCGCAGGCCGGCCTGCTCGGACACACGCCGCGCCGCCAGCAGCGTCCCGCCAACATAAGGCGCGGCAGAGGTTCCCGCATCGTGGCGGATCGCCAGCCGCTCGTCGGGCAGCCCGAACACCGCCTCGCAGGACAGCACGAATCCAGGCATCCGCAGCGAATGAACCTGCACCGGGTTGGGCGCGCCGATCGCGCCGCCCCGCGTCTCGCGCACGCCGCCGAGCTCGGCGACGGGCTTCGAGGTTGCGGCCATCCGCTCGGCAGCCAGCGTCTCGCCCAGTTCGCGGCCGGTGCCCGACGGCGTATCGGGCTTGGAAGGCGAGGCGTAATCGATGATCTCGACATCAGGGACGTATTTCACCGCCTCGCGGGCGAAGCGCCGCAGCAGCGTCGCGGTGATCGAAAAATTGCCGGCCGCCAGCACGCCGACGCCGGCGGCCAGCGCCGCAGCCTCGATCTCGGAATAGTCCTCGCCCGTCATGCCCGACGCGCCGACGACGACATGCCGGCCGCCGGAGATCGCCGCCAGGACGTTGCCCTTCACGCTGTCGGGCTTGGTATAGTCGATGACGACGTCTGAGGGCACGAAAAGCGCCTCCGCCATGCTCGCAAACACCGGCAGGCCATTGGCGGACAGCCCTGCCGCCTCGCCGAGATCGCGGCCGGCGGCCTTGCGCGAGATGCCGGCGACGAGTTCGAGATCGGGCGCCGCGGCGATGGCGGCGACGAGCGCCTTGCCAACCCAGCCGGTGCAGCCGGCAAGCGTGATGCGGATCATGGTGGGCTCCTCATTCGGACGACGTCGCTTGTTGAGCGAATCCGGAGCGTGACTATCCTTGCAGCGTAAACCGAGGCAAGAGACCATCGCCATGTTCGTCAGCGCCAATGGCGTGAGGCTTTATGTCGATGTCGAGGGCGCCGGCCTCGTGCCCGACGGCAGGGGGATGCGACAGAAGCCGACGCTGGTGCTGCTGCATGGCGGCCCAGGCGCTGACCACAGCCTGTACAAGCCCGCCTTCTCCGCGCTCTCCGACGTCGCGCAGATCGTCTATTACGACCATCGCGGCTGCGGACGCAGCGAGGACGGCCCTCGCCACGGTTGGACGCTGGCGCAATGGGGCGACGATGTGAAGGGCCTCTGCGATGCACTGGGCATCGAAAAGCCGATCGTGCTCGGGACTTCTTTCGGCGGCTTCGTGGCGCAGGCCTACGCGACGCGCCATCCCGGCCATGCGGCCAAGCTCATTCTGATCACCACCGCGGCGAAGGTGGACTTTCCGGCGATATACGCGGCATTTGCGAAGATCGGCGGGCCGGAAGCCGGCGCGATCGCCGAGGCGTACTGGTCGGCGCCGTCACCGGAAACCCGCGCTCCCTATCTCGCGACCTGCCTCCCGCTCTACTGCGCGCGGAAACGCGGCCCAGCAGAGTGGATGACCCGGGCGATCACGCGAAACGACACCGGAGCCTGGTTCAACGGGCCATTGAACGAGCAGGGCCGCATGGATTTTCGCGATGCTCTCGCCAGGATCACCTGCCCCGTCCTCGTCATGGGGGGCGAGCTGGACCCGATCATGCCGATTGCCTTCAGCGAGACGATCGCTTCCAGCCTTCTACCCGGCCTCGTCCGCTTCGAGCGATGCGCCGACTGCGGCCACGGTATCGTTGGCGACGATCCAGACCTCGCCTTCAGCCTGATCCGCGAGTTCATCGCCGCCTGACGGCTCTCACCACGCGATGGCCTCGCCGGTCCAGTTCCGGAAACTGTTCGTGTCCGCCATGCCCGAGGCGTCGATCGTTGCGATCAGCCCGGCGGCGCTTTCCTGCGGCGCGATATCGGCCCCGCCGCCGCCCATATCGGTTCGGACCCAGCCGGGATGGAACAGCAGCGAGGCGATGTTGCGCTCACGCACGGCGTTGCCGAACACGACCATCGTCATGTTGACCGCCGTCTTGGACGAACGATAGGCGAGCGAGCCGGACGGGTTGGCTCCGATAGAGCCCATGCGGCTCGAGATCGTGGCGATCTTGCGCCCCTTTCCAGCCTCGACATTCGGCAGGAAGGCCTGCGCCACGCGCAGCGGCGCGTAGACATTGACCTCGAAGACCTCGCGCCACATCGCGAAATCCATCTTGAGCGCGCTCTCCTCGCCGCGCGCACCGAGCACACCCGCATTGTTGAGCAGCACGTCGAGCGGCTTTTTCCCGACCGCTGCCTTCGCCGCCTCGACGCTCTCATCGGAGGTGACGTCGAGTTCGAGCGGCGTCAGCGCACCGGTATGCTCGGCGGCAAGCTCCGCCAGCGCTCCACCCCAGGGGTTGCGCGCCGCCGCCACGACATGGTCGCCACGGCGCAGAAGCTCTATCGTCAGCGCAAGCCCGATGCCGCGATTGGCGCCGGTGATCATCCAGGTCTGGGGCATGGGGCGGTCTCCGTTATCTCGGATCGACCTAAGCCTCATAGGCTGGGTTTGCCATACCCCCCCGCCGTCGGCGTCATCACCGTCACCGCCTCGCCAGCCTGCAGCAAGGTCTGGTCGGAGGGCTTCAATTCCTCGACCGCACCCGACAGCCTGCGCACCATCGTCTTGCCGAGCTGCCCCGGTTCGCCGCCCTTCATGCCGAAGGGGCGCACCTTCCGGTGGGCCGAGAGGATGGCGCAGTCCATCGTCTTGCGGAAGCGGATGGTGCGGGAGGTGCCGTCGCCGGCGTTCCACTCGCCGCGCCCGCCAGAACCCGGCCGGATGTGGAAGTCCTCCAGCACGACCGGGAAGCGGGTCTCCAGAATCTCCGGATCGGTCAGACGGGAATTGGTCATGTGGACATGCACGCCCGAGGTGCCATGAAAACCCGGGCCGGCCGGCGAGCCCGAGCAGATCGTCTCGTAGTACTGGTACTCGTCATTGCCGAAGGTGAGGTTGTTCATCGTGCCCTGGGAGCACGACATCGCCTCCAGCGCGCCGAACAGCGTATTGGTCACGGCCTGCGAGACCTCGACATTGCCCGCGACGACGGCGGCAGGATAGCGCGGCGACAGCATCGAGCCCTCCGGTACGATGATCCTGATCGGGCGCAGGCAGCCGGCGTTCATCGGGATCGCGTCGTCGACCATGACCCTGAAGACGTAGAGCACGGCGGCGCGCGTCACCGGGGCGGGCGCGTTGAAATTGTCGCCGCGCTGCTCGGAGGTGCCGGTGAAATCGACCGTCGCCTCGCGCCGCTCGCGGTCGATGGTTATCTTCACCTTGATCGCGCAGCCCTGGTCCATCGGATAGGTGAACTCTGCATCGTGTAGACGGGTCAGGAGCCGCGCCACGCTCTCGGCGGCGTTGTCCTGCACATGGCCCATATAGGCCTGCACCACTTCGAGCCCGAAGGAGGCGATCATCTTGCGCAGCTCGGCGACGCCCTTCTCGTTGGCGGCGATCTGCGCCCTCAGGTCGTTGACGTTCTGCACGACGTTGCGAACGGGCCAGCGCGCGCCTTTCAGCAGCGCGACGAGGTCGTCCTCGCAAAAGCGGCCCTGATCGACGATCTTGAAGTTGTCGATGTAGACGCCCTCCTCCTCGATCACGGTCGCGAGCGGCGACATCGAGCCCGGAGCGGTGCCGCCGACATCGGCATGGTGGCCGCGGCTCGCGACCCAAAACAGGATGGTCCTGTCGTCGGCGTCGAAGACCGGCGTGCAGACCGTGATGTCGGGCAGATGCGTGCCGCCATTATAGGGGGCGTTGAGACAGTAGACGTCGCCCGGCTTGATGACGGAATTGTTGGCGATCACCGTCTCGACCGACTTGTCCATCGAGCCGAGATGCACCGGCATATGCGGCGCATTCGCCACCAGCGCAGCGGTCTGGTCGAAGACGGCGCAGGAGAAATCGAGCCGCTCCTTGATGTTCACCGAATAGGCGGTGTTCTGCAGCGTCACCCCCATCTGTTCGGCGATCGACATGAACAGGTTGTTGAAGATCTCCAGCATCACCGGATCGGCCTTCGTCCCGATCGCGGCGCTCTGAACCAGCGCCCCGGCGCGCACCAGCACGAGATGGTCTTTCGCGGTCAGCTTCGCCGACCAGCCCTCCTCGACCACGACGGTCTGGTTCGGCTCGATGATGATCGCCGGGCCCGAAACCTGCTGGCCGGGCGACATCGCCTCGCGCCGTACGACCGCCGCCTCATGCCATTGGCCTTTGGAAAAGAGTCGGGTGAACTCGGCGATCTTCGGCTCGCCGGCGACCTCGTCTGCCGACGGCTCCTCGAACTTCGCTCCGCCGCCGATCGCCTCGACCTCGACCGCCTCGACGACCAGCGCCTTGCTCGCATCCATGAAGCCGAAGCGCGCCTTGTGAGCACTCTGGAAGGCCTCGCGCATCGCGGCCTCCTCGCCAGCCGCAACCGCAATTGCGGTGTCGGTGCCGGCATAGCGGATATGCGCGCGGGTGAGGATCGTGATTTCGGCAGAGGAGACGCCCTGCCCGGTCAGTTCGGCCCGGGTCTCGTCCGCGAGTTTTTCGCCGACGCCTTCGATCGCGGATTTCGCACCACCATCCAACGATGCATCGAGCGCGGCGGTCCGCGTGGAGCGGATTTCGGCCAGTCCCATGCCGTAGGCCGATAGCAGGCCGGAGAACGGGTGCAGCAGCACGGTCTTGATGCCGAGCGCGTCGGCGACGAGGCAGGCGTGCTGCCCGCCCGCGCCGCCGAAAGAGTTCAGCGCGTAGCGGGTGATGTCGTAGCCGCGCTGCACCGAGATCTTCTTGATCGCCTCGGCCATGTTGGCCACCGCGATCTGGATGAAGCCGTCGGCGACCTCCTCGGCGCTGCGTCCGTCGCCGACCTCGGCCGCGAGCGCCGCGAATTTCTGCCGCACGGTCTCGACATCGAGCGGCTGGTCGCGGGTCTCGCCGAAAATCGGTGGGAAATAGTCGGGGATCAGCTTGCCGACCATGACGTTGGCGTCGGTCACCGCGAGCGGCCCGCCGCGGCGATAGGCGGCCGGCCCCGGATTGGCCCCGGCCGAATCCGGGCCGACGCGGAAGCGCGCGCCGTCATAGTGCAGGATGGAGCCGCCGCCTGCGGCGACGGTGTGGATCAGCATCATCGGCGCGCGCATGCGCACGCCGGCGACCTCGGTCTCGAAAGCGCGCTCATACTCGCCGTCGAAATGGGCGACGTCAGTCGAGGTGCCGCCCATGTCGAAGCCGATCACCTTGTCGAACCCGGCCGAGCGCCCGGTCTCGGCGAGACCGACGACGCCGCCCGCGGGGCCGGACAGAATAGCGTCCTTGCCCTGGAAGAGTTCGGCGGCGGTCAGCCCCCCTGACGACATCATGAACATCAGGCGGATGCCGGTGCGCGCGATGTCGAGTTCCTCCGACACCTGCGCGACATAGCGCCCGAGGATCGGCGAGAGATAGGCATCGACCACGGCGGTGTCGCCGCGCCCGACCAGCTTGATCAGCGGCGAGACCTCATGGCTGACCGAAACCTGCGGAAAGCCGATCTCGCGGGCGATGCGGGCGGCGATCTGCTCATGGGCCGGATAGCGATAGGCATGCATGAAGACGATCGCGACGGCCCGGAAGCCGGAGTCGTATTGCGCCTGCAGGTCGGCCCGGATTGCCGCCTCGTCGGGCGTGCGCTCGACCTCGCCATCGGCCAGCACCCGCTCATCGACCTCGACCACGGCGTCATAGAGTTGCTCGGGCTTGACGATCTCCTTGGCGAAGATGTCGGGCCGCGCCTGGTAGCCGATGCGCAGCGCGTCGCGAAAACCCTTCGTGATGACCAGCAGCGTGCGGTCGCCCTTGCGCTCCAGCAGCGCGTTGGTCGCGACCGTCGTGCCCATGCGGACCTCGTCGACGAGACCTGACGGGATCGGATCGCCGGCTTTGAGCCCGAGATGGTCGCGGATGCCCTGCACGGCGGCATCGCGATAGGCGCCCGGATTCTCCGAGAGGAGCTTTCTGGCATGGAGCTTGCCAGCGGGATCGCGGCCGATCACGTCGGTGAAGGTGCCGCCACGGTCGATCCAGAAGTCCCAGCGACCCGTCGTCATGTGAATGCTCCCCGCCGCGCCGACAGGCGGGCATATACCCGCTGACGTTTCATCGATAATTCGTCGATGAAACGTTGACAAGCCGATTTTGCCGGCTAGGATCGCGATTGTGACCGAAACATGGCTGAGGGGCCGGGCCGGTTCACGCAAGCGGAGGATGCGATGACGGGACCACTCCTGGCAATCGACGCATGGCGAGCCCGCCAGTACGGGTGCAGCCGATGATCCGCCGCTCGCTCGATGCGCTCTATCTCCTCGCCGGCTATGCCGCCGGACTCGGGCTCGTGACCATCTTCGTCCTGATGATGCTCCTGTCGGTCGGGCGGGAGATCAACTTCAACGTTCCCTCGGGCGACGACTTCACCGGCTGGGCGCTGGTCGCGATGGCCTTTCTCGGCACCGCGCATACCTTCAAGAAGGGCGAAATGATCCGCGTCGGCCTCCTCGTCGAGCGACTGCATGGCCCTGCCCGGCGCGCGGCCGAACTGATTTCGCTGACGATCGCGGCTTCCTTCCTGGCCTATTTCACCTTCCAGTCCGGCAAGCTCGCCCATGATTCCTGGCGGTTCTTCGACATGTCGACCGGCGTCGTCTCGGTGCCGCTCTGGATGCCGCAGATGGGCATGGTCGTCGGCCTCGGCATCCTGCTGATCGCGGTGCTGGACGAACTCGTCATTGTCGCGCGTGGCGGCAGGCCGACCTACGAGCCCGAGCCGCCCAAAACCGCCGAGGAACTGATCGAGCGCATCGCACAGGGCGGCGGAGTCTGACGATGAGCCTTCCCCTTCTCTCGATCTGCCTGCTCGCCTTCATGGTGCTGATCCTCGCCAGCGGCGTCTGGATCGCGGTGGGACTCGGTCTCGTCGGCCTGCTCGCCATGGTGCTGGTCACCGACATCCCGATCGGCCAGGTGCTGGCGACCTCGGTCTGGAGCGCATCATCCTCCTGGACGCTGGCCGCCCTGCCCCTGTTCATCTGGATGGGCGAGATCCTGTTCCGCACCAAGCTCTCGGAGCAGATGTTCCAGGGCCTCTCGCCCTGGCTGCAATGGCTGCCGGGGCGGCTGATCCACACCAACATCGTCGGCTGCGGCATCTTCGCGGCCGTCTCCGGCTCCTCGGCCGCGACCTGCGCGACGATCGGCAAAATCGCCCTGCCGGAGCTGAAGAAGCGCGGCTATGACGAGAAGATGTCGCTCGGCACGCTCGCTGGCTCCGGCACGCTCGGCCTGCTGATCCCGCCCTCGATCCCGATGGTGGTCTACGCGGTCACCGCCAACGTCTCGGTGCTGCAGGTCTTTCTCGGCGGCTTCCTGCCCGGCCTGCTCGTGATGGCGCTCTATATGGGCTATGTCATCATCTGGTCTCTGCTGAACCCCGAGAAGACGCCGCCGCGCGACCCAGTCCTGCCCTTCGTGCAGAAACTCAGGCAGTCAGCCAAGCTCGCGCCCTGCCTTCTCCTGATTGCGGCGGTCTTCCTGTCGCTGGTGCTTGGTTTCGCCACCGCGACCGAATGCGCTGCCTGGGGCGTCACCGGCGCGCTCTTCCTCGCCTGGTGGAGCGGCACGCTGACCTGGTCGACGCTGTTCGAGAGCATCATGAGCGCGACGCGCCTGACCTGCATGATCATGCTTATCCTGGCGGGCGCGGCCTTCATGACGGCGGCGATGGCCTATACCGGCATTCCCGCCGCGCTGGCCGAATGGGTCAAGGGCCAGTCGCTCTCGACTCATGCCCTCGTGCTGGCTCTGACCTGCATGTACATCATTCTCGGCTGCCTGATCGACGGCATCTCGATGATCGTGCTGACCGCCGTGATCGTGCTGCCCATGGTCAAGGAGGCCGGCATCGACCTGGTCTGGTTCGGCGTCTACCTCGTCATTCACGTCGAGATGGCGCAGATCACCCCACCTGTCGGCTTCAACCTGTTCGTGCTGCAGAACATGAGCGGCAAGGATACCTGGACGGTTGCGAAAGCCGCGTTTCCGTTCTTCATTCTGCTGAACGCAGCCGTGCTCATCATCACCACCTTCCCGCAGATCGTGCTTTATCTGCCCAAGCTTGCCTTTCCGGACTGAACCAGAAGCCTGCCAACAGAGGGAATACGCGTCATGATCAACCGCAGACATCTGACCGCCGCCGCATTCGCCTTCGGTATCAGCGCGCTGGCGCTGGCTGCCCCCGCGGCCGCGCAGACCAAATGGAACCTCCCGGCCGCCTATCCGGTCGACAATCCCCATAGCGAGAACCTCGCCGCCTTCGCCAAGGATGTCGAGGCCGCGACCGGCGGCAAGCTCTCGATCACCGTCCATCCCGGCGCCTCGCTGTTCAAGGCCCCGGAGATCAAGCGCGCCGTCCAGAGCGGCCAGGCACAGATGGGCGAGGTGCTTCTCTCGATCCACGAGAACGAGGACGCGGTCTTCGGCATCGACACCGTGCCATTTCTGGCGACCTCCTTTCCCGAGGCGATGAAGCTCTACAAGGCCTCGAAGGCCGCCGTTGAGAAGAAGCTCGACGCACAGGGCATCAAGCTGCTGTTCATGGTGCCGTGGGCGCCCCAGGGCGTCTACACAAAGAAGGACCTCGCCACGATCGACGACATGAAGGGAATGAAGTGGCGTTCCTACAATGTCGGGACGGCGCGACTGGGCGAGTTGCTCGGCATGCAGTCGGTGACGATCCAGGCTGCCGAACTTCCGCAGGCGCTGGCGACCGGCGTGGTCAACTCCTTCATGTCCTCGGGCGGCACGGGCTATGACAGCAAGGTCTGGGAGTCGCTGACGCATTTCTACGACGTGCAGGGGTGGATTCCGAAGAACGCGACCTTCGTCAACAAGGCCGCCTTCGCCGCGCTCGACAAGCCGACGCAGGACGCCATCCTCAAGGCGGCCGAGACGGCCGAGGCGCGCGGCTGGAAGGCCTGGGAGGACAAGACCAACTGGTATCTCGACCAGCTCAAGGCCAAGGGCCTGAAGGTGCTCGCCCCCTCGCCCGCGCTGAAGAGCGGCTTCCAGAAGGCCGGCGAGACCCTGACCTCGGATTGGCTGAAGAAGGCCGGTGCCGACGGCCAGGCGATCGTGGACGCTTATAAGAAGATGTGAGGCGACTGGCTCCAGCCTCTAAAGATTAGGCACAGGGAACCCCTCTCCCGGAGGGAGAGGGGCAGGGGTGAGGGGTCGGCCCTTTGACACTGCTGCCGTGACCTAACCGCTGCCTTGGTAATCCCTGCGCCAAGCTGGTCACACGTCCATCACCTCACCCCTGCCCCTCTCCTTACAGGAGAGGGGTGCCCCTCGCCCTCTCCGGCAAGGACAGATGCCTTCAACCCCCACCGACCTCGGCCCGATCGTCTCCTCCGGCCATCTCGCCTCTGGCGCGATGCCGGCGCTGTCGGAGTTCGAGTTCGCGCTGAGCATGTCCGTGCACGCCTTCCAGCGCTGGATGGTGCGCTGCATGGCGGCCGCGGGCCATCCCGACCTCTCGGCGCTCGACGTATTGGTGCTGCACAACGTCAACCACCGCGGAAAGCCCAAGCGGCTGGCCGACATCTGCCTCGTCCTCAACATCGAGGACACGCATCTGGTCAACTACGCGCTGAAGAAGCTGGAGCGGCTGAAGCTGCTCAAGGCCGGCCGCAAGGGCAAGGAGAAGACCGTCACGGTAACGCCCGCCGGCGAGGAAGCCTGCCTGCGCTACGCGCAGATCCGCGAGCAGCTCCTGGTCAAGCCGGTGCTGGGAACCGGCATGGACCCCGCCCGCCTCTCCGAAATCGCCGCAGCGATGCGTTCGCTCTCGGGGCAATACGACCAGGCGGCGCGGGCTGCGGCGAGCCTTTGATGAGTTTCGCAGTGAGGTTGAAGCCGAGGTGATCGGGCTCGGGAGGCTCGACCGCAACCCTTTTCCCCTGTGGACAGGGGTTCGAGCAGTAAGTCCCGCGCCACGACTTGCATGGGAACCGGTCTAACCTCCCCTCTGCCGCTCCGCATACTCCGCCATCAGCCCCTCATGCCGCGACCAGAAGCCCCCGGGCTCCCGCCCCAGCAGCTGGTCCTCCAGCAGGTCGAGATGCAGGTGCCAGCCGCTGCCGACCATCGCCATGCGCTGGGCCGTCGCCAGCCTGCGATGCGTCAGCACAAGGCGGACCTTGTCGCCGGCCGGCGTCAGCACGAATTCGACATCCGAATCCGGATCGCCCATGCCGACCCAGTTGAAGGCCAGCCGGTGCGGCGGCTCGAAGGCCGTGATCGTGCCGCCCATCATCGCGCCCTCGTCGTTCATCTTGCGCGCGCTTTCCGGCGGCGCCTCGGTCGTGATGAGCGAATGCTTGAAGAACAGCGCGATGTGGCCGCCGATGCGGGCTTCCGTCTCCCCGCCGCAAAACCAGGTCGCGCGCTTGTCGCCCTCGACCAGATAGGCCCAGACCCGCTCGATCGGACCCGGCAGCAGCCGCTCGAAGCGCACCGCGCCGCTTTCCAGAACCACGCCATACTCACCTGTCGCCACTGTCATCACTGCCTCCATCGGGTTTCTCGTCAGTTGCGGCGGCTTTCGCCAGTTGCTCTTCCAGCCGGTCGAGATGCGGGGTCCAGAAACCACGCACCTTCCTGACCCAGGCGTCGAACTCGTCGAGCCCGGCCGGATCGAGCCGGTAGATCCGGCGCTGGCCTGCGACCTCGACCGTGACCAGACCGGCCTCGCGCAACACCTTGAGATGCTGGGAGATCGCCGGCGCGCTCACGCTGAACCGCGCCGTGATCTCGCCTGCGGCCAAAGCCTCGCTCCCCAGCATCTCGACGATGCGGCGGCGTGTCGGGTCGGACAGGGCGAGAAAGCGATCCATGACTTCTTATTTCATGATTCACTTATTTAAGTCAACGACGAAATTTTGGCCCGGTTTGCACGCCGCGCGGGCTCTCCTGCGCCACGCGCCCTTGCCCGACGAGGAGTCATGCGCGAAAGCAGCCTCCCCGCCTTGGACTGCCGACAGCCGATGCCCAGCCGCAACGCCACCCTCGCCGGAATCGGCATGATGCTGCTCGGCATCCTGCTGTTTTCGCTCAACGACGTGATGGGGAAATGGCTGGTCGCGACCTACACGGTCGGGCAGTTACTGCTGATCCGCAGCGCCGCCGCGCTCGCCGTGCTCGCCCCCTTCATCGTCAGGCAGGGGCTGATGCGGACGCTGAAGCCGGAGAAGCCCGGACTGCAATTCGTCCGCGCCGCGCTCGGCTCGGTCGAATCCGGCCTGTTCTATCTGGCCGTCGTCTATCTTCCGCTCGCCGACACCATGACGATCTGGATGGCGGCCCCGGTCTGGGTCGTGGTGCTCGCGGCGCTGCTTCTCGGCGAGAAGGTCTCGCCCGGGCGCTGGCTCGTGGTGCTCGTCGGGTTCGTCGGGGTCATCGTGACGCTGGCCCCGTCGGGCGCCAGCCTCTCGATGCCGGCGCTGGTCGCGCTGCTCGGCAGCGTGCTCTTCGCCGTGCTGATGATCGCCGGACGCTATCTGCGCGGCACGCCTGACGTCACGCTGGTCGGCTGGCAGACATTCGGCACGCTCCTGCTTGGTCTGGGCCTGATCCCGTTTGGCTGGGTCACGCCGACGCCGCTCGATTTCGGCCTGCTGGCGCTCCTCGGCATCGTCGCGATGGTGGCGCATCTATGCGTCACCCGCTCGCTCAAGCTCGCCGAGGCCTCCGTCGTCGTGCCTTATCAGTATACGCTGATCGTCTGGGCGCTGGTCTTCGGCTGGCTCGTCTTCAACGACTGGCCGACGCCGCAGATGCTGGCCGGCGCGGGGCTTATCGTGGCGGCCGGGCTGGCGCTGATCGTGATGGAGCGGCGGGCCGGCAAGCCCTGACGCGATCGGCGGGAAGGCTGAAATGCAACAGAGCTCGCCCGCCTTCGCGCGCGACGCGAGGCAACCTTGACCCCGACTCCCCGGCCAGCCATCGTGCAGAAATCATTCGCCGATCCCGCACGAGGCTTTTCCCATGCGCCGCGCTCTGCTGCGAACCGCCCTCCTCGCTCTCGCCGGCCTGGGCCTGGCCGCGCCCGCCGAGGCGGATCACCGCCGTGAGGTCTATTCGGCCCGACAGGTCCACCCTGCCGACCGGGCCGAGAACCGCATCATCCCGATGTACGGCAATCTGCCAGCCTGCGAGGATCCGGCCGTGCTGGGCGAGATCACGAGCTGGTTCAACTCGCGGGAGGCCAAGTTCTGGGGGCCGCTGCAGGCGGTCGCCTATGACAAGGTGCGGCCCATCGGCTTCCGTCCGCTCGGCGACGACTTCATTCCGCGCCGCTTCTGCACCGCACGCATGGCGCTGAACGACGGCACGATCCACCGCGTCGACTATTCGGTGCGCGAGAATCTCGGCCTGTTCGGGCTGACATGGAACGTCAACTGGTGCGTCTCGGGCCTCGATCGCCACCGCACCTATGCGCCCGACTGCAAGATGGCGCGGCCCTGAGCCGTCGGCCGTGACCGCATTCGCACGAACGCTCTGGCTTCTCGCCGCGATGTGCTGCGCCGGCACGGCCGACGCCCAGCGCAACGAAAGCGGCGGCGCGCCTGGTGAATTCGACTTCTATGTGCTGGCCCTGTCCTGGTCGCCGGGGTTCTGCGAGCTCGATGGCGGGCGCGAACGCAACCGCGAGCAATGCGGCGAGGGCGCCAATCTGCGCTTCGTCGTGCATGGTCTGTGGCCGCAGAACGAGCGCGGCTACCCCTCCGATTGCGGCCCCGCCGGGCGCACGCCCTCCCGGATCGCCATGGAGCAGGCTCAGGGGCTGTTCCCCAGCGAAGGCCTCGCCCGCCATCAATGGCGCAAGCATGGCACCTGCTCGGGGTCGAGCCCGAGCGACTATTTCGCCGACACCCGCCGCGCCCGCGAAAAGATCGTCGTGCCGCCGCAACTTGCAGGCGTCGAGCGCGACCAGAACTGGACCGCGATCGACCTGGAGCGCGCATTCGTCGCCGCCAACCCGGGCCTGCGCACCGACATGATGTCGGTCGCCTGCCGGCGCGGCGTGCTGCAGGAGGTGCGGATCTGCTTCACGAAGGACCTTCGCAATTTCCGGACCTGCGAGGAAGTCGACCGCTCCGGCTGCCGCACGCGCGACATCACCGTGAACGCGCCACGCTGACAGCAGTCTTCATCCCGCGTAAGAGCGGGCTATGAACTACCGCCACGGCTTCCATGCCGGAAACTTCGCCGACGTCCTGAAGCATGTCGTGTTGACGCGCATCCTGGCGCATCTCAACGCCAAGGATGCACCCTACCGTATCGTGGATACGCATGCCGGCGCGGGGCGTTACGATCTCGGCTCGGAAGAGGCGTTGCGGACCCATGAGTGGAAGGACGGCGTCGCGCGCATCGACCGCTCGCCGCTGGCGCCTGCCGTCGAGATCATTCTGAAACCGTGGCGCGACGCGTTGTCGGGCGCACGCGCATTGTTCGGGCCAGACGCCTATCCCGGCTCGCCCTGGCTCTGCCGACAGGCGATGCGCGCGGACGACCGGCTGATCGCCGCCGAGCTTCACCCGCAGACGCACAAAAAACTCGCCGCCGTGCTCGGGCGCGATACGCGCTGCAAGGCGCTGGCGATCGACGGCTGGAACGCGCTGCGCGGCAATGTCCCACCCAAGGAGCGGCGTGGGCTGGTGCTGATCGACCCGCCCTTCGAGGAGAAGGACGAATTCGCCACGCTGCAGGCCGAATTCATCGCCGCCCACCGCAAATGGCCGACCGGCATCTATGCGCTCTGGTATCCGGTCAAGGATCGCCGTGCGGTCGAGAACCTGCTGTCTGCGATCATGGCGGCGGGAATCGGCAAGCTGCTGCGGCTGGAGATCGACGTCGACCGTCCGGAAGCCGCCGGCGGGCTGAGCGCCACCGGCCTGCTCGTGGTCAACCCGCCCTGGACGCTTGCCGATGAGGCCCGCATCCTGCTGCCGGCCCTGACGGAACGCCTCGCACAGGGGCCGCGCCCACGCTACCTTTGCGAGCCGATCCGTCCGGATGGCTGACGCCATCCTGCTTTCGCTCATCCTCACAACTCAAGGTGCCAACGCCGATGCTGATCCTGCGCTCCTCCCCCGCCTCGCCCTTCGGCCGCAAGGTCAAGATCGCCGCGGCCGTGCTCGGCCTGAGCGACAAGATCGAGATCGTCGCTGCCGACACCAACGACGCGGCTGAGCCGCTGCGGCAGCAGAACCCGCTCGGCAAGATCCCAACGCTGGTTCTGAAGGACGGCACGACGCTGTTCGATTCGCGCGTGATCGTCGAATATCTCGACCATCTGGCCGGCGGCGGACGGATTTTTCCTACGGGCGAGGCCCGCTTTGGCCAGCTCCGGCTGATGGCGCTGGCAGACGGGCTCTGCGACGCCGCGCTGCTGCAGGTCTACGAGGTCCGCTTCCGGCCGGAAGCGAACCGCGATTCGGCCTGGGTCGCAAACCAGGCCGGAAAAGTCTCGCGGGCGCTGACCGCGCTGGAAATCTCGCCGCCATCGATCAGCGACACGCCGCAGATCGGCGAAATCGCGCTCGCCTGCGCGCTCGGCTATCTCGACCTGCGCTTCGAGGGCAAATGGCGGGCGGACCATCCCGCGCTCGTCGCCTGGCTCGACGCATTCGCGGCAAAGGTACCAGCCTTCGAGGCGACGCGCTTCAAGGGGTGATACGCCTGGTACCTCTCACACAACGAAAAACCCGGTGGCCGAAGCCACCGGGTTCGCAACATCCCCGAATGGGATATTGAATCAGAACCTGTAGTTCAGGCCGGCACGGACGACCGAGAACTTGGTGTCGACATTCGAGGTGAACGTGCCACCCGGAACCGTGAACGACTCCTTGTCGAGATCGACGTAGAGATACTCGATCTTGGCCGAGAGGTTGTTGGTGAAGGCGTATTCCAGGCCGGCACCGACCGTGTAGCCGTACTGCGTGTTGTCGTCGCGGAAGGCGAAGCCCGGGCCCGTGACGCTGTTCTTCACGTTGCCATAGGCGAAACCACCGGTGACGTAGGGCAGGAACCGATCGAACGAATAGCCGACGCGGCCGCGGACGGTTCCGAACCAGTTGAGTTCGTTCGAGGCGGTGACGGTGCCGGCAAGGTTACGCGCGGTCGCCTTCAGGTCGGCGCCCTGGAAGTCGGCCTCGATGCCGAAGACGAGCTGGCCGACCTGGTAGTTGTAGCCGATCTGGCCGCCGCCCACGAACCCGTCCGGATCGGAGAAGGGGTTCACGATGCCGAGATTGGTCGAGTCGATCTGGCCCCAGGCGTAGCCGGCATTGGCGCCGACGTAGAAACCGGTCCAGGTGAAGATCGGGGCATAAGCGATCGGGGCCGCGACCGGGCCCTTCCGGGACGGCAGATCGGCAGCAGTGGCGGCGCCGGCGGCGACGAGACCGAGCGCAGCAACGCTCGCAAGCAGATACTTCTTCATGGGAAACTCCTTAGTCGTCGCTGACACCGGTTTGCGGCCGGCGGTGGATGTCGATGAGGCTGATATAAGAGCAGCCCCGCTCTTTGTCTGTTGCGTTAGAAGCACATCTGCCATGCGGACCACGGCGGAAATGCGGCACGAATTGGGATGACTGTGGCGAAATGATTGAGTTGGATTAATGATTGCTAGGCCGTCGACTCATTACGGCGTAGCCAGATTCTGACGCATGCGAGCTTGAGGGTTGCGAGGAAGTTCTCGGCGAGCTTGTCGTAGCGGGTGGCGATACGGCGGAACTGTTTGATCTTGTTGAAGAAGCGCTCGATCAGGTTCCTGTCCCTGTAGAGATGCCTGCTGAAGCAGATCGGGTCCTTCCGATTGCTCTTGGGCGGGATGTTGGCCCAGGCTCCGCGTCCGCCGACGAGCGCGCGCAAGGCGTTGGCGTCGTAGCCCTTGTCGGCCATCAGCATCGCGCCGGGAGAGAGATGGCCGATCAGGTCGGCGGCGCTGGCGATGTCGCTGGCTTGCCCCGCTGTCAGCTTGAGCTGGATCGGGCGCCCCTGCGCATCGACGAGGGCATGGATTTTGGTGGTGAGCCCGCCGCGCGAGCGACCGAGACAACGATCTCGACCCCCCTTTTTCCGGTCGCACCCTGTTGGTGGACCCGCACGACCGAGGTGTCGATCATCTGGACGTTGCCGTCGTAAGCCTTTGTGATCGCGTCCATCAGGCGATCCCAGACGCCGGCTTTGCGCCAGCGGTTGAAGCGATTGTAGATCGTCGTCGGCGGCCCGTAACGCGCCGGCACATCCGCCCAGGGCGCGCCCGAGCGAAGCACCCAGAAGATCCCGTTCAGGACCCGGCGGTCATCGACACGCGGAACGCCGCGCGGCTTGTTGGGAAGACGCGGCTCGATCGCCGCCCATTCGAAATCGCTGAGTTCGTAGCGTCCCATCGCCAAGCTCCTCTTTCGGAGCTTGAATCACGAAATCGCCGCCGCTGGAACCAGCCTGAAGCGCTTATGGGTTTACGGCCTAAACGACGCCCAATGATGAATCGAATACTAAGAAGAGATGGAACCATATCGGGTTCCGGAACATGGAACGCGCGGCGTGTCGTAAGGTTCCCACACGGTTTTCAGACTCTCCGGAGCCTCCGGCTTGCGAGCCAAACGGCCCCGTGCTTAAGCCGTTCGGCCCTCCGGCCGATTAGCGAGACCAGAAGCGCGTGCCGCCTCTTTCGATCTTCATCATCACGCGCAACGAGGCAGACCGGATTGGCCGCACGATCCAGGCGGTGTCGGGCCTGAGCGACGACATCGTAGTGGTCGATTCGGGCTCCGATGACGGCACGCAGGCGATCGCGGCGGGGCTTGGCGCGCGCGTGATCGCGAATGGCTGGCCGGGCTACGGCCCGCAGAAGCGCTTCGCCGAGGACCAGTGCCGTCATCCCTGGCTGCTCAATCTCGATGCCGACGAGGTGGTGCCCGACGACCTCGCCGCCGAGATCGCCGCCCTGTTCGCGGCAGGCGAGCCTGCGGCCGACGCCTATCGCCTTCGTATCGCCGAGATTTTTCCCGGCGAGCCTGCGCCGCACCGCTTTGCCTATGCGCTGACGCCGGTCAGGCTCTACCGCAAGGACAAGGGCCGCTACTCGCCCTCGCCGGTGCATGACCGCGTCGATCTCGCGCCCGCCGCCCGCGTCGCAAGGCTGAAGAGCACGGTCCATCATTACTCAGTCCGCTCGCTCGGCGAGCAGATGGACAAGCTCAATGCCTATAGCGACGCGCAGGCCGACGACCTCGACCAGCGCGGCGCGACGCTGTCGGTTTTCAGGCTCGCCGCAGAATTCCCAGCCAACTTCATCAAGGCCTATATCGGCCGCCGCCATGCTTTGCGAGGCGTCTATGGCTTCATGACCGCAATGAACTACGCCTTTTACCGCTATCTGCGCGTGGCCAAGCACTGGGAGCGGCGGCTGCAGCGGCGCGGTCAACGATCAGATGGAGCCGGGCCTGCGGAGCACCGCGATGACTGAGGTCGCGCTTGTCACGGGCGGCGCTCGCCGGATCGGCGCGGCGATCGTCTCCAGGCTCGCCGAAGCGGGCTATGCGGTCGCGATCCATTGCAGCCAGTCGCGCGAGCAGGCGCAGGCGCTGGCTGAGACGCTGAACGCACAGGGCGCGGCTTGCGCCGTCGTGTCTGCCGACCTCGCCGACCCCGTCGCCGTCGCGGCGCTGATTCCGGAAGCGGAAGCCGCGCTCGGGCCGGTGACGCTGCTGGTCAACAACGCCTCCAGCTTCCTGCTCGACGACATCCGCGAGATCGACATCGCGCGCTGGAACCGGCAGTTCTCGATCAACCTGCGCGCGCCATCGGTGCTGGCCGGCGCGATGGCCAACCGCCTGCCGGAGGGACGCACAGGCGCGATCGTCAACATCATCGACCAGCGCGTCTGGAAGCTGACCCCGCAATACTACTCCTACACCTTGACCAAGGCGGCCCTGCTGACCGCGACGCAGACCATGGCGCAGGCGCTGGCGCCTCGCATCCGCGTCAACGCTGTCGGTCCCGGCCCAACCCTGCCGAACCCCCATGACGGGGCCGGCCTGATGGAGGCGGAGGCAGCGGGCACGCTGCTCGGCCGCAAGGTCGATGCGGCCGAGATTGCCGAAGCGGTGCTCTATCTGGCGCAGGCGCGCTCGGTCACGGGGCAGATGATCGCTGTCGACGCCGGCCAGCATCTCGGCTGGCGCACGCCCGACATCGTCGGTTGAGCCGGCTCAGACCGCCGCGTCGTTGCGGTAGGCCGCGCGCCCGCTCGCAAGCGCGTCCTCGAGCAGGTCGAGACGATCCTGGCCCCAGAACACCTCGCCATCGAGCACGTAGCTCGGCGCGCCGAAGACGCCGGCTTCGATCGCCTCGTTGATCGTCGCGGCGTAGCGCTCGACGATCGACTCGCTGCCGGCTGCCTGCAGAAGAGCCGGGCCGTCAAACCCGGCGCGGCCGGCGATTTCCGCGATCAGTTCCGGTCGCGACAAATTCTCGTCACGCGCCCATACGCCGGCCAGCACATCGCCGACGAAGCCGGCCGGATTGCCGCCCGCCGCATTGATCGCCAGCACGGTGCGGTCGGCGAGGGAAACATCGAACGGGAAATGCTTTGGATGAATCACCAGCGGCAGGCTGCGCTTCGCCCGCCAGCGCTGCAGCTCGAAAATACGGTAACGCTGGCGCACCGGATGGCGCTTGGGCAAGGGCAGGCCGCCGGTCTCGTCGAAGACCATGCGCAGCGGAGTGGGCTTGTAGGAGACGGTGCAGCCATGGCGTTTCGCGGTCTCCACGAAGGTGGGATGGCCGAGATAGGTCCAGGGCGAGAGCAGGGTGAAGTAGTAGTCGATCTGGCGGGGCATGAGGACTCTCGTCAAGCTGCGATGCTGCAGCCTAGCCTGATCGCGCCTGCGGCGTCATGCAGTCTCACGCCAACACGATCGCCGAAATCAGCCGGCCGTAATCCGCCTCGCCGCGATGGGTCGTCCGGCGGTAGCTGAAGAAGCGCCGCTCGTCGCCATAAGTGCAGAGCGCCAGATCGACGAACCGACCGATGCCCGCCTCCTGTGCGCGGAAGGCGATGAAGGCCGGCAGGTCGAACATCGCGTGCGCCGCCCGTTCCGAGGCTGTGAAGAAGCGCGCGAAGGTCGGATTCTCGCTCTTGAAGCGCTCGACGAATTCCGGTCCGACCTCATAGGCGGCCGCGCTGATCGTCGGCCCCAGCACCGCCAGAATCCGCTCGCGCCTTGCGCCCAGTCTCTCCATCGCGGTTACGGTCGAGGCGACGATGCCGGAGACCGCGCCCTTCCAGCCGGAATGGGCCGCCCCGATCACCCCCGCCTCGCTATCGCAAAGGAGGATCGGCCCGCAATCGGCGCTGGAGGCGCAAAGCGCCATTCCCGAGGCTGTCGTGACCATCGCGTCTGCCCTGGGGCGCTCGCCGGGCCAGGGACCGGTGACGACCTCCACATCCGGCGAATGCACCTGATACAGGCTGATCAGGTTCGCAGGCTCGACCGCGAGATGGCGGGCCATGCGGGCGCGGTTCTCGGTGATGGCGGCCGGATCGTCGGCTGAGCCCAACCCGCCATTCAGCGAGGCGTAGATGCCGGTCGAGACGCCACCTTCACGCGTGAAGAAGGCGTGGCGGATGCCGGGCTCGGCGGCAAGATCGGGCGACTCGATGAACATGGGGATGGTCCGTTTCAGAAACTCAGCCCTGCTCTGGCAGCCGATGAAGGTCAAATCCGGGCAGTGGCGGCAGGCCGGGATGGGATAGCGCCATAACCTTGAACAAATGGCCCATGCCGGTTGCGGTCGGGTCGGTGAGGCGGGCGGCGGCGGCCGCGATGGAGGCGGCCTGCTCCGGCGTCGCCCTCGATCTGAGAGCCTCCGCACGCTCCGCCAGCCCCAATGCCAGCAGGAAGTCGCGCTGAGTCGCCGGACCGTGGCAGGCCGCGCCGACGCGAAGCCCGGCCTGCGCCATTTTGGCGAAATCGACATGGACGGTGAGGTCGGCTTCGCCGGGTTCGGCGAGCGGACCAATGAAGGCGTGCTTGCGCATCGCCTGCAGCGTGTCGCCAAAGCCCGATCGGGTGGAGCCGTAGTCGATGAAGAGGGCGGCTCCGTCTTGACGGCCGAGATGGCCGGCGATGCTGGAGACGATGTCGAGCGCCGCCTGCGGGTGCTCGAGGACAGAGCCGATGGGCACGACAGGTTCCCTTTCGCCTGCTTGCTGTCGGGACGGGTCAGGGATGGGGGCGCGTGCGGGACGAGGCTCGACGCCGGCCGCCTCGCCCGCCAGCCCGAACGCCAGCTCGCCCTGCTCATCGAGCCCGACCAGCCGCTCGCGCCATCCGTCCGCCGTCATCACGAACTGGTCGAGCGGCAGGGCGTCCAGAAACTCGTTGGCGACGACGATGACCGGGCCGTCGAGCGCGGTCTCGATACGATCGTGCCAGAGCGGCCCGGCTGTTCCGGAGAGCACCTTACCGGCAAGAACCTGCTCCTGCGCGGCGCGCAGCACGGGGCTGGTCTCGACGAGATGGACCGACAGCGCCTCGCGAAAGCCGGGCGGAACCTTCGCCGCGCGCAGCATATCGGCCATCAGCGTGCCGCGCCCCGGCCCGAGTTCGACCAGCCGGACATTGCCGGGCGACCCCATCGCCCGCCAGACGCTTGCAGCCCAAAGGCCGATCAACTCGCCGAACATCTGACTGATCTCGGGCGCGGTGGTGAAGTCGCCATCCGCCCCGAAAGGATCGCGCGTCATGTAGTAGCCATGGCGCGGATGGCCGAGGCAGAGCGCCATGTAGCGCGAGATCGTCAGCGGCCCCTCGTCGCGGATCAGCGCGACGAGTTCCGCCTTGAGCGCGCTCACGCCGCCGCCCGCCGGGCGCGCAGGAACAGGACGAGCCCGGCCGCAAACAGCGGCAGCGACAGCACCATACCCATGGTGACGCCACCCGAGAGCCCATCGACATTCGTGCCGAACAGAAAGCCGAGCTGCGGATCGGGCTCGCGGAAGAACTCGCAGACGATGCGCGCGACCGCATAACCCATGCCGAACACGCCCGCGACCATACCGGGCCGTTTGAAGCCACCCGCCCGGACCAGCAGGCTCAGCAGCACGAACAGCATCAGCCCCTCGCCCAGCGCCTCGTAGAGCTGGCTCGGATGGCGCGGCAGCGGCCCGGCATTGGGGAACACCATCGCCCAGGGGACGTCGGGCGCGGGCCGGCCCCAGAGCTCGGCATTGATGAAATTGGCGATCCGCCCGAGAAACAGGCCGATGGGGACGACCGTGGCCGCGATGTCGAACACCGAAAGCGCCGGGTAGCCCCGCCTCCGCGCGAACAGCCACAGCGCCAGCGTCGCGCCGACGAGCCCGCCGTGAAAGGACATCCCGCCCTGCCAGATCGCCACGATGTCCTGCGGTCGCTGCAGATAGCGCGCAAGGTCATAGAACAGAACGAAGCCGAGCCGCCCGCCGAGCACGACGCCGAGCGCCACGAACAGCAGCATGTCGTCGAGCTCCACAGGCTTTGGCCGCGCCCGACCGCCCCACAGACCGTCCGCCGCGACCAGCCGGCGCGCATACCACCAGCCGCCGATCAGCCCTGCAACATAGGCCAGCCCGTACCATTTGACCGACAGAGGGCCGATGGAGAGCGCGACCGGGTCGATGATCGGGAAAGGGATGGCGAAGACGGGCATGGGCGAGATCCGGCGGCGGGCGGATGGTGAATGGGCGTTGGAGGGTGGCGGGGTCAAGGGCTGGTGTATTCGACCTCCAGCACTCCTGACATGACGAAAGCTCTTCGGCATCTTACATCAGCACAATGACTCGCGAACGACCCGACGCCCCCATCGACGACGACATCGAGGACGAGGAGGACGCCCTCCCCGCCCCGCCGGCCGCCGACCTGACGGAGGCCGCGCCCGGCGCGCTGAAGGCCGGCATCGAGGTCATTGCAGGTTTTGCGAAGCATCTGCCGAACAAACCCGGCGTCTACCGGATGTTCGATCGCGCCGGCGAGGTGCTCTATGTCGGCAAGGCCAAGAACCTGAAGAACCGGGTCACGGCCTATGCCCGCGGCATGGCCCACACCAACGCCGTCGCCCGGATGATCGCCGAGACGGCGAATATGGAGTTCGTCACCACCGGCACCGAGACCGAGGCGCTGCTGCTTGAATCCAATCTGATCAAGCAGCTCAGGCCGCGCTACAACGTGCTGCTGCGCGACGACAAGAGCTTCCCCTACATCCTGCTCAGCGGCGACCACCCTGCCCCGCAGATCGCTAAGCATCGCGGCTCGCGCCAGCGCAAGGGCGATTATTACGGTCCCTTCGCCTCGGTCTGGGCGGTGAAGCGCACCATCGACGCGCTGCAGAAGGCCTTTTTGCTGCGCTCATGCACCGATTCCTTCTACGAGAACCGCACCCGGCCCTGCCTGCTCTTCCAGATCAAGCGCTGCGCCGGCCCCTGCACCGGTGAAATCTCGATTCCTGACTATCAGGGCCTCGCCGGACAGGCGCGCGACTTCCTCGCCGGGCGCGCCTCGGGCGTGAAGAAACTGCTGTCCCAGCGCATGCAGGACGCGGCGGAAGAACTCGAATTCGAGAAAGCGGCGCGCTATCGCGACCGGCTGGCGGCGCTGTCTGCCGTCGCCGCCGGGCAGGACATCAACACGCAAGGGGTCGAGGAGGCCGACGTCTTCGCCATCGACGAGCAGGCCGGACAGTTCTGCGTCCAGCTCTTCTTCTTCCGCAACAAGCAGAACTGGGGCAACCGGGCGCTGTTCCCGCGCGCCGACCGCTCACTGACGCCGGCCGAGGTGCTGGCCTCGGTGGTGGCGCAGTTCTACGACGACAAGCCCCCGCCGCGCCTCGTGCTGCTTTCGCACGAGGTCGAGGAGATCGAACTGATCGCGGCCGCGCTCTCGGCGCGAGCCGGACGCAAGGTCGAGGTCGCCAATCCGAGGCGCGGCGAGAAGGCCGATCTCGTCGAGCACGCGCGCAAGAACGCCAAGGAGGCGCTGTCGCGAAAGCTCGCCGACAATGCCGGGCAACAATCGCTGCTGGCGGCGCTGGGCGCGGCTTTTGGCATGGAAAGGCCCCCGCGCCGGGTGGAGGTCTACGACAACTCGCACATCATGGGCACGAATGCCGTCGGCGGCATGATCGTGGCGGGCAAGGACGGCTTCATGAAGAGCCACTACCGCACCTTCAACATCTCGACCGAGACCATCGCCGGCGACGATTTCGGCATGATGCGCGAGGTGCTGCAAAGGCGGTTTTCGCGGCTCGCGAAAGAGAGCGGAGCGGTCGGGACACCCTCGACGGACTCTCCTCCCCCTTGTGGGGAGGAGTTGGAGGTGGGGGTCGCGCCGCCTGGTGAGCCCTCGCCAGGCGGAACCACCCCCCTCCCTATCCCTCCCCCACAAGGGGGGAGGGAGGAGTTGGACCCACTTCAGTCAGACGACGCAGCCTTCCCCTCCCGGCCCGACCTCGTCATAGTCGACGGCGGCAAGGGCCAGTTCGAGGCGGCGCGCAGGATCATGGCCGAGTGCGGCGCGGGCGACATTCCCCTCGTCGCCATCGCCAAAGGGGCCGACCGCAACGCCATGCGCGAGACCTTCCACATGGCGGGCAGGGAGCCGTTCAAGCTGCAGCCGCGCGATCCGGCGCTCTATTTCATCCAGCGTCTGCGCGACGAGGCGCACCGCTTCGCCATCGGCACGCACCGGGCGCGGCGCAAGAAGGACACGATGAAGAACCCGCTCGACGAGATCGCCGGCATCGGCCCCTCGCGCAAGCGCGCGCTGCTTCTGCATTTCGGCACGGTGAAGGCGATCCAGCGGGCGCGGCTGGAGGATCTGATGCGCACGCCCGGCGTCAATGCGGCAACGGCAAAGGCCGTGCATGACCATTTCCACGAGGGGTGAGCGTATTTGTCTCGCTCGCCCGATTGCGTGTTGACGCTGTCGCAAAGGCCCTGCTTTGGTGAGCCCGTGACAAGCCTGACAGACGCCATTCGCAGGCGCGGCCCCTGGTCGTTGCCGAACCTCCTGACCTATGGACGGATTCTCGCGATTCCGGCCCTCGTCGGCCTGCTGTTCTGGCCCAGGGACGACTGGGTGCGCTGGATCGCGTTGGGCGTCTATGTCGTCGCCGCCGTGACCGACTATCTCGACGGCTGGATCGCGCGGGCCTGGAGCCAGCAATCGGCGATCGGCCGCATGCTCGACCCCATCGCCGACAAGCTGCTGGTCTGCGCGCTGCTTTTGATGCTGGTCCACACCGAGACGATCAAGGGCTGGGCGATCTGGGCCGCGATCGTGATCCTGTGCCGCGAGATCCTGGTCTCGGGCCTGCGCGAGTTCCTGGCCGAGTTGAAGGTCTCCGTGCCGGTCTCGAAAGTGGCGAAATGGAAGACGACCGCGCAGTTGCTGGCGCTGGGCTTCCTCGTCGCGGGGCCGGCCGGCGACAAGGTGCTGCCCGGCAACACGACGATCGGCATCGTCATGCTCTGGATCGCGGCCGGACTGACGATCTACACCGGCTGGGATTATTTCAACGCCGGCATCCGCCATCTCGTCGAGGAGGACGAGCGCCAGTCATGAGCGAGACGATCACCGAAACGCGCGCGATGAAACTGGTCTATTTCGCCTGGGTGCGCGAGCGCGTCGGGTTAGCGCAGGAGACTGTGACGCTGCCCGGCAACATCGCCACGATCGCCGATCTGGTCCGCTGGCTGAAGAGCCGCGACGAGGGCTACGAGGCCGCCTTCGCCAATGAGGCGATCGTGCGCGCCGCCATCGACCATGAGCATGTGAAGCCCGATGCGAGCATCGCCGGAGCGAGCGAGATTGCCTTCTTCCCGCCGATGACGGGGGGATGAGATGACGGCTCCCCCCTTGTCATACCGGGGCTTTGCGACGTGATCAGCCGGAAAGCAACGGACGGTTCTCTCCGTCATGCTCGGCGCGGCGGTACCATGACCCCTCTCATCCGAATCCAGAGCGAGGATTTCGACGTCGCCGACGAGGTCGCCGCGCTGGCCAAAGGCCGCAGCGATATCGGCGCGGTCGTGACCTTCGCCGGCCTGTGCCGTGACGAGGGCGGCAGGCTCGCCGCCCTCGAACTGGAGCATTATCCGGGCATGGCCGAGGCCGAGATCGGCCGCGCCGCCGATGAGGCGGCGCGGCGCTGGCCGCTGCACGGCCTCGTCGCCATCCACCGCCACGGCCTGGTGAAGCCCGGCGAGCAGATCGTCCTCGTCGTCGCAGCGTCCGCACATCGCCGCGCCGCTTTCGAGGCGGCCGAGTTCCTGATGGACTATCTCAAGACCCGCGCGCCATTCTGGAAGCGTGAGCATCTTCGCGACGGCACGACCGGCGACTGGGTCGAGGCGAAGGATGCCGACGATGCGGCGGCGCAACGCTGGGGGTAGCGTGATGAAACGGGCGGTTTGTCGGCTGGCTGCGGCGATGGCCATGGCATTGTCGCTGCCCGGCCCGGCGGCCGCCGCCGGCCCCAGCAGCAAGACCTTTCGCGACTGGATCGCCGGCTGCGACAATCTGAAGAGCTGCACGGCGATGTCGCTGCCGGCCGAGATCGACGAGCATATCGCCTTCATTCGGTTCGAACGCGCGGCAGGGCCCAATGTCGTGCCAAAACTCGTCATCAGGGTCCGCGCCGAGAAGCTGGCGGCCCCCTTCGCCGCCGAGCTGGATCTGGACGGCGCGCCCTTCCCCGCTCCAGGTCGCAAGCTGCCGGCGACGATGGCCGACGACGAGAACGCCACGATCGCACTCTCTGCGGCCGATTCCGAGGCGCTGATCGCGGCCACGCGCAGGGCGACGAAGCTGACGGTGACGATCGCCGGCAAGAGCCTCGACATGCCGCTCTCCGGCTCCGTCGCCGCGCTGCTCTGGATCGACGAGCAACAGGGCCGGCTGGGCACGACTTCGGCCCTGATCCGCAAGGGACCGCGAGAGACCAGCCCGGCCGCCCCCGCCCTTCCCGTGATCGTCGCGAAAGGCACAGCCGCTCCGGCCATCCCCGACAAGGCGGCCAAGGCGCTGACGACAGCGCTGCGCAAGCAGTTGAAGCGTCTCGACCCCGATCTCTGCGAGGATGCGCCCGCGGACGTGGATACCGATGCCGTCTGGCCGCTTGCCAGCGGAGCGCGGCTGGTCGGGCTGTTCTGCTCGCGCGGGGCCTACAATGTCTCGACCGGGTTCTGGATCGTGCAGGGAACGGATGTGGCGAGGGCCCGCAAGGCGCTGTTTCCGCAGTTCGACGGCAAGCCGGACAATATGCTGGTCAACGCCGACTACCATCCCGCCAGCGGCCAGGTTTCGTTCTACAACAAGGGCCGCGGCAACGGCGATTGCGGCGCGAGCGGCAACTACGCCTGGACGGGTTCGGGCTTCGCGATGACCGCGTTCAGCGAGATGGGCGAATGCAAGGGCATCACCGCCGACGACTGGATCACGCTGTTTCGCAGCGAGGTCAAGGTGGCGAAGTAGGGGCGCGCAGTGCACTCGACGTCATGGTCGGGCTTGTCCCGACCATCCACGCCTTCCGCCGTCGCGCGCTACGCCCAAGACATGGATGCTCGGCACAAGGCCGAGCATGACGGAAGAGGAATTGGGACGCTTTACGCCGCCTTCTTCCCCGGCCGCACGGCATCGGAGTAATCCTCCATGATCACCTTGCCCATGTTGCCGGTGATGAAGGAGTAAGGCCCGATCTCGGAGACCAGCGTCACCTCGGCCGCCGAGCCGGTGATGAAGCACTCGTTGAAGGTCTCGAGCTCCTCGGGCCGGATGCGCCGCTCGACCACCTCGAAGCCGCGCTGCTTGCAGAGGTCGATCACCGCCTGCCGCGTCAGCCCGTTCAGGAAGCGGTCCGCCAGCGGGGTGTGGATCACGCCGTCCTTGATGAAGAAGATGTTGGCGCCGGTGCATTCGGCGACGTTGCCTTCCCAGTCGAGCATCATCGCGTCGGCATAGCCGGCGCGCTCCGCCTTGTGCTTGGAGAGCGAGCAGATCATGTAAAGCCCCGCCGCCTTGGCATGGACGGGTGCGCAGGCTGGGTCGGGCCGGCGATACTCCGCCACGTCGAGCCGCACGCCCTTCAGCTTCTGCGCCATGTCGAACATGCTGGGCCACTCCCAGACCGCGATGGCGGTGTGGATCGTGTTGTTCATGCCCGAGACCGCCATCATCTCCGAGCCGCGCCAGGCGACCGGGCGGATATAGGCGTCCCGCAGTCCGTTCTCCTTCAGGCAGAGCTCCTTGGCGGCGTCTAGCTCGGCGACCGACCAGGGGATCGTGAAATCCATGATCTCGGCCGATTTGTGGAAGCGCTTGGAGTGCTCGGTGCCCTTGTAGATCACGCCGCCATAGGCGCGTTCGCCCTCGAACACGCAGGAGCCGTAATGCAGCCCATGGGTCAGCACATGCACCTTGGCGTCCTTCCACGGCACGAGCTTGCCGTCGAACCAGATCACGCCGTCGCGCTGGTCGAAGGGAATGACTGACATGGGGTATTCCTCCTGGACGCCTTCTTGCCCGCAACTCCGCCACAGCGCTCCGCGACGTGCAAGCCTTGACCGAATATGACGCGGCGACGGCCGATCGCGACATAATCGATCGTCATCCGTGCTTGACCGGTAATCTTGCGTCTGAGATATGTCAACATCACTGACATAAAATCTGGACCGCCATTCGTGCCGGAGACGCAAACCTCATCGACAGGGACACCGAAGGCCGCCGCCGGCGCGGCCGAGGTGCCCTATGACCTGATCGAACTCCTGTTCTTCGCCTATCGCGACTTCGTCGGCGACCCCGACCGCATCCTCGCCGATTACGGCTTCGGCCGCGCCCACCACCGCGTGCTGCATTTCGTCCAGCGCCGCCCGGGCCTGACCATCGCCGAGTTGCTCGACATCCTCGGCATCACCAAGCAGAGCCTCAACCGTGTGCTGAAGGAGTTGGTCGAGACCGGCTTCGTCGAGCAGCGCACCGGCACGCAGGACAAGCGCCAGCGCAAGCTCCACGCCACGCCGGCGGGCCAGGATCTGGCGACCCGGCTGGCGCAGCTGCAGGCAAAACGCATCAATGCCGCTCTGGCCGGCCTGGAGCCCGGCGGCGTCGAGACCGTCGCGGCCTATCTCGCAGGGCTGATCGACCCGGCCGAGCGCCGCAAGGTGCTGGGCTTCCTCGCGCCGCGCGCGTGAGCGATCGCGCGTCCCGGCTTTCCGACGGCTGTGCTATCAAGGTCCTGATCCCGGAGAACGGCGCAGCCCGCGCCATAGCGAGGAGACCGGCGCGACATGGCTCCGCAGGCAGTCCGAAAACCGCTTCCCGACGAAGCGCCCCACATCCTCGTCGTCGATGATGACCGTCGGCTGCGTGACCTGCTGGCGCGCTTCCTCGGCGACCATGGCTACCGCGTCACCACCGCCGCTAATGCCGCCGAGGCCGACAACCGCCTGTCGCAGCTCGTGTTCGACGCGATGGTGCTGGACATCATGATGCCGGGCGAGAACGGCTTCGATTTCGCCCGCCGCCTGCGCGGCGACTCCGAATTGCCGATCCTGATGCTGACCGCACGCGCCGATTCGAAGGACCGCATCAGCGGCTTGGAACTCGGCGTCGATGATTATCTCTCCAAGCCGTTCGAGCCGCGTGAGTTGCTGCTCAGGCTCGGCAACATCCTGAAGCGCACGCTCGTCGCCGATCCCGGCCTGTCGGTTGCGCGGCCGGAGTTCGTCCGCTTCGGCCCGTTCATCTACGGGCTGGCGAGGGGCGAATTGCGCAAGGGCGAGGAGATGATCCGCCTGACCGAACGCGAGCGCGAAATCCTGACCGCGCTCGCCGAGCGGCCCAGCGAGGTGATGCCGCGCGAGCAGCTCGCGGCGCAGGGAGCGGGCGCCAACGACCGCACGGTCGATGTCCAGATGAATCGCCTGCGCCGCAAGATCGAGCGCGACCCGGCCGACCCGCTCTATCTGCAGACCGTGCGCGGCGTCGGCTACCGCCTCGTCACGGACAGGGCCTGACGCGAATGGCGGAGCACGTGCGGCGCGCGAGACGGGCGCAAGGCGCGGGCGCCCTATTCGGCCGGCTGGGCGCGGCGCTCGCCCGCGTCGGCCACAGGCTCGGCAGGACGCTGAAGCCCGCGCTGAAGCTCGCCGACCGGCCGCTGCGCCTGACCGGGCGCTGGATGCCGAAGGGGCTCTATCCGCGGGCCCTCGTCATCGTCATCGCGCCGGTCGTGCTGCTGCAATCGGTCATCGCCTATGTCTTCATGGAGCGGCACTGGCAACTCGTGACGCAGCGCCTGTCCTCGGCCGTCTCGGCCGACATCGCCATGATCATCGACGTTTACGAGCGCTATCCGCAGGATGCCGAGGCCAGCGTGCTCGGACAGATCGCCGAGGCGCGGTTCGGCATGGATGTCGATATCCTGCCTGATTCAGACCTGCCCGCGCCCGGCCCCCGCCCCTTCTTCTCCCTGCTCGATTCGGCCCTGTCGGCCGAGCTCGCGCAGCAGGTGGCGCGGCCCTTCTGGCTCGACACGGTCGGCCGCTCGAGCTTGATCGAGATTCGCATCAAGCTGGGCAAGGACGTGATGCGCGTGCTGACGCGGCGCAACTCGGCCTACGCCTCCAACAGCCACATCTTTCTGCTCTGGATGATCGGCACCTCTCTGATCCTCTTGACCATCGCGGTGCTGTTCCTGCGCAACCAGATCAGGCCGATCCTGCGGCTGGCCGATGCGGCCGAGGCTTTCGGCAAGGGCCGCGACGCCGATTTCCGCCCGCGCGGTGCGCGCGAGGTCCGCCGCGCCGGCAACGCCTTCATCGAGATGAAGCGCCGCGTCGAGCGCTCGATCGGCGAGCGCACGACGATGCTAAACGGCGTCAGCCACGATTTGCGCACCATCCTGACCCGCTTCAAGCTGTCGCTGGCGCTGCTGGAGCGCTCCTCGGAAATCGACGCGCTCGAAAAGGACGTCGACGAGATGAGCCGCATGCTGGAGGACTATCTCGCCTTCGCGCGCGGCGACGCCGGCGAGGCGCCGGTCGAGACCGATATCCGCTCCTCGCTGGAGGAACTCAAGGCCGACGCCGAGCGCCAGGGCCACCAGACCGAACTCACCGTCATTGGAGACCCGCTGGTGGTGATCAGGCCCGACGCCTTCCGCCGCCTCCTGACCAACCTCGTCTCCAACGCCGCCCGCTTCGGCGACCGTATCGCCATCCGCGCCACCCACGATGCGCGCTATCTGATCGTCATGGTCGACGATGACGGCCCCGGCATCCCGCCCGAGCAGCGCGAGGAGGTCTTTCGGCCGTTCGTGCGGCTCGACGAGGCCCGCAATGTCGATTCGGGCGGCACGGGACTGGGGCTGGCCATCGCCCGCGACGTGGCGCGCGCCCATGGCGGGGATATCATGCTGGGGGATTCGCCGCTGGGGGGGTTGCGGGCGACGGTGCGGTTGCCGGTGTAGGTCAACCCACAAGCGGGGTCGGGTTGACAACTGTCAATTAACAGACTACCGATCGGCCATGATCGTCGGCTTTCGACACAAGGGTCTCAAGCGCCTCTACGAAAGCGACGATCCGCGCGGCTTGAACGCGCAGTACGCCGCCAAGATCGCGCTCATCCTGGGTGTGCTCGACGTGGCGAAGACGATCGAGGAGATCGATGCGCCGAGCTTTCGGCTGCATCCGCTGACCGGCGATCTGAGAGGATTCTGGTCGGTAACGGTTCGCGCCAACTGGCGCATCATCTTCCGTTTCGAGGACGCGAACGTCTTCGATGTCGATCTGGTCGATTATCACTGACAAGGGCTGTGACATGGCGATGCTGAAACCGCCCCACCCGGGCCTGCTACTTCAGGAGGAACTGCTCGATCGCGGCCTGAGCGTGGCTCAGGCGGCCACGGGTCTCGGCGTCACGAGGCAGCAGCTTCACAAAGTGATCAAGGGACAAAGCGCGGTCAGCCCCGAAATGGCTCTGCGGCTGGAAAAGGGCGTGGGCAGCCGCGCCGATCTCTGGCTCAGGATGCAGATGGCTTTCGATCTTGCCCGCGTGCGGGCGCGGGAAGCGGAGATCGATGTCGCGCCGCTGGCGCGCTCGGCGGCTTGAACGCACCGACGACGCGGTCAATACATCCGCCCGCCATCCGGCACCGCCAACCCCGGACCGATCAGCACGACCTCGCCGTCCTCATCCGGCACGCCGAGCGTCAGCACCTCGGACATGAACTTGCCAATCTGGCGCGGCGGGAAGTTGACAACCGCCAGCACCTGCCGGCCGGGCAGGTCCTCCGGCCGGTAGTGCTTCGTGATCTGGGCGGAGGATTTCTTCCGGCCGATCGTCCCGCCGAAATCGATCACGAGCTTGATCGCCGGCTTGCGCGCCTCCGGGTATGGCGCGGCCTCGACGATGGTGCCGACACGGATGTCGACTTTGAGGAAATCGTCGAAGCCGATCGGGGTGGCGGGCTCGGTAGAAGCACTCATGGTGGCGCTCAAAACTCCGACCAGCCCTTGTCGTGGTCGAGCTTGCGGGCCGTCGCCGCGCCGCCTGCATAGGTCGGAGCGGGAGTAGCCGAAGCCGCCTTGGCCGGACGCGGCGCGACTGCGGCGCGCATCGTCTGCGCCACTGCCTTGAGCCCGGCCGTGCCGCCGTCGCCGAGGCTGAAACGCGCCACGAGCGCGCCTAGCCTGTCGGCCTCCTGCGAGAGCGAATGGGCGGCGGCGGTCGACTGCTCGGCCATGGCGGCGTTCTGCTGCGTCGCCTGATCCATCTCGTTGACGGCGGTGTTGACCTCCTGGAGGCCGGCCGCCTGCTCCTGCGCCGCGCCGGCGATCTCGGCGACGAGCGAGGTCGCGCGGGTGATCTGCTCGGCCATGCGCTGCAGCGCGCTGCCGGTCTGGCCGACGAGGGTGACGCCCTTCTCGACCTCGACGTTCGAGGCCGCGATCAGGCCCTTGATCTCCTTGGCGGCCTCGGCCGAGCGCTGCGCCAGCGCCCGCACCTCGGAGGCGACCACCGCGAAACCCTTGCCGGCGTCGCCGGCGCGGGCCGCCTCGACGCTGGCGTTCAGCGCCAGCAGATTGGTCTGGAAGGCGATCTCGTCGATGACGCCGACGATCTGCGAAATCTCGTCGGCCGATTTCTCGATGCCGCCCATGGCGAGCACGGCGTCGCGCACGATGGTGGTCGACTGCTCGGCCTCGCCCTTCACCTGGCTCGTCGCCTGGCTGGCGAGGCGGGCGCTCTCGGCGGTCTGGCGCACGGTCGCGGTCAGCTCGTCGAGCGCGGTCGCGGTCTCCTCGACCGAGGAGGCCTGCTGCTCGGTGCGGCTGGCGAGGTCGTCGGCGGCCTGGCTGATCTCGATCGAGCCCGACTTCATGCTCTCGGTGTTGGTCGCGATCTGCCGCATCGTCTCCTGCAGCTTGCCGATGGCTGCGTTGAAGTCGTCCTTCAGCTTGGCGTAGTCCTCGCTGAAGGCCTCATTGATGCGATAGGTCAAGTCGCCCTCGGCCAGGCGCTCGAGCCCCATGCCGAGCGACATCACCACGCCCTCCTGCATCCGTGCCAGATCCGCGCGGTCGGCCTCGTTGCGGCGGCGCTCGGACTCTGCCGCATCGCGGCTCGACTGGGCCTGCGCCTCGACGCGGGCCTTGTCGGCCTCCATCTCGCCCTTCGCCAGTGCGGCGTCGCGGAAGACGACGAGCGAGCGCGCCATCGCGCCGATCTCGTCGGGCCGGTCCTGATGCGCGATCTGCGCCTTGAGGTCGCCGGCGGCCAGCCCGCTCATCGTGCCCGACAGCGAGGCCAGCATGGCCGAGGCGCGGCGGCTGAGCCATATCACGAGACCGAGCATCAGCAGGCCGAGCGGAACCAGAACTTTGGCGACGTCGCCGATCATGCCCATGAAGGCGGCGTCGACGTCATGCACATGCAGGCCCGAGCCCAGCGTCCACTGCCATTGCGGAATGGCGGTGACATAGGAAATCTTCAGCGAAGGGTCCTTGTCGCCGGGCTTGGTCCAGCCATAGTCGATGAAGCCGGCGCCCTTGCTCTTGGCCATCGCGACCATGTCCTGGACGAAGAACTTGCCGCTCGAATCCTTGAGCGGCTTCATGTCCGTGGTCTCGATCTTCTTGTTGGCGTGCGAGACGCTGATGCCGTTGTAGTCGATGACGAAATAGTAATTGCCGTTGTCGAAGCGGGCGTTGGCGATGGCGTCGATCGCCAGCTTCTTCGCCTCGGCCTCCTTCAGCTCGCCCTTCTCGGCGCGGGCGACATAACCGTTCACCGTCGAGGTCGCTGCCTCGACCGCGTTTCTGATCTCGGCGCGCTTGAGCGCGATCATCTGGCTACGGGCTTCGATCAGCGTATAGCCGACGCCGCCGACGGCAATGACCACGGCCAATGCCGCCACCAGACCGAACGAGCGGCCGATCGACAAAACCTTGAGCTTCTGAAAAACGGACATAAACGGCCCCCGACGGCGTGTGATTCCGCACAATCCGTCGAAAATGGCTAATGTTCGTTTAACGCTAGGCCGGATGGATTAACCTTTATGGCCTGGTCTGCCGCCTTTTCGTTCAGATCGCGGGAGCGTAGTCGTCGCGGTCCTCGCCGCGATAGCGGTCGTCGGCCCGCTCGCGGCGGCGGATATGGGGCCTTCGGCCGCTGCAGAGCGCCCGCGCCAGCCCGCGCAGCGGCGCGGTCAGCCGGTGCACATCCTCGACGCGGGCCATGATGCGGCCTGCGGTCTTCAACTCCCGGTCGAGCCGCGCCATCGTCTTCGACATCTCAGGCTCGTTATCGTCGAGCCAGGTTTCGGTGACGCGCGCCATCAGCAGGACCGCGCCCTGAACCCGGACGGAGCCCAGCGCATCCTCGGTCGCGATGCCGGCCGAGGCCAGCATGTAGCGCCAGGAATTGACGGCGCTGCGATTGAGCGCAGCCAGCGTGAGCGGATCGCGCTTAACCACCGGCATGATGCGGCGCAGGCCCTCCTTGTAAGGGGCCAGCGCATCGAGCCGGCGCATCACGAGGTCGAACATCCGCTCGCGCGCCGGTTCGGCGGCGAGATCGTCGGAGGCTCCGGCCATCACCGCATCGTCGACGATGCGGGTCAACCCGCCGAGCATGGCGAGCTTGGAGGGGAACAGCCCGCGCAGGGCAGCCAGCGAAATCCCGGCTTCGGTGGCGATGTCGCCGAGTTCGATCTGGTCCCAGGGTCGCGAGGCCGCAAGCCGCATCAGCGCCTCGACCGCGCCCTTGCGCGGGTCGGCAGGCGCGGCTTTCGCCACGGGCTCGGCGGGACTGGCGGAAGCGGGTTTGCGGGCCATGTGAGATCTCCTCTCGCGACGCGATGAGAGGAAGCTAGGCCGCGATCGCGGCCTATGAAAGGCCGTTCAGCCCGAAAGCTCTCCGGCGCGACGTTTGGCGGCAGCCACGGCCTTCAGCATCAGGGGCTTGAGGCCGTCCTCGGCCATCAGCACCTCGAGCGCAGCCGCCGTGGTGCCGGCCGGCGAGGTCACGTTCTGGCGCAGGGTCGCAGGCGACAGCGGCGACTGGAACAGCATTTCGCCCGCGCCCTCGACGGTGGCGCGCGCCAGCCTCTCGGCGACAGCGGCCGGCAGGCCGGCCGCCGCGCCCGCCGCCGCGAGGGCCTCGACCAGATGGAAGACATAGGCCGGCCCCGAACCGGAAACGGCGGTGACAGCGTCGATCAGGTTTTCGTCGTCGAGCCATTCGACCTTGCCGACGCTCCCGAGCAGCGCGTCCGTCATGGCGCGCTGCGCCGCGCTGACGCCGGGCCCGGGCGCGGCCGCTGTTACGCCGCGCTGCACCGAGGCCGGCAGGTTCGGCATGGCCCGCACCACCGCGGTCGCGTTGGGCAGCCGCGCCGCGAGATCGCCCAGCGTCTTGCCGGCCAGCACCGAGATCAGCAGCGTCTGCGGATGGATGAAGGCCTGCACGGCCGGAGCGGCAGTGTCGAGCATCTGCGGCTTTGTCGCCAGCACCAGCACATCGGCTGGCGCGATCGCATCGGCGGCAGGGTTCAGCGACATCCCCTTCTCGCGAGCGAGCGCGACCATGTCGTCGGAGGGTTTCGGGTCGATCAGGCTGATCCCGGCGGGATCGAGCCCGATCCTGAGCCAGCCCTCCAGCATCGCGCCCCCCATCTTGCCCGCGCCGATGAGGACGAGCGTTTTCGGCAGGGGAGCGGACATGGGCGGGCTCTTGGCGGTTGGTGACTGTGAGACCGTCCTAAGGCGCGGCTCCTATAGGGGCAAGCACCGACTCGCTCCCTCGCCACTCACGCCTCGCCGACGGTCTCCAGCATCGCGCCTTCCAGCCCCTCCTTCGCCGTCTTGCCGGCCCAGACCACGAACTGAAACGCCTGGAAATAGCGCTCGCAGGCGTCGATCGCGGCCTTGATCAGAGCCGCCGCCTGTTCGTCGGTCGGCTCGGCCCCGCCCGAGAGCAGCAGCGCATGGCGGTACATCACCACGTTCTCCGAGCTCCACAGATCGAAATGGCCGAGCCAGAGCTGCTCGTTGACCATGCTGACGAGTTGCAGCACCTCGCCACGCCGGCGGTCGGGCACCTTCAGGTCGAAGGCGCAGGCGATATGGATCGCCTCGACCTCGGCCAACCAGGTGATCGCGACATGGTAGTCGCACCAGCCGCCGGAGACGGCGACGGAGAGTTCGTCGTCGCTGTCGCGGTCGAAACTCCAGTTGTTGAGAGCGGCAAGGCGTTCGATCAGGTCGAGCGGGTTGGAAGGCCGATCGGTTTCGGCGTCCAGATCAAGGTCCATCATGCCCTTAAGGTCCAACTGCCGGGACCGGCGTGAGCCGGGCCGGCGCGTTCGAGAACGGGAACACGGCGACTGGAAAGCGGCAGGGACGCAACCCGACTGAGCGTTGCGCGACAAACCGCGCCTCACCCTCGGCCGCCGGATCGCCAAAGGCCAAATCCGGCAACCGAATCAACTCTCTCACCGACGATAGCGCAGGCGCTGTGACGCTCCCAACACAGCCGCACGGTCCCCGGATTCGGGGTCGGGGCTCAATCCCCGCCGACGCCTGTCCACAGCACTTGCCTGTGGACGCGCGACCCTCAGGATTTGGCCTTGGCCTGCCCGGCCTCCAGCGCGGCGAGCCTTGCGCTCAGCTTGTCGTTCTCCTCGCGGGCGAGCAGCGCCATCTCGCGGACCGCCTCGAACTCTTCGCGGGTGACGACGTCCATGTCGCGCAGCAGCCGCTCGATCTGCGTCTTCACCACAGTCTCGACCTCGCGGCGCACGCCTTGCGCCGCACCGGCGGCGTCGGTGGCGAGACGGGCGATGTCGTCGAGGAAACGGTTCGAGGTCGCGACCATGGGGATGCTCCTTGCCGGGCTGGCGGGCCGGCGCTGACCGACATATGGGCGAGGACGCGCCGGGCTGCAATCGCGGTGCGCGATCTCGTTTGACGCGCACCACACGGCCGCTCATGAAAAGCTGAACCACTCCGGAGCCCGATCGCATGGCCCTGCACTTCACAGCCGCCGAATTCGCCCGCCGCCGCGATGCCCTGCTCTCGGCGATGGGCCAGGAAAAACTCGACGCGCTCTTCCTGTTCCAGCAGGAATCGATGTTCTGGCTGACCGGCTACGACACGTTCGGCTTCTGCTTCTTCCAGTGCCTCGTCGTGAAGGCGGACGGGACGATGGCGCTCTTGACCCGCTCGGCGGATGTCCGGCAGGCGCAACACACATCGAACCTGAGCGATATCCGTATCTGGAAAGACGGACGCGACGCCAACCCGGCGCGCGATCTTCTCGCCATGGCGCAGGAGCTAGGCCTTGCCGGGACGCGCATCGGCGTCGAATTCGAATCCTACGGCCTCGTCGCCAGCAACGGCCGCAGGCTGGAGGCCGCCTTCGCCGGGGTCGCCGACCTCGTCGACGCCTCGACCATCGTGACGAGGCTGCGCGCAGTGAAATCGGCCGAAGAGATCGTGTTCGTCCGCCGCGCCGCCGCGCTCTCCGACGCAGCCGACAGCGCGGCGCTGGACGCCATCCGCGCCGGGGCCGACGAAAGCGAGATCCTGGCCGCCCAGCACAACGCTATCTTCTCGGCCGGTGGCGACTATCCGGCCAACGAGTTCATCATCGGCTCTGGCCGAGACGCCCTGCTGTGCCGCTACAAGTCCGGCCGCCGCAGGCTCGATCCACAGGATCAGATCACGCTCGAATTCGCCGGCGTGGAGCGGCATTATCACGCCGCGATCATGCGCACCGTCGTGGTCGGCGAGCCACGGCCGCTGCATCTGCGCTATCATGCGGCGGCAAAGGCGGCGCTGCTGGCCTGCGAGGCCGAGCTGCGGCCCGGCCGCACGGCCGGCGACGTCTTCGCCGCCCATGCCCACATCTTCAACGAACACGGCCTGTCGAGCCACCGCCTCAACGCCTGCGGCTATTCGCTCGGGGCCAAGTTCACGCCCTCCTGGATGGATTGGCCAATGTTCTACGAGGCCAATGACTGGCCGCTGGAGGCCGGCATGGTGATGTTCGCCCACATGATCCTGATGGACTCAGGCACGGAGACGGCGATGTGCCTCGGGCGCACCTATCTGGTGGGACAAGGCGCTGCCGAGCCCGTGAACCTGCCCGATCTGGACCTTGCCGTCCGTTGAGCCTAAAAGGGCCGTCGCAGGGACTGTAAACCCGTACCAAAAAACAGGCGGGACGCGTCATGACGAAGTTTTTGAACGGCCTCGTCCTGGGGCCGGCGGCCGCGCTTGCGCTAGCAGGCTGCCAGGAAACCACCACAGCCCAGCGCCCGCGCATCGACGCGCCGGGCGTGCCGGTCTCGGTGCAGAGCATCACCGGCGCGCCCGACGCCGTGACCACGAATTTTGCCGGCCTGCTTGGCGAGGCGGCGGCCGAGCGCCGGATGGAGATCGTGCCCGGCGACAGGCCGGCCCGCTTCCGGGTGCGCGGCTACCTGACGGCGCAGCCGACGCAGGACGGCCAGACCGCGCTCGCCTTCGTCTGGGACGTCTACGACGAGACCAAGAAGCGCGCCCAGCGCGTCCAGGGCGAGAGCCTGGGCCGGCGCGCCAGCGGCTCCGACCCATGGACCGGCATCGATCAGACCATTGTCGCCAAAGCGGCGTCGGAATCGATGGACGCGATCGCCGGCTTCCTGGTCACGACGCCGGCGGTCGAGACGCTGAAACCCGGCGACAAGGCCAAGCCCGCCGGAGCGAAGACGGCCGCCGCGCGCTGACCGCCATGCGCGTCGATGCTGCCTGGGTCGCGGAAGAGCATGGAGGATAGCTGGAATTTGACGCCTGCTGTTGCAGTGCAGCGGTCGACTCGCCGTCATCGCACTGTTAAGAGCCGTTCGAATTGAGCCGGCTCGCCCGGTTCCTGCCCCGCCAGACCCCAACGGTGCGCCCCGGCATGCCCTCTTCGATCAAAGTCGTCGCCGGCAATTCGAACCGGCCGCTCGCCGAAGCGATCTGCGCCCATCTCGACATTCCGCTCGCCAAGGCCTCCGTCCGGCGCTTCGCCGATATGGAGGTCTTCGTCGAGCTGCAGGAGAATGTGCGCGGACAGGATGTCTTCATCATCCAGTCGACCTCGTTCCCGACCAACGACCATCTGATGGAGTTGCTGATCATCACGGATGCGGCGCGCCGCTCCTCGGCCAAGCGCATCACGGCGGTGATCCCTTACTTCGGCTATGCGCGTCAGGATCGGCGCGCCTCGGGCCGCACGCCGATCTCGGCCAAGCTCGTCGCCAACATGATCACCCATGCCGGCATCGACCGCGTGCTGACGCTCGACCTGCATGCCGGCCAGATCCAGGGCTTCTTCGATATCCCCACCGACAACCTGTTCGGCGCGCCGCTGATGGCGCGCGACATCAAGGAACGGCTGGACTGGAAGAACGCCATGGTCGTCTCGCCCGACGTCGGCGGCGTGGTCCGCGCGCGGGCGCTCGCCAAGCGCATCGATGCCCAGCTCGCCATCGTCGACAAGCGCCGCGACCGGCCCGGCGAATCCGAGGTTATGAACATCATCGGCTCGGTCGAGGGCCGCTCCTGCATACTGCTCGACGACATCGTCGATTCCGGCGGCACGCTGGTCAACGCGGCCGAAGCGCTGCTCGATCAGGGCGCCAAGGAGGTCTACGCCTACATCACCCATGGCGTGCTCTCGGGCGGTGCCGTGGCGCGCATCGCCAACTCCAAACTCAAGGAGCTGGTGATCACCGATTCGATCATGCCGACAGAGGCCGTGAAGGTGGCGCGCAACATCCGCGTCATCTCGATCGCGCATCTGATGGGGGAGGCGATCGAGCGCACGGCGGCCGAATCCAGCGTCTCCAGCCTGTTCGACTGATCTCCGCGTGAGCGACAGCCGCGCCCTCGTCCTGTTCTCCGGCGGCCAGGATTCGACCGTCGCGCTCGCCTGGGCGCTGGAGCGCTTCGCAGCGGTCGAGACCATCGGCTTCGACTATGGCCAGCGTCACCGCGTCGAGCTCGACTGCCGGCTGACGATCCGGGACAGGCTCCCTGCCCTCTCGCCAGCCTATGCCGCCCGCCTCGGCCCCGACCATCTGGTCGACCTGACGGCGCTCGGCGCGATCTCGGAGACGGCGCTGACCCGCGATAGCGAGATCGCATTCGCCGAGTCCGGCCTGCCGACGACCTTCGTGCCCGGCCGCAATCTGATCTTCCTGAGTTTTGCGGCGGCCGTCGCCTATCGCCGCGATTGCAGGCACATCGTGCTGGGCGTCTGCGAGACCGACTATTCCGGCTATCCCGACTGCCGCGACGACACCATCAAGGCGATGCAGGTGAGCTTGGGTCTCGGGCTCGACCGTCGTCTCGTGCTGCACACGCCGCTGATGTGGCGCGACAAGGCGCAAACCTTCGCGCTGGCGAGAGCGCTGGGCGGAGAGCCGCTGCTCGATCTCGTCATCGAGGACAGCCATAGCTGCTACCTCGGCGACAGGACGACACGACATGGCTGGGGCTATGGCTGCGGCCATTGCCCGGCCTGCGACCTGCGTGCGAAGGGCCATGCCGCTTTTCTCGCCGCACCAGACGACACCGGACCAGACCTATGACAATCGACCAGCAGCGCCGCAGCGAAGGCCTGATTGCGCTCGCGCTCTTCGCCCTGACCATTCCCGCCGCCAACTGGCTGATCGGCAACGCCGGCACGGTTTGCGTGCCCAATGGCCCCTGCCTGGTGCCGGTCTGGCCCGGGATCAAGGCCCCAAGCGGCGTGCTGATGATCGGGCTCGCGCTCGTGCTGCGCGACATCGTTCAGCGCCGGCTCGGGCCGAAGGTCGCGCTGCTGGCGATCCTGGCAGGCGCCGCGATCTCCGGCTTCCTTGCGCCGCCCGCGATCGTGGTCGCATCGGTGGCCGCCTTCCTGCTCTCGGAACTGGCCGATTTCGCGATCTACACACCGCTGCAGAAGCGCCGTTTCGTCGCGGCGGTGATGGCGTCTAGCGTTGTCGGCCTCGTCGTCGACTCGATCGTCTTTCTATGGCTCGCTTTCGGCAGCCTCGACTATCTCTCCGGCCAGATCATCGGCAAGGCGTGGATGGTGGGGCTGGCGCTGCCGCTGATGCACTGGCTGCGTCGCAGGGATGAACGGCTGGGGCTGGCCGCGGCGTAACGGGCAAGCCTTGCCCCGCAGCGCCTTTTCCCCTATGAGCCTGCGAGCGCCCGACTGACACCCTTGGAGGCACGGGCGCTGAACGCAAACGGCCGCCGCGTGGCGGCCTTGTCTTTTGAAGTAGGGACCACACCATGACCGCCGTGAAGCAAATCGAGGCTTCGGCGCGCGCGCAGGTCGGCAAGGGGGCCGCCCGTGCAGTTCGTCGTCAAGGCCTGACACCCGCCGTGATCTATGGCGGGGGCGCCGCTCCCGAAGCGATCGCGCTCGACGCCAACAAGACCCGCCTGTTGATCTATGGCGGCCATTTCCTGACCACGCTGTTCGAGATCAATGTCGCCGGCAAGACGCAGCGCGTCATCCCGCGCGACTACCAGCTCGACCCGGTCAAGGATTTCCCGATCCATGTCGATTTCCTGCGCGTGGCCAAAGGTCAGACCGTCACGGTCGAGATCCCGATCCATGTCGTGGGCCAGGACGCCAGCCCCGGCGTGAAGAATGGCGGCTCGGTCCAGCTCGTCGAGCATTCGCTCGAGATCACGGTCGAGCCGGAGAATATCCCGGAGGCCTTCGAGGTCTCGGTCGCCGGGCTCGAGATCGGCGATTCGCTTGAGGCCAGCGTCATCAAGCTGCCCCAGGGCGCCAAGCTGACGGTCGGTTCCGACGCGACCATCGTGACGATCGTGCCGCCGATGGCCGAAGAGGTCGAGGAGGCCCCGGCCGCCGAAGCCGTGCCGGCCCCCGAGGCCAAGCCGAAGGCCTGATCGGTCGTCCGGTTTACACTCGAGACGAAACGGCCGGGTTTCCCGGCCGTTTTGCTATCTGGAGCACGCCATGCTGATTTTCGCCGGCCTCGGCAATCCGGGCTCGCGCTATGCCCGCAACCGCCACAACATCGGCTTCATGGCGCTCGATGCGATCGCGCGCGCGCACCGGGCCTCGCCCTGGCGACAGCGTTTCCAGTCGGATTCCTGCGAGGCGACGATCGGGACGGAGAAGGTCATCCTGCTGAAGCCGCAGACTTATATGAACGAGTCCGGCCGCGCGATCGGCGAGGCGGCGCGCTTCTTCAAGGTCGAACCCGCCGACGTGATCGTCTTCCATGACGAACTCGACCTCGCGCCGGCCAAGCTCAGGGTCAAGCTCGGTGGCGGCAATGCCGGCCATAACGGCCTGCGCGCGACGACGGCTGCGATCGGCAACGACTATCGCCGCGTCCGCATGGGCATCGGCCATCCCGGCCTGAAGGAACTCGTCCACGCCTACGTGCTGAACGATTTCGGCAAGGCCGAGCAGGAGTGGGTCGAGGACCTCTGCACCGCCTGCGCGAACAACGCGTCGCTGCTGGCCGCCCATGACGATGCCGGCTTCCAGAACAAGGTCCACCTGTTCATGGAAGCGCGCGGCCATGGCGCGGTGAAACGGCTGGGTCAGATGCCGGATGATTGACATGGAAACACGGAAACACGATGTTTATCCCTGCAAAGCGAGGGACGCTTCGTGAAAAATGTGACGATTACTCTGCCTGAAACGACGCTGTCTCGCTTGCGGGTCGCCGCCGCTCGCGAGGGCAAAAGCATGTCGAAATTCACAGCGGAACTCGTCGAGCAGAAGCTCGGCCGGACGATGACGCAGCGCGAGGCTCTGGACGCTTTTCTGGCAGGACCAGATCTGCCCGGGATTGCGGCTGAATGGCAGGGACGCGAGGAACTCTATGCCGATCGCCTGCTTCGTGGACACGAACGTGATACTGTATCTGAAGGACTCGCGGGAGCCTCGGAAGCAGATGCTGGCTCAAAGCTGGATCGCCACGCTCGGCGAGCGTGATCTTCTCGTTATCAGCCCGCAGGTGATGAACGAGTTCGCCCACAACGTCATCCGGAAGTTTCCGGCTGTCACGCGCGATGAGTTGACCCGGTTCCTGATGGCGATGGAGCCCTGGTGCAAAGCCCCGATAACGTCGAGGACTGCACTCGATGCGTTGGCCCTCCAGGCGCGCTATCGCTACTCGTTCTTCGATTCGACGATGATCGCTGCAGCACTGGCGTTCGGGTGTGACCTCTTTCTGTCGGAAGACCTTGCATCCGGGCAGAAGATTGGCGATCTGACGATCCTGAATCCTTTTTCGACGACGCCGGACGCTGTCGTCGCCATCTGACCGAAAGACCATCATGGGTTTCAAATGCGGTATCGTCGGCCTGCCGAATGTCGGCAAGTCGACCCTGTTCAACGCGCTGACGCAGACGGCGGCCGCCCAGGCGGCGAACTATCCGTTCTGCACGATCGAGCCCAATGTCGGCGACGTCGCGGTGCCCGACGACCGACTGGAGAAGCTCGCAGCCATCGCCGGTTCGAAGGAGATCATCCCGACGCGGCTGACCTTCGTCGACATCGCCGGCCTCGTGCGCGGCGCCTCCAAGGGCGAAGGGCTGGGCAACCAGTTCCTCGCCAATATCCGCGAATGCGACGCCATCGCCCATGTCGTGCGCTGCTTCGAGGATGGCGACATCACCCATGTCGAGGGCAAGGTCGCGCCCCTGAACGATATCGAGATCATCGAAACCGAGCTGATGCTGGCCGATCTCGAAAGTCTCGAGAAGCGCGTGCTGCCGCTGGAGAAGAAGGCCAAGACCGGCGACAAGGACGCCAAGGAGTTGGCCGATCTGATGAACCGCTGCCTCGCGCTGCTGCGCGAGGGCCGGCCAGCCCGCCTCGTGGAGGTCGCCGCCGACGAGCGCAAGGCCTTCGAGATGCTCGGTCTGCTCTCCTCGAAGCCGGTCCTATATGTCTGCAATGTCGAGGAGGCCAGTGCCGACAAGGGCAACGCCTTTTCCGAGATCGTGAAGGCGCGCGCCGCCGAGGAGAACGCGGTGGCCGTAGTCGTCTCGGCCAAGATCGAGAGCGAGATCGCCGTTCTGCCCGCCGCCGACCAGAAGGACTATCTGGAGGCCGTCGGGCTGGAGGAGCCGGGCCTCAACCGCGTCATCCGCGCCGGTTACGCGCTGCTGAAGCTCGTCACCTACTTCACCGTCGGGCCCAAGGAGGCCCGCGCCTGGACGATCGAGACCGGCACCAAGGGGCCGGCGGCGGCGGGCGTCATTCACTCTGACTTCGAGAAGGGCTATATCCGCGCCGAGACGATCGCCTATCCCGACTACATCGCCCATAAGGGCGAGGCCGGCGCGCGCGAGGCCGGCAAGTTCCGCCTCGAAGGCAAGGAGTATGTCGTGGCCGACGGCGACGTGCTGCATTTCCGCTTTGCCAACTGAGGCCGCCGGTATGCTGTTCTTCGAGGATTTCGTCGTCGGCAGCACGATCAGCGCCGGCAGTTTATCGGTCAGCCAGGACGACATCCTCGCCTATGCGAAGCGCTACGACGCGCAGGATTTCCACACCGACCCGGAAGCCGCCAAGGCGAGCTTCGTCGGCGAGTTGATCGCCTCTGGCTGGCATAGCTGCTCGCTGCTGATGCGCCTGATCGCCGAGACCTTCATTCTCGATTCCGCCGGCATGGGAGCGCCGGGCATCGACGAGGTGAAATGGCTGCGTCCCGTCAAACCCGGCGACACGCTTGCCGCGCGGCGCACCGTGCTGGAGACCAAGGCCTCACGCTCGCGGCCCGAAATGGGACTGGTGCGCTTCCGCTTCGACCTTTTGAACCAGCACGACCAGCCGGTGCTGGAGCAGACCAACTGGATCATGTTCGCGCGCCGGGGTTCGGACTTCGGTCGCTTGCCCGGCGACTGGCTCGGACACTCGCCGCGCTATGTCGCGCCGGCGCAGCTCAGCCCGCTGGAGGCTCCCGCCGGCACGACCGAGCCGGCGCGCTTCTTCGAGGAGATGGAGATCGGCAGGAGCCACGAACTTGGCGGCTTCGTATTCACGGCTGACGAGATCGTCGCCTTCGCCCGCTCCTTCGATCCGCAGCCATTCCATATGGACGAGGCCGCGGCGCGCCAGAGCTCTTTTGGCAAGCTCGCCGCCTCGGGCTGGCATACCGCATCGGTCTGGATGGCTTCGATGGTCGAGCATCGCAAGCGCCAGGTCGCGGCCCGCGCGCCCGACCGCGCGCCGCGGCTCGGCCCCTCGCCGGGCTACAAGAACCTGCGCTGGAGCAAACCCGTCTTCGCGGGCGACCGCATCACCTATCACTCGACGGTCGCGGACCTGCGCGCCAGCGCCTCGCGCCCGCAATGGGGCCTGTTCTTCCACCGCAACACTGGCGTGAACCAGCATGGCGAGGAGGTCTTCAGCTTCGACGGCTGCGCCTTCGTGGAGCGAAAGCCGGGCTGAAGCGCCCCTACCCCACCTTCCCATACCCCGCAAACTTCGCCGCCACCCGCACCATCTCCTCCGCATCGAGGATGACCGGCTCCAGCCCCGACGCCAGGATGTCGAGATACTGCCCGGCGAGATTTTCGACCTCGGCCACTATCTGATGCGCGCCGGCCAGCGAACCGCCCAGCGCGATGACGCCGTGATTGGCCAGCAGCACGGCCTTGCGGCCTTCCAGACCCTGCACGGCATTGGCAGCCAGCTCGGGCGTTCCGAAGGTCGCGTAGTCGGCGCAGCGGATGTCGGCGCCGCCGCAAAGCGCGATCATGTAATGAAAGGCCGGGATGCCGCGCCGGGTCGAGGCCAGCGCAGTAGCGCGCGGCGAGTGTGTGTGGACGATCGCCTGCGCGTCCGGCCGGGCCTTGTAGATCTCGGTGTGGAACGGCCATTCCGAAGAGGGCTTGCCCTTGCCGGACAACACCGCGCCATCGAGAGAGAGATGGATCAGGTCGTTCGGCGTCGTCAGCGCATAGGGCAGGCCCGATGGGGTGATCAACAGCCCGTTGCCAAGCCGCACGGAAACGTTGCCGGATTTTGACGGGCAGTAACCCGCCCGGTCGATCGCCTGTGCGACCGCGACGATCTCGGCGCGAAGCGCAGCCTCGCTCATGCCGCCACCGCGCGCGCCAGCTCTGGAAAAAGCCGCGCCAGCCCCTCGCGCGAGGCAGCCGCGACGCCGCGCTCGGTGATCAGCCCCGTGACGAGCCGCGCCGGCGTCACGTCGAAGGCAGGATTGGCCGCCTCGCTGCCCGGCGCGACGACGCGGAACTGCGCGACTTCGCCATTCTCGCCGAGGCCCGAGAGATGCGTGACCTCGCGGGGCGAACGCTCCTCGATCGGGATCTCGCGGACGCCGTCGTCCAGGCTCCAGTCGATCGTCGGCGAGGGCAGCGCCACATAGAACGGCACACCGTTGTCATGGGCGGCCAGCGCCTTGAGATAGGTGCCGATCTTGTTGGCGACATCGCCGGTCGCGGTGGTGCGGTCGGTACCGACGATGACCATGTCGACCTGGCCATGCTGCATCAGATGCCCGCCGGCATTGTCGGTTATGACGGTGTGCGGCACGCCATGCCCGCCGAGTTCATAAGCGCTCAGCGCCGCACCCTGGTTGCGCGGTCTCGTCTCGTCGACCCAGACATGGACCGGGATGCCGGCGTCATGAGCGAGGTAGACCGGGGCTAGCGCCGTGCCCCAATCCACGGTGGCGAGCCAGCCGGCGTTGCAATGGGTCAGGATGTTGACGCGCTCGCCCGCAGGCTTGCGCGCTGCGATGGCGGCGATCAGCGGCAGGCCGTGCTCCCCGATCGCGCGGCAGAGCGCGACGTCCTCGTCGCAGATCGCGGCGGCCTCCGCATAGGCGGATTGCGCGCGCGCCTCCGGAGAAAGCGGGGCGAGCCGGTGGCGCATGCGCGCAAGAGCCCAGTGCAGGTTAACGGCAGTGGGTCGGGTCGCGCCGAGCAGGGCCAGAGCGGCCTCCAGCGCCGCATCCGAGCCATCGGCTCGCATTGCCAGCGCGACGCCATAGGCCGCCGTCGCGCCGATCAGCGGCGCGCCACGCACGATCATCGTGGTGATGGCTGTCGCCGCCTGTTCGGCCGAGCCGAGCGTCACCGTCTCGAAGCGGAACGGCAGTCTGGTCTGGTCGATCACGCAGACCCGAAAGCCGTCTTGCGCGAGCCAGATCGTGCGGTAGGACTGGCCGGCGATCTTCATGGTCAGTGCCCGCCGAAGGAGACCAGCGTGCGCACAGGCACGCCGAGCCTCCTGATCTTGTCGGCCCCGCCGAGATCGGGCAGGTCGACGATGAAGCAGGCTGCGACGACCTCCGCCCCGAGCCCGGTCAAGAGCTTGACCGCGCCTTCAGCCGTGCCGCCGGTCGCGATCAGGTCGTCGACCAGCAGCACACGCTCGCCACGGGAGACGGCATCCGCATGGACCTCGATCTCGTCCGTGCCGTACTCGAGTTCATAAGTCACGCTCACCGTCTTGTGCGGCAGCTTGCCCTTCTTGCGGACGGGCACGAAACCGGCCGAGAGCTGGTGCGCCACGGCCCCGCCGAGAATGAACCCACGCGCCTCGATGCCGGCAATCTTGGCGATCTTCAGCCCGGCGAAGGGCTGCACAAGTTCGTCCACCGTGCGCCGGAAGGCGCGCGCATCGCCGAGCAGCGTTGTGATGTCGCGAAAGACGATGCCGGGCTTGGGATAATCCGGTATCGCGCGGATGCTGTCGGCGAGGTTCATGGGCGGGCGTCTCGGGCGAAAGGACTGGCCCTTTGGTCGGGCCTTGGCGCGACTTCGTCAAGCGCGAGGGGCGTCAGCCGACTTCCAGAACGCGCCCCGCCACGGCGTCGAGCTTTGCCAGCAGCGCCGGGTCGCGGAATTCGGGCGCAGTGACGATCGCTGTGTCGAGCGCGTTGTGCGAGCCGGCGGGACAGGGCTCGCGCTGCGCTGGAAAGTCGGCCGCCAGCCGCGCCACCAGCCGGCGCGCCTTCTCGGCATTGCCGTGCAGCACGGCGACGACGGCCGCGACATCGACCGCGCCATGGTCCTCGTGCCAGCAGTCGAAATCGGTGACCATGCCGACGGTCGCGTAGGTGATCTCGGCCTCGCGTGCGAGCTTGGCCTCGGGCATCGCCGTCATGCCGATCAGGTCGTAGCCGAGCGCCTTGTAGGTCAGCGATTCCGCCAGCGTCGAGAATTGCGGCCCTTCCATCGTGACGAGCGTGCCGCCTTTCACATGAGCGAGGTTTTCCGCCTTCGCCGCCGCGACAAGGCGCGCCTGCAGGCGCGGTCCGACAGGATGGCCGAACGAGACATGCGCCACGCACCCCTTCCCGAAGAAGGAACTCTCACGGCGAGACGTCCGGTCGACGAACTGATCGACCATGACGAACAGGCCGGGATAAAGCTCGGCCTTGTACGAGCCGCAGGCGGAGAGCGAGACGAGGTCGGTGACGCCGGCGCGCTTCAGCACGTCGATATTGGCGCGGTAGTTGATCTCGGAAGGCGGGATCGCATGGCCCCGGCCATGGCGCGGCAGGAAGACGATCTCGGTCTGGCCGATCCGCCCACGCCGCAACACGTCGGACGGCTCGCCCCAGGGGCTCGCGATCGCTTCCTCGCGTCTATCGGTCAGGCCCGGCAGATCATAGATGCCCGATCCGCCGATGATTCCGAGAACGGCTTTGGTCATGACTCGAAGTCCTTTGTCTAAGCCGGAAAGGATCAGGCTCACATGACGGTTGTGACAAGCCGGCCATGACGCGGCAATCCGCAGGCCGTCGGCCAAGAAAAAGGCCCCGTTTCCGGGGCCGTTCTCATATGATCGCCAAGCTTAATGCGCCGGAGACCCATCTGGCATCCGGGACCAGACCTTCTTCTTGGTGTAGTAGAGGCCGGCGGCCAGCAACACCAGGAACGGCATGAACCAGAGCGCGATGCGCTTGCGCGCCTCGAGATGCGGCTCGGCCATCCAGACCATGAAGGCAGCGACGTCCTTGCCGTACTGGTCGATCGTCTCGGGCACAGGCGACTTGCCGTCCGGCCCCTTGGGATACTCGACCTGCCCGTCCTGGATCGGCTGCGGCATCGCGATGAGGTGGCCGGGCATATAGGTGTTGTAATACTGGCCCGGAAGCAGTTCCGGCGTGCCGGCGGGCGGGGGATCCTTGTAGCCGACCATCAGCGCGTGGATGTAGTCCGGCCCCTGCTCCTGATACTGCGTGAAGATGTCGAACACGAAGCGCGGGAAGCCGCGCTCATAGGTGCGCGCCTTGGCCAGCACCGAGAGGTCGGGCGGATAGGCGCCGCCATTGGCCGCCCGCGCCGCCTGCTCGTTCGGGAATGGCGCCGGGAAGGCGTCGGCCGGCCGGCCGGGCCTGTCGAACATCTCGCCCGTCTCGTTGGGGCCGTCCTTGATTGTATAGGTCGCCGCCAGCGCCGTGACCTGGCCCGGCGTGAACTCGGGACCGCCCGGCTGCGACAGGTTGCGCAGCCTTATCAGCGACATCGAGTGACAGTTGGCGCAGACCTCCTTCACGACCTTAAAGCCGCGCTGGAGTTGAGCCCGGTCGAACTTGCCGAAGGGGCCGGAAAACGACCAGCTCTGCGCCGGAGGGATGACGCGCTCACCCGCAGCCTGGACGGGCGCGGCGAGTGCCGCGAAGGCGAGGCCGGCTGCAAGGCCGAGACAGGCCTGACGAAACGAGGGGAGTGTCATGGTTTCGTCAGCCCTTGGCATGGGGTTCTGCGGCGGTGGCCGAGGCCATGCGCGAGCCTGAGCCGCCTGGCATGGCGCTCAGCACGGAATCGGCGATCGATGTCGGCATTGCCAGCGGCTTTTCAAACAGCCCAATCACGAACAGCCCGATGAAGTAGCCGAAGTAGAGCGCCGTGAAGATCTGCGAATAGGTCACGTAAGGCTCTTCGGCCGGCATGGCGCCGAGCCAGCCGAGGATGATGCAGACGAATACGAACGCCCAGAACATCACCTTGGCGACGGGCCGGTAGGTCATCGACTTGACCTTGGAGGTGTCGAGCCAGGGCAGGAATGCCAGCACCGCGATGGCCGCGAACATGGCGATGACGCCGCCGAGCTTGTCGGGGATGGCGCGCAGGATCGCGTAGAACGGCAGGAAATACCATTCGGGCACGATATGAGCCGGCGTCACGGCCGGGTTGGCCGGGATGTAATTGTCGGCATGGCCCATGAAATTGGGCTGATAGAAGACGAAATAGGAGAACACGAAGATGAAGCACACCATCGCGAACAGGTCCTTGATCGTCGCATAAGGCGTGAACGGCACGGTCTCCTTCTGGACGTTCTTGACCTCGACGCCGGTCGGGTTGTTCTGGCCGACATGGTGCAGCGCCCAGACGTGGAGGATGACCACGCCGAAGATCATGAACGGCAGCAGGTAGTGCAGCGAGAAGAAGCGGTTCAGCGTCGGATTGTCGACCGAATAGCCGCCCCAGAGGAAGGTTACGATCGTCTCGCCGACCACGGGCAGCGCCGAGAACAGGTTGGTGATGACGGTGGCGCCCCAGAACGACATCTGACCCCATGGCAGAACATAGCCCATGAACGCCGTCGCCATCATCAGCAGGAAGATGACCACGCCGAGGATCCAGAGCACCTCGCGCGGGGCTTTGTACGAGCCGTAATACAGCCCGCGGAAGATGTGGATATAGACCGCGACGAAGAACATCGATGCGCCGTTGGAGTGCAGATAGCGCAGCAGCCAGCCATAGTTCACGTCGCGCATGATGTGCTCGACGGAGTTGAACGCCATCTTCGCTTCCGGCGTATAATGCATCGCCAGGATGATGCCGGTGACGATCTGCGCCACCAGCATGAACATCAGGATGCCGCCGAAGGTCCAGAAATAATTGAGGTTTCGCGGCACCGGATAGGACACGGCCGAATCATGCATCAGCCGCACGATCGGCAGGCGCGCATCGAGCCAGCGCTCGAAACCGGTCTTGGGAGTGTAGGAACTATGGCCGCTCATGATGAATGCCTCAGGGCTGTCTCATCGGGATGGAAAAAGGCGAAGCTGGACATGCCTCAGCCGATCTTGATCTTCGTGTCCGCGGTGAACGCGTAGGGCGGAACGGGCAGGTTGGCCGGCGCCGGGCCCTTGCGGATACGGCCCGAGGAATCGTAATGCGAGCCGTGACAGGGGCAGAACCAGCCGTCGAATTCGCCCTTGCTCTCGCCGGGCGCGTTGCCGAGCGGAATGCAGCCGAGATGGGTGCAGTTGCCATAGACCACGAGATACTGCGCTTTGCCGTCCTTGACGCGGGCCTGGTCGGCCTGCGGATCGGGCAGCGACGCGACGTTGACGGCGCGCGCCTCGTCGATCTCCTTCTGGGTGCGGTGGCGCACGAAGATCAGCTTGCCGCGCCAGAACAGCTTGATCGCCTGGCCTTCTGCAATCGGGGCGAGGTCGACATCCATGGGCGCGCCGGCGGCGACCGTCTGCGCGTCGGGCGCAAGCTGGCTGACCAGCGGAATTACGACCGCGCCGAGTCCGACGACGCCGGCAGCCCCGGTCGCCAGGACGAGGAAATCGCGGCGTGTGCCTTCGGTGGGTTTCGCGCCTGCTGCCGCCGTATTGGTCGATTGGGCCACGATCCGATCCCCTGCTCTGCGCTCAGCCTTGGAAGGCTTTCAATTCAAGTCCAGAGCTCCTGCATAGGAGCCGGCACCGCACGCTGCAATGCGGCGGCGCGTCACTGGCGCGCTCTTTGGCATGCAGTTTGGACGAAGTCTACTACGCCCGCACCGCAGCCGGCATGCATGGGAGCTAGGGTGCAAAACGCTGCGGCCAAGAGGTTTTTGCCTCGCGCCAATCGACCTTCGGATCAGGCGATCGCCTTCTCCGGGTCCGAGGCCGCGATGAAGCCGCCCGATTGCCGCGACCAGAGCCGCGCATAGAGCCCGCCGCGCGCAACGAGCTCGGCATGGCTGCCGCTATCGACCACGCGTCCCTCGTCGAGCACGATCAGACGGTCGAGCGCGGCGATCGTCGAGAGCCGGTGGGCGATGGCGATCACGGTCTTGCCCTGCATCAGCGTGGTCAACTGCTCCTGGATCGTCGCCTCGACCTCCGAATCGAGCGCCGAGGTCGCCTCGTCGAGGATCAGGATCGGGGCGTCCTTGAGCAGCACGCGGGCGATGGCGATGCGCTGGCGCTGGCCGCCCGAGAGCTTGACGCCACGCTCGCCGACGCGCGAATCGAAGCCCTTGCGGCCATCCTGATCGGACAGCGCCTGCACGAACTCATGCGCCGATGCCTGCCGCGCGGCGGCCGCGATCTCTGCTTGCGTCGCGCCGATCCGGCCATAGCCGATGTTGTCGCCGATCGAGCGGTGCAGCAGCGAATTGTCCTGCGTCACCATGCCGATCTGGGCGCGCAGCGAGTCTTGCGTGACCTGCGCGATGTCCTGCCCGTCGATCAGGATGCGCCCGCCATCGAGCGGGTAGAGCCGCAGCAGCAGGTTGACCAGCGTCGACTTGCCGGCGCCCGACGGGCCGACCAGACCGATCTTCTCGCCGGGCTTGATGTCCAGATCGAGCCCCTCGAACAGTCCGGCCTTCTTGCCGTAGTTGAAACGGACGGCCTCGAAGCGGATCGCGCCTTCGCTGACGACGAGCGGCCTGGCGTCGGCGGCGTCAGTCAGGTCGTGCGGCTTGGCGATCGTCTCCATGCTCTCCTGAACCGAGCCGATGTTCTCGAACACGCCACGCACGAGATGGATCAACCAGGTCGACATCTGGACGAGCCGGAGCACAAGCCCGATCGAGGCCGCCACCGCGCCCGGCGTCATCTGGCCGATGCTCCAGAGCCACAGGCAGAGCCAGGCCGTGACGACGACGAGCAGGCTGTTCATCGTCTGCAGGATGACGCTGACGCCGGTGATCAGACGCGACAGGTCCAGAAACGAGGCGTTCCAGCGCGTCAGCGAATCGCGCACTGCCGAGCGCTCGGCGTCGGCGCGGGCGAACAGCTTGACGGTGAGGATGTTGGTATAGGCGTCGACGATCCGCCCCGTCGTCGAGGAGCGGCCGAGCGAGTTCGCCTCCGAGCGCGCTTTTGCGCGCGGCACGAAATAGATCAGCAGCGCGACATAGGCCCCGAGCCAGACGATGACGGGAAGCGCCAGCCACAGCGAGGTCGAGCCGAAGAAGCCGATCGCGACCGAGGCGAAGATCAGCGCGTACCAGAGGTCGTCGATGACCTCGATCGTCGCGCCCCTGATCGACTGCCCGGCCTGGATGACGCGCGAGGACAGCCGGCCGGCGAAATCGTTCTGGAAATAGCCGAGCGCATGGCCGAGCGTGTAGACATGGTTGCGCCAGCGGATCTGGTTGGTGATCTGCGGCACCACGACCTGATCGACGATGGCGTGATTGGCGAAATAGATCAGCGGCCGGACCACGACGAGCAGGAACGCCGCGCCCGCCAGCAGCCAGCCGTGATCGCGAAAAATCGTCTCGGGCGACTGGGTCGAAAGCAGATCGACGAACCAGCCGACCATCAGATACATCGCCGCCTCGATGCCACTGAAGCCGAGGCCCGTCAGCATGATCAGCGCGAGCCAGCCCTTCACGCCCTTGATGTGATGCCACATGAAGGGCCAGACCCCGCGCGGCGGCGTGGCGGTCTCGTCGAAGGGTGCGAAGACGTCGACCTGGCGTTCGAGGGTGCGGAACAGGGGAGCGAACATGGCGTGGCCGCCCTCCTCCGGATCGGCATCTTGGTCTTGCGGCAGTTTGCATATGGGCCGGACAGTCCGGTTTGGCCACACGCTTGACGCATGCCGCCCCGCCATCCGATGACCGCCTCCTTACGGTTCCGTCATCACCGATAGCGTCAGCATGCCGCGCCTTGCACTCTACCAGCCCGACATCCCGCAGAACGCCGGCACCATGATCCGGATGGCGGCCTGCCTCGGGGTCGCGGTGGACATCGTCGAGCCCGCCGCCTTCGACGTGTCGGACAGGCACTTTCGGCGCTCGGGCATGGACTATCTCGACCGCGCGGCAGTGACGCGTCACGGTTCGTTTGCAGCCTTCGATCGGTGGCGGCGCACGGCCGGCCATCGCCTGATCCTGGCCGAGACCGACGGGGCGACGGCGCATGTCGATTTCGCCTTCAGCGCCGACGACATCGTCATGGTGGGGAGGGAATCGGCCGGCGTCTCGCCCGAAGTGTATGCGGCGGCCGACGCTGTCGTCCTTGTGCCGATGCGAACGGGCCTGCGCTCTCTCAACGTCGCGGTTGCGGCGGCGCTGGTTCTGGGCGAAGCCTTGCGGCAGGTGGGCGCGTTCAAGCCGCCCGCCGGAGACTAGGCCTGGGGAGACCGGCGCATGGACGACAAGTCGGCTGCGGACGCAGCCCCCGCCAACCTCGCCCTCGCCGAGGCCATGAGGCCCCGTGCCCGCGCCTGGTTCGAGACCCTGCGCGACCGCATCTGCACGGCGCTGGAGGCGATCGAGGACGAGGCGGCCGGCCCCTTCGCGCCCGAGGCGGACGCCATGACGGCAGGCCGCTTCCTGCGCACGCCCTGGAGCCGCACCAACCATGACGGGGCCGAGGGCGGCGGCGGGGTGATGTCGGTGATGTCGGGCCGCGTCTTCGAGAAGGTCGGCGTCCATGTCTCGACCGTCTACGGAACCTTCCAGCCCGAGTTCGCCGGCCAGATTCCCGGCGCGTCGGAAGACCCGCGCTTCCATGCGACCGGCATCTCGCTGATCGCCCATCCCTGGAACCCGCACGCGCCGACCGTCCACATGAACACCCGCTTCGTCGTGACGACGAAGCCGTGGTTCGGCGGCGGCGCCGACCTGACGCCGGTGCTGGTCAGGCGGCGCACCCAGGACGATCCGGACTCTGTCGCCTTCCACGCCGCCATGCGCGAACCCTGCGAGCGTTTCGCGCCGGTCGCCGACTACGATCGCTTCAAGGCGTGGTGCGAGGAGTATTTTTTCCTGAAGCACCGCAACGAGCCGCGCGGCATCGGCGGCATTTTTTACGATTATCTCTGGTCGGCCGACCCCGAGGGCGAATTCGCCTTCACGCAGGCTGTCGGCGAGGCGTTTCTCGGTATCTACCCGCAGATCATGCGCGCCAACATGCCAAAAAACTGGACGGAGGAGGACCGCTACGAGCAGCAAGTCCGGCGCGGCCGCTATGTCGAGTTCAACCTGCTGCACGACCGCGGCACGATCTTCGGCCTCAGGACCGGCGGAAACGTGGACTCGATCCTGTCCTCGCTGCCGCCGACGGTGAGGTGGCCTTGAACAGATCAGCCTGACAGCGCGGTAATGGCGCGAGTCACGAAGCCGTCCTGGTCATTCGCGCCAGCCGGACAGCCAGCCTCGATCCAGTCGTGGCGCGCCCGGTCGAGCACGCGCCCGACCTGCGGCCCCGGTGGCACGCCTCGCGCCGTCACATCCCGGCCGGTCGGCAGGAAGGTCGGCGTCCGGCCAAGGTCGGCGATCAGCGCCTGTGCGCTAGCCTGAGCCCCTTGCTCCGCCGCGGCGTTCAGCAACACCAGCGCGCCCGCCACGGCATCCGCTCCGACGCGATGCGCCAGATGCTGCAGCCTCGTCAGCATGGGCTCCCTCGCCTGCCCCGCCAGCGCCTCCAAAGCCGCCGCGATCCGCGCGACGCGATCGAACTCCTCGTTCGAGAGCCGCAGCCGCTCGCGCAGGCGCAGTGCATCCTCGCTCACCGCGACGGCAAGCGTCGCGAGTCGGAAAGCGGGATAGACCTCTCTCGCATCCGCCCGCCCAACGACCGCGGCGAAGCGCGCGAGCCTCGGCACGCAGCCGAGCACCGGCATCAGGAGCCCTCCACCGGCCATCGCCGCGACCGCCTCCGCCGCGCCGGGCGCGACCACCAGCTTCATCATCTCCGCCCGCACCCGCTCGCGTGACAATCCGTCAAGCCCGGCTCGGCCGGCGATGCAGGCAGCATATCCTTCAGCGTCCGGCGCGCCCTGTCCATAGCGGGCATGGAAACGGAAGAAGCGCAGGATGCGCAGGTAATCCTCCGCGATCCGGGCGCTGGCATCGCCGATGAAGCGGATTTTTCGCGCGGCGAGATCATCGAGCCCGCCACAGAAATCATGGATGACGCCGTCGCGATCGAGCCCGAGCGCGTTGATGGTGAAATCACGCCTCAGCGCATCCTGCGCAAAGTCGCGCCCGAAGGCGACTTTCGCATGCCGGCCATCGGTTTCGATGTCGCGCCTGAGCGTCGTCACCTCGAAGCTGGCGCCTGTGCCGACCAGCGTCACCGTGCCGTAGTCGACGCCGGTCGGCACAGGCTTGAAGCCGGCGGCCGCGCCGCGCCGCATCGTCTCATTGGGCAATGCCGTGGTGGCGAGGTCGATATCGCTCGCCGCTTCGCCGAGCAGCAGGTTACGCACCGCGCCGCCGACGATGTGGGTCTCCTCGCCGTCGCCGTTCAGCGCATCGAGCACGGTCGCCAGCGCCGGCTGGCTGAGCAGCGCCGCGATGCGCGCCTGCCGGTCGCTCACCTGAACCGGCTCCTCATTTGAAGCGACCTGGCACCAACCGTCCGTTCTCCATATGCGGCGGCTCGTAGGCGCCCTGCTCGCGCGGAGCGATCCAGCCGCCCCAGGCGATCAGCGCGATGACGAAGGCGAGCCCGACGATCGAGAGCCAGAACCAATGTTTTGCCCAGTGCTCGACATCGAGCGGGTTGCGCCGCTGGACGATGAGCCAGCCCGCGAAGATACAGAAAGGCAGGACGAAGAGCAGAACCTCTTCGATGATCGAGCGCAGCATCAGTTTTCTTATCCGATCCGGATCAGCCGGCCAGCCGCTCATAGAGATTGCGGATCATGCCGGCGGTTGCGCCCCAGATATAGCGATCGCCGAAGGAAATGGCATAGTAGGTCCGGTAAAGCCCTTTCCACTCGCGCCCCTCGCGCTTGTGATTGGCTGGATCGAGCAGGAAATCGAGCGGCGTCTCGAAGGCCTCGTCCACCTCGTGAAGGTTGAGCTTCAGCGAGAATGGCGGCTCGACCAGCGCCACCACCGGCACGATGCGATAGCCCGTGCCGGTGAGATAGGCGTCGAGAAAGCCGAGCGTCCGGATATGGGTCCGCGCCAGCCCGATCTCTTCCTCGGTCTCACGCAGCGCCGTCACCACCGGCGAACCATCGACCGCGTCCACCCGTCCGCCCGGAAAGGCGACCTGAGCCGAATGGCTGCGCAGGGCTGCCGCGCGCTGCGTCAGCAGCACGGTCGGCCCGCTTTCGCGCAGCACGATCGGGATCAGCACGGCGGCCTGGACCGCGGCCGCCTCGTCGGGCTGCGCCATCGGCTGCGGCTGCATCTCGTGGTCGCCCCGCGGCCGGGCGATCAGGTCGCCGGGTTGTGGCGGCTCAGGCCGCAGCCGGTCCTGCGCCAGCGCGGCGAATTCGGCTCCCGATAGTCTCAAAGCCGCCATTCGGGGGCCTGCATCCGGAAAACGTTCTTCATAGTCCGTCGATCTCGCTGGCCGGCACGGCCGGGTAGAACTCTCCCGCGGCCGCCACGCCGAACATGGCCACGCCCTCGACCGCGCGCACCTCGCCCAGCGCCAGCAGGTCGTAGGTCAAGGCCCGCGTGAGCCGCGCCCAGAGGTTGCGCCGGACCAGCACATAGGGCTTCAGCCCGTCGCTGTCAGCGCGCGCGAATCGCAAGGGATTCTCCGGCCCCGCGCTGACGACATCGTCGACCTGCGTCCGGAACGCGAGCGAGCGCCCGTCTCCCTCGCCGTCCACAGCCATCTCGACGGCCTGGAACGGTGCATCCTCGACCTTGATTCCGACCTTCTCGACCGGGGTCACGAGAAAGTAATCGTCGCCCTCTCGCTTCAGGACGGAGGAAAAAAGTCTGACGAGCGCAGGTCTTCCGATCGGTGTGCCGAGATAGAACCACGTGCCGTCGGCGGCGATGCGCATGTCGAGATCGCCGCAGAACGGCGGATTCCAGCGTTCCACCGGGGGCGGACCACGCTCTTTTCCATTGCGCAGCGCGCCCAGCAGGCGCTCCATGGCGTTGCCCGGCATCGTCATCGAAACGCCCGGCCGTACCGGCTGCGGCATATTGGTTGCATCGCGTCCCCTGCCTTGAACTCTACATAATCGTGAAGCCGACTTGGACCCACGCAGCCTTGGCGGACTTGAGCCGATGCCGCGACCGGCCCACACTCAACGGCTCAGCGCCGAACAGGTTCAAGACGACGCTTGAGGCCAGACGACGACGCCGGACGGCGGAACGAAGGTTGAGGAGAACGAGATGGCAGCGCAAGTCTCAACGATGCGGACGGCCGATGCGCCGATCAATCTCGACACCGGCATCGTCGAGGCGGCGGAAGCCGCGCTGGGCGCGATCGGCGCGGCCCGCACCGAGATCGGCCGCGTCATCTTCGGCCAGCAGAAGGTCGTCGATCTCTCGCTCATCACGCTGCTCGCCGGCGGTCACGGCCTGCTGGTCGGCGTGCCGGGCCTCGCCAAGACCAAGCTCGTCGAAGCCATGGGTACGGTGCTCGGCCTGAGCGCCCGCCGCGTCCAGTTCACGCCGGACCTGATGCCGTCCGATATCCTCGGTTCCGAAGTGCTCGACGAGAGCGCCGAGGGCAAACGCCATTTCCGCTTCATCAAGGGGCCGGTCTTCGCGCAATTGCTGATGGCCGACGAAATCAACCGCGCCAGCCCGCGCACCCAGTCGGCGCTGCTGCAGGCGATGCAGGAACACCATGTCACGGTCGGCGGCGAACGCTACGACCTGCCGGCCCCCTTCCATGTGCTGGCGACCCAGAACCCGATCGAGCAGGAGGGCACCTATCCCCTGCCCGAGGCCCAGCTCGACCGCTTCCTGCTCGAGATCGACGTCGCCTATCCCGACCGCGAGGCCGAACGCCGCATCCTGCTGGAGACGACCGGCTCGGCCGAGCACAAGCCCGTGCCGGCCATGACCGCCGAGACCTTGATGTCGACGCAGCGGCTCGTGCGGCGCCTGCCTGTCGGCGAGAACGTCGTGGACGCGATCCTCGATCTCGTCCGCTCGGCCCGCCCCGGCGACGGCGATCCGGCCCTGACCGACAAGCTCTCCTGGGGGCCGGGACCGCGCGCCAGCCAGTCGCTGACGCTGGCCTGCCGCGCACGCGCACTGGTCGAGGGCCGGCTCGCGCCCTCGGTCGACGACGTGGCCGCGCTGGCCATCCCGGTGCTGAAGCACCGGATCGCGCTGACATTCGCCGCCCGCGCCGATGGCGAGACCGTCGAGGGCATCATCGGCAAACTCGTGGAACGGCTCGGATGAGGGGAGCGTAAGGCAGATGCTGCGCACGCGCGTTCTAGGCCAGGCCGAACGCCAGCCCGCCAAGCCGGTTCTCACCGCCTCGCTCGATCTGGCGGCGCGTCTGCCGCGCCTGATCCTAGAGGCGCGCAGGGTTTCGGCCAGCGTCCACGGCATCCATGGCCGCAGGCGGGCCGGGCCGGGCGAGACCTTCTGGCAGTACCGGCCGCTCGTCACCGGCGAATCCTCCTCGCGCATCGACTGGCGACGCTCGGCCCGCGACGGTCATCTCTTCGTCCGGGAGCGCGAATGGGAGGCCTCGCACGCGATCTGGCTCTGGATCGACCGCTCGTCCTCGATGGGTTTTTCCTCCTCGCTCGCCATGGCCTCCAAGGTCGATCGTGCGCTGGTCGCAGGCTTTGCGCTCGCCGAGACACTGGTCGATGGCGGCGAACGCGTCGGCCATCTCGGCTTGACCCGTGCCATGGCCTCGCGCCGCATCGTCGAACAGCTTGCGCAGGCGATCCTGGTCGATGCGAAAGGAGCCGATCTCGATCTGCCGCCCGATGGGCCACTGCCCCGGCTGGCGGATGCAATCATGATAACCGACGGGCTCTCGCCCGCAGCCTCGCTCGCGAAGCGCATTGCGACGATGGCCTCCAGCGGCGCGCGCGGCCATGTCCTGCTGATCGCCGATCCGATCGAGGAGACGTTTCCCTTCACCGGGCAGGCCGAACTCTTCGATCTGGAAGACGGTTTGTCGCTGCGCGTCGGCGACGCCGGCTCCTGGGGCGTCGAATACCGCCAGCGGCTCGAAGCCCATCGCGACGCGATCCGCGAGGCCTGCCGCAAGGCCGGCTGGACGCTGACCCTGCACCGCACCGACCGGCCGGCCAGCGAAGGCGTGCTGCGCGTCGCCAGCCTGATCGCGACCTCGCGCGGCAGCGGCGGAGGGCGATGAGACCATGCTGAGCTCGCTCCCCCTCGCCTTCTCCGCTCCGCTCGTGCTGGCGGCGCTCGCGCTGCTGCCGGCGCTCTGGCTGATCCTGCGGGTGACGCCGCCGCGTCCGAAACGCATCGACTTCCCGCCGCTCAAGATCATGGCCGACCTCGTCGCCAAGCGCGAATTGCCGGCCCATACGCCGTGGTGGCTGCTGGCGCTGCGCATGGCTGTCGCCGCGCTCGCGATCCTCGCGGTGGCCGGCCCGGTCTGGAATCCGCCGCGCGAGGCCGGGCCCCTGCGCGGGCCGATGCTGCTGCTGATCGACAACGGTTTTGGCGCAGGCCCGGACTGGCCCGAGCGGCTCGCCATCGCCGAATCACGCGTCGCGGCCGCCGCCCGCGAAGGCCGCCCGGTCGCGCTGCTCGGCCTTGCCGAGGCCCCGGCCGCGATCGCGCTGTCGGAGCCCCGCGCCGCGCTCGAACGCCTGCGCGCCTTCGCGCTGCAGCCGCATGCGCCCGACCGCTCGGCCCATCTCGCGCGGATCGAAACCTTCCTCGCCGGCGCGCCGGATTCAGAAATCGTCTGGGTCGCCGACGGCCTGAGCATCGGCAGCGACGAAAGCGCCTTCCTCGCGCTGCTCAAGCAGGTCGCCGACGCAGGCCGGCTCTCGATCCATACCAGCCCGGCCGACCAGCTTGCCCTGACCAACCCCGAAAACCTCGCCGGCGCGCTCACCGTCACGGTTTTGCGCCCGACCCCGGCGGCGGCCGCGACAGGCCAGATCCGCGCGCTCGATCTGAAGGGCCTGCCGCTCGGCGACGCGCCCTTCATCTTCGAGGGTTCGGCGCTGGCGACCAGCGCCCGGCTGACCCTGCCGATCGAGGTCCGCAACGCCGTCTCGCGGCTGGAGATCATCGGTGAGCGTTCCTCGGCCGCCGTAGCGCTGCTTGACGACCGCGCCAAGCGCCGCCGCGTCGGCATCGTCTCCGGCGCGACGACCGATACCGCTCAGCCGCTGCTCTCGCCGACCTATTACGTCTCGCGCGCGCTGCAGCCCTTCGCCGAGATCCGCGAGCCGCGTCCGGGCTCGACCGACCCGGTCGGCGAATTGCTGGCGCAGAACCTCTCAGTGCTGGTGCTGGCCGATATCGGCGCGCTTGACCGCGACACTGCGGGCAAGATCGACGCCTTCATCGCGCGCGGCGGCGTGCTGCTGCGCTTCGCCGGTGCGCGGCTGGCTGCGGCCTCGGATGACCTGACGCCGGTGCGGCTGCGTCGCGGCGGGCGCACGCTCGGCGGCGGCCTGTCCTGGGAGACGCCGCGCAAGCTCGCGCCCTTCACCCGCGAAAGCCCTTTCTTCGGGACGCAGATCAACGACGATGTCCGCGTCAGCCGCCAGATCCTGGCAGAGCCCGAGGCGGACCTCGCGCGAAAAACCTGGGCGGCGCTGGAGGACGGCACGCCGGTCGTCACCGGCGAGCGGCGCGGCGACGGCATGATCGCGATGATGCATGTCACCGCCGACACGACATGGTCGAACCTGCCGCTGTCGGGCCTGTTCGTCGAGATGCTGCGCAAGATCGTCGGTCTTGCCGGAACCGGACCTGCGGCCGAGGTCCAGGGAGAGGATGCGCGCGTGGAAACACTGTCGCCGACCCGCGTGCTCGATGGACGCGGCGCCTTCCGCGCGCCGCCGGCCACCGCCCAGCCCGTTGCCAGAACCTTCGCCGGCCGCGCCACGCTCGCCCATCCGCCCGGCATCTACGGCCCGGCCGAAGCCTCGCTCGCGGTCAATGCGCTGAACCCGACCGATACGCTCAGCGCCGTCGATCTCGCCGCGCTCGGCGCGCCGATCCTGCCCGTGGACAAGCCGATCGCGCTCGACATCCGCCCTCAATTGCTGGTCGCAGCGCTTCTGCTGCTGGTCGCCGACACGCTGGCGACGCTCTGGCTCGGCGGCAGGCTCAACGTCGCCCGCATGCGCCGCCGCGCCGCCCCGGCTGCGATCCTGCTCGCGGTCGGACTGGCGCTCGGGCTCGCGCCGGACATGGCCCGCGCGCAAGCCACGCCGCCCGCGCCCGACCAGAAGCCGCCGATCCCGCGCGAGCTTTTCGCGGCAGGCGCGGTGACGCGGCTGGCCTATGTCGTGACCGGCGACAGCAACGTCGACGCGATGTCGAAAGCGGGCATGGCCGGGCTCAACATCGTGCTCGGCGCACGCACCGCGCTCGAGCCCGGTGATGCCGTCGGCGTCAATGCCGAGCGCGACGAACTCGCCTTCTTCCCGGTGCTGTACTGGCCGATCGTGGCGGGCCGGCCGATTCCGGCGGCCGAGACGCTGCGCAAGCTCGAAGCCTATATGAAGGGCGGCGGGCTCGTCATCTTCGACACGCGCGACGCGATGAGCGCCCGGCCCGGCGGCGGCACGACGCCCGAGGGCGAACAACTGCGCCGGATGCTGCAGACGCTCGACATTCCCGAGTTGGAGCCGATGCCGCGCGACCACGTCCTGACCAAGACCTTCTACATCCTCGACAGCTTCGTGGGCCGCTACGACACCGGCACGACCTGGGTCGAGATCCTTCCCCCCGCTGGCGAGGACGGACGCCGCCCGGCGCGGGCCGGAGACAATGTCTCGCCCATCGTGATCACCTCCAACGATCTCGCTTCGGCCTGGGCCGTGGGCCGGCGCGGCGAGGCCATGGTGCCGCTCTCGGGCTCGGACCCGCGTCAGCGCGAAATGGCGCTGCGGGCCGGGGTCAACCTCGTGATGTACGCGCTGACCGGCAACTACAAGGCCGATCAGGTCCATGTCCCGGCCCTGCTGGAAAGGTTGGGGCAGTGATAGCGCGGCCAGTTTTTGTGCCCGTCCCCTTGCCGTCATGGTCGGCCTTGTGCCGACCGTCCACATCTTCCGTCGTCGCGCTCCACGCCCAAGACGCGGATGCTCGCCACAAGGGCGAGCATGACAGAGAAGACGTCGTCATGGTCAGCCACCCGGCTGGCAGCGCCACCAAACGGATCGCAAACTGATGTGGAGCCTCTCCTTCGCGCCGCTGGTGCCGCTGCCGCTGCTGATCGGCTTGGCCGTTCTGGCTGCGCTGGCGGCGGGCGCGGCGATCGTGCTCGCCGGCCGCAGCGCCATCCTGCGCGCGCTGGCGCTGGCCGTGCTGACGATCACGCTGGCCGACCCGTCGCTGGTTTTCGAGGACCGCGAGCCGGTCAAGGACGTCGTCTCGGTCGTGGTCGACCGCTCGGCCTCGAACCGCCTCGCCGATCGCGGGCAACAGTCTCAGGCAGCCCAGGCGGAAGTCGAACGCCAGTTGCGCGGCATGACCAATGTCGAATCCCGCATCGTCGAGGTCCGCGACGCGCAAGGCTCGGGCGACGGCACGCGCCTGTTCGAGGCGTTGGCCGCGAGCCTCGCCGACGTGCCCTCCGAGCGGGTCGCAGGCGCGATCGTCATCACGGACGGCCTCGCCCATGATGCGCCGGCCAATGCCGAGGCGCTGGGCCTGCGCGCGCCGCTGCATGTGCTGACCACCGGGCGCAACGCCGAGATCGACCGCCGCATCGTGCTGGTCGATTCGCCGCGCTTCGGCATTGTCGGCAAGGACCAGACCGTGCGCCTGCGCGTGCTGGAAAAGGGCGGGCCGGGCCGCGCCGGCCTCGTCATCCGCCGCGACGGCGAGATCATCGCGCGACGCGAGGTCACGGCCGGCGAGATCGTGCAGGTGCCGGTCAGGATCGACCGTGGCGGTCCCAACGTCGTCGAGATCGAGGCCGCACCGCTCGACAACGAGCTGACGCTGGCCAACAACCGCGCCGTCATCACCATCGAGGGCGTGCGCGACAAGCTGCGCGTGCTGCTGGTCTCGGGCGAGCCGCATCCGGGCGAGCGGACCTGGCGCAACCTGCTCAAGGCCGACGCCAATGTCGATCTCGTCCATTTCACCATTCTGCGCCCGCCGGAGAAGCAGGACGGCACGCCGATCAACGAGCTCTCGCTGATCGCCTTCCCGACGCGCGAGCTGTTCCAGGTCAAGATCAAGGAATTCGACCTGATCATCTTCGATCGCTACGCCAACCAGTCGATCCTGCCGCTGCTCTATTTCGAGAACATCGTGCGCTATGTCCGCGAGGGCGGCGCGTTGCTGGTCGCAGCGGGGCCGGAATATGCCGGCTCGCAATCGCTTTCGCGCACGCCGCTCGGACAGATCCTGCCGGCCCAGCCCGACGGCACGGTCATCGACGAGGCCTATCGCGCTCGCGTCAGCGAGCCGGGCAAGCGCCACCCCGTCACCCGCGACCTGCCGGGCTCCGAGGTCGAGCCGCCGCGCTGGGGCGAATGGCTGCGCATGGTCGGCGCGCGCGCGCGCACCGGCTCGGCCGTGATGAGCGGCCCCGGCGACCGGCCGCTGTTGATGCTGGCGCGCGAGCAGAAGGGCCGCGTCGCGCTCTTCCTCTCCGATCATGCCTGGCTCTGGGCGCGCGGTTTTCGCGATGGCGGCCCGCACCTCGACCTGCTGCGACGGCTCGGCCACTGGCTGATGAAGGAGCCCGATCTCGAGGAAGAGGCGCTGCGCGCCAGCGCCCGCAACGGCGTCATCGAGGTCGAGCGCCAGACGCTGTCGGACAATCCAGGCGCAATCACCATCACCGGCCCCGGCGGCGTCTCGCGCTCGGTGCCGCTGGAGCCCGGCCGGCCCGGCCTGTTCACCGCGCGCATTCCGTCGGCAGAGTTCGGCCTGCACCGCGTCTCGGGCGACAACCTGACCGCCTTCGCCAGCCTCGGGCCTGAGAACCCGCGCGAGCTGATGGAGGTCGTCAGCAATCCGACGCAGCTTGCGGCCCTCGCCGAAGCGACGGGCGGCTCGTCGCGCCGCATCGGGCAGGAGACCGGCTCTGCTGTCGCCGTGCCGCGCATCGTGCCGGTGCGCGCCGGCACGGGTTTTGCCGGCGCGGACTGGATCGGGCTCAGGATCAGCGATTCCGGCATCGTACGCGGCGTTCAGATTTCGCCGTTGTTCATCGGCCTCATCGGCCTGGCCCTGCTCTTCGGGGCGCTCGTCGCCGGCTGGCTCGGCGAGAGCGGGCGCAGGTTCAAGCGGACAGGCGAGACGGCGTGACCGCCCTTTCCGTCATGGTCGGGCTTGTCCCGGCCATCCACGTTTTCCGTCGTAGAGCGCTATGACCAAGACGTGGATGCTCGCCACACGGACGAGCATGACGGTCGTGGTTCAGGCTCCCGCTCGAAACGCCGTCACCGCACCTCGGCGCTCAGCCAGCACGCCCTCGACCAGTTCCAGCGCCAGAAACCGCGCCGGATCGGCCGGCCCCGGCAGCACGAGCTGACCCGGCGGGATCATCCTGAAGCCGAAGCGCGCGTAATAGGGCGCGTCGCCGATCAGCATGATCAGCTCGTGACCGTCGGCGCGCGCGGCCTCGATCGAGCGGGTCATCAACGCCGCCCCGATCCCCTTGCCCTCGAAGGCCGGATCGACCGTCAGCGGCCCGAGCATCAGCGCCTTGTGAGCCCCGGCCAGCACCGGCGTGACCTTGATCGAGCCGACCAGGAACGTTCCGACATGGGCGGCGAAGGAGAGCGCCGGATCGGGCGCCACGCCCTCGCGCAGGCGAAACGCCGTGCGGGCGAAGCGGCCCGGCCCGAAGGCGCGCTCATGCAAACGCTCGATCGCGGCGGCATCGACGGGGAGTTCGTGGCGGATGGTGAGCGGCAAAGACGTCATGACGGGCAAAAACCTGCGACGGGATCGTGAGGGCATGGCCGCGCGGCGGCATGCCGGATGGGCGCGTGTCAGCGCGCCGGTCGTCGCAGGGTGGAAAGGGTGAGCCCGTTGGTCATGATTGCGCTTTAGAGCAACAGCCCTGCGAGGGAAAGCCGGTTTCGATCGTCCGCTTCACCAGTCGGCGCGCGTCATTGCCCTGTCGAGGATTTCCGCCAGGCGACGCCGTGTGCCCGCGGTCGTCCCCTCCGGCAGCGCATCGAGCGAAAACCACCCCGCCTCGGCGATCTCGCGGTCCGGCTGCTTGGCGCTCTCGACGACGAAGTCCCGCGCGACATAGACCGCGACATGGTCGCGGCGTGACGCGATTCGGTTGAAGAATATGCCATGCAGGACCGGCTCCCCTTTGAGCCGGATGCAGGCCTCCTCACGCAGTTCCTTCGCCAGCGTCTCGAGCAGCGTCTCGCCGACCTCGACGCCGCCGCCTGGCAGGTGCCAGCCCGGCACATAGGTGTGGCGCACGAGGAAGACGCGGCCGGTCTCGTCGAGCACGGCGGCGCGCACGCCGAGCGTCATGCCCCGCATCAACCTAGAATAGAGATGGACGGCCCGCACGAGCAGGCGCTCGCGCCAAGTCAGGCGACGATCCTGCCTGATTCCGGGCTCAAAGGGCTCATTTCGGCTCATGACGGCGCCAAATCCCAAGAATCCGTTATTTAACTATGCATAAAACGCATGACAGAGGCCCATTCTGAGTTCCGTTACGTCATAAACGCGCCGCAAAGCAGGCAGAGAACATGGCCTCATCGCTGGGGACTATTGTCATGCTGCTCACCTTCATCATCTCTCGGCTTCGCGCCAAATCTTTCCTGCGCACCAAGCGGGCCTATGTCTGGCGTCCGGCCCTGACCCTGACCGATTCGCGCATCGTCTCCGAACTGACCGGCGCCGCCAACTGATCGGTCCGGGCGCGCGCTGTCCGTTCGGCTGACGATCGGCAGAACGTCGCAAACTCGCGCCGGAGGATTTGCGCCTGCGTCGTCACGGACGCCCGCGCGCGCTTGACGGCGCAGGGACGGACGGGCAAGCGCTTGGGTCGTGTTCAAGCTCGCGCATCTGTCCGATCCGCATCTCGGCCCGCTGGCGGGCTTTTCGCTGCACCAGCTTCTGGGCAAGCGCGCGACTGGCTATGTCAACTGGCGGCGCAAGCGCCGCCATGCCCATGACATGGAAATCCTGGCGCTAATCGTCGCCGACATCCGCGCGCAGACGCCCGACCATGTCGCCTGCACCGGCGACGTCGCCCATATCGGCCTGCCCGACGAGTTCAAGACGGCCGTCGCCTTCCTCGACACGCTCGGCGCGCGGGTCGATGTCAGCTTCGTGCCCGGCAATCACGACGCCTATGCGCGCTCCTCGCTGAAGGCGCTGGCGGCCCATCTCGGCCCCTGGTGCGACAGCGACGATGCCGGCATCGGCTACCCCTGGTATCGCAGGCGCGGCCCGGTCGCACTGATCGGCCTCAACACCGGCATCCCGACCCTGCCGATGATGGCGACCGGCCGCGTCGGGCCCGATCAGATCGTGAAGGCCGAGGCGTTTTTGAACCGCGCGCGGGACGAGCGGCTGATCCGCGTCGTCCTGATCCACCACCCGCCCTATGTCGGTGGTGCGCGGCGCTCGCGCGAGCTCGTCGATGCCGCAGCCTTCGAGGCTATGCTGGCGCGCACGGGGGCCGACCTCGTGCTGCATGGCCACAACCACACCTTCTCGCTGGCCTGGCGCAAGGGCCATGGCCGCGACGTGCCGATCGTCGGCGTACCCTCCTGCTCGATCGGCCCGCGCGGCCATGGCGAGATGGCGACCTGGCACCTGTTCCGGATCGAGGGCGACGCGAAAGACCCGCATATCAGCGTCGAGCAGCGCGGCTTCGAGCTCGACGGCTCGGTGATCATGCGCCAGCAGATCGCGCTACACGCTAAGCCGGTGTGACCTTCGCGTTCCTCTAGACGTCATCCCGGACGCAGCGAAGCGGAGCTCCGGGATCCATCATAGAGCGCAATCTTAGCCTTACGATGGATCCCGGAGCTACGCGGATACGCCGCTCGTCCGGGATGACGGAGAATTTCTGGGGCGAGCCGAGGACGGCGTCAGATGCAGCGCCCGCCATCCACCGCCAGCACCGAGCCCGTGATCATCTCGGCCTCGTCGGAGCATAAAAACAGCGCCGCATTGGCGATGTCCTGCGGCGTCGAGAGGCGTCCCCAGGGGATCGTCGATTTGAACTGCGCGCGTTTCTCAGGCGTGTCCTCGCCCATGAAGGTCGCCAGAAGAGGCGTTTCGCCGGCGACGGGCGCGATCGCGTTGACGCGGATGCGCTCGGGCGCAAGTTCGACCGCCATCGACTTCGAGAGCAGGTTGGCGGCCCCCTTCGAGCCGTTATACCAGGTCAGGCCCGGCCGCGGCCGGATGCCCGCAGTCGAGCCGATGTTGAGGATGACGCCGCCGCCATGCTCGCGGAAATGCGGCACCGTCGCCTTCGCCATCAGGAAAATCGACTTCACATTGACGTCGAAGACCCGGTCGAACTCCTCTTCCGAAATGTCTAGCATCGGCTGGTTGCGGTGACTGATGCCGGCATTGTTGACCACGATGTCGAGCTTGCCGAACTTTGCCAGCACGCGCGCCACCGCCTTGTCGACGCTTTTGCCCTTGCCGACGTCGCAGGCGACCGCAAAGGCCTTGCGCCCGATCGACTGCGCCGCCTCCTTCGCCTTGTCGCCGTTGATGTCGAGCACCGCGACGCGCGCGCCCTCGCGCACGAACGTCTCGGCGATGCCGAGGCCGAACCCTTGCGCGCCCCCGGTGATCAGCGCCGTCTTGCCTTTGAGTCTCATGGTGTTTCCTCGGCCTTTTGTTGTGGCCCGGACTGTGCGGAGATTTGGCGAAGGCAACAAATGCGTTTTCGCGATCGGGTTGAGACGGAAAACGTATGGCGCGCTTTGCGTCATTCTCCGGCGAAGCGCAGCGCAGACCCGGGAATCCCCGGCAGGACATGCTCGGGACAAGCCCGAGCATGACGTATTTTTCTAAGCCCCCAGCTCTTCGCTCAGCATCTCCAGCGCCAGCCAGCGCTCTTCGGCCTGTCCGATCTCGCGGGTCACCTCTTCCAGCCGCGCCGTCGCCTTGGCGAAGAGCTTCGGATCGCGGGTATAGAGATCGCCTGCCAGCGCAAGGTTCAGCTTGGCGGCTTCCGCCTGCAGCACCTCGATGCGCTTGGGCAGCGTCTCCAATGCGTGCTTCTCGTTGAAGGAGAGCTTTCGCTTATTGACGAGCGCAGGCGCGGCGGTGGCCGGCGCGGCCTCGGCGACGCTCGCCTTACCGGCCACGCGCACCTTCGCGCCCACCCCGCGCCCACGCTGGGCCAGCATGTCGGAATAGCCGCCAGCGAATTCGGTCCAGACGCCGTCGCCATCCGAGATCAGCGTCGCGGAGACGACGCGGTCGAGGAAGTCGCGATCGTGGCTGACCAGCAGCACCGTGCCCTGGTAGTCGGCCAGCAGTTCCTGCAGCAGGTCGAGCGTCTCGAGGTCGAGATCGTTGGTCGGCTCGTCCAGCACGAGCAGATTCGAGGGCTTGGCCAAGGCGCGGGCCAGCATCAGCCGGCCGCGCTCGCCGCCAGACAGCGCGCCCACCGGCGTGCGCCGTTGCAGCGGCTGGAACAGGAAGTCCTTCATATAGGCGATGACATGGCGCGGCGTGTCGCCGACCATGACCTGATCGGAACCGCCGCCGGTCAGCGCGTCGCCGAGCGGCGTCGCCGGATCGAGGCTTTCGCGGCGCTGGTCGAGCGTCACCATCTCGAGCGAGACGCCGAGCTTCACCGTGCCTGAATCGGGAGCGAGCGCGCCGGTCAGCAGGTTGATCAGCGTCGTCTTGCCCGCGCCATTGGGACCGACGATGCCGATCCGGTCGCCCCGCGCCACCCGCAGCGACAGGTCCTTGACCACGACGTTGGAGCCGAAGGCCTTGGCGACGTTGACCGCCTCGATGACCAGCTTGCCCGAGGTCTGCGCCTCCGAGGCTTCCAGCTTGACGCTGCCGACCGCGAAGCGCGCCGTGCGGCGCTGCTCGCGCAGACCGTGCAGTTCGCCGAGCCGGCGCTGGTTGCGAGTCCGGCGCGCGCTGACGCCGTAGCGCAGCCAGTCCTCCTCGCGCGCGATCTTGCGGTCGAGCTTGTGGCGGTCGAGTTCCTCCTGCGCCAGCACCTCGTCGCGCCACGCCTCGAACTCGCCGAACCCCTTGTCCATGCGCCTGGTCAGGCCTCGATCGAGCCAGATCGTGGCGCGCGAGAGCGATGTCAAAAAGCGCCGGTCGTGGCTGATCAGCACCATGGCGGAGCGCAGCGATTTCAGCTCCTGTTCCAGCCATTCGATGACGGGAAGGTCGAGATGGTTCGTCGGCTCGTCGAGCAGCAGGATGTCGGGCTCGGGAGCGAGCACGCGCGCGAGCGCAGCCCGGCGCGACTCGCCGCCCGACATGGTGGCGGGATCCTCCTCGCCGGTGAGCCCGAGTTCCGAGACGAGATAGGCCGCGCGATAATGGTCGTCGCCGGGGCCTAAGCCCGCTTCGACATAGGCGAGCGAGGTCTTGTAGCCGGTGAAGTCGGGCTCCTGCGGCAGGTACTGGATGGTCGAGCCCGGCTGCAGGAAGCGCTCGGCCCGGTCGGCCTCGACGAGGCCGGCCGCGATCTTGAGCAATGTCGATTTGCCCGAGCCGTTGCGCCCGACGAGGCAGACGCGCTCAGCCGCAGAGACCGCGATCTCGGCGGCTTCCAGCAAAGGCTGTCCGCCGAAGGTGAGCGCGACGTCGCGCAGATGCAGCAAGGGGGCCATGGTCGATCCTGATCGGGAAGCGCTCCGGATAGACCAAACGAAGGCGCGGCGTAACCCCGTGCGGCGGCGCGGCATCGGCTTGCGCGAGGCGTGGATGTTGCATCACATGCGACAGATCAGTCAGGACAAGCCTTTCATGCGCGCCGCAAAGCAGCCCCGCACCATCCGCCCCGGCGACAATGGCGGCCCGCCGCTCGACGACCCGAGACCGCATGTTTCCGAGACCGGCAAGGGCGAGATCGGCCATTACTTCGATTGGCGCTTCGCCTCGCGCCGGGCCTGGCGAAAGGGCGGGCCGGAGATCGCGCTGCGCCGGCTCGAGCGTGCGGAGACGATGGGCCTGACCTATGAGGAATACACGCTAGAGGTGCTGGAGCGCGGCCGGCATGTCGGGGCGTCGGACGCAGCCGAAATCAAGGCCAAGCGGCCCGAGCGCCGCGCGGCCGGCGGCATCGTCGGGCAGTCGCTGAAGGGCAAGCGGCTGCGGTGAGTTCAGGAGACCCACAACCGTTCCGGATCGTCCAGCCCGAAGCGCCCCGGCGCGGTCGCGATCGCCGCCAGCCCCTGCTCTGCCGCGTCATGGGCGGTGATCACATGCAAGGGAAACAGCGCGGCGAGGTCTTCCATCGGCGGCTTGCCGCAGAACACGGCATGGATCGTCGGCAGATCGGCGAGCGGCAGGAGCCTTGGCACGATGCCGCCCGCGATATAGACCCCGCCCGTCGCCTTGAAGGCGAGCGCGAGATCGCCGGCGACCCGAGCCAGCAGCCGCCAGAAGCAGACCACCGCCATCAGCGCCACCGGGTCGCCGTCGAGCGCCAGCTTTGTGATGTCGGCCGCGCTCACATCGGCCTCCAGCATGCCTGACTGGCTGGCCACCGCGCGGTGGAAGCGCACCAGCCCGTCGCCACTGAGCAGCCCCTCCACCGTGACGCGCGGCAGCCCGGCCGTAAGCGCCGGCCAGATCTTGTCCTCGGTCGGATCTTCGGGACCGACGCCGATATGGCCTGATTCGGTCGGCACGAGCACGCCGCGTTCGCCGCGCGCGATCAGCGCCGAGGCCCCGAAGCCGGTGCCGGGCCCCATGACGAGCCTCAGGCCTTTCGGCGCCGGCTTGCCGGCCACCAAGGTCTCGACGTCGCTCTCGCCAAGTACCGCGAGCGAGGCGGCCAGAGCCTCGAAATCATTGACCAGCAGCCCCTGTTCCAGCCCGAGCGCCTGCGCGATCTTTGGCCCGTCAAAATGCCAGTTCGCATTGGTCAGTTGCGCGCTCTGACCGTGCAGCGGCCCGGCAACCGCCAGAACGGCCGAGCGCGGCCTCAGAGACAGTGTCGAGAGCACGCTCTCCAGCGCGTCCTCGGGCGTTGGATGAGAGCCCGTGCCGATTCGCGCCAGCGGCTCATGGCGCCCGCCGGCCTGCGCCACCAGCGACAGGCGGCAATTCGTGCCGCCGATATCGGCGACGAGCACCGGATAGGCGAAGGTGCTCATCAGGCCAGGTCCAACGGATCGGCCGGGCGGCGGTCGGTGCGGCGATACGCCGAGAACCAGCCGAGGCCTTCGAGCGTACCGGCCTGCGGGCGGTATTCGCAGCCGACGAACCCGTCATAGCCCAGCCCGTCGAGTTCCGAGAACAGCGCGGGATAGTCCGGGCCCGAGGCGTCGGGCTCGTGACGGCCATCGGAGCGGGCGATCTGGACATGGCCGATGAGGGGATAGAGCGCCTTCAGCTTGGCGGAGACGTCGCCATGGATCAGCTCGCAATGATACATGTCGAACTGCAGCCTGACGTTCGGCCGCCCGGCCTCGCGCACATAGGCCGCAGCCCTGTCGAAATCGTTCAAGAAATAGCCCGGCATATCCTTGCCGTTGATCGGCTCGAGCAACAGGTCGATGCCATGCTCGCCCACCGCATCGGCGGCGAAGGCGATCGCATCGCGATAGGCTCCCTGCGCGGCAGGATCGTTGGCGTCGATCAGCCCAGCCATCATGTGCAAGCGTTTGACGCCGGTTTCCTGGGCATAGGACAGCGCGGTCTCGACGCCCTTCCGGAACTCCACCTCGCGGCCGGGCATCGCGGCCATGCCGCGCTCGCCCTTGGCAAAATCGCCCGGCGGCAGGTTGAACAGCGCCTGCTCCAACGCGCCGCCTGCCAGCGCCAGCCCAATCTGCTGCGGCGTATGCTCATAGGGAAACAGGAACTCGACAGCGTCGAAACCGGCGTCGGCCGCCGCCTTGAAGCGGTCGAGGAAGTCCCATTCGGTGAACATCATCGAGAGATTGGCGGCAAAGCGCGGCATGGCAGCCTCAAGGCGGTAGCGGGAGCGGCAGGCTAGCGCGAAGCGCCGGCGGCGTCATGGGGCAACGCGGCGGACGCGGAATGCGTTCCCCCGTCATTCCGGGGCTTCACGTAGCGAAGAAACCAGAACCCACGACCGGGCAAGGCCTGCCGCCGTGTTGCTTGTCCCTCACCCGGTCGAGGGTTCGGGGTTCGGCCCTGACGGGCCGCCCCCGGAACGACACGCTACTTCTTCTCCGTCTTCGCCGCCGGGTTCGGGTCCTTCGAGAAATTGCGGAAGACCATGTCGGGCGAGGAGGTGTTGTGGCGCGAATGGGTGGTGCGGCCCATCCAGACATCGGTCGCCTTGCCGCCGGTGAACGGCATCAGCGGCTCCTCGCGCCAGCCCTTGGCGCCCGGCTCGCGGATGGCAATGCGGGCGACGTCATTGTTGAACTCGGTAACGTACATCGAGCGCAGGGCGAGGAAGCCCTTGCCGCCGGTGACCGGGCGGTCGAGCACCGCATCGAGCACCATGCGGTTCTCATCGACGCCGTCGAGCTTCAGTGTCCCGCCCGAGCCGTCCTTGAAGCTGAGCTTGAACGAGATCGTCTTGGGATCGAACTCGATCTCGCGAATATTCACCACCGGGCGGGCGCCGTCCTGTTCGATCGGGCCGAAGAGGAAAGAGGAGCCGTAGGAGGAGAAGCCGAGATGCTGCGGCGGCATCGGCCTGGCGCGCCAGTAGCCGTCCTGCGGATAGACCACCAGCACCTCGTAGGACTTGTCCTTGCCGAGCTTCCAGAGCTGCACGAGATGCAGCCCCTTCTCGACCCTGTCGCCGACCCTGAACGTCGTGTCGGCCGGCCGCCAGAAAGTCGGAAACGTGTAGCCGACGAGCCAGTACTCGATGCTCTCGTAGAAGGTGACGCGGCGCGGCGGCACCGGCGCGGCAAAGACGGGGTCGCCGGTCATGTCGCAGGCGGTCCAGTCGGCCTCCCAATTATCCTTCACCAGCCCCGCGATATAGGCCGGATGCGCGGCCTCGATCTGGAAACGCCGCACCTCCGGCGAGATCGCCTTGATCGTAACGTTGTCCTTCTCGGCGCAGAGCACCGGCTCGGATTCGTTGCGAACCTCGACCGCGACATCGCTGGCCGCGAAGCCGGGACGAGCGCATAGGACGGCCGCCAACAACAGTGCCGTAAGAACACGCGGAGCGAAGCGTCGTCGCATTGGAATCAGCTCTCTAGAACGGCGTACACATCGCCTGAATTAGCGTCATGCGGCAAGGCGCGCAGAAATTCGCCCATGGCCTCGGCGCTCGCATTGCCAGCAAGCTCGAACCTCTGGCTCTCGCCGAGCGCGACGTTGAAGCGGTAGGGACCGAGCGTGTCCAGCAAGGCGAGGCAGGCCTCGGCCACATCGCGCTGGATTGTGGTGAACTCGAAGGAGATCACCGGGATCGCCCTCGTAAGCCCAGCCAGCACATGCGCCTCGAAGCCCTCGACGTCGATCTTGGCCAGCACCGGCAGGCCATGGCGCAGGATCAGCGCGTCGAGCGTGGTGCAGGGCACGACGATCTCGCGGTCCCAGACCTGTTCGGCCCAGCCCTGCGCCCCCTTCGCCGCGCCGACGAAGGCGTCCGACGCGGTCGAGACCGTCGGGTTGGCGCTGTTGATCCTGAGGGTGAGCGAGCCCTCGCTGTCGCCACAGGCGGCCTCGATCAGCGTCACATCGGGGTCGCGGCCATGGATCAGGCGGATCGCCCGCGCCGGCCCCGGCTGCGGCTCCAGCGCGACGACGCGCGCGCCTAGCCGCCGGAAGGAGGAGATCCGGTCGCCGACATGCGAACCGATGTCGAAGGCGAGATCGCGGGGCTTGAGAAAGCGGCCATAAAGCGCGTCCATGGCGGCATTGCGCGCCGCGTCGCCGTGATAGACCCGCAAGCTGCGCGACAGCGCCTTCGCCGTCCCTTTCGGATAGGCGACCGGCGCGCTCATGCCCGCGTCCCGGCGCCGATGGCCCGCAGGACGGGCGGCGGGTCGAAATCCTCGGGGATGCCGCAGAGCCCGCTGCGAGCGAACCAGCGCCCGACGCCCGGCAGCGCGGTCAGCATGGCGAAGGGAATCGCCAGCACATAGCCCGCCGTCAACGGCAGCGACCAGAGCAGCACGGTCGGCGAGAGCCAGAGCAGCGTCCCGAAAACATAGAGACCGAACAGGAGGTGCGGCCACAGGCCCGCGAAAGCAGTGGCGAATGAGAGCGCATGGGCATCGCGCGCCTGCCCGTTCCAGCCGATCTTCGCGCGCCCGAAAGCCAGACCGATCATGAACAGCGTGGTCCGGAAGGTCGAGACCGCGCCCTGCAGGAAGGCGAAGACCACCTCGATCACTGACGACGCGATGAAGCGCCCCGTTCCGCCATAGCGATTGGTTCCGCCCTTGGTCAGCAGGATGTCGGCGAACCCCGCCAGCTTGGGCGAAAGATACATCGAGAAGAACAGCACATAGAGAAACGCCGCGAGCCCCGACGGATAGCCGGCGATGCCGGCGTCCTCGATCACCTTGACCGGCAGAAGCGCGATCATCAGCGTCCAGGCCGGCAGGCCAAGGAACATCAGGATCGCCCAGACGAGCTGGAAGCGGCTCATCGGCTTGAGGCCCGGCAGATCGAGCAGCTTGAGGTACTGCAGGTTGCCGAGGCACCAGCGCAGGTCGCGCTTGGCGAAGTCGAGCATGGTCGGCGGGTTCTCTTCCCAGCTTCCCATCTCGGTCGGCAGCACGCGGACCTCGTAGCCGGCGCGGCGCATCAGCGTCGCCTCGACCTGGTCGTGGCTCATCACCGCCCCGCCCAAAGGCGGACCGCCCGGCAGCACCGGCAGATGGCACTCGTCGCGGAAGGGCTTGATGCGGACGCAGGCATTATGGCCCCAGAACGGCCCGCATTCGCCGATCCACCAGGCCGAGCCCATGGTGTAGGGCCGCATGCCGTGGCGCATGCCGAACTGGAAGATGCGCGCGAAGGCCGACTGGCTCGGCATACCGACGACCAGACTCTGCAGGATGCCGAGCTTCGGATGCGCCTGCATCATCCGGGTGAGCTTCACGATCGCCTCGCCCGACATCACACTGTCGGCGTCGAGCGGCAGCATGACCTCGTAGCGGTCGCCCCAGCGCTCGCAGAATTCGCGGACATTGCCGGCCTTGAAGCCGGCATTGTCGGTGCGGCGGCGATAGGTCAGGTGCGAGGCCTCCCCCAGTTCGCGCGCCCACTGCGCCGCCAGCACCTCCTCTGAGGCCGCCACGACCGGGTCGTTGGTGTCCGACAGCACGAAATAGTCGAACCAGGCGCCCTCGCCCGTCGCATCGACGCTTTCCTTGACGACACGCAGGCGGGCGAAGGCGCGGCCCGGGTCCTCGTTGCGCAGCGTCATCAGGATCGCGGTGCGGATCGCAACCGGCGTTTCGACATCGCCATCGGCAGAGAAGGGCGCGACCTGCTCGATGCCGTCCCTGACGCCATGCAGCAGCCAAAGCCCGATCACGGCGTTCCAGAAGCCGAGCACCGTCCACGGCGCGCCGAACAGGAAGGCGACGAAGATCACCACGTCCGTGACGGTCCAGCCGCCCGCACCGAGCACGCGCGAGAGGCCAAGCAGCAGCGCGCCAAGCGTGACGAGGTTCACCGCCAGCACGAGCCAGCGTCTCGCGCTCAGGGTCGCGACGGCCTGCACCGCGGCCGGCGTCAGCCCATTCTTGCCCCCTTGCGCACCCGGCTTGAACGTGGTCGGAGCGGGACGCTGGTTCATGGCGGTTTCTGTCATGCGATCGGGTGGGATGGAGCGGTGGAGATGGCGCGAAAGCTAAAGCCGGCAAGTGCCGAGGGCGCAAGGCCGCCGGCGACCGCGCTCTGGTATGCGGGGATGCGTGAATGCGCCCTGAACGCGGTGGCGCTGCCGCAGCCCGGCCACGATGACTGCCTCGTGCGCACGCTCTGGAGCGGCATCAGCCGCGGCACGGAGCGCCTGGTTTTCGAGGGCCGCGTGCCGTTGAGCGAGCGGGAACGGATGCGCGCGCCGTTCCAGGAGGGCGATTTCCCGTTTCCGGTGAAGTACGGCTACTGCGCGGTGGGCAAGGTCGAGTCCGGCCCGGCCGACATGCTGGGCAGGACCGTGTTTTGCCTGCACCCGCATCAGGATGTCTTCGTCGCGGCCCGCGACCGGCTGACGCCCGTCCCCGATGCCGTGCCGGCGCGCCGGGCCGTGCTCGCCGCCAACATGGAAACCGCACTGAACGCGCATTGGGATGCGGGCTCGGGCCCGGCCGACCGGATCGTGGTCGTCGGCGGCGGGGTTCTGGGCCTGCTCGTCGCCTGGCTGGCGGCGCGGCTTCCTGGCGCGCAGGTGACGCTGGTCGATGTCGCGCCCGAGCGGGCCGAACTCGCGGCCACGCTGGGCATTGGCTTCGCTTTGCCGGCGAACGCCCCGACTGACGCCGATCTCGTCTTCCACGCCAGCGCCAGCGCGCCGGGGCTCGCGACCGCTATCGGCTGCGCCGGCCTCGAGGCGAGGATCGTCGAGTTGAGCTGGTATGGCGAAGGCGCGGTCGCGGCCCCACTCGGCGGCGCATTCCACGCCAGGCGTCTGCAGTTGGTCTCCTCGCAGGTCGGCATGCTCTCGCCCTCGCGCCGGCCGCGCTGGAATTATGCAAGGCGTGCCCAGGCGGCGCTGGCGTTGCTTGCCGAGGATGATCGACTCGACCGACTGATCACGCAGGACATCGCATTCGCGGATGCGCCGGCGATCCTTCCCGACGTGCTTTCGGCCCAGTGGCGTGGGCTGACCGCCGTTCTGCGCTATTGACCTGACGCTGCGGTCTTGGCCAAGACAGGGCTCTGAGCCGGCGGCCGCCAGCGCACAGGAGCCATAAGCCCATGTTTTCCGTCGAAGTCCGCGATCGCATCATGATCGGCCATTCTTTGCCCGATCCGTTCTTCGGCCCCGCCCAGAACATGCACGGCGCGACCTTCGTGGTCGACGTCGCATTCTTTCGCGAAGAGATGACGCGCCAGAACGTGGTGGTCGATATCGGGGCGGCACTCGACGTGCTCAACAAGACCCTCAAGCCATTGAACTACCAGAATCTCGACACGCTGCCGCAGTTCAAAGGCGTGCTGACCACCACCGAATTCCTGTGCAAATACATCTTCGACGCGATGGCGCAGGCTGCCAAGTCCGGCGCGCTCGGCGCGGACGGTGCAGGCCTGGCGAAAATCCGGGTGACGCTGCACGAAACCGATCTGGCGCGTGCGAGCTATGAGGGCGCGCTCGCGTGAGCGAGATCGTCTTCGCGATTCCAGGCGATCTCGCGCTGCCGACCGGCGGTTATGCCTACGACCGCAGGCTGCTGGCGGAATGGCGGGCTTCGGGCGTCTTGGCGCGCCATCTCGCCTTGCCCGGCTCATTCCCCGATCCGACACCTGACGACCTCATGGAGACAGGCCGCGCGATCCTGTCGCAGCCTTTCGACTGCGCCCTCCTGATCGACGGGCTGGCCTACGGCGCTTTCCCCGAGAGCATTGCAGCGGGGCTGGCAGGACGCGTCGTCGCTCTGGTCCACCACCCCCTCGGACTGGAAACGGGCCTGCCGCCGGAGCGCGCCGCCTCGCTGCTGGCGGGAGAAGCGGCCGCCTTGCGCTACGCCAGCGCCATCATCGTGACGAGCGCGACCACGAAGCGTCATCTCGTCGCCGATTTCGGCCTCGACGAAGCGCGCATCACGGTCGCTGTTCCAGGCGTGGATGCGGCTCCGAGGGCTCGCGGCAGCGGCGGTGGGGCAGTCTCGCTTCTGGCGGTCGGTTCGCTGGTGCCGCGCAAGGGCTACGACGTGCTGGTCACGGCGCTCGCGGGAATTCCCGACAGGGATTGGCAACTCACCATCATCGGGGCCGCTGACCGGGTGCCGGCCACCACGCAGGCGCTGCGCGCGCAGATCGCGCAAGCTGGCCTCGGCGACCGGATCACGCTCGCCGGAGCGGTCCCGGACGCGACGCTCGCCGAGACTTACGACCGCGCCGATCTCTTCGTCATGCCCTCGCTGTTCGAGGGCTATGGCATGGTGCTGACCGAGGCGCTGGCGCGCGGACTGCCGGTCCTCTGCACCACCGGCGGAGCGGCGGCCGAGACCGTGCCGGACGGGGCGGCCGTCAAGGTCGCGCCGGGCGATGCCGACGCCCTTGCAAAAGGGCTTGTGACGCTGATTGATGACGCGGCCCTTCGCGCGCGCCTCGGCTACGCCGCATGGGAGACCGCCGGCTCCTTGCCGCGCTGGCGCGACACGGCGGCGACCGTCGCCGAAATCTGCCGGAAGGTGATGTGATGGGTGGCTTCTCCCCCGACTGGCTGGCCTTGCGCGAGCCTTTCGACCACGCGGCCCGCAACCCGCAGCTGCTGGCGGCGGTCGGCGCGCAGTTCGCCGCCAAGCCGTCGATCACGGTCGTCGATCTCGGCTGCGGCGCGGGCTCCAACCTGCGCGGCACGTTCTCGGCCCTGCCACAGCGCCAGCACTGGACGCTGGTCGACTATGACGAGCGCCTGCTCGCGGCGGCGCGCGAACGCCTGACCGCGTGGGCTGACGAGTCGCGCGAGCAGGGCGAGGAACTGGTGCTGTCAAAGGCCGGCAAGGCACTCACCGTCGATTTCCGCAAGGCCGACCTGAACAAGGAGCTCGAATGGGTTCTGGGCTGGCAGCCCGACCTCGTCACCGCCGCCGCCCTGTTCGACCTTGCCTCGAAACGCTGGATCGAACGCTTCGTAGCGGCGCTGGCGAGCCAGCGCCTGCCGCTCTACACCGTGCTGACCTATGACGGTCGGGAGACCTGGAAGCCGCCGCATCCGGCCGACGCGCGCATACTGGCCGCGTTCAAGCACCATCAGCTCACCGACAAGGGGTTTGGTCCCGCAGCCGGGCCGGCCGCGACGGAGATCATGGCCGAGGCCTTCCGCAAGACGGGCTTCGCCGTCTCGACCGGCGACAGCCCGTGGCTGATCGAGGACGGCGCGGGCGCCTTCGCGAATGCGCTGACGGCAGGAATCGCCGACGCCGTGCGCGAAACCGGACATCTCGACGCCGCGACGATCGCCGACTGGCTCGAAGCGAGACGGCAATCGTCCTCGGGTCTGGTCGGCCATCACGATCTATGGGCCCGGCCGGTCTGAGATCCAGTCAGCCCCGTTTCGGCAGCATCCGCCGCAGCACGCCGTCCTTGAGGATCAGGTGATGATGCAGCGCGGCACCTATATGGACGGCCGCGAGCGCGCCGATCAGCCAGGCCAGCCAGCCATGCAGCGCCAGCACGCGCTTGGCGGCCGCCTCGCTGGGCGCGGCCAAGGCCGGCAAGTCGAACAGGCCGAAAATGCCGAGCGACGGATAGAGCGAGACGCCGATCCAGCCGAGCAGCGGCACGACCAGCAATAGGCCGTAGAGCAGCCAGTGGACGGTATGCGAGGCCGCCTTCTGCCACCAGAGCAGGCCGGGCTCGTCGGGCGGCGCGCCGCGCAGCAGCCGGTAGGCCAACCGCCCCGCCATCAGCCAGAGCAGCAGGAAGCCCAGGAGCTTGTGCGTGCTGTAGAGCGCGTTGGTCAGCCCGTCCCAGACATTCATGCTGTTGCCGCGATAGGTCATGGCGATGCCAAGCGGGATCATGACCAGCACGCCTGCGGCCGTAGCCCAATGCAGACGACGCGCGACCGGGCTGTAGACCCTTTGCCCAATGCCGGCTGTCGTCATCCGGTCATGGTCGTGCATCTGAATCCTCCCGCTTGGCTCTTCGCCGGCATCGACGGGTCCGCCGGTCGCGACCATTCATCTCGTGTTCAACGTGTCATTCCTATACGGGCCGAGGCAACAGATTGGATGGCTGCCGCTTCAGAGCCAATGCGAAGAACCGGATCGCGGTTCCACCGAGACTGGAACAGTTCCTCCGGCGATACGTTTGGTTCGGGCGGCAATCGCGCCTACATCCGGGGCGACAAGTCGCCCGTATGAGATACATTCCTCCGCCGGTTCCCGGCGCAATCTGACGGACACTGCAATGCCTAAGTCGCGTACGCTGTTCGGACGCCCGGACGAGACCAGCCTTGTGACGGTCGATCGCGCGCTGGCGGAGTTCCGCTCCGGCCGCCCGGTACTGTTGCGCGACGGCGAAAAGCTGGCGCTGGCGATGTCGGCAGAACTCGCCGACGCCGAACTCGCCGGCCGTTTGGGAGAGATTGCGGCCGGGCGTGCGCACCTCATCCTGAGCGCCGCGAGACTGCGCCGCATCGGCGCGAAGGGCCGCAGCGAAACCGGCATTTTCGCCATTCCTGTCATGGACTTGGCCCGCATCGAGATGCTGGCGCTGAAGACCGACGGCAAGATGGATGCGCCCGTTGCGCCGGCTTCCGCCATCGACGAGGCCGCGCTCGAACTGGCGCGTCTGTCGCTTGTCCTGCCGGCGATCATACTCGTGCCGGTCACGGCCGACACCGTGGCGGGCGAGCCGCTGGTCGAGGTCGCGATCGCGGCGGTCAATGCCTTCCGTCAGGCCCAGGTCGCCTCGCTGGCGATCGTCGGCCGGGCCCCGGTTCCGCTCGAGGGCGCGCCCGAAACCGAGTTCGTCGTCTTCCGCGGCGGCGAGGGCCTGCGCGATCAGGTCGCCATCATCGTCGGCAGCCCGGACCTGTCCGAGGCGGTGCCAGTGCGCCTGCACTCGGCGTGCCTGACTGGCGATCTGTTCGGCTCGCTGAAATGTGATTGCGGCGACCAGCTCCGCGAGACGGTGCAGTGGATGGCTGAGAACCAAGGCGGCATCCTGCTCTATCTCGACCAGGAAGGTCGCGGAAACGGCATCTCGAACAAGATGCGCGCCTACAAGTTGCAGAGCCAGGGCTGGGACACTTATGACGCCGACGAGGTGCTCGGCTTTGATCTCGACCAGCGCCATTTCGACTTCGCCGCCGCGATGCTCAAGCAGCTCGGCGTCAGCCGGGTCACGGCGCTGACCAACAACCCGATCAAGGTCGGCGCCATCAAGGCCGCCGGGCTGGAGGTCGCGGCCACCCAGCGCGTGTTGGGCCGGCCCAACGTCCACAATGTTCGCTACCTCGCCTCCAAGCGTGACCGCGCCGGCCACGCTATCGACATGGAAGCGCTGATGGCGCGGGCCGCGCCGAAGGACTGACGCGAGCCGGGCGATAGCCGCCGGTTGATACGAGGCCCGGCTTCGGGCACAGCGACGGGATGGCAGCGCCTTCACAGCACGGATCGACCTCGCAACGCTGGCCTCTGGCCAGCGTTTTCGCGATCGTCTTTGTCGCCTGGTTCCTGCTCTCCTGGCCCTGGCTCTCGGGCGTCGTCACCATCCCCTGGGACGCAAAGGCGCATTTCCACCCGCAGCTCCAGTTCCTGGCCAGCAGCTTGCACAAAGGGCTCTCGCCGTTCTGGGCGCCGTTCGTCTTCGCCGGCCAGCCGCAGGTCGCCGACCCGCAATCGCTGATCTTCTCGCCCTCCTTCGCGCTGATCGCGGCGCTGAACCCGACGCCGGATTTCCGCTGGAGCGACGGCGCGGTACTGGGGACGTTGCTTGCCGGCGCTTTCGCTATCGTCGTGCTGTTCCGCGACCGCGACTGGCATCCGGCCGGGGCAGTCGTCGCGGCTTTGTGCTTCGCCTTCGGCGCGGCGGCTGCCTGGCGCATCCAGCATGTCGGGCAGGTGCTGAGCCTCGGCTATTTTGCGATTACGCTGGCGCTGGTGGCGCGCGCGCTGGAGCGCGGATCGCTGCTCTATGGCTTCGCGGCAGGCGTTGTCGCCGGCTTCATGGTGTTGGGACGCGACCAGGTCGCGCTGATCGGCGTCTATGTACTGGCAGGGCTCGTCATCGCGGCGATCGCGATGGCGCAGCGGCCATGGCGCGCGCTGATGGGCAGCCTTCTGCCTCTGATCGCCGGAGGCGTTGGGGCCGTCCTCGTTGCGACCTTGCCGATTCTTCTGACGGCCTTCTTCGCCGGGGACTCGAACCGGCCCGTCATAGACGTGATCGAGGCCGGCAAGGGCTCGCTGCATCCCGCCGCTTTGCTGACCGGCCTCTTCGCCAATCTCTACGGCGCGGCCGGGCCGCTGGACAATTTCTGGGGCGCGCCGAGCCCGGCCTGGGAGGCGCGCTTCGGGCCGCTCCAGCTCTACCTCGCCCGCAACATGAGCCAGCTCTATCTCGGGCTGGCCCCGATGCTGCTGATCCTCGGACTGGGCATCCTGCGCGGCGCGCTGCTGCGACGCGAGATCGTGGCGTTGAGCATGGCCGCCCTGATCGTGCTCATCTTTGCGCTCGGCCGCTACACGCCGGGCTTCCGGCTGCTCTTCGAGCTGCCGGGAATCGCCTTCTACCGCCGACCAGCCGACGCGCTTTTCATCCTCGGCGCGCTGCTGGCGCTGCTGGCGGGCTATCTCACCCATCTGGTGATGAGCGACGACGCGCCCGCGATGCGTCGCGGGCACTGGCTCGCTCTGGCTGCAACGGTGCTCGGCGCGCTCGGCCTTGCCCTCTGGCTCGCCGCCACCGTCGGCCGGCTGCATGTCGCGGCGGTCCCGCTGCTGACGGCGCTGCTCTGCGGCATCCTCAGCGCCGGCGCGCTCGTCGCCGCGCGGGGACTGAGCTTGCAGGGCTCGCCGCGCGCGGCCGCCATCGTACTGGCCGCGATGCTCACGGTTGATCTCTCGGTCAACAATGGCCCCAGCGAGTCCACCGCTTTGCCGGCACAAATGTACGAGGTCCTGCGCGCCGACAGCGCCAACGAGACCATCGCGCTGCTGAAGCGCGAGACCGCCCGCACGAAATCCCCCGACCGGCGCGACCGCATCGAACTCGCCGGCATCGACTTCCACTGGCCCAATGCCAGCCTCGTCCACGAACTCGACAATACGCTCGGCTACAACCCGCTCCGGCTCGGCCTCTACAGCAAGGCCACCGGGGCAGAAGATCATGTCGCCCTGCCCGACCAGCGCAAGTTCGCACCCCTCATGCCCGGCTATCGTTCGCTGCTCGCCGACATGCTGGGCCTGCGCTTCATCGCCACAGGCGTCCTCGCCGAGCAGATCGACAAAAGCCTGAAGCCCGGCGACCTCGTCCAGATCGCCCGGACGAAGGACGCCTATGTCTACGAGAACCCGCGCGCTTTGCCCCGCGTGCTGGTCGTCACCACCGCATTGAAGGCGGATTTCGATGCGATCCTTTCGACCGGGCAATGGCCGCAGGGCTTCGACCCGCGCAAGACAGTGCTGCTCGACCGCGAACCCCAGCAACGGCCGACAGGCCCGGCCCAACCGGGTTCCGTCAGCATCTCCGACTATGGCACCACGCAGGTGACGCTGGCGGTGGACGCCCCCCATGGCGGCTTCGTGGTGCTCAACGATGTCTGGCATCCCTGGTGGCAGGCCGAGATCGACGGTAAGCCGGTCGAACTGCTCCGGGCGAACGTGCTGTTTCGGGCCGTCATGGTTCCGCCAGGACGCTCGACGGTGCGCTTCGTCTTTCGTCCGTTCGAGGGGCTTTACGCCGATATCGGCAGGCGTCTGAGGGCGGGGCGCGTAAAGCCGGCGGGGTGAAATACCGGCTGACAGGCGGCTGAACGGTTCGGTCAACCTTGCAGATCGGGAACTGCGCACCAGAAACGCAAGGGTGATCGAGCCCTTTCGTCCCAATCTCCAGCGTGTGTTTCCCGCAGCCAGCACATCCAGCCCCGGCGTTCGGCCCGCTGACCAAACTCCCGCGACGGTTGTATTCCTCCTGCCAGTTTCGGCCACGGGTGCGTGCAAGTAACGCCGCCTTGTCCTAGAGGCCTGCCATGACGACGACGCTCTCCACCCCTGTCCCGGCCGCCGCCAAGGCGACGCGGCGCGAATGGCTTGGGCTGATCGCCATCGCCCTGCCCTGCATGATCTATTCGATGGATCTGACGGTGCTGAACCTCGCCGTGCCGACGCTGACGCGCGAGCTGAAGCCGAGCGCGAGCCAGTTGCTCTGGATCATCGACATTTACGGCTTCATGGTCGCCGCCTTCCTGATGACCATGGGTACGCTCGGAGACCGGATCGGGCGGCGAAAGCTGCTGATGACGGGGGCCGCCTTTTTCGGCCTCGCCTCGACGATCGCCGCCTTCTCGACCAGCGCCGAGATGCTGATCGTCATGCGCGCCGTGCTCGGCGTCGCCGGCGCGACGCTTGCGCCGTCCACGCTCTCGCTCATCACCGTGATGTTCGAGGACGAGAGGGAGCGCACCTTCGCCATCTCGATGTGGATCGCGAGCTTCTCGGTCGGCGCGATCATCGGGCCGATCGTCGGCGGTCTTCTGATCGAGTATTTCTGGTGGGGCTCGGTCTTCCTGATCGCCGTGCCGCCGATGCTGCTGCTGCTCGTGATCGGGCCGTTGCTGCTGCCGGAATACAAGGCGCCGAACGCCGGCCGGATCGACCTCGCCAGCGCGCTGCTGTCGCTGTTTGCGGTGCTCGGCGTGATCTACGGCGTCAAGCGCTGGGCCGAAGCGGGCTTGGGGCTGGAGGCGGTCGCCGCGATGGCGGCGGGCGCGATCCTCGTGCTCGTCTTCATCAGGCGGCAGGCAAAACTGCCCGATCCGATGGTAGACCTCGCCATGTTCAAGATCCCCGCCTTCAGCGCGGCGCTGGCGATCAATCTCGCCGGCATCCTGTTCATGTTCGGCAGCTTCATCTTCCTGGCGCAGTATTTCCAGCTCGTCGCCGGCCTCTCGCCGCTGCAGGCGGGACTGTGGTCGCTGCCCTCGGCCATCGCCTTCACCGCCGCGTCCTTCGTCACGCCGGCGCTGGTCGGGCGTTTCAGGCCGGCGACGCTGATGGTCGGCGGCATGGTCCTCTCGGGCCTCGGCTTCGTCTGGCTCGCGCTCGCGCCGGACCTGATCCAGATCGTCGGGGCCTCGGTGGTGTTCTCCATCGGCTTCACGCCGGTGATCACGCTGACGACCGGCATCGTCGTCGGCTCCGCCCCGCCCGAGCGCACGGGCGCGGCCTCTGCCATGTCGGAGACCGGCGCGGAGCTCGGCGGCGCGCTCGGCGTCGCGATCCTCGGCAGCCTGGGCGCTGCGCTCTACCGCGCCGGCATGGCCGATTTCGCGCTACCGGGCGTGGCGGCTGCTGCGCTGGAGCCGGCCCGCGCCACGCTCGGCGGCGCGCTCGCCGCGGCCGCGGGCCTCGCCCCCGATCAGGCGGCGGCGCTGCTGGCACAGGCGCGCGAGGCCTTCATGACGGGTTTCCGCACCGTCGCGGCGCTGTCGGTGCTGGGGATGCTGTTCTGCATCGCCGTGACGCTGGCCGTGCTGCGTGACGCCAAGGCGAGCGGAGGCCATTGAGCGTTGGTCGACGTGACGAACTGAACTAGGCTCGACACCTAGTTGATTGTCTCTATTGGCCTCGCAGTGGCGAAACAGCGTGATCAAGCCTCACATCGGAATTCTGAAATCTGTCTGGTCACGTGCCGCAAACGGCCAGTGGGCTATTGCGGATTTGAAAGGGATCGAGCTCCGGCCCCAAACTGGATTCCAGTCAAATTTTTTTGCTGTAGAAAGTCAGTTGGAGTTGATGACGTCCCGACCTAGCGGGAACATTACGGAATTGATGGCGTCGTTCGGTCCGACTGATTTTTTGTTAAAGCAAAGCATTGCCCCAGTTGTCTCATGGCGAGACGGCGATAAATATATCAGAATCATAGGAACTGCTTCTGTAATTAGCTGTACTGGCTATGCTATAACTGCGGCGCACGTACTGATGGATCCGTTTGAAGGCGATTACAGCAGCGTGAAATTTAATAAAAATAAAAGTATAATCGATGATAAATTTAATTTTGGCGTTTTGATCCCTACTGGGCCGGGATACGGCGTCAAAGGATTTATATACTTTCCCTTCGAAAAATACTGGGTCTGGGGAAAATGGCTAGAATCGCCCTTATTCCATGAACGAGATCGTTTTGATTACTTGACAGACCTCGCGATCTGCAAAATGCCAAACGACGCCGCGCATCAACCCTTGAGTTTGTCTTTGAACGCATTTTTACCCAATGAAACTGCATACTCGATCGGCTACGCGGAAATGGATGACATACCTGTAGAATACGGCGAGAGGGGAATGATAATTCCCGATTTCAAAGCCGATTTATACGTTTCAGTTGGCGAAGTAATGAGAGTCTTTCCAGAGAACCATCTTGATCGAGAGGTGCCAACACCTGGACCATGCTTTGATTTTCGCGCAAAGATTCCCGGAAAAATGAGTGGTGCGCCAGTTTTTGGGGCCGAAGGCGCAGTCGTTCGCGGCGTTATCAGCCGCAGTTTCTCAGGCGAACAGCATGCTTATGGCGCCATGGTTGGGCCAGCAATGCATCTCTCGCTTAATGAGCCACAGGTTTCTGGGCGCACTTTGAAGGCGCTCATGGAATCGGGTCAGGAAGGAATTGCTCGCATTCACGGCGCGGGGCTGTAGCTTCAATGCCTTGCGTATTCGCAGGTTAGGCTTGTTGCGCTTAACGCCCGTAATAGCACTACTGTGACAGTTACCCCAACGCCGCCATCACCGCGACCGGCTGCACCGGCAGCCCGGCCAGCACCTGAGCAAGCCCGTCCTTATCGATCGCCCCATCGCGGATCGTCTCGTCGCGATGGATGCCGCCGGCGATGAACAGGCTATCGAAGCCCATCAATCGCGCGCCAGCGAGGTCGGTGCGGACCGCGTCGCCGATGACCAGCACTTTCGCGGGATCGACCGGGTGGCCGCCGCGCGCGCGGCGCGCCGCCTCCAGCGCCAGATCATAGGCCGGGCGATAGGGCTTGCCGGCCCAGGCGACCGAACCGCCGAGCTGTTCGTAGATCGTCGCCAGCGCGCCGGCGCAGGGCAACAACCGCTCGCCGACATGGACCACGAGATCGGGGTTGCCGCAGATGAACGGCACGCCCCGCGCCGCGAAACGCTCAAGCAGCGGCCGGTACTGCTCCGGCGTCTCGGTCCTGTAGTCGTTGAGTTCGGTCGCGACGACGAGGTCCGCCTCATCTTCGTCGACCAGTTCGACGTCCGCGCCTTCGAACACGGCGCGGTCGGACTGCCAGCCGATATGAAAGACCTTCCGATGATGGCTATCGGCGATCAGGGCCTTGGTGACGTCGCCCGACGTGACAAGGGCATCCCATGAACCGCGCGGCACGCGCTTGGCGTCGATCACCTCGGCGACCTGCTCGGAGGGTCCAGGCGCGTTGGAAAGCAGGATGACCGCCCCGCCCTTCTGGCGAAACGCCGTCAGCGCGGCGCAGGCAGGCTCCAGCGCCCACAGGCCATCATGGACGACGCCCCAGACATCGCTGATCAGCACGTCGTAGCGGGCGAGCAGCGTGCCCGCCTCGGTCAGGATCGGAACGGTCATCAATTGGCTTTCCGCGATTCAAGCGCGATGCGCGCCTCGACCTCGGCCCGGCGCGGCACCGGCGCGACCGCGCCATAGCCTTCCGTCGAGAGCGCGGCCGCCACATTGGCGTAAGCGCCAGCGGCAAAAGCATCGCTGGTGCGGATATATTCGGCGAGGAACGCGCCGTCATAGCAGTCGCCCGCGCCGGTCGCGTCGATGCAGTCGACCGCGATCGGCACCAGCCGCGCGCGCCGCTCGGGCGTCGCCACAAGCGAGCCCTCATGGCCGAGCGTCAGCGCCACCACTTTGGCCCCCATGCGCAGATAGACATCGGCAATGGCGTCGGGGTCTTCCAGCCCGGTCAGCAGCCTTGCATCGTCCAGCCCCGGCAGCACGATGTCGGCCATGGCGCAGGCGGCATGGACGATCGCGCGCGCCCGGGTCAGCGGCCACAACTTCAGGCGCAGATTCGTGTCGTAGGCCGTCAGCACGCCGTTGTCGCGGGCAAGCGAAAAGGCCTCGAACACCGCGTCCGCCGCGCTGGCCGAGATCGCCTGGCTGATGCCCGAGGCCTGGATGATCTTTGCCGAGGCGATCGCATCGCGCGGCAGGTCGCGTGGGCCATAAAGGCTCGCGGCCGAGCCGGCGCGCAGATAGGAGAAGACATGGCCAGTCGGGCCGTGATCGACGAAATAGAGCCCGGTCGGCGCGGTAGGGTGCGTCGAGACATGGGCGTCGTCGACGCCCTCGCGCGCCCAGAGTTCGCGGATCGAGCGGCCGGCCATGTCGTCGCCGAGCGCCCCCGCATAGGCCGCGCGCGCTCCCTGCCGGGCGGCTGCCACCGCGCAATTGGAGGTGTCGCCGCCATGGCCGAACTGGAACGCGCCAGCCTCGGCCCGGGTCGCGTTGAACTCGCCCAGCGGCTCGCCGACGCAGAGCAAATCGATTGAAGTCACGGTCACGGGGCGTTTGCACCATCTCGGCTGGCGGGGAGGCCTTCCTAGACCATGCAGCCTCGCGGAGGAAAGCGGCTTTGCGCCGATCCTGCGGCTATTCGGCCGCTTCCTGCACCGGCGGCAGCGTCATCAGCCGCTCGGCGATCTGGCTGATTTCCCGGCGCAGCGCGGAATTGTCGGCGCCGGGTCCGGGGCTGCCGGCCTTTCGGGCCAATGTCAGTTCGCGCTTCAGCTTCGTCCGCTCGGCCCGCATCCGGGCGAGATCGGCCCGAAGCGTCGCGACCTCCGACAGCACATCCTCGATCCGGGGCGCATCGGTCGAAAGACCCGCCGCCTGCATCTCCAGCGCCTCGATGCGGCCATGCGCGAGGTCAAGCGCGGTGTTGGCCGAGCCGAGCGCCGCTCTGGCCTCGGCGACCGCCTGCTCACGGCTGCTCAGCCGGTCGGACAACTCGTCCCGCTTGCCCTCCAGCACGAGGATTTGCGTGCGGCTCTCGACCTGGCTGACGCGCAGCGCGTCGAGTTCGAAGCGCAGGCGCGACAGCTCGGCCTCGCGCTCGGCGAGCAGCGCCTCGATGCGGCCCAGCGTCGCGCGTTCGTCGCCGAGTTCGGCGCTGCGGGCGGCGAGGTCGGCGCTGGTGCCGGTCAGCGAGGCGCGCGTCTCCACCAGCGAGGCCTCCAAGCTGGCGATGTCGGCGATGCGCTTGTCGAGCAACGCTTGCGTCGCGGCATGGCCGGCGATCTCGGCGGCGAGCGTCGCGCGTGCAGCGGCGAGGTCGTCGCGAGTCGCCGCCAGTTCGGCCCTCAGTCCGGTGATGTCGGCGTCGCGTGCGGCAAGCTCGCCCTCAAGCCGGGCGACCCTCATGTCGCGCTGACCGACCACCTGCATCGCTTCGGCCCGGGCGGAAAAGCCGCGCTCGGCCTTCTGCTCCATCTCGCGGGCGTGCAAAGCAAGCTCGGCGCGAAGATGGTCGCGATCGGCCGCGATCTCGGCCAGCGACAGCGGAAACGCCGCTTCCGCCCGCTTGCGCGCCAGCCGGTCGGCGCGCCGCGCGAGTGAAGGGAGCGCCGCCAGCGCCAGCAGGCTGGCGCATAGGAAGCCGAGCGTCACAAGCATGACGGCTTCGATCAAGGCGGATGGCTCCGTGGCGAAGGATGGCGGTCGAGAAACCTCGGCGAAATCTTTGCCACGACCGGGCGGTCATGGCCAGAGCCTGAGAAACGCCAGCGTTCAGAAGGGGTTCCAGGTCGCCTGCGGCGTGAACTTCAGATAGCCGAGATTGACGCCGAGCCGCCAGCCGACGCCGGTGCGGATCGGCACCATCATCACGCCCTCGGCCGCCATCGCGGTGAAGCCGAAGCCGCCGATGAAATAGGCCGAGCCGTCCACGCCGACGAAGCGCTGGTAAAGCGCATCGACCGACGGCAGGTTGTAGACCAGGACCATGGTGCGCGCACCCTCGCCGCCGAAATCGAAGCCGACCGAGGGCCCCTGCCAGAACACCTTGCGGTCCCCGGCATTGCGGGTGAACAGCGTGCCCTCGCCATAACGCAGGCCGCCGACGAAGGCGCCCGACGCCTCCTGGCCGAGGATGTAGCCGTTCGGCTCGCCCCAGCGCCGCACCGCTTCCTCCACGGTGAGCGCGAGGCCGCGCGAGACGTTGCCGAAGAACTGGTGGCCGGAGCTGACCAGTTCGTTCTGCGAGAAGGAGCGCGGATTCTCGTTGGCCGACGCATAACGCGCCTGCTGCGCGAGGGCAGGCGCGCTGACGGCGCTCGCTGCGGCGAGCATCAGGCCACCGAGAAGAAAGGTGCGGCGGGTCTGCTTCATCACAAAATCTCCGGGCGGAACGCCAGATCGGGTGAACAGGGCCGGACCGGCGCGCGACAACGCTGCCGGGACGGGCGGAGCCTGCCTGAACCGGACATCGCCCGGATCGGCTCCGACTTCACGCAAGGCGCCAGATTCGAAGGTCGCGAATCTGATCGACACAAAGCTGAACGCATCACTTCGGTAACCAATCTGATACCCGGCAAGTGTATCCAACCCGTGAAGATTCCGGCCCGGATGGCCGCGAAGACCGCGATCGCAGAATGCGAGGATTTGCCGCGATGAAGGCTGCAACATGGCGGAGACGGGTTGGGATTGCGGTCGTCGGCCTTGTCGCGACGGCGTTGGGCGGCGCTGCTCTGGCCAAGACCAAAGCCGCCCCCGAGCCTTTGCCCGCGACGATCGGCGTCCCGGCCGGACTGCCCGCCCTGCCGGGCCTGGGCGAGGCCATGCAGCGCGATCTGCGCTCGGGGCTGGCGCTGAACGGGTTCGACCCGGTCGCCTATCGCAGCGAGGGCCGCGCCGTGCCGGGGCTGGAGCGCTTTGAATTGAGCCATCGCGGCATCGTCTGGCGCTTCGTTTCGGCGGCAAATCGCGCAGCCTTCAGCGACGCGCCCGAGCTTTACGAGCCGGCCTTCGCCGGCTTCGACGGCCTGGGCGTCGCCGAGGGCCGCGCCATCGAGACCAATCCGACCCTGTTCGCCGTCGTCGGCGGCCGGCTCGTCCTGTTCAGGACGCCGGAAAACCGCCAGGCCTTCATCGCCGGCAATACCGCCATGGCGCAGGCCGATGCGCGCTGGCGCCAGGTCTACGAGACGATCGCGCGCTGATCGGGCAGGGCGGAAAGCGCGCGCCGCGCCATGGCGAGACTGCCGGCCGCCACGAAGGGCGGATTGCGGAACTGGCGCTCGATGCAGCCATAGCGCGGCTCGGTCCCCTCCAGCGTCAACACGACGCCGCCGGCGGCCCGCAGGATGGCGTCACCCGCCGCGATGTCCCACTCCATGGTCTGGCCGCCGCGCACATGCAGGTCCGCCTCGCCAGAGGCGATCAGGCCGAACTTCACCGCCGACGACACCGGGAGCCGTGCGCGCGCGGCCATGGCCGTGGTCAGGCCCTCGCTCAGGCCGTCGCCATGGAAGCGGCTGACGAGCGCCACAGGCCCGTCCGCAGGCTCGGGCCGCACCGCGATCGGAAACACCTCGCCGAGCGCAGCGCCGCTCGCGTCGAGCCGCTGGGAGAAAGCATGCGTGCCGCCAAACCAGAGCCGACCGATCTGCGGGGCCGCGATCGCGCCCGCGATGGGGCGGTCGCCACGAACGATGGCGATCGCGACGCAATAGCTGTCGCCATCGGCGAGGAATTCGCGGGTGCCGTCGAGCGGATCGAGCAGGATGAAGACCGGGCCGGGCGCGACCACATCCGCGCTCTCCTCGCTGATCACGGGGAAATCCGGCAGGAGTCGCGCCAGCTCAGCCTTGGCGGCGGCGTCGGCCGCCAGATCGGCCGAGCAGACGGGCGACCCGTCTGGCTTCAGCCTGACGTCGCGCGCCATCCGCATCGAGAGCAGCACGGACGCGCTGACGCGCGCGGCCTCGGCGAGCCGGCGGGCCAGCTCGTCCAGGTCTGCCAAGCGGGGGTCGTCGAACGCGATCATGATATCTCTGCCGGCCCTGATTGGCGCGGACCGTGAAACAGGGTTAACCACATGCAAACCAAGCTGGCGCCATATCGTCATCAGACGATCTCCCGGAAACCGGGAGCGCCCGCATCGCCGACCCAGGACGCATAGCCATGACCGCCATCTCGCTCGAGCCGCTCGACCTGGCCGCACTCCTGTGCAGCCGCGTCTGTCATGACGTGATCAGCCCGGTCGGCGCCATTGTCAACGCGCTGGAGGTGCTCGAGGAGGATGACCCCTCGATGCGCGACTTCGCGCTTGACCTGATCAAGAAGAGCGCGCGCAACGCCTCCGCGCGGCTCCAGTTCGCCCGCCTCGCCTTCGGGGCGGCGGGATCGGCCGGCGCGATGATCGATCTCGGTGACGCCGGAAACGTCGCCAACGGCTTCCTCAACGACGAGAAACTCTCGCTCGACTGGGACGCGCCGCGCGCGCTTCTGCCGAAAAACCAGGTCAAGCTGCTGCTCAACCTGCTGATCCTGGCGACGCATGCCGTTCCCCGCGGCGGCAAGCTCGTCTCACGCGCCACAGTCGAGGGCGAGGAGGGCAGCTTCCTGATCACCGCGACGGGCTCGCATGCGCGCATTCCCGCCCACGTCGAGGATCTGCTGGCCGGCCATTCCGAGACCGGAACGATCGACGCCCATGCCGTCCAGCCACTCTATACGGGTATGGTCGCGCGCGCGGCGGGCATGGCGATCACCTTCGCGATCGAGGCCGACACGGTGACGATCACCGCGCGCAAGGCCGATTGATCCGGACGTCGGCCGCGACCGCTAAATCCTAGCGCTTTCGCGCCGATCTCAACCGATCATAAACCCTTCTGCTGCTTAGATCATCGCAAGCATTGTTGCGTGGGTGATGGTCTCCGGCATGGACGATTTGCTGCAAGAGTTCCTGAGCGAGACCGGAGAGAACCTCGACACGGTCGATCGGGAACTCGTCCGCTTCGAGCAGGACCCGAATGACCGAGAGATCCTGCGCAATATTTTTCGCCTCGTTCACACTGTCAAAGGCACCTGCGGATTCATCGGCCTGCCCCGTCTGGAGGCCCTGACCCACGCCGCCGAATCCGTCATCGGGCAGTTCCGCGACGGCGCCGTCGTCAGCGCCATCGCCGTCACCGCAATTCTGGAGACGATCGACCGGGTCAAGGAGATACTCGCCGAACTTGCCGAAAAAGGGACCGAGCCCGAGGGCAGCGACGAGACCCTGATCGCCGAACTGCGCGCGCTCGCCGACCGGGCGAAATCCGAACTCGCCGAGAACGCGCCTCCGGAAATGGCCGGCGACGACCCCGTTGCCGCCTATCTCGCCCGGCACGGGACCACTATGACCGAGGACGGGCTCGACCTCGTCTTCCGCAGCGCTCCGGGTCCCGCACGCGGCGCCGATGGCCGGATCGCGCAGCCTGCCGCAGCCAGCCAGGCGCAGGAGACCGCCGCGTCCGCCACAGTCGATGATGCGCCGCGCGAGAGCAAGGCCAGCGGCCCGAGCACGCTGCGCGTCAATGTCGATACGATCGAGCACCTGATGACCATGGTCTCGGAGCTCGTGCTTACCCGCAACCAGCTTCTCGAAATCTCGCGCAAGCAGGATGATGCCAGCCTGAAGGCCCCGCTCCAGCGCCTGTCGCTGATCACGGCCGAGTTGCAGGACGGGGTGATGAAGACCCGGATGCAGCCGATCGGTAACGCATGGTCGAAGCTGCCGCGCATCGTGCGTGACCTCAGCACCGAACTCGGCAAGCGTATCGAGCTGGTGCTCGACGGCGGCGATACCGAACTCGACCGCCAGATCCTCGACCTGATCAAGGATCCGCTGATCCATATGGTGCGCAACTGCGCCGACCATGCGATCGAGACGCCCGAAGAGCGCAAGGCAGCCGGCAAGGCGGAGCACGGGACCATCCGCGTCGCCGCCTTCCACGAGGGCGGCTCGGTCACGATTTCCGTCTCCGACGACGGCCGCGGTCTCGATGTTTCGCGCATCCGCCGCAAGGCGCAGCAGGCCGGCCTCGCGACCGAGGCCGAACTGGAGCGGATGTCGGACGCCGCCATCGGCAACTTCATCTTCCATCCCGGCTTCTCCACGACCGAGCGTGTCACCGCGATCTCCGGGCGCGGTGTCGGCATGGACGTCGTCAAGTCGAATGTCGACCAGATCGGCGGCCGCATCGATGTCGCCAGCGTCGCCGGCCAGGGCGCGACGATGACGATCAAGATCCCGCTGACGCTGGCGATCGTCTCGGCCCTGATCGTGGCTGTCGGCGAACAGCGCTTCGCCATACCGCAGATCGTCGTGCGCGAACTCGTGCGGGTGAAGGCCGGCGCCGACCATCGCGTCGAGCAGATCAACGGCGCCCCTGTCCTGCGCCTTCGCGAGCGGCTGCTGCCGATCATCTCGCTGGCCGGGCTGCTCGGCGGGGCGTCCTCGGCCATGGACGACGGCTTCATCGTCGTGACCCAGATCGGCGAGCGCCAGTTTGGCATCCTCGTCGATAGCGTCTTCCACACCGAAGAGATCGTCGTGAAGCCGATGTCGACCAAGCTGCGTCACATCCCGATCTTTTCCGGCAACACCATTCTGGGCGATGGCGCGGTTGTTCTGATCGTCGATCCCAACGGCGTCGCCCGCCAGGTCGGTGCGGTCGCGTCGAGCGAGGCGCTGCGTTCCGAGGCCCAGAGGTCGGACGCGGCTCCGGCCGGCGAGCGCACCACCATGCTGGTGTTCCGCGCCGGTCCGGACAGCCTGAAGGCGGTGCCTCTCTCGCTCGTCACGAGGCTCGAGGAAGTCGACGCCAGCGCGTTCCAGCCGAGCAGCGGCCGCATCCTTCTGCATTACCGCAACCGCCTGATGCCGATCGTATCCGTAGGCGAGGCGCAGATCCGCAGCGAAGGCCTGCAGTCGCTGGTGATCATCTCCGAAGGCGACCTGACCATGGGGCTGGCGGTCGACGCCATCGTCGACATCGTCGAGGAAGCGCTCGACGTGGAATTGCAGTCGACCTCGGACCGCAGCGTCATCGGCTCGGCCATGATTCGCGGGCGCGCCACCGAGATCATCGACCTGGCGCATTACCTGCCGCTGGGAGATCCGAACTGGCTGCAAGGCCGCCGCAGCGAGGCCGAAATCGCGACGCCAGCTCAGGTGCTGCTGATCGAACCCTCCGACTTCCTGCGCGAGATGCTGAGCCCGGTGCTCAAGGCGTCGGGCCAGCGCATCGCGCTCGCCGCCGATTTCGACGCGGCGCGCCGGCATATGGCGGCCGGCGCGATGAAAACCATCCTGATCGACCTCGACCGCGATCCCGAGGCCGCCTTCGCCTTCGCCGAGACCCTGCGACTTACCGAGGGCGGCGACCAGTTGCGCATCCTCGGCACCACGACGATGACGACGCCTGACCTCCATGTCCGCGCCGCCCATGCCAGGCTCGACGAGATCGTCGCCAAATTCGACCGGCGCGCCCTGCTCAACGAACTGGCCGAGCGCCGCACCAGCATGAGACAGGCAGCATGAGCGCGCAGGAGACCATCCATCGCGGCGCGACGCAGACAGCGCCAAACTTCGGCGATTCGCTCGACTACGTCACCGTCATGGTCGGCGAACAGGTCCTCGGATTGCCGATCGGACGCGTCCATGACGTCTTCATCGCGACCCGGATCACGCCCGTGCCGAGCGCGCCGAAGGAGATCGTCGGCCTGCTCAACCTGCGCGGCCGGGTCGTGACGGCGATCTGCATGCGCAAGCGGCTGGGCCGCTTCGTCGACCTGTCGAACCACTGCAACGAGAAATGCGAACTCGTCGCGGTCGGCATCGATCTCGGCGGCGAGGCCTATGCGCTGATCGTCGACGCCGTCGGCGAGGTGATGCGGCTCGACCAATCGACCTTCGAGCCCGTGCCGGTCCATCTCGACAGAAGCTGGGCTGCACTCGCGGCAGGCGTCCACCGGCTCGACGACCGCCTTCTGGTGGTCCTCAATGTCGACGCCGTCCTGAAAATCGACCTTCCCATAGCGGCGTGACGCCGCCCTCGCCCGATCCGGAGAACGATCATGAAATATTGCCTCGTCGTCGACGACTCCGCGGTCATCCGCAAGGTCGCCCGCCGCATCCTCGAAGGCCTGCAGTTCCGCATCGCCGAGGCAGAGGACGGCGCGCGCGCCATCGACGCCTGCAAGGGCGAGATGCCCGACGCCGTGCTGCTCGACTGGAACATGCCGATTATGGACGGCTACGATTTCCTGCGCACGCTGCGCCAGATGCCGGGCGGCAAGCGTCCCAAGGTCGTGTTCTGCACCACCGAGAACGACATTGCCCATATTGCGCGCGCCATGCATGCCGGCGCCGACGAATACATCATGAAGCCGTTCGACAAGGAGATCGTGGCCTCCAAATTCCACCAGGTCGGCTTGCTCTGATCGCATAGGTCGAGCAACCCGCCCGCCCCGCCGGCCCGGATGCGCAACGCATGATCAGCCCTTTATCTGCCTACGGCGCAGCGGCGCAGCGACCCAAGACGGTCGTGATCGCTGACGACTCCGTCGTGGTGCGCGGGTTGTTCGCGCGCTGGCTCGGCGAGAGCGGGCAGTTCCATGTCGTCGCCGTCGCCGGCGATGGCGAAACCGCGGTCGCCCATGCCGGCCGCTTCCAGCCTGACGTGATGGTGCTCGATCTCGACATGCCCGGCGTCGATGGCGCCGCCGCCCTGCCGCAGATCCTTAAGGAAAGCCCGCGCACCGGTATCCTGCTGGCCACGACTCTGACCGAGCGCAACGCCCGGATCGCGCTGGAATGCATGACCAAGGGCGCGATGGACGTGCTCTCCAAGCCGGACAGCCGCGGCGGCATGACGCTGTCGCTCGATTTCCGCAGCGAGTTCCTGCTGAAGCTCGGCAACATCGCGCAGACTCCGGTCAGGCCCGGTTCGCTGCCGCCCGAGGTCGATCTCGATTGTCCTCTCACCGGCCCGGTCAATCTGAAGCCGCTCGTTTCGGTGATGCCGCGCTATCTGATGGTCGGCGCTTCGACCGGCGGGCCGCGAGCCGTCACCAGGGTGCTCGCCGATATCGGTCCCGCATTGCAGGACCTGACGACGCTGATCGTGCAGCATATGCCGCCGGTCTTCACCGCCTCCTTCGCTGAGCAGGTCGCAGCCCAGATCGGCGTGCCGACGCGCGAGCCCTTTGACGGCGAACGGCTTGCACGTGGCACGATCTATGTCGCGCCGGGCGGGCGTCACCTCGGCATCGAGCGCAAGCTTGGCCATATCGTCGCCAGCATCTCCGACGCACCGCCGGTGCGCTTTTGCCGACCGGCGGTCGATGTCCTGTTCAACGAGGCGGCGCGCCATCTCGGCCCAGCCGCGCTCGGCCTCGTGCTCACAGGCATGGGCAGCGACGGCACGGAGGGTGCAGGCGCGCTGCGGCGGGCAGGCGCGGCCGTCATCGCGCAGGATGAAGCCTCCAGCACGATCTGGGGCATGCCGGGCTCGGTCGTGCGCGCCCGCCACGCCAGCGTAGTGATCCCGCTCGACGCGATCGGCGGCGCGATCCGCGGCCTGCTTCGCGAAGGCCCACCGCGATGACGGAGGCCGATTTCGATTTCCTGCGCGCTTTGCTGCATCAGCGCTCCGGGCTCTCGCTGAGCGAGGAGAAGCGCTATCTCGCCGAAAGCCGGCTCGGCATCCTGTGCCGTCGTAGCGGCATCGACGGTCTCGGCGCGCTGGTTCAGAAACTGCGCTTCAGGGCCGATCCCGCGCTGGAGAACGCCGTCGTCGAGGCGATGACCACCAACGAGACGCTGTTCTTTCGCGACCGCTCGCCCTTCGACCTGTTCCGCGACGTGATCCTGCCCGAGAAGCTCGCCGCCAACGCCACGAGCCGTTCCTTGCGCATCTGGTGCGCGGCGGTCTCCACCGGACAGGAAGCCTATTCGCTGGCGATGATACTCGACGAGATGGCCCAGCGCCTCGCCGGCTGGCGCGTCGAAATCCTCGGTACGGACATCTCGACCGAAGTGCTCGAGCGGGCGCGCCAGGGCGTCTACAGCCAGTTCGAGGTCCAGCGCGGCCTGCCGATCCAGATGCTGCTGCGCTATTTCCGCCAGGACGGCGACAAATGGCAGGTCAACGAGCGCATCCGCGCCATGGTCGACCTCAAGCCGCACAACCTGCTGGAACCCAACGCCCATTTCGGCCAGTTCGACGTGATCTTCTGCCGCAACGTGCTGATCTATTTCGACGTCGCCACCAAGGCGAAGGTGATGGCGGCGCTAGCGCAGCGGCTGGCGCGCGACGGAGCCTTCGTGCTGGGCGCGGCCGAGACCGTGATCGGCATCACAACCACGATCGTGCCCGACCGCGAGCATCGCGGCCTCTACCGCGAAAGCAGTTCCGTCAAGGCGCAGACATCGAATTTGGGCCTGCCCTTCGACCGCACGCGCTCGCTTGCCGCAGTGGCCGGCAGGCGGTTCTAGACCGCCCTCGCTGCTCAAGCGGCCGATTCGCGGCGACGCACGCAAAGCCATCCCCAAAACAAAAACCCCGCCTCGCGGCGGGGTCCCCGTCAGCCTGTCGTTTACATCCGACGATCAGGCCTCAAACTCTATGCCGGCCGATGATGACCGCATCGTGACGCGTCTTGTCGATGCTCGGGCCGGCGAGATCACGCAGGAATGCGCTCGTCGACCTCGGTCGGCTCGCGCAGCACATAACCGCGGCCCCAGACCGTCTCGATATAGTTCTTGCCGTCCGACGCGTTGGCGAGCTTCTTGCGCAGCTTGCAGATGAACACGTCGATGATCTTGAGCTCTGGCTCGTCCATGCCGCCATAGAGATGGTTGAGGAACATCTCCTTGGTCAGCGTCGTGCCCTTGCGGAGCGAAAGCAGCTCCAGCATCTGGTATTCCTTGCCGGTGAGATGGACGCGGGCGGCATCGACTTCCACGGTCTTGGTGTCGAGATTGACGATCAGGTCGCCTGTCGTAATGACCGACTGGGCATGGCCCTTCGAGCGGCGCACGATGGCGTGGATGCGGGCGACGAGCTCGTCCTTGTGGAACGGCTTGGTCAGGTAGTCGTCCGCGCCGAAGCCCAGGCCCTTGACCTTGTCCTCGATGCCGGCGAGACCCGACAGGATCAGGATCGGCGTCTTGACCTTGGCGACGCGCAAGGAGCGCAGAACCTCGTAGCCCGACATGTCGGGCAGGTTCAGGTCGAGCAGGATGATGTCGTAGTCGTAGAGCTTGCCGAGATCGACGCCCTCTTCGCCGAGATCCGTCGTATAGACGTTGAAGCTCTCGGACTTGAGCATGAGCTCGATGCTTTGGGCGGTTGCGCTATCGTCTTCGATCAGCAGAACCCGCATGTCACGTCCCCAATTCAGCCCCGAGGCAAGCTGCCCGCGCTTATCGTCCGAACCCCCGCGGCTCAGGACGACGACGTGCTTGCCCGATGAAACGCCACGCGACACGCTACGGAGAAATGGTTAACAAACCGTGATTCCCGTATGCAAGCGCTTCGTGGGAGCAGCCGGACGATCCTTTCCGAGGTGAGTCGAAATTGACACGGATCGGACAGTCCACTCCCGCGAAAATGCCTTTCGCGAAGGCCCGCTTCGAGGAACAGGTCGAAAAACAACCCGCGACGCGCAGCAGCCTCGACACACAGTGTTAATCAGACGCCTTAATGAAAGGTTTACGGCCACACTTATGAACAGCCCTTCACCAGCCCGGGACAAGCTCAGCGCGCTCGCCGCCACGATCGAAGGGCTGGACGGGCTGACGATCTATGGTCGCGTCACCGCCGTGCGCGGACTTCTGGTCGAAATCTCGGGGCCGATTGGCGCGATGAGCCTGGGCGGACGGATCGAGATCGACATCGGCCAGAGTGCGCGCGTGCCCTGCGAGGTGATCGGCTTTTCGGGCGAGAAGGCGCTGGTCATGCCCTATGGCGGGCTCGACGGCGTGCGCCGGGGCTGCCCGGCCTATGTCGACAAGGCCCAGCCCGGCGTGCGCCCCAGCATGGCCTGGCTCGGCCGCGTCGTCGATGCGCTCGGCCGCCCGGTCGACAAGGGCCCTCCGCTGCCGCAGGGCGAGCAGCTCTTTCCCTACCGCGCCGACCCGCCGCCGGCCCATTCGCGCCGCCGCGTCGGCCCCCCGCTCGATCTCGGCGTGCGCGGGATGAACGCCTTCCTGACCTGTTGCCTCGGCCAGCGCATGGGCATCTTCGCCGGCTCCGGCGTCGGCAAATCGGTGCTGCTCTCCATGCTGGCGCGCTATGCCAAGGCCGACGTCAACATCATCGGCCTCGTCGGCGAGCGCGGCCGCGAGGTGCAGGAGTTCCTGCAGGACGATCTCGGCCCGACGGGCCTTGCCCGCTCGGTCGTCGTCGTCGCAACCTCCGACGAGCCGGCGCTGATGCGCAAGCAGGCGGCGCTGACGACGCTGGCGCTGGCCGAGTATTTCCGCGACCAGGGCCTGCAGGTGATGTGCCTGATGGATTCCGTCACGCGTTTTGCCATGGCGATGCGCGAGATCGGGCTCGCCGCCGGCGAGCCGCCGACGACCAAGGGCTACACCCCGACCGTCTTCGCCGAACTGCCCCGGCTGCTCGAGCGCGCCGGGCCCGGCGTCTCGGACGGCGCGATCACGGGCCTGTTCACCGTGCTGGTCGATGGCGGCGACCATGACGAACCAGTGGCGGACGCGGTGCGCGGTATCCTCGACGGGCATATCGTGATGGAGCGCTCGATCGCCGAGCGCGGCCGCTTCCCGGCGATCAATATTCTCAAATCGGTCTCGCGCACCATGCCGAAGGCGTGCGACCCGGCCTTCTACCCGGTCGTGCAGAAGGCGCGCGCCACGCTGGCAACCTATGCCGACATGGAGGAGCTGATCCGGCTCGGCGCCTATCGCCAGGGCGCATCCGCGGAAGTCGACGAGGCGATCCGCCTCAACCCGGCGCTGGAAAGCTTTCTCAAGCAGGCCAAGGACGAGGCGACCTCGCTGCCGGAGAGCTACGCGCGGCTGGCGGCGATCATGGCGAGCTAGAGCCGTCGGACCAGCACGGCGAGCGCCGCCAGCGCGAGAAGCTGCAGTACGGCCGAACCGACCAGCGTGAAATCCGTGCCGGCCCGCTCGATCCCGGCTGCATAGAGCAAGGGCGCGGCGGCGAAGATCAGGTTCTGCGGCACGGTCAGCCGACCCGACATCACCGCATAGCCGCGCTGGCCGAAGAGCAGCAAGGGAAGCGTCGCGCGCGCGATCGAGAGCACGCCTGCTCCCGCCGAATAGAGCAGCACGAAGGCCGTACTGACCGGTGCCGAACCATGCGCGAGAAGCTGCAGCAGGCAGGCGGCGGCCCCCAGCATCAGCGCATAGAGGCTCAGGCGCTCCAGCCGGACCCGATCGCCGGCGACGACCTCGATCAAGCGCGCGGCGATGGTCGCAGGCCCGGTCAGGCTGGCGATCGCCACCGCCGAGGCGAGCGGTAGGCCCGACGCCTCGAACAGGCCGATGAAATGCAGCGGCAGCCCCCAGGACACCAGCCCGCTCAGGCAGAAGCAGGTCGCCAGCAGCACGAAGGCGGTGCGGCGTTGCGCCTCCGGCACGCGACCGTTCAACCGGAGCGCTGCGGCCTCGTCCTGCGCCTGCACGAGCGGCTTGCGGTGGCGCGGAATGGCGAGATGGATTGGAAGCGCGATGCAAAGATGCATCGCCGCGAAGACGAGGCAGGCGCCGCGCCAGCCGAGCCAGTCGGACAGGCCGGCCGCCAGCGGCCAAAACAGGCTGGCCGACAGCCCCGTCACCAGCATCATCACGCCGATCACGCGGCGCGCGCGCTCGTCCATGATCTGCGCCACGGTGACGCTGCCCATATTGGCGAGCGACATGGCGTGGCCGACGCCGATGACGCACCACGCGGCGAGATAGCTGACCGGCCCTTGCGCGGCGGCAAGGCAGGCGAAACCCGCGGCGCAGATCGCCGCGCCGAGGCTCATCAGGCCGCGCGTGCCATAACGCTCGGCATGACGCCCGAGGACGGGAGCGACCGCCGCCCCGATGACCAGCAGCACCGTGATGCCGCCGAAGACGAGCTGGATCGAGAGGCCGAGGTCGCGGACGAGATAGGCCGCCAGCACGGAGGGCGCCCAGTAGTTCGCGCCCCAGCCGATCAGTCGCGTCAGCGACAGGCCGGCGATCAGCCAGGCATGCTCGGGCAAGGGTCGCAAGGCGGGCAAGGGCACGAGATCCGACAGCGGCGGCGGGATGCGCGGCGCTGTTTGCACAACGCATAACCGAGAGCCGTCAGCAGCAGCAGCCCATCCGGCGCAGCGGCAACATGCGCGCAAAGCAGCCATTTCCGGTAAGGAACGGTCAACCTCCTTGCGCCATGGTGTGTGCTGTCTCGCGGATAATAAGTTCGGTGGCGTGTCGAGGGGTCGGCGCGGCGCCAGTGCGTAACCAGGAGTTGGACACGACATGAAGTCGCGAGAGACCCTTTTGCGTCTCAAACGCTTCCAGGTCGACGAAAAGCGTCGCCGGGTAAGCCAGATCGAGATGATGATCGCCGAATTTCACCGCATGGCGACAGATCTGGATCGCGAGATCCAGAGCGAGGAAACCCGCGCCGGGATCTCGGACCCCGGCCATTTCGCCTATCCGACTTATGCCAAGGCCGCGCTCGCCCGTCGCGACAATCTCCGCCAGTCGGCCGACAATCTGAAGGGTCAGCTCGACGACGCCAAGGCCGAGCTTCAGGAAGCGTTCGAGGACATGAAGAAGGTCGAGATCCTCGACGATCGCGAACGCGCTTCGGAGCGCGCCGCCGACGCCGCCCGCGACCAGGCGATGATGGACTCGATCGGGCTGCGGGCGCGCGCCAGCGTCTGAGCCCGTCAGCGCCCGTCGATCACCGGATGATGCGGCACGCAATCGCGCCGCATCTGACCGGCGAGTCGCGGATCGTCGTCGACCTCGATCCCGCGCTTGAAGACGCGGAAACCCGAGCGCTGGTAGAACTCCGGTGCGCCCTGGTGGTCGAGCGTGCAGGTATGGACCCAGAAGCGCGCGATCGGCCTTTGCCACGCGATCGCCAGCGCCCGGTTCATCAGCCAGCGCCCGCCCCCCTTGCCGACCACGCTCTCGTCGAGGCCGAAAAAGGCGAGTTCGCCCTCGCCTTCGACCCGAAAATCGAGTTCGAGCAGCCCGACATCGCGGCCGCCATGCATGACGGCGAAGAACAGGATCGCCTCGTCGCCCAGCAGCGCCTCGATCTCGGCCAACGGCCTGACCAGCCGGCTGAACCACATCCAGCGCTCGCCCAGCGCGCGGTAGATCGCCAGATAGCGGGCGGCGTCCCTGCGCCCGATCGGCTCGATCGAAAAGCCCTCCGTTCCGGGCGGATCGGGCCTGACCGGCGGGGCGGCGAACATCTCCAGCGACGTCACGATCGCGGCGATCTTGCCCGGAGGCAGGTCGGTTGTCCCGGTCAGGCTGATGGCGAGGGTCTCGGGCATCGTCGGGCTTGTCCCTGGGTTGCGATGCCGCGATCATGACATGATCGCGGCGGAGAACTCACGCCAGCATGTCTCATCGCCTCCATCACGTTCGTCGATCGGTCGGGTTCGCCCGGCTGCGGCTGGTTGCGGCGCTGGCGGTGATGCTGCTGGCGGTGCTGCCGCATGCGACGCTGGCCGTCAGCGCCGGCCATGCGGCTTCACCCGCAGGATCATCGCATCACCCCGCCGGCGATCACGACGCCACCCCTGCCGGCGAGCCCTGCCACGAAAGCGCAAAACCCGAGCCGACCGGCCATGGCGCGATGCCGTCCTGCTGCATTCTCGGCTGCGGGCTGATCGCGACATCGCTAGCCCCGACGGCTCAGATCATCCCGGCGCGCTGGGAAATCGTCGGGCCGCTCGCCCCAGAGCGCGGCGACGCCTTGTCGCCCGAGCCTGCCGAGCGCCCGCCGCGGACGTTCGCCTCGCTCGCCTGATCCCGAGTCCATTACATCCGATACCAGTCGCGCGCGCAGCGGCGCAGCCCTGCCGCGCCGGCATCGGCCCTTCAACGAGGACCACCACATGACCATCATCACCAAAACCCGTATCATCCGGACGGGCGTCGCGGCCCTGCTCGCGGCCGCCGTCGCGCTCGGCGGCGTCTCGCTCGCCCAGCAGCATCATGGCGGCCATGCCGGCCACGGCGGGGCCGCAACCGGCAAGGACACGCCGGCCACCACCGCCTTCAAGGCCGCCAACGCGAAGATGCATGCCGATATGGACATCGCCTATAGCGGCGATGTCGACGCCGACTTCGTGCGCGGAATGATCCCACACCATCAGGGCGCGATCGCCATGGCCCGCATCATGCTGGCCCATGGCAAGGACCCTGAACTGCGCAAGCTCGCCACGGCGGTCGTCGCGGAGCAGGAGAAGGAGATCGCGGCGATGCAGGCATGGCTCAAGGCCAACGGCAAATAGGCCGCCCACGACACCGCAGGCGGCGCCGCCGCGCCGCTTGCTCTCCTTCACGCCCGCTGGCACAGAGGATGAGTCCGCCGGCCGCGCATCCACCGCATGCATAGCCAGCTTCGGACGCATAGCTCCAATTCCCGCCAGCCCGCCGGTCCCATGAAAAAATATCTCGACTATCTCTGGCCGCTGATCGGGCTCGTCGCGGTGGTCTGGTCGGTGGATCTGCTCTGGGACAAGCTGAAATCGGAAGCCGGCACCGATGCCGCGATCCAGACGCTTCTCGAACAGGGCGGCGTCTGGGACAATCTGAAGATCGTCGCCAGCCGCATCGCGCAGAAGATCGGCCTGATCTCGCCCGACGCCTTCCTCCATGCGGGGTTGGCGACGCTCGTCGCCTATGCCGCGCTCGCTTGGTATGACCGCATCGCGCTCATCCATCTCGGCAAGGAGAAGGGCTTTTCCTGGGCCTATATCTCGGTCTGCTCGTTCGTGACCTACGCGCTCTCGCACAATATCGGCGCGTCGGTCGTCTCGGGCGGCATGGTCCGCTACCGCGCCTACACCGCCAAAGGCCTGAGCGCGGCCGAAGTCGCGGTGCTGGTCGCGCTCTGCTCCTTCACCTTCGCCTTCGGCACGATCCTGCTGATGGGGCTCGTGCTGATCTACGAGCCGGAGATCCTGCGGCCGCTGGCGCGGCTGTCCTCGAAATTCGCGATCGGAGACGGCGCAGCGACGCTGATCGGCTACGGCATGCTCGGCTTCTGTGCGCTCTACACGATCGGGGCCTGGCTCAAGTTCAAGCCTCTCAGGATCGGCAAGTTCGAGCTCATCTACCCGCGCCTTCCAATCGTCGCGCGACAATATCTGGCGGCTCCGCTCGAACTCGCAGGCGCGGCCGGCATCATCTATTTCGCCCTGCCCGACCAGGGCAATCCCGGCTTCCTGATCGTGCTCGGCGCGTTCCTGCTCTCGTTCTCGGCCGGGCTGTTGAGCCAGGTTCCGGGCGGCGTCGGCGTGATGGAGGCCGTGTTTCTCGCCGTGATGCCCGGCGTTCCCGCGCCGGCCGTGTTCGCCGCGCTCCTGGTCTGGCGGATGTTCTACCTGATCATCCCGCTGGTGATCTCACTGCCGGTCGTCCTGCTTTTCGAGCGCATGCAGTTGCGCCAGCATGCACGCGCGGCGGCGATCGCTCAGGCGCAGGAGAAGGCGAAGACGGCCGATCCGCCGCTGGCGTGACCGCGCTCAGCGCGATCTGAGCGCAAGCGCCGCCGCGCCGAACATCAGGAGAGCGCCCAGCCCCTCGGCCCAGCCGAACGGCTCGCTCAGCACGACGATGCCGGCCGACACAGCGATGACCGGGCTGACGAAGGCGTAAAGCCCGGCGCGAAAAGCGCCCCAGTCGCGCAGCAGCCTCAAATAGATGGTGAAGCCCATCAGCGAGCCGCCGACGACCAGCGTCAGCAGCGATGGCCAGACCGGCCATATGCCGAGCGCGCGCAGATCGGCGACATCGACCGGCTCCAGTACGAGCGAGATCACCGTCAGGCCGGCCGCCCCGATCATCGTCTGCCAGCCCGCCAGGGTCAGCGTCGGCATGGCAGGCGCGATCGCTCGCGTCAGCACCGCGCCGACGCAATAGAGCAGCGTGCCGAAGGCGACCGAGGCCAGCCCCCAGATCTCCAGCGGATTGCCGGTCGCCGCGCTGACGCCGGCGCTGAGCCGCGTCGCGAACAGGAAGCTCAGGCCGACAGCGCCGAGCCCGATCGCCAGCACGCGCCGGCCGCTGATGCTGTGACCCTCGATGACGCGGCTGGCCAGCAGCGACCAGACCGGGATCGTCGCGAGATTGACCACGGCCGCCAGCCCGCTCGGAGCCTGCGCCGTGCCCCAGAACAGGAAGGCGTAGTTGCCGGTGTTGACCAACAGCGCCGTCAGCAGCAGCCGCCCACGCGTTGCAGCGGGAACCTTCAAGACATCCCGCCCGGCCCAGAGCAGCATCAGCGCGCCGGCAATCCAGAACCGCACCGCCGCCAGGAAGATCGGCGGCACATGCTCGGAGGCGATCTTCACCGGCAGGAAGGTCAGGCCCCAGACGAGGCACATGATCGCGAAGAAGATGGCGTTGCGGGACATGCGCGGGGCTTAGCGGCGGGCGCTACTCACCGCCAATGCCGGCGCTGCATGCGTGCATGGGCCGCGCGCAGGGCGCAATCGCCCAATCACACGCTCCCGACCGTCTTCAGCCGCACCCGCGGATGAATCTCCGCCTGCGACAGCACGGGCGTCTCGCGGCGGAAGCGTTCGACGATCTGGCGCACGAAGGGCCGCGCCAGCCCCGAGGTCACCAGCGCCGGCATCTCGCCGATGCGGGCCGCGTCCTCGAACTTGTCGCGAACGTGATGGACGAATTCCTGCAGCCGCGAGGGCTGCATGGCGAGGTGGCGCTCCTCGCCATTGCCGATGATCGATTCGGCGAAAATGCTCTCCCAGGCCGGCGACAGCGTGATGATCGGCAGCGAGCCCTGCCCGTTCGAGAACTGCGCGCAGATCTGGCGCGCCAGCCGCATGCGGACATGCTCGGCGATCTCGCGCGGATTCTTGATGCCGCCGGCGACTTCGGCGATGCCCTCGACGATCGTGGCGAGGTCGCGGATCGAGATGCGCTCGGACAGCAGGAGCTGCAGCACGCGCTGGATGCCGGTGGTCGAGATTTGCGCAGGCACGATCTCCTTGACGAGTTCGGCATGGTCCTTGGGCAGCTCGCGCAGCAGCTTCTGCACTTCGCCATGCGAGAGGAGCTCCGGCATGTGCGATTTGAGCACCTCGGTGAGATGCGTCGAGATCACGGTCGCGGCGTCGACCACGGTGAAGCCGCGCAACTGCGCCTCGTCCTGCAGCGCCGCGTCGATCCAGGTCGCCGGCAGGCCGAAGGTCGGCTCCAGCACATTGTGGCCGGGCAGGTTCACCGAGCCGCCCATCGGGTCCATCGCCATGTACTGGCCGGCGTAGACGACGCCATGGCCGGCATCGATCTCCTTGATCTTGATGAAGTAGTGATTGGCCTCGAGCTGGACGTTGTCGACGATGCGCACCGCCGGCATGACGAAGCCGAGCTCGGCCGCAAGCTGGCGGCGCAGCGCCTTGACCTGGTCGGTGAGCCGGTCCTGACCGCCCGGCGCGTTGACAAGCGGCAAGAGCCCGTAGCCGATCTCGATCTTCAGCTCGTCGAGCTTGAGCAGGTCGTTGAGCGTCTCCTCCTTGGGCGTGCCGTCGGCCTGGAGCGGCGAGGCCGCCTGCGCGGTCTCCGCCTCGGCCGCCTCCCTCTCCTTGGCGATCTTGCCGAAATGGCGCGCGAGCCACGCCGCTCCGGCCGCCAGTACCAGGAACGGCAGCATCGGGATGCCAGGCAGGATGGCGATCAGCAGCATCACCGCAGCCGACATGCCGAGCGCCTTGGGATAGCCCGAGAGCTGCTTGCCGAGCGCCTTGTCGGCCGCGCCGCGCACGCCGGATTTGGAGACCAGAAGGCCCGCTGCAGTCGAGACGATCAGCGCGGGAATCTGGCTGACGAGGCCGTCGCCGACGGTGAGCTGGGTATAGGCGCGCGCCGCGTCGCCAAACCCCATGCCCTGCTGTGCGACGCCGATGATGATGCCGCCGATGACGTTGATGAAGGTGATCAGCAGGCCGGCGATGGCGTCGCCGCGGACGAATTTCGACGCGCCATCCATCGAGCCGAAGAAGTTCGCCTCGTCCTCCAGCGCCTTGCGGCGGGTCTTGGCGACGTCCTGGTCGATCAGCCCGGCCGAGAGATCGGCGTCGATCGCCATCTGCTTGCCGGGCATGGCGTCGAGCGCGAAGCGCGCCGCGACCTCGGCGATGCGGCCCGAACCCTTGGTGATGACGACGAAGTTGACGATCAGCAGGATGGTGAAGACGACCACCCCGATCACGAAATTGCCGCCCATCACGAAATTGCCGAAGGCTTCGATGACGTGGCCCGCCGCCGCGCTGCCTTCATGGCCATGCGCCAGGATCAGGCGCGTCGAGGCGAGGTTGAGCGCCAGCCGCAGCATGGTGACGATCAGCAGCACGGTCGGAAAAGCGGAGAATTCCAGCGGCTCCTCGATGAACAGCGCCGTCATCAGCACCAGCACCGAGAGGATGATGGAGAGCGCCAGCAGGAGGTCGAGCAGCAGGGCCGGCAGCGGGAAGATCAGCACCACGAGGATGCCCATCACGCCGATCGCCAGGAACAGGTCCGGCCGGTTGAGGAGTTTGCCCAACGCGCCGCGTGTCGGCATGTTGAAGCCGCCGCCCGTCCCTGCCGTCACATCGGTCATCGACCAGCCCGCTCCACGCCGCCAGGCCGATAGGCCGGGCACCCGGCAATTCTTGCCGGGCTTATGGTGAACGAGTGGTTAAGCGGCGCGAAAAAATCCCGTGTGGAACCTTTCCCTGAACAGGCTGTTATCGAATGGCCGCGTTGTAGCCGCATTCAGCCGCACAATTCGTCGTGGGTCGACAATACTGGTTATTAGAACCGCAATTATTGGAGGAAGACGTGGATAGACGTTCTTTTGTCATGAGTCTTTTCGGGGGCGTCGCCGCTGCGAGTCTGGGCGGCACTGCCATTGCGCAGGCTGCCTCGCGCAAGCCCGATCTCGCTGCGGCGCTGCCGGCCGGCGACCAGATCGACGCCGCCACCAAGGCTGCGCTCGATGCGGCTGATGCCGACTTCAACCAGGTTTCGGTCCGCATCGGCCCGCGCCCGCGCCGCCGCCGTCCGGTCGTGGTGCGTGAGCGCGTGATCGTGCGCAGGCGTCCGCGGCGGGTCGTTCGCCGCCGCGTGATCGTGCGCTGAGACTGACCAGAACCTCGGAAGGCGGCGCTTCGGCGCCGCCTTTTCCATGTGACGCTACCGGCCAAAATCGCGCAGCCACGGGAGGAGACCGGCATGACAACGCCGGATCGGACCAGCGATGGCGTCGTCGCCACGGACATACCCGCCAGGCTCGACCGGCTGCCATGGTCGCGCTTCCACACGCTCGTCGTCGTGGCACTCGGAGTCACCTGGATTCTCGACGGGCTGGAGGTCACGCTTGCAGGCTCCGTCTCGGGCGCGCTCAAGGACAGCCCGGTCCTTCGCTTCACCAACACCGAAATCGGCATGGCCGGCGCCGCCTATCTTGCGGGCGCGGTGCTGGGCGCTCTGTTCTTCGGCTGGCTGACCGACCGCCTTGGCCGCAAGAAGCTCTTCACCATCACGCTGTTCGTCTATCTCGCCGCCACGGCGGCCACCGCCTTCTCATGGAATTTCTGGAGCTTCATCGTCTTCCGATTTTTCACCGGCATGGGTATCGGCGGCGAATACACCGCGATCAACTCGACCATCCAGGAACTCGTGCCGGCGCGCGTGCGCGGCTGGGTCGATCTCGTCATCAACGGTTCGTTCTGGGTGGGTGCGGCGCTCGGCGCGGTCGGCGCCATCGTGCTGCTGAACCCTGTCGTCGTCGATCCGGAACTCGGCTGGCGGCTCGCCTTCTTCATCGGCTCCGCGCTGGGCCTGATCATCCTCGTCCTGCGGCAATGGATTCCCGAGAGCCCGCGCTGGCTTATCGGCCAGGGCCGCACCGCTGAGGCCGAAGCGATCGTCGCGTCGATCGAGGCGCGCTCCGGAGCAACGCCGTCCGGCGGGCCTCTGCCGCTGACCCATTTGCGTCCGCGCGCAACGACGCCTTTGCGCGAGGTCTTCACCGCGCTGTTCGTGACCTATCGGCCGCGCGCGCTGGTCGGGCTGGCGCTGATGGTCTCGCAGGCGTTCTTCTACAACGCGATCTTCTTCACCTATGCGCTGATCCTGACGGACTTCTACAAGGTGCCGTCGCAGGCGATCGGCTGGTTCATCCTGCCCTTCGCCGCAGGCAATTTCCTCGGCCCGCTGCTTCTCGGCCGGCTGTTCGACACGGTCGGCCGGCGCATCATGATCGCGGGGACCTATGCAGCCTCGGGCATCCTGTTGACCGGCACGGGCTGGCTGTTCTGGCAGGACCTTCTCACCGCGACGCAACTGACCGCCTGCTGGAGCGTAGTGTTCTTCTTCGCCTCCGCTGCGGCGAGTTCGGCCTATCTCACCGTCAGCGAAACCTTCCCCGTCGAGATGCGCGCGCTCGCCATCGCGGCCTTCTATGCGATCGGGACAGGCGCGGGCGGCGTCGCCGGGCCTTGGCTGTTCGGCGTCCTGATCGACACCGGCTCGCGCGGCAGCGTCTTCGCCGGCTACCTGTTCGGCGCGGCGCTGATGCTGGGCGCGGCCGCAATCGCGGCCCGCTTCGCGATCAGGGCCGAACGACAGCCGCTGGAGGCGATCGCGAGGCCGCTCAACGCTGTTGCCGGTCGTTCAGATTCAGCCGTTTAGGTTGCTTCAAAGATTTTCGCGCGTGCGGATCACAATCGCCGAAAATGCGCTATCGTTCACTGCCTTGTTCGGCTGTGGATGCGGGCGCGAAACAATGGTGGAAACCAGTCCTGGAGGAAGTCGTGGATAGACGCTCATTCATCATGACCCTGATCGGCGGCATGGCCGCCGCCAGCCTCGGTGGCGTTGCCGTTGCCGAAGCGGCGCAGGCCAAGCCCGTTCCGAGCCCGGCCCCCGAGCCTGCGAGGGCCGACGACCAGATCGCCGCCGGCACGAAGGAGGCGCTCGACCAGACCGAGGCCGAGTTCAGCCAGTATTACTATTATCGCCGCCGGCCGCGCTATTATCGCCGCCCCGTCGTCGTGTATCGCCGCCCGCGCTACTATGGCCGGCCGCGCTACTATCGCCGCCGCTGGTGATCCAGGCGCTGGACCGGGTCAGGCCGCGCTGATGCGCGCCTGACCCGGCTCCGCCACAACGATTCCCGCCGCGCCGTATTCGCTGAGCTTGTTGCGCAGCGTCCGGATCGAGATGCCGAGGATTTTGGCCGCATGGGTGCGGTTTCCGAGGCAATGGTCGAGCGTATCGAGAATGAGGTCGCGCTCGACATCGGACACCGTCCGGCCGACCAGGCCGCGCGTCATCGCCTCGGCCGTCTGCGCCACGCGCGAGGCGACATCACGGCCATTCGCCGGCCCGAGGCCCTCGCCTTCGGGAGTCAGCATCGCATCCGCGCCGATCTCGACTCCCTGGGACAACAGCACCGCGCGATGCACGGTGTTCTCCAGTTCGCGGACGTTGCCGCGCCATGAGTTGCCAAGCAGGATCTTGCGCGCCTCGGCCGAGACCGGCCGCAGCGGCAATCCGTTGAGTTCGGCATATTTGCGGGCGAAATGATCGGCAAGCGCCAGGATGTCGCCCGGCCGCTCGCGCAGCGCCGGCAGGCGCAGATGCACCACGTTGAGCCGGTAGAACAGATCCTCGCGGAAGGAGCCGTCGCGCACCGCATCGCTCAAGTTGCGGTTCGAGGTCGCGATGATGCGCAGGTCGACCTTGACGGCCTGCGTGCCGCCGACGCGGTCGATCATCCGCTCCTGCAAGGCGCGCAGAAGCTTGGCCTGCAGCCGGACATCCATTTCGGAAATCTCGTCGAGCAGCAGCGTCCCGCCGCTCGCCTCCTCGAACTTGCCGATTCGCCGCGCGATCGCGCCGGTAAACGCGCCCTTCTCGTGCCCGAACAGCTCCGATTCGAGCAAATTGTCGGGGATCGCGGCGCAATTGACCGCCACGAAGGGCTTGTCCTTGCGCAGCGACTTCTGGTGCAGGTGCCGGGCGATAACCTCCTTACCGGTGCCGCTTTCGCCGGTGACGAGCACGGGCGCGTCCGAGCGGGCGATCTGGGCTGCGAGCGCCACCACGCGCTCCATGGCCGGGTCGCGCCAGATCAGGCTCTGGCTGTCGGCGGCGACCGCCTGCAGCACGGCGGCGATCAGTTCGGGATCGGGCGGGAGCGGCACATATTCACGCGCGCCGGCCTGGATCGCGGCCACAGCCGCGCGCGCATCAGTCGAGGTGCCGCAGGCGACGATCGGCGTGCGGATGCGCTCGGCCTCCAGCGCCGCGACGTAAGCGCTGATCGGCTGGGCGACGTCGATCATCAGCAGATCGGCGCCCTTGGCCCGCAGCACGGCGAGCGTCTGGTCGAGGCTTTCGGTATGGGTGACGGCCGCGCCTTGCGAGACCGCGATGCGGGCCGCCGCGATGAGCTGTCCCTTGAGACCTCCGACGATGATGAGGCGCATGGTTCAGGTCTTTCCGCTTGAGATGTCGAGAGGCCGGCGGATCATCCCCGGTCGGCCTTGATGATTTCGGTCATGGTCACGCCGAGCCGGTCCTCGACCACGACGACTTCGCCGCGCGCAACCAGCCGCTCGTTGACGAAAATGTCGATCGCCTCGCCGACGCGGCGGTCGAGTTCGATCACGGCGCCGGGCACGATCTGGAGCAGGTCGCCGACCGCGATCTTGGACGAGCCCAGCACGGCCGAGACGGTGACCGGCACGTCGAAGACCTGTTCGAGGTCTTCCGCCGTCTTGACCGGAACCGGGCCCGAGCGCGCGACCGAACCCTGGTCATTGTCGAAGGACAGGTCTGCCGGGTTCAGCGGCGGCAGGTTGAGGTCGTTTTCGGAGCTCATGGCTTTTCCCTATTCGACGATGCCGCGGAAACGGCCGGCCCCGAATGCGCTTTCGACCGCCTGGTCGATCAGCTGTCCGAGCTTCGCCTGGTCGACGACGAAGCCGCCATCGGCCCATTCGATGCGCCCGTCGCCGGGGCCGATATCGGGCTCGCCGAGCACGACCAGCTTTCCTGCAAATCCCGTCTCGCGCGTCAGCCGGGCCAGCATCCCCTCGACGGTCTCGACAGAAGCCTCGTTGACGCGGACCACGAGATGCGGCGCGAGCCGGGCATGGCCGAGGCATTCGCGCACCGCGTTCTCGAGCCCAGCCATCGGTTTGTCGGCGAGCGCCGCGCCCGCCAGCCGGCGGGCCGTGCTGATCGCGACCTGAGCGGCCTGCCATTCGACCTCGTCGAGGCGCGCATGCTCCTGCGACGCCAGCCGCTCGATCGACTGCAGCAGCCGCGCAACGAGACCGCCGGTCTGGTCCTGCGCCTCCGCGCGCGCCTGCGCCAGCCCGGCCTGAAAGCCTTCGCTGCGGGCTTTCGCGACATCCGCTTCGCCGGCGGCGCGACGGCTGCCTTCGCGAAAATCGGTCCCGAACATGAATTTCGTCGCGGCCGCCATCTCAGTAAACCAGCTCGTCTTCCGCGTTGCCCTTGGACAGGATGATCTCGCCCTTGTCAGCGAGCTCCTTGCAGAGCGCGACCATCTTGGCCTGCGCCTCGTCGATCTCCTTGAGACGCAAGGGGCCGAGCCCCTGTATGTCGTCGGTCATGTTCTTGGCGGCGCGCTGCGACATCGCGCCCATGAAGAAGGTCCGCATCTCCGCGCTCGCGCCCTTGAGCGAGCGGGTGAGCGTGTCCTTGTCGACCTGGCGCATCAGCGTCTGCAGGCCGGCCGGATCGAGCTTGGAGAGATCCTCGAAGGTGAACATCAGCGCACGGATCTTTGCGGCGGAGTCCTGGTTCGAGGCGTCGAGCGCCGAGAGGAAGCGGATTTCCGTCTGCCGGTCGAAGCCGTTGAAAATCTCGGCCATCATCTCGTGGGGATCGCGCCGCCGCGTCTGGGTCAGCGTCGCGACGAACTCGGTGCGCAGCGTGTTCTCGATATGGTCGAGCGCTTCCTTCTGCACCGACTCCATCCGCAGCATGCGGCTGACCACCTCGATCGAGAGGTCGTTGGGCAGATGCCGCAGCACATTGGCGGCGTGCTCGGCCCTGATCTTGGACAGCACGACCGCGATGGTCTGCGGGTATTCGTTCTTGAGGAAATTCGCCAGCACGACCGCGTCGATATTGCCGAGCTTCTGCCACATGTTGCGGCCGGCCGGACCCCGGATTTCCTCCATGATGAGCGCGACCTGATCGGTCGGAAGGATCTTCTCCAGCAGCGAGATCGTCCGGTCGAAGGAACCCGTCACCGCGCCCGCGCTCGAGAGCTTGCCGACGAAATCCAGCATCAGCCGCTCGACCTCGTCGGCATCGACCGTGCCCAGCTCGGCCATGGCGCGGGTGATGATGCGGATCTCTTCGTCGTCGAACTCGCTCCAGATGGTGCGGCCGTGCTCCTCCCCGAGCACGAGCAGGATCACCGCCGCGCGCTGCGGGCCGGTCATCTCCGAGACCATGGTCACGCCGCGGCCATAGCCGGCCTCGGCCTCCCGCCCCTGATTGCGCGTCGCGATGGATCGTTCGGCGTCCATGGCTCAGATCCCGCTCATGCCGGTGCTTTTTCGTGGATCCAGCCGCGCAGCACCGCGACCGAGTCAGCCGGGTTCTGCGCGACCAGCCCGCCGATCTTCTCGACCGACTGGGCCTTGAGCTGGCCTTTGATCTGGGCGACGGCGAGCATCCGCTCGGAAGGAGCGTCCGCACTCAACTGAGCGATTTCGGCCGCGCTGGCGCCACCGCTGACGGAGGAAAAGCCGGCCGGATCGCCGGTGCCGCGCTCCTCGATCACCACCCGGCCCTCACGCATGAAGGACGGCATCGCCCGCGCCGGGACATCGCTGGCGAGCACCTGCTTGAGCAGCGGGCGCACCACGACCATCAGAACGATCAGGGTCAGGAGCGAGATGACGCCGAGTTCGGCGAAGCGGACGATATCCTCCTTGGTGAAGGACAAGAGCCGCTGCATCAGGCTCTGCTCGACGAGATCGGAAACGGCGGGCGGAGCTTCCGCGAAGCGCAGATTGACCACCTCGACCTTGTCGCCGCGCGCCTCGTCGAAGCCCATGGCGGTGCGCACGAGCTGGCCGATCCGCTCCAGCTCCTCGGGCGGACGGGGCGCATAGGCCATCTCGCCAGCCGGCGACCGGGTGTAGGCGCCGTCGACGAGCACGGCGACGGAGAGCTTCTTGATCCGCCCGCCTTCCAGCACCTCGGTGCGGGTCGTGCGCGAGATCTCGTAGTTCACCACTTCCTCGTTCTTGTTGGACGCGTCGCGGGGCGGCGTTGCGCCGCCCTGGCCGCCTTGCGCGCCCGGCAGCTCGTTGCCGACCGTAACCGCACCGTTCTGCTCAGTGGTGGTGGCGGCCTCGGTGCGGTTCTGGCTGGAGCGGACGACCCTGCTTTCGGGATCGAAGGTTTCCGAGCGGCTTTCGACCCGATTGGTGTCGAGCGCCGCCGACACCTGCACGCGCGCCCGGCCATGGCCGACCACGCTCGCGACGATGTCCTCGACCTGGGCCTTGACGCGCTTCTCGATCGCCTGCTGGCGCTCCTCGACGCCAAGCCCTGCCATGCCCTGCTCGGCCTGCGCGCCGTCGGCCAGCAGCCGGCCGCGCTCATCGACGATCGAGACGCGCTCGGGCTTAAGCCCATCCACCGCCGAGGCCACGAGGTGGCGCACGGCGCGAACCTGGGTCGCGTCCAGTTCGCCGGCCAGCTTGAGCGCGATCGAGGCGCGCGGCGGCTCGCGGTCGCGCTCGAACAGGCGCTTCTCCGGGATGACGAGATGGACGCGCGCCGCCTGCACCCGGCTGATCGAGCGGATGGTGCGCGAAAGCTCGCCCTCGAGCGCGCGCAGGTGGTTGATGTTCTGGACGAAGGATGTCGACGAGAAGGCGTCGCCCTTGTCGAAGATCTCGTAGCCGACGCCGCCGCCGGCCGGGATCCCCTTGCTGGCGAGGTCGAGCCGCAGGCGCGGCACCACGGTCTTGTCGACGAGGATGGTCTGGCCGTCGCCGCGCAGTTCGTATTTCACGCCGCGCGTATCGAGGTCCTTGAGAATCGCGCTGACGTCCTGATTGGACAATTCCGAGAACAGCACGCTCATCGAAGGCTTGGACATCTGCAGCATGACGAAGCCGAAGAAGCCGACGAGCGCGAGCGTCACCGCCAGCATGGCCGCCAGCCGGGCCGCGCCGAACTTACTGAACTGGTCGATGATGCCGCTCACGCCGCCATCCGTTCCACAAGACCGCATGCGCCGCGCCGAGAGGCGGGCTCACTAGGCAAGTTTTTCCCGGTGCATGGTTAGCGTGGGGTTAACGAATTCGGGATTGGCCGAAATCAGGCGCGCAAACGCAAAAAAGACGCCGGTCGGCATGACCGGCGTCTCGATGACGGCGAGAGATGGCGGCAGCCTACTGCCTGTAGTGCTGGATCCGGGTCGTGCGCAGGCCGGCCAGCCCGTGCTGGTCGATCGACATCTGCCAGCTCAGGAATTCATCGACCGTCAGCGTGTAGCGCTGGCAGGCCTCCTCCAGGCTGAGCAGCCCGCCGCGAACGGCGGCGACAACCTCGGCCTTGCGCCGGATGACCCAGCGGCGCGTATTCATAGGCGGCAGATCGGCGATCGTCAGCGGACTTCCGTCCGGACCGATCACATACTTCACCCGCGGTCGCAAAGGCTCGGTCATGGTACACTCACACAACTCAACAGAGCTACTGAAAGTGAGCATAGGGACGGCGCTTTAAGATTTGGCTAAAACGAATCGGATGGCTGTCTGCATCGCGCTCAGAGGCTCGTCTGCGGGCGGACGACCGTCTTGACCTTGTCGATCGCGACGCTGATGCCGCCGATCTTCAGGAACGGCGTCGAACCGGAGAGATCGACGCCGTCGACCACGCCCTTGATCTCGGTCTGGGCCGTGACCGCCGTGCCCGACACGTCCCTGGCGTCGATCGTGATCGTGTACTCGCCATCGGCAGCCTTGGTGCCGACCGAGGTGGTGCCGTCCCAGCGATAGGTCTGCTCGCCGGCGGCAAGCGTCGCGCCGGAATAGGTCTGCACGACCGTGCCGGCCGCGTTCTTGATCGTGACATTGGCCGTCGCGCCGCGCGGCACGGTGACCTTCCATTCCGCCGCGCCGCCCTTGAGCTGGGCCGCCGCACCGTCGGCCGTGATGGTCGAGCCGATGAAGCTGACGGCGTTTGTCGTGGTCGTCGCCTTGTTGAGCGTCAGCAGCGAGGCCAGCGTATCGTTCGTCTTGAGCTGCTGCTCGACGCCGGCGAACTGCACGAGCTGCGCGGTGAACTGGTTGGTGTCGAGCGGATCGAGCGGGCTCTGGTTCTTGAGCTGCGTCGTTAGCAGGGTCAGGAACTGGTCGAAATTGTTCGCGATCGAGGTCGTGGTGCCCGAGACGGTCGTGCTGTTCGTCGTCGAAGCCGAACTGCCCGCATTCTGGAAGCCCGCGACATTGGCGGTGCTGGATGTGGTGGTGGAAACGGCCATGGCGTGCTCCTGCCCGTCAGATGCTGAGATCGACGCCGCCGAGCCTGAGCAGGCGGCGTGCGGGCGCGGCTTGCGCGGAGATGGCGATGTCCTCGCCGCCATCGGTGTCCTTGGGCTGGCGGGAGCGGCGCGGCGCGTCCTCGTCGTGCCGGCTCTGCCGGAAGCTGGACTGGTCAGACGGATCGCGCAGGCTGATCTCGACGCCGGCGTCGGACGGCTTCAGGCCTGCCTGCTCGAAGGCCCGCTCCAGCGTGCGCGCGTCGCGCTGCAGCATGTGCAGCGTCTCGACACGGTCGACGACGAGTTTTGCGGTGACCTCGCCCTTGTCGGAAATCTCCAGATTGACATCGACGCGGCCCAATTCGGCAGGATCGAGCCGGATATCGAAGCGCTTCGAGCCCGCCAGCGCCTGCAGGCCGATCTCGAGCGGCACGACATGGATCGGCGTCGCCGGCCCGCTGGACTGGGTCTGCGCTCCGGTCGGCGTGCCTGGCGCGCCTTCTGTCGAAGCGGGAATGACGATGGCCGTCTCGGGCCGCGCCGCGCGCGTCTGCGCCAGGAAGGACAGGTCGATCGGCGCTTGCGGGCCCTGCGGCGCTTCGGCCGGCTTGCCCTCGCTGGGAGCCGCTTTCGCGGCCTCGGGAGCATCCTTGGCCTTGGCGGCGGCGGCGACGATCTCGCCGAATTTGACGTCCGGCGTCGCGTCCTGCGCAGCGCTGGCGCGTGCGGCGAACGCAATCGAAACCTCTCCGGCGCGGGCGAGCCCGGGCGGCGGGGTCGCCGGGGCTGGCGCATTGGCCGGCTTGAGGCCTGCCGGCGTCTCCAGCGAGGTTTCATCACCCTTCGCCTCGCCCGTCGTCTCGGCAAAAGCCGGCGAGACGGCGGCGGCTGCGATCAGGATCGCGGCATCGAGCTGGGGAACGGCCTGCGAAACCGCGACAGGCGCAGGCTGAACCTCGGCCACGATGAGGGCCGTCGGATCAGGCTTGGCGGCATCCTGCGCGGGTTTATCGCCTGCGACGACGGGTTGGGCTTCGCCCTTCGCGGATGCCTCGACGGACGCGCCGTCCGTCAGCGTCGTCACCGTACCCTCGACCGCTGCCGCAAGCGCTGCGAATACGCCGATCTCCGGCTTGGCTACCGTGATCGCAGTGGAGGCCGGGCCTGCGGCCTCGGAGCCGGCCGGCCTTGCTTCGGCCGTCGGCGCGTCGGTTTTGGCGACCCTGTCGTCCTTCGCCGGCTTGTCGGTCTTGTCGGTCGCGGTCGCCTCCACCCTTTCGGGTGAAGCGGTCTCGTCGGTCCGACGCGCCTCGCGGGTGCTGCGCGGATCGTCAGGCCGCTGTGTTTCGTCAGACCGCACGCGCTGCCTGTCGTCGCTTTCGCGCCGTGCCTGCGGCTCTCGAGCCGGCTCGGGCAGCGTGAACTCTTCGCTCGGGCGGCCACGATCGAACTCGGCCCGTCCGCGCCGGATCGGCGAAGGGTCGAGTGTGGCGGAGGCGAACGAGGAAGACTGAACCGACATCGTGCAATTCCGGAACGCGGGCGAAACAAGACGGGCAAGACCGAGCCCTCACCGTGGCGAGCAAGTCCCACGCCAGCCGCAGAACGCCATGAATTCAGATGCTTGCCTTGATTTCGGCCATCGACGCACCGGCAAGATCGGCCGTTCCGGGCTGGCCCCCGGCAGGATTTGCCCAGCGCGCTGGCAGGCAGGCGGCAAAGCCGGTATAGAGCCGCGTCACACGCAGCCTGCGAACCCCACGCCACCATGACCACAGCTCTCAACTCGCTCGACATCGCCAAGCCGCCATCGGCGACGCGCGTCGTCGCGGCGATGTCGGGCGGCGTCGATTCCTCGGTGGTGGCGGCGCTGCTGAAGCGCGAGGGCTACGACGTCGTCGGCGTCACGCTGCAGCTCTACGACCATGGCGCGGCGGTTCACCGAGCTGGAGCCTGCTGCGCCGGCCAGGACATTCACGATGCGCGCCGCGTCGCCGAGGCGATCGGCATCCCCCATTACGTGCTCGACTATGAGAGCCGCTTCCGAAACGCCGTCATCGAGCGCTTCGCCGAGAGCTATCTCGCCGGCGAGACGCCGATCCCCTGCGTCGAGTGCAACCGCACCGTGAAGTTCCGCGATCTGCTCGGCATGGCGCAGGAACTCGGCGCGGATGCGCTGGCGACCGGGCATTACGTTGTCAGCAAGCCGGTCGAAAACGGCCGGCGCGGCCTGTTCCGCGCCGCAGACCCCGCCCGCGACCAGAGCTATTTCCTCTATGCGACGACGCAGGCGCAGCTTGATCTGTTGCGCTTCCCGCTGGGCGGCATCGAGAAGGCAGAGACCCGCGCGCTCGCGGCCGAACTCGGCCTTGGCGTCGCCGACAAGCCCGACAGCCAGGACATCTGCTTCGTGCCGAACGGACGCTATGCCGATGTGATCGAGCGGCTGAAGCCCGGCGCTTCGCGCCCCGGCGAGATCGTCCATCTCGACGGCCGGGTGCTCGGCCGCCATGACGGCGTCCTGCGCTACACGGTTGGCCAGCGCAAGGGACTGGGCGTCAGCACGCCCGAGCCGCTTTATGTGCTGCGCCTCGACGCCGACATGGCCCGCGTCATCGTCGGCCCGCGCGAGGCGCTCGCCGTCCGCGAGGTCCGGCTACGCGACGTCAACTGGCTCGGCGACAACGAGCTCGACGCGCTCCCGGAGGCGGGGCTCGACGTTGCCGTGCGGGTGCGCTCGACACGGGCTCCGCGCGAGGCCCGGCTTTACCGCGACAGCGAGGGCCTGCGCATCGAGCTTGCCGGCGACGAGGAGGGCGTCTCGCCCGGCCAGGCCTGCGTGATCTATGCCGATGCCACGGCCGGCGCGCGCGTGCTCGGCGGCGGCACCATCCTTCGCCCTGCCCTGCGCGGCGACGCGCTCCGCGCCGAGCCGGCTTTCGCTCCCCTCTAGACATTACGCACCGAGCCCGAGAGTCCCCCGATGCCGGTCACCTATGATCTCGACGGCCAGAAGCGCGTCTATGCGACCTGGGCGAAGTTCTATGACCGGATCTATCAGGGCCTGCTGGCGCGGCCGCAGCGCGAGGCGGTTGCCGCGGCCTGCGCCTGCGGCGACGACATCCTCGAGATCGGCGTCGGCACAGGGCTGACCCTGCCCTATTTCACGGCCGGAACACGCGTGCTCGGAGCCGACCTGTCCCTCGACATGCTGAAGGTCGCCAGCCGCAAGGTCGTCGCGCAGGGCTTGAGCCATGTGCGCGGCCTGATGGTGATGGACGCCTGCCGGCTCGGCTTCGAGCCCGAGCGTTTCGATGCGGTGACCGCGCAGTTCGTCATCACATTGGTGCCGGACCCCGAGCAGGCACTGGCAGAGATGGACCGCGTGCTCAAGCCCGGCGGCGAAATCGTCATCTCCAGCCGCCTCGTCGACGATGGCGGCATGCTCGCGCCGTTCTGGGCCGCCGTCGCGCCTCTCGCCAAGGCAGTTGGCTGGAGTTCGGACTTCAAGGTCTCGCGCCTGACCGGCTGGGCGGCGCAGACCGGCCGCTACGAGACGGTTCATGTCGGGCGCGGCTATTTCAAGGTGGTGCGGCTGAAAAAGCTCAGCTCAGCCTGACGCGAAGCGACCAGCGCAACGCCGAGGCTTGACGAGCTAGCACCCCTCCCCCTATACCGCGCGCTCACGACGGAACGCCGTTTTGCGGTGTTCCGGTTGGTGGGGCGGGGTAGCTCAGTTGGTTAGAGCAGCGGAATCATAATCCGCGTGTCGGGGGTTCAAATCCCTCTCCCGCTACCAGCCTTTTTTCAGCCGTTCACCACCTGCCGAGAGAAGCGCGCGACCGACTGGTCGAGCCGGCGCGCCGACGCGTCGACGCCGGCGGCTGCGTCCGAAACCTGCGCACTGTTCTCCATCGTTCGGGCCGTATCGCCGGCGACGAGGTCGATCGCGGCCGCGACCTGCTCGGCTTCGCCGACCGCCCGGCCCAGCGACGCCAGCATCTGGCCGATGGCGGCGCTCTGCTGATCGACCGCGACGACGATGCCTTCGGCTGCGGCGACGATCGCCTCGGTCGATTTGCTGATGTTCATCACGGCACCGAGCGAACGCTCGGTCGCCCCGCGCACCTCCTCGATGCCGCGAGCGATATCCTCTGTCGCCGCGCCGGTGCGCGCCGCCAGGCTCTTGACCTCGTTGGCGACGACGGCGAAGCCGCGCCCGGCCGGGCCTGCGCGGGCCGCCTCGATGGTCGCATTCAGGGCCAGCAGATTGGTCTGCGCGGCGATCTCGCTGATCAGGTTGGAGACCTGCCCGATATCGCGAACGGCATCGGAGAGCTCGCCCTTGATCATGATCGAGGCCTGGACGTCAGCTGCCGCCGTCTGCACAAGGCCCGTGGTCTTCTCGGCTTCACGCCGGATCAGCAGGATCGAATCGGTCAGCCCAAGCGAGCCGGCTTCGACCGAGGCGATGTCGGTCTTGGCCGCGGCCACCTTGGTCAGCACGCCGGCGAGATTGCCCTGCGAGCTGTCCGCGATCGACCGCAACTGCTCTGCCGCGCTGTTCATCCGCGCGACCGAATCGGAGACCGATTGCAGAATGACGCCGACCTCGGAGCGGAACCCGTCAGCCTGTCTTTCGACCTCCTCGCGCCGTTGCTCCTCGTGCCTGGCCTGCGCCTGAGCCTCCGAGCCGAGCGACCGGGCGCTGATGATCGCCTGCACGCGATCGCGCACGAGTTGCGCCATGTTGCGCAGCGAAACCAGCATCACCGAGCCGAGGATCGCCTGAAACAGCAGGTTCTCGACCACATGGTCCAGCGGCATGAAGCCGAACTGGACGATGCGCCCGAACAGGATCAGGCCGGCGAAAACAAGGGCCGCCGACGGCATGCTCGCCATCGTGAACGTGCCGGCGCAAATGAGGCCCGCCAGGATGCTGGCGATCAACACCTCCAGCTGCGGCGCGACGCCTGGATTGATCACGATCGGCAGGATCATCCATGGCAGCGCCAGCAGGCCTGAATCGATCAGGACGCGATCGACGAAGCGCGGCGGCGGCGGCTTGTTCCACCGGCGGGAGCGGGCCTGCCGCATCCGCACCGCGCCGAGCAGGCCGGTTGCGCCGACATAGGCGACCCAGAGCAGGGGAAACCACAGCCAGCCGTGAAAGATCGAAACGATGGCGATGACGAAGGCGGAGAGCACGTTGGCGATCAGGATCGGCGGCAGCACGCGCGCGAACATTTCGGCCTGGGCCGTTCGCAGATGCGCCGCGAGATCGGGCTCCAGAACCGGCAGGCCAAGCCTTCGGTTGACCCAGGCGTCGTAGCGCGACAGCAGGCTGGCGTGTGGCGTCGTCATATCGCCCGGATTCGTCATGCCGGCGTCGGGCCTGTCCTGCTGAATAACAAGGCAGGGACGATGCGCCAGCCGCGTTACGTCGCGGTTAATGCTGCGTGCGGCGCACTCTCACGACCAGCCCGGCCGCCAATTCGCGAACTCGGCCTTGGTCTCGGCGTTGGCTGGATAGAGCCCGAAAATGCCCTGCCCCGCCCTGACGCGCTCGGCGACGAAGTCCTCATAGGCCGTCTGCTCATAGGCCTCTTCGGCGACCTCGTTGGCGATATGGGCCGGCACGCAGCAGACGCCCTCGCCGTCACCCACCATGATGTCGCCGGGATAGACCGCGACGTCCCCGCAGGCGATCGGCGCATTGATGTCGAGCGCATGGTGGCGGATCAGGTTGGTCGGCGCGCTCGGCCGCTGGTGATAGGCCGGGATGGCGAGAGCGGCGATCTCGGGTGAATCGCGAAAACCGCCATCGGTGACGATGCCGGCGACGCCGCGCTGCATCAGCCGCGTCACCAGGATGCCGCCGGCCGAGGCCGCGCGCGCGTCCTTGCGTGAATCGATCACCATCACATGGCCGGGCGGGCAATCCTCGACCGCGCGCCGCTGCGGGTGCTGCGTGCCCTCGAACATCCCCAGATGATCGAGGTCCTCCCGCGCCGGGATGTAGCGCAGGGTGAAGGCCTCGCCGACCATGCTCTCGTCCTTCAGGCTCAGCGGCCGCACATCCTGGATGAAGACGTTGCGGAAACCGCGCTTGAACAGGGCCGTGGTCAGCGTCGCGGTCGAAACCCGCTTGAGTTTCTGGCGATTTTCGGGGGTGAGGATTGTCATGATTTTGGGCGAGGCTCCTGCGAAGGGGCGAGCATGTCGTCGGCGTGAGACGGATGGCGTGGTGGTCGAGAACCGGAGCGGAGCGTACTCAAGTACGTGAGCACCGGAAGCGCAGACCGCCGCGTCAGGCGGCCGCGCTGGCGGCATGATCGATCCTTCGATCACTCGATCTTGACGCCTGCCTTCTGCGCCACCTCGGCCCAGCGCTTGGTCTCGGCTGCAATATGAGCCGCGAACTGCTCCTGCGTCGAGCCCACGGGATCGACGCCGAGCTTCTTCAATTGTTCGATCACGGCCGGCTCTTTCAGGATCGCCTGCACCTCGGTGGAGAGCTTGGCGACGATCTCCTTGGGCACGCCCGCCGGCGCGAAGAAGCCATGCCAGGAGGCGGCTTCGTAACCGGGAATGAACTCGGCCACGGTCGGCAGGTCCTTGGCGACGGGGAGTCGTTGGGCGGTCGCGGTGGCGAGCGCACGGATTTTGCCGGCTTCGACATGGGGCCAGGCGATGGTGATATTGTCGAAGGACAATTGGATCTGGCCCGACAGCAGATCCTGGGTCACCTGCCCGCTCGACCGATAGGGCACATGCGCCATGTCGGTTCCGGTCGCGACCTTGAACAATTCGGCCGCCATATGCGTCGAGGTTCCGGCGCCTGACGACCCGAACGAATATTTGCCGGGGTTCTTCTTGAGCAGGTCGATCAATTCCGGGACGGTTTTGGCAGGCAGGTCAACATTGACCATCAGGATGTTGGGCACGCTGGCGACCTGCGAGATTGGCGCGAAATCCTTGACATGGTCGAAGGGCAGCCGGGCATAGACCGCCGGGTTGATCGCATGGGTCGAAACCGTGCCCATGGTCAGCATCGTGCCGTCCTGCGGGCCGCGCGCCACGGCCGCGACGCCGGTGTTGCCGCCGGCTCCCGCCCTGTTCTCGACGATGAACCGGCCGTTCAGCCTGGCGCCGAGACGCTCGGCGAGAATGCGGCCGAGCAGATCGGTGGTGCCGCCGGCCGCGAAGGGCACAACGATCGTGACCACCTTCGAGCCGGGATAGTCGGGCTGCGCCCAGGCGGGCGAACCCAGCATCAGCCCAGCGCTCGCAAACAGCGCCACCCTGCGTGTCATGGTCATGATCATCGATGTGTTTCCTCTGCTTGCACCCGTCTGCTGGCGGGCCTTGGCAGAGGGATCTAGCACATGATTCCGGATTTGAAATCTGAAATTTCAGAGTTGCGCCGATTGACCGCTTGTGATGAATAGAGTCGGCATGGATGCTATCGGGCGGCGCAGTCGCGCGCCGGCAGCCTGCAAATGGACCCACATGACCGCCCTGAGCCCCATCGAACCCGTCGCGCCTCACCTGCTGCGATCGCTGCGCGAGCATGTGCATGAGCGCCTGCGCCGGGCGATCGTGGCCGGGCGCTTCCGCAATGGCGAGCGCCTGAACGAGCGCGCACTCGCGGAGATGCTCGGCGTCAGCACGACGCCGGTGAAGGATGCGATCCGCAAGCTCGAGAGCGAAGGCCTTGTGCGGACGGAGGCGCGGCGCGGCGTCTTCGTCGAGTTTTCCGTCGGCCAGGCGCTTCAGATGGCGCTGGGGCGTGCGGCTCTGGAAAGCGTGATGGCTCATATCGCCGCAAACCACGTCACTCCGGCGGACATTGCCGAACTGGCGCGGCTCATCGAGGAGATGGAGCACGCCACGGCCCATAGCGCACTGGAAGACCTGGTCACCCTGAACGAGGCCTATCACGGCATGATCCACCGGATCTCCGGCTGCTCCTATCTGGAGCGCCGGCTCGACGGGCAGCGCATGTACGACCACGCCCAGCGCATTGCGCTGCTGTCGGAGCCGATGGAGCGCGGCCAGGGTTTCGATGAACACAGCGCGATTTTCCAGGCGCTGAAAGCCCGCGACGCCGGGCTGGCCGAACAGAGAATGCGCCGCCACATCGTCCGCTCGGCGAAAGCCCATGTGCGGCAGGTGTTCGGCGCCGATGCGGAAGGACTGGCCTATGACGAGTGATAACGTAAGGCGCGCCCTGCGCGGTATCTCCGGCGTTCATGTCACCGCCTGGAAAGCCGATGGCGAAGCCGACTGGACCCTGACAGGCAAGATCGTCGCCCGCATCGCGGCCGCCGGCATCCACAACATCGTCTCGGCCGGCAACACCGGCGAATTCTACCCGATGACGACCGAGGAGGTGGTGCGCAGCCATGCGGTCGCGGCGGAAAGCGCCGCCGGCAAGGCGCTGGTCACAGCCGGCATCGGCCGTTCGCTGCGCGAGGCCATCGCCACCGGGAAACTGGCTGCGACAGCCGGCTGCGACGCTGTGATGGTGCATCACCCGCTCGACCCCTTTGCCGCCCCGCAATCGCAGGCTGACTACATCATTGCGATCGCGGAGGCGCTGGAGCTGCCACTCGTCGCCTATATCCGCTCCGACGCGATCGGCGTGAAGGACCTGGTCCGCGTCGCGACGCATCCCAACGTCGCCGGCGTCAAGTTCGCATCGAGCAACATGATGCTGTTGGCGGAATGCGTGCGCGCCACCCAGGGTACATCGGCCAACTGGATTTGCGGCCTCGCCGAAGGCTGGGCCGCGCCGTTTTATGCACTGGGCGCACGTGGCTTCACCTCGGGCCTAATCAATGTCGCGCCCGAGCGCTCGCTCGCGGTCTGGCGCACTCTTGAGGCCGGCGACTACGCGGCCGCCCGCGCCGAGGTCGACGCCATCGCCGGCTTCGAGACGCTCCGCACGAAATACGGCAACGGCGCGAATGTCACCGTCGTCAAGGAAGCGCTCGGCATGCTGGGCACGAATGTCGGCCCGGTGCGTGTGCCCGGCCTGCCGGAGCTGAACGCGGCGGAACGGGCGGAGCTCAGCGCCATCGTCGCCGGCTGGAGCGCGGTGCGCGTCGCGGCGGAATAGGTCGCCACACTACACCCTCCCTCGTCATGGTCGGGCTTGCCCCGACCATCCACGTCCTCCCCCGCCGAGCGCTACGACCACGACGCGGATGCTCGGCACGACGCCGAGCATGACGACCGGGTGCAAGACCTGGAAAATAGAAACCGCCCGAGGAAACGCCCATGACCCATCCCCGCAAGACGCCCGACACCTTGCGCTCGAAGCGTTGGTTCGGCGCGTCCGACCTGCGCTCCTTCGGCCATCGCTCGCGGGCGCTGCAGATGGGGCTCGGCCATGACGAGTTCATGGGCAAGCCCGTCATCGGCATCCTCAACACCTGGTCCGAGATCAACCCCTGCCACACCCATCTGCGCGACCGCGCCGAGGCGGTGAAACGCGCGGTCTGGGCGGCGGGAGGGTTCCCGGTCGAAATTCCGGTGATGTCGGTTTCGGAGCAGTACCAGAAGCCGACCACCATGCTCTATCGCAACTTCCTGGCGATGGAGGCCGAGGAGTCGATCCGCTCCCACCCGCTCGATGGCGCGGTGCTGCTGGGCGGCTGCGACAAGTCCACGCCGGCCCTGATCATGGGGGGCTGCAGCGCCGGCCTGCCCTTCATCTTCGTGCCGGCCGGGCCGATGCTGCGCGGCAACTGGGCCGGCAAGGTGCTCGGTTCGGGCGCGGATGTCTGGAAGTACTGGGCCGAGAAGGAAGCCGGCAACATCACCGACGGGCAGTGGAAGGACATGGAAAGCGGCATCGCCCGCTCGCACGGCACCTGCATGGTGATGGGAACGGCCGCCACCATGATGAGCCATGCCGAAGTGCTGGGGCTGACGCTTCCCGGCGCATCCGCCATTCCCGCCGCCGACGCCGCCCATCCGCGCATGGCGGCAGCGGCCGGCAAGCGCATCGTCGAGATGGTCTGGGAGGATTTGACGCCAGACCGCATCCTGACGCGGAAAAGCTTCGAGAACGCGCTGACAGTGCATATGGCGGTGGCGGGCTCGACCAACGCGATCATCCATCTCATCGCCATGGCGGGGCGCGCCGGCGTCTCGCTGACGCCCGACGATTTCGATGCCTTCTCGCGCAAGATCCCGGTGATCGCAAACCTGCGCCCCTCGGGCGAGTTCCTGATGGAGGACTTCTTCTATGCCGGCGGCCTGCCGGCCCTGCTGAAGCAGCTCGAAAGCAAGCTCCACACCGACGCCATGACCGTCACCGGCAAGCCGCTCGCCGAGACGATCGCGCTCGCCACCGTCTATGACGACAACGTCATCCGCCCGCTCGACAGGGCGGTCTCGACCGCCAATGGGCTCGCCGTGCTGAAAGGCAACATCGCGCCCGATGGCTGCGTCATCAAGCCGTCGGCCGCCGAGCCGCATCTCTTGAAGCATTCCGGCCCGGCGCTGGTCTTCGAGGATTACGACGCGATGATGCGGGCGGTGAACGACGAGAGCCTCGACGTCACCAAGGACCACATCATGGTGCTGAAGAACTGCGGCCCGGTCGGCGGGCCGGGCATGCCGGAATGGGGCATGATGCCGATCCCCAAGAAGCTCCTGAAGCAGGGTGTGCGCGACATGCTGCGCATCTCCGACGCGCGCATGTCGGGCACCAGCTACGGCGCCTGCGTGCTCCATGTCGCGCCCGAGGCTTATATCAGGGGGCCGCTTGCGGCGGTCAGGACCGGCGACGTGATCAGCGTCGATGTCGAGGCGCGAACGATTTCGGTGAACCTGACGGACGCCGAGATCGTCTCGCGCCTCGCCGCCTGGACCCCTCCCGACCGCGATTATCCGCGAGGCTGGGGCAAGATGTCGGCGGCCCATATCCGCCAGGCCGACAAGGGCTGCGACTTCGACTATCTCGAGGGCACGGCGAAAATCCCCGAGCCGGAAATTCACTGACCGCGCAATCCCAACGGGGATGCGCGGGCCACCAATCCCCGCCCCCCATGACCTGGCGGATAATGCCTTGCAGCTGGCGCGCGCTCCGCGTGCCGATTCCGCGAGGCTTGCCATGACCGATACGCCGAGACTGACCCTGCCCCTGCTTGCCGCAGGCCAGGCGCAGAAGCATGTCACCCATAACGATGCGCTGACGCGGCTCGACGCGCTCGTCCATCTCGCCGTGCAGAGCCGCAGCCAGACGACGCCGCCATCCTCGCCCGGTGCGCTGGCAGCCTTTATCGTGCCGACGGGCGGTACCGGCGTTTTCGCCGGCCGCACAGACGATCTTGCGATCTTCGAGGATGGCGGTTGGAGCTTCCTCGAACCGCGTCCCGGCTGGCAGGCCTGGATCGAGGACGAGGCCGAGCACCATGTCTGGACCGGCACGCAATGGCGGCGATCCCAGCCGAGCAGCGCCATCGGCGCCAGCCTCTGGGGCGTCAACATGACAGCCGACACTTCGAACCGGCTGGCCGTCTCCTCCTCCGCCACCCTGCTGAGCCATGCCGGCAGCGACCACCGGCTGACCGTGAACAAGGCCGCCGCCGCCAACACCGCGAGCCTGATCCTGCAGGACGGCTTTTCAGGCCGCGCCGAGATCGGGCTCTCGGGAGACGACGACCTCCACTTGAAGGTCAGCCCCGACGGCACGGCCTGGACGGACGCGCTGACGATCGACCGGGCGACCGGCCTCGTCGCCCTGCCCGCCTCGCCCTGGGCGCGCGAGACCGCCCGACAGAACCTGCTGATCAATGGCGACATGCAGGTCAACCAGCGCGGCTTCGCAGGCGGTGCTCTGGCGGCCGGCATCTACGGCTTCGACCGCTGGAAGGCCGACACCGGCGGTGCGAACCTCTCACGCAGCGGCTTCGACCTGACGCTGACCTCCGGAGCCATCGTCCAGCCGGTCGAGCCGGCGCTCTGGGGCGTCGGCTCCTTCGCGCTGACGCCGCTGACGCTCTCGGTCGAGGACCTGGCGGGCGGCAACCTCACGGTCGGCATCGGCAGCGTCAGCGGCGCGATCACGCCCGGCGCCGGCCGCCGCTCCGCGACCCTGACGCCGGCCGCGGGCGACAGCGGGACGCTCGCGATCCGCCTCGCCCCGGCTTCGGGCGCTGTCACCTTGCGCCGGATCAAGCTGGAGCGGGGCAGCAGCGCAAGCCCCTGGGACGAACGCCCGCTGGCGCTGAGCCAGACCTTGTGCCGGCGCTACTACTGCCGGCTCGAAGGCTCGATGCTGCTCGACGCCTATCAGGGCACGGGCGGCACCTGCCAATCGCCGCTGCCGCTGCCGACGCCGATGCGCAGCACACCTGGCGTCAGCGTCACGATCGGAGCCGAAGCCAATTGCTCGGACCGCGGGGTCACGACGGTCTCGCCGACATTGGCCCATCTGCGCATGACGGCAGCCGCCACCGGCCGCTTCTACGCCGTGTTCAACGACATCGCATTCAGCGCCGAACTGTGACGCGTCATTCGACGACGAGCCTGCGCGCCTTCAGCAGGGCGAGCAGGCCCTCGTCGCGGCGCGCCTCCAACTGCGCGATCGTCAGGCCGCCTGCCTCGTCGGCGACGCCGGCCACGATGGCGCGTATGACAGGCCCATCGAGCGCAGGGCTGCCGAGCGAGGCCCAGCGCCGCTCCTGGCTCGGCCCGAGATGGGCGAGATAGCCACTGATGCCGCCCTCGCCCCCGCCGAGATGATAGGTCATGTGCGGACCCATCAGCGCCCAGCGCAGGCCGGGGCCGTTGCAGAGCGCCGCATCAATCTCGGCGACGCTGGCGACGCCCTGCTCAACCAGGAAGACCGCCTCGCGATAGAGCGCCGAGGCGAGCCGGTTGGCGATATGGCCCGGCATCTCGCGGTTCAGCACCACGGGGCGGCGACCCTGCGCGCGGTAGTAGGCGCAGGCCCGCGCGACCACATCGGCGTCATCGCCGACGATCTCCACAAGCGGCACGAGATGGGGCGGGTTGAACGGATGGGCGACGATGATCCGCTCGGGAGTCGCGCAGTCGGCGACGATCGCGCTGCGCACCAGCGCCGAGGTGCTGCTGGCGATGATCGCCTCCGGCGCGGCCAGCGCATCGATCTGGCGCAGCAGTCCGCGCTTGACCGCCTCGTTCTCCGGCCCGTTCTCCTGCACGAACTGCGCGCCGGTGAGCGCCACAGCCAGATCCGTGGTGACATCGAACCGGCCCGCGCCGACGATTCCGAGTTCGTCGAGCTGCGCCCGGGCGCGCGCGACATAGGCCCTGAACTTCGCTTCCGCACCGGGCGATGGATCGTAAGCCGCCACGTCGAGGCCATGCGCCATGGCGAGCGCGGCCCAGCTCGCGCCGATCATGCCGGCGCCGACGACGGCGATGCGCGAAATCCCGGTCGTCATCGCCGCATCACTCCGGCTTCAGGCCGGTCGCCTTGATCACCGTGCTCCATTTCGTCATCTCGCTGTCGATCAGGGCCGCGGCGTCGGCCGGCGTGCCGGGCCTGGGCGTCACGCCCTGCAGCTTCATCGCCTCCAGAGCCTTGGGCGAGTTCAGCGCCTTGACGATCTCGGCGTTGAGCTTGTCGATGATCGGCTGCGGCGTGCCTGCGGGCGCGAGCACGCCGAACCAGGAGCCGATCTCGAAATCGGCCAGCCCCTGCGAGATCGCGGTCGGATAGGTCGGCATGAAAGGCGAAGGCTCGCGGCCGGTGGTGGCGATCGCCTTGAGCGAGCCGGCGTTCACATGCTGGAGCACGGAGGGAATGGTGTCGAACATCACCTTGACCTGCCCGCCGATCATGTCCGTCATCGCCGGCCCCGAGCCGCGATAGGGGACATGGCCGAGCTTGGTGCCGGCGCGCGCATTGAACATCTCGCCGGCGAGATGCTGCGGCGAGCCGTTGCCTGATGAGGCGTAGTTGAACTCGTCGGGCTTCGCCTTGGCGAGCGCGATCAGTTCGGGGATCGTCTTGGCCTGCACGGACGGATGCACGACGAGCGCCAGCCCCACCGTGCCAGCGATGCTGACGGGCGAAAAATCCTTCTTCAGGTCGAAGCCCGGTTTGGCCTGCAGCCCCATATTGATGGAGTGGCTGGTGAGCGCGCCCATCAGCAGCAGGTAGCCGTCCGGCGTGGCACGGGCGACGGCGGCGGCCCCGACGCTACCGGCTGCGCCGGCGCGGTTCTCGACCACAACGCGCTGGCCCAAAGTCTGCGACAGTTCCTCGGCGATGACGCGGCCGATGATGTCGGTCGCCCCGCCCGGCGCATAGGGCACCAGCAGCGTGACCGGCTTGTTGGGATAGGCCTGCGCAAAGGCCGGCGCAGCAGTGGCGAGCGACAGCGCGGCGAGCGCACCGGTCAGGAGATGGCGTTTCAGCATGGGGTGTTCCTCCGATTGGGACAGCGGGCCGGTTGATCCGGCCTCGCCAGATGGGCGTCAGCAGAAGTCGAAATCGCAGCCTTCGTCGGCCTGCAGAACGGTCGTCAGATAGAGCCCACGATAGCCGCGCGAGGGTTCGGCCAGATGGGCCGGCGGCTGCCACTCGCCCTTGCGGCGCTCGAGTTCGGCGGCGTCCACCAGCAATTCGATGCGTCGCGCCGGCACGTCGAGGCTGATCATGTCGCCGTCGCGCACCAGCCCGAGCGGTCCGCCCACGGCCGATTCAGGCGTGATGTGGAGCACGATCGTGCCGAAGGCCGTGCCGCTCATACGGGCGTCCGAGATGCGGACCATGTCCTTGACGCCGGCCTGCGCCAGCTTTTTCGGGATCGGCAGATAGCCGGCCTCCGGCATGCCGGGCGCGCCTTTCGGCCCGGCGTTGCGCAGCACCAGCACGTCGTCCGCCTTCACGTCGAGCGCGGGATCGTCCATCCGCCGCACCATGTCCTCGACGGAATCGAACACCACCGCCCTGCCCTTATGCGTCAACAGTGCCGGCGAGGCGGCCGAATGCTTGATCACCGCCCCGCCCGGTGCGAGGTTGCCGCGCAGCACCGCCATGCCGCCGGTCTGCTTCAGCGGCGCGGAAGCACTGCGGATGATCGTCTGGTTGGGAACCTCCTCAGCGGCGTCAGCGATCTCGCCGATGGTCTGGCCGGAGATCGTCACGGCGTCCAGATCGAGATGGCGGCGCAGTTCCTTCATGAGCTTGGGCATGCCGCCGGCCCAGTGGAAATGCTCCATGTAATGGTCGCCCGACGGCTTCAGGTCGATCAGCACCGGCACCTCCCGGCCGATCGCGTCGAACTCTTCGAGATCGATCGTCATGCCGGCGCGGCGCGCGATCGCGGAAAGATGCACCAGCCCATTGGTCGAGCCGCCGATCGCCTGCAGCACCACCATCGCGTTCCGGAAGGCGGCCTTTGTGAGGAGTTGCGTCGGCCTCAGCCCGCTTTTGGCCAGCGCCACGGCCTGCCTGCCGCTGGCCTCGGCCGCGCGGATGCGGTCGGCATGGGTGGCGGGAATGGTGCCCGAGCCCGGCAGCGCGATGCCCAGGGCCTCGACGAGGCAGCCCATCGTGCTCGCCGTGCCCATCACCATGCATGTCCCTTGTGTCGGCGCGAGCCGCCCGCTCAGAACCTCGATCTCGGCCTCGTCGATTGCGCCCGCGCGATGCTGGCCCCAGAGCCGGCGGCAATCGGTGCATGCGCCGAGCACCTCGCCCTTGTGATGGCCGACCAGCATCGGCCCGGTGATGAGCTGGATCGCCGGGACATCGGCCGAAACCGCGCCCATCAACTGCGCCGGCACGGTCTTGTCGCAGCCGCCGATCAGCACGACGGCGTCCATCGGCTGCGCCCGGATCATCTCCTCGGTGTCGATGGACATCAGGTTGCGCAGGAACATCGAGGTCGGGTTCGAGAAGCTCTCGTGGATCGAGACCGTCGGGAATTCCATCGGCAGGCCGCCCGCCAGCATGATTCCGCGCTTGGCCGCCTCGATCAGGCGCGGGACATTGCCATGGCAGGGGTTGAAGTCGCTGAAGGTGTTGGTCAGGCCGATGATCGGCCGGTCGAGCGCGTCGTCGGAAAAGCCCGCCGCCTTGATGAAGGCCTTGCGCAGGAACAGCGAGAAGCCGGGGTCGCCATAGCTGGCGAGGTTGCGGCGCATGCCGCTGGCGGCGGGCTTTCCGGTGTCGTCTTCGGTCGTCATCGCGAGAACAGACTTGCTGCCTCATCGATTGTCAACAATCATGTTGCCGAACTGGAGGCATCATGAGCGTCGTCCCGCTGAAAGCCGCCGCGCCCGACCGGATGCGCCTGATCGCGGACGCGATCGAGGAGGAGATCGTGCTTGGCTGGCTTTTGCCGCGCGAGCGCCTGATCGAGGAGGAACTGGCGGCGCGCTTTGCCGTGAAGCGCCATGTCGTGCGCGAGGCGCTGGCCGAACTGGAGCGCGACGGGCTGATCGAGCGCGTGCCCAACAAGGGCGCGGCGGTGAAGCGGCTCGACCCCGAGGAGGTGCGCCAGATCTATTCGGTGCGCGAGGCGATTGAGACGCTCGCGGCCGCGCAGATCCCGCTGCCGGCCGACCCTGCGGTCGTCACGGAACTCCGAACCGTGCAGCAGCGACATGCATCGGCTGTCGCCGCTGGCGACGCGCGCGCGGCCTTCCGCGCCAACATGGCCTTCCACGAGGCGCTCTTCGCCGCCTGCGGCAACCGGCACCTCGTCGAGCTGATCCAGATGATGGCGCAGAAGGTCCACGGCGCGCGTTCGATTACGGCGGCCAGCCCACCGCATCTTGCGCTCGCCCGCGACGAGCACGCGGCGATGGTCGCTGCGATGGAGCACGGCGATCGCGAGCGGCTGGTCACGCTCTGCCGCGACCACCTGATCCCCTCGCGCGACGCCTATATCGCGACGGTGGAAGGCCGGCCCAGACCGCCGGTTCAGTCCGCGTAGACGCTCTTCACATGGGCATTGATCGCCGCGACGTCGGGCAGCGCGCCGCCGTTGCGGGCGGCCAGATGGCCCTCATGCCAGTACCAGTCGTCGAAGCCGACATTCAGCCTCTGGTAGCAGGCCTCGCTCAGCAGCGTGCGCATCTGCTCGCGGCGCGGTTCGACGAAATTATGTTCGATGGTGAAGAGCGCGATGGCGTGACGGGACAGATCGATGGTGCGCAGGATGTCGAGTTCCGAGCCTTCGGTGTCGAGCGAGACATAGTCGAAGCCGGACCCACCCTGCCCGTCCGCCGCGTCCATCTCGTCGAAGGTGATCGTCGAGACCGTGATCAACCCGTTCTCGCTGATCGCCTGCCGGCGATGCTCGGCATAGGCGTCGGCCTCGGCGTATTCGGCCAGCGTGCCGATCTCCTGCGAGGCGACGAAGGACAGCAACTGGCCGCCCTCGCGATGGACTGCTTTCTCGAGACAGATCGCGCTGCGGCTCGCCGCGAGTTGGGCAAAAAGCAGCGGATTGGGCTCCACCAGCACGCCGCTCCAGCCATGGTCGCGCTCCAGGAACAGGGTGTTGGAGTGCAGCACACCGTCGAATGCGCCGATCTCGGCGAAGCGCCCGCCCTGGCGGCCGAGGCACATCGCCAGCACCCAGCGCTCCTGCTCGATCTGCGAATGGGTCGGAGCATCGAAAGCCTGCTGCCAGGACAGACGGCGCGAGGATGATATCGGCATGGGATGTCGGGGTTCCGCTCGGCGGCGGGATCGCCGTGCCGCGATTGGTAGCCCGGCAGAACCGCCAAGGGAACCGCCGCGCGATGTTCAGCCGAAGCGGCGTGGCCGCAGACCGGCATGAAACCACGAGATCATCGAATAGATGTCATGCACCGGCAGCCCCGTCGCCGCCTGCACGGCTGCCGCGTAGGGCGGCATGTTGGTGCATTCGAGCACGATAGCGCCGACATCGGGGTGTCGGGCGACGAGCGCCAGCGCCGCATCGACAACGTCCTGCCGGGCGAGATCGACATCCATATCGTCCTTCTCGGCTCCGATCAGCACGCGGAAGAACTCGCGGCCATGCTCCGTCCCGGCGATCGGCGTATCGAGCGGTACGCCCGCGCCCGTCAGATGCGCCGGCGTCAGGCTCCGGGCCGAGACCGTGACGATGCCGACGCGCTTGGCCGGCGGCAGGGTCGCCTGCACCCACGGAACCTGCATCAGCGACGAGGTTGCGACCGGCACGTCGAGCGCCGCCGAAAGCTCGCGCTGGAACAGCGCCAGGAAGCCGCAATTGGTGGTGATCGCCTCGGCCCCGAGCGAAATCAGCTCCCGGCCCGCCGCGATGAAGTCCGGCAGCAGCCCCTGCGCGCCCTGCATCACGACGCGGTCGGGGCTCGCTCCCGACACGACGCGGTAGAGCACAGGAAACGGCCACGTACCCGCATTGCCCATATCGCCGGGAATGCGCGGAAACCGCGCCTGCAGCATCAATATGCCCAGCGGCGCGCCATAGATCGCCTTGCCGCCGCGCGCGATCCGGCTGGTGGTCTCGTCGCCGCTCATCGTCATCGCCAAATTCGCCCTGCCGCTCACGAATGCTGCGTATAGGGCCTGCGGCGACGCAGCGGAAGCATCGACTCAGGCGTGTCAGACCGCCGCGATCCGCGGTCTGAACATCCTCAGCAGCACAGGCGCGAGCACCGCGGCAGCCGCGCAAGCGAGCAGCACGGCCGAGATCGGACGGGTGAAGAAGATCTCGATGCTGCCGTGAGAGAGCGTCATCGACTGGCGCAGCGAGTTTTCGAAGATGGTGCCGAGCACCAGACCAAGGATCAGCGGCGCCGGCGGCCAGTCATAGCGCATCATCGCCCAGCCGAGCGCGCCGAACCCGACCAGCATCCAGACATCCTCGATCGAGTTCGCTTGCGAATAGACGCCGGCCACGCACAGCGCCAGGATCGGAGGATAGAGCCAGGCATAAGGCACCCGCAGGAGCTGCGCGAAGAGCCGCGCCAGCGGCAGATTCATGATCAGCAGCATGAGGTTGCCGATATACATGCTGGCGATGACCGCCCAGACCAGCGCCGAGTTCTTCTCGAAGAGTTCCGGACCCGGTCGGACCCCGAACATGATCAGCGCACCCAGAATGATCGCGGTGGTGCCCGACCCCGGCACGCCGAGCGCCAGCATCGGCACCATCGCGCCGGCCGCCGCGGCATTGTTGGAGGCCTCGGGGCCGGCGACGCCCTCGATCGCGCCCTTGCCGAAGCGCGAGGGGTCCCTGGCAACCTTCTTCTCGACGATATAGGCGATGAAGGACGCGATCGTGGCGCCCGTCGCCGGCAGCACTCCGACGAAGAAGCCGATGAAGCTGCCGCGCAGGATCGGCATGCGGCTGGCCCGCCATTCCGCCCGCGAAGGCAGCACATTGGCGACATTGGTGATCGGCGCGGGCGTCGGCTTGCCGACGCTGGAGAGAACCTCGCCGACGCCGAAGATTGCGACCGTCAGGACGATGAAGCCGACCCCGTCGAGCAGCCAGAGCCTGTCGAACGCGAAACGCGCCACGCCGGTCTGCTGGTCGATGCCGACCGTGCTGATCAGCAGGCCGAAGACGCCGGTGGTGAGACCCTTGAGAACCGAGCCGCCCACGGCCGCCAGCGCGGTCAGGCCCAGCACCACGAGCGCGAAATACTCGGGCGGCCCGAAGGCCAGCGCCGCGCGCGCCATCGGCGGGGCCAGCAGCATAAGGCCGATGGTGGAGATCGTGCCGGCGATGAAGGAGCCGATCGCCGCGATCCCCAGCGCAACGCCGGCCTTGCCCTGCAGCGCCATCTGGTAGCCGTCGATGCTGGTCATCACACTCGATGGTTCGCCGGGCACGCTGATCAGCACGGAGGTCAGCGTGCCGCCATATTGCGCTCCGTAATAGATGCCGGCGAACAGGATGATGGCAGAGGTCGGGTCCGCCCCGAAGGTCAGCGGCAGCAGCAGCGCGATGGCCGAGGACGGGCCGATTCCCGGAAGCGCGCCGACGAGCTGCCCGGCGAAGACGCCGGCAAAGCACATCATCAGGTTCCAGGGCGTCAGGGCGCTGGCGAAGCCAGCAGCGAGTTCGTAGATCACCGACACGGGCTCTAAAACCCCCAGGGGCCGACAGGCATGGGCACGCCAAGCCAGTTGCGGAAAATCAGCACCAGGACCAGCGCTGAGCCCGCGGAGGTCGCCAGCGACGCGGTCATGGAGCGCTTTTCCGCGACGCGGAACAGGAACAGCATGGCCAGGAACATCGAGGCGCAAAAGCCGATGAGTTCGATGCCGGCGACGCCCGCGGCAAGTGCGGCCAGCACCAGCAGCGGGCGACCGACCGGACCCGGCAGCTCGGCGGACGCATCGCGACCGCCGAGCACGTCGACGATCGTCGCCAGCGTCGCCAGCACGATCAGCAGGACGCCATAGATCAGCGGCAGAAAGCCCGAGGCGGGCGCAAACCCGTCCCAGAGCTGCATCCGCAGCGCAATCGCGACCCAGAACAGGCCCGCGCCCGCAAACGCAAGGCACAGGAGCAGTTCGCCCCACGCGGCACGCAGCTTCATCGGATCAGGCGGGCTTGCCGAGCAGGTCTCGGTAGAGCTTTTCCTGATCCTGGAGGAACTTCGCGAAGGCGTCGCCAGGCACGGGAGCTGCTGTCGCGATGTTCTCCTTGATATAGGCCGCGAAGGCCGGCGAGGCGACGACCTTGGCGAACACGCCCTCCCAGTAGAGGGCCGGCGCGTCCGGCGTGCCCCTCGGCGTCGCAAGCCCGCGCCACATCTGGAAATTGGGCGCCTCGATGCCCTGCTCCTTCATCGTGGGCACGTCGGGCAAGGCTGAAAAGCGGCTGTCGCGGAACACGCCCAGCGCCTTGACCGCCTTCGACTGGAGATGTCCCATGAACTCCAGCGGATTTCCCATGCAGGCCTGGACATGGCCGCCGAGCAGCTGCGTCAGCGCCTCGCCGCCGGAGTTGAAGTTCAGCGTGTTGAACTCGACGCCGGTCGCCTTGGTGAAGACCGTGATCGCCATGACGTCAGTGGTGCCGCCGGTCGCGAACGCGATCGACTTGGGCGGACGCGCCTTGGCGGCGGCGACGAACTCCTTGGCATCCTTCCAGGGCGCGTCGCCCTTCACGAAGAGCAGGAAATCGTCGAGCATCACGTTCATCGACGGGCGGATCTCGGTCAGCGTCCGTGCCGCCGGATTGAGGATCGGCGTGATCTGCGTGGTGCCGTTGACCAGAATGATCGTGTGCGGGTCGGCGGCCTTGCGCGATGCGACATAGCCGAGCCCGACGGCCCCGCCGCCGCCGGGACGGTTGTTAAGCGTCACCGGCACCGGCACGAGCTTCTCGTCGGTGATGATCTTGTGAATGACCCGGGCCAAAAGGTCGGCCCCGCCGCCGACGGCAAACGGGATGACGAACTCGACCTCCCGGGTTGGAACCCAGCCGGCCTGCGCCCGGATGGTGTTCGTCATGAACGGCATGGCGGATGCCGCCAGCATAAGCGAGCGTCTCGTGAACATGAGCGTTTCTCCCCAGTATTTCTTGTTATGAGTGACGCTAACAGTCGGTAGAACGTTGTCAATTTACCAAAGCAATCATGTATTCGTTGATTCAACCTCCGCTCGGTATGACATCCATGAAGTAGGATTCGTTGCCGACACCGGTCACGCACGACAGGATCCGGCCCGTCTCGATATCGATGAACCAGACGAGGCTGCTTTTCGGTCCCGTCTTGGCGCCGCCAATGACGCAGGCCAGGCGGCCGCCCGCCATCGCGATTCCGCGCGGCCGGGCGATCGCGCCATGCGGCGCCTGCGGATGCAGCCTGAGCACTTCGGCGGGCCTGCCCGCGACCGCATCGGCGACATCGACGAACGAGATCGTATTCGAGCGGAAGCAGGAGGCGACGATGCGCTTGCCGTCGGGCGTGAAGGCGACGGCAAAAGGCCGCGTCGCCTCGCCCGGATCGTCGCTGCCGATCCGCACCCGCGCGACCTCTGCATCCTTGCCACCGGCGGCGGCGCGGGCGACATCGATGATGGAGATGGTGCGGCCTTCATAGGGCTCCGACATGCTTTCGCGCGCGGCGACCGCCACCAGCGCCCCGTCGGGGCTGCAGGCGAGCCCGAACGGGCCGGTTTCGACGGGAACCCGGTTGACCTCCGCGCCGCGATCGCCCGCCAGCGCCGCCTGCAGCTCGAGCACCGACACATCGCTCATCCCGCCATTGCCGACGAAGACGACGCCTTCCCGGAGGGGCGAGATCACGATCCCCGTCGGGTTGGGATAGCGCCCGAAGCTGGCATGGGGGCTGTCGTGACGGCTCGGGCCGGGCGCGGGATGACCCGGCGTCTCGCTCAGCGGAATGCGCCGTACGACCTGGCGCGAGGCGAGGTCGATCGCGGTCACCTCGTCGCCGCCATCCTCGCTGCCTTCGGCCTCGCCGCAATTGACCAGCAGCGTCGCACCGTCGGGCGTCATAGCCGCGCCGACAGGTCCCGTGCGGCCCGTCTCGATGAAGCCCGACACCGCGCCCAGCGTGCCGTCATGGACGGGGTCGAGCGCCCGGTCGAGATCGACGACCGTGACGAGGCCGGGGTGGCCGTGCTGGTAGGCATCGGCCGCCTTGGGGGTCGCAGGTCCCGAATGGTTGACGACATAGGCCTGCCGCCGTGCGCGATCGACCACGACGCCGACCGGCTGGCCGTTGGCCGGCGCATCGGCCACGCCGTCGCCATCGCTGTCGACATCGAGCGTGACACGCGGCCGCGAGACGATTGCGTTGGGCGTGGCGTCGTTCTCGGGCAGGACGGCCGTGGCGACATCGACGATGGCGACGCAGTTGTCCCACCTGCCGCTGACAATGAGATGTCCCGGAGAACTAGACATGGACTTGGCTCCGGCATCGGGCTGGGCGGCCAGGGCATCGGCGCTCGGCGTCATGCGCCTGCGTTGGGGCCGCCGGCCTTACGGTGAGCCGGCCCGACGCGCTCGACAATCCGTGCAGGGGTGTTGCCATGGGCGGGCCTTACGACTGCCGCTCGGGCGGGCGTCCGGAGAAGACCGGCGCGCGTTTGCCCAGAAAAGCGTTCATGCCCTCCCTGAAATCCTCGCTCATGTAGCACATCAGGATCAGCCGATCGCCCTCGCCGCGCGGGATCGTCGGCCTGAGATGGCGCAGCGCTTGTTTCGTCGCCTGCAGCGTCAGGGGCGCGTGGCCCGCGACGAGGCGCGCCAGTTCCTGCGCGCGGGCCATCAGGTCGCCCGGCTCCGCGACGACCTCGCTGACGAGCCCGATCGCGAGCCCCTCCTGCGCGTCGAGCAGGCGGGCGCTGAAGATCAGTTCCTTCAGCCGCGCCGTGCCGACAAGTTCGGCGAAGCGCGCATAGTTCGACATCGACAGGCAGTTGCCCAACGTCCGGGCGATCGGGAAACCGAACTTCGCATTGCCGGCGGCGATCCGCAGGTCGCAGCAGGCGGCAATCGCGGCCCCGCCTCCGGTGCAGGCTCCGGCGATCGCCGCGATCGTGGGCGCGCGGCAGGTCTCCAGCGCCGCCAGCACGCGGTCGATCCGCGCCTCGTAGCCAAGCGCGTCCTCGGGCGTGTCGAAGTCGCGGAACTGCGCGATGTCGGTGCCGGCCGCGAAGGCGCGCCCGCCCGCGCCCGTCAGGACCACGGCACGGATGCCGGCGTCGGCATTGACCCTCTCGCAGATCTCGACGAGCCGCTCATACATCGCGAAGGTGAAGGCGTTGCGCGCCTCCGGCCGGTTGAAGGTGACCGTCGCGATGCCGTCGGCGACCTCGTAGAGAATGCTCGGTGTGGTGCTCTGGGCAGCGGTGTCGGACATCGTCGTTGCCTCCGCGCTCAGCGACCCTTGAAGACCGGCTTGCGCTTTTCGGCGAAGGCGCGACGGCCCTCGGCATAGTCCTCGCTCTCGAAGCAGGCCTTGACCAGTCGGTCGCACAGCGCGAGATCGCGATCGGCATCGTCCTTGAGCGCCTCGGTGACGATCTGCTTGATCGCGGTCACCGTCAGCGGCGCGTTGGCGGCGATGGTGCGGGCGTAGTCCGTGACATAGGTCTCGAGTTCAGCCTGCGGCACGATGCGGTTCGCCAACCCCATCGCGCGCGCCTCCTCGGCGTCGAACTGGCGCGCCGTGAAGAAGATTTCCTTGGCGAAGGATGGCCGTACCACCTCCATCAGCCGCCTGATCCGGGCATAGCCGTAGCCAAGGCCGAGCTTGGCGGCAGGGATGGCGAACTTCGCCGTCTCGCTGCAGATGCGCAGATCGCAGCAGACGGCAAGGTTGGCGCCGCCGCCGATCGCATAGCCGTGGATCATCGCGATCGTCGGCTTCTCCATGGCGCGCAACGCGCTATAGGTGCCCTCCGTAGCCTCCTCATAGCGCTGCACGGCCGCCTCCTGGGCGCGCTCGTCGTCGAATTTCGAGATGTCCGCGCCGGAGACGAAGGACTTTTCACCCGCGCCGCGCACTACGACGACGCGCACCTCCGGATCGGCGCGGAAATCGGCGATGATTTCGATCGCCGCTTCCCACATCTCCAGCGAGACCGCGTTGTGCCGCTCGGGATTGTTGAAGATCAGCCAGCCGATCCCGTCGGTCTTGCGTGCGATCATCTTGTCGGTGGTCATCGCGGAAATCCTGGCTGTGATGAAATGCGCTTAGATCGTGCCGTTGCGCCGGAACCCGTCGATCTCGACGGCCGAGAAGCCGGCCTCGCCGAGGATTTCGTCGGACTGCTCGCCGAGTTCCGGCGGCGGCGTGCGGATTGCGCTGGGCGTGTCGCTGAGCACCACCGGCTGGGCGACCAGCGTGATGTCGCGATCCAGCGCCGTCGAGTGGACGCTCTGCGCGATGCCCAGATGCTCCACCTGCGGATCTGCGAAGACCTGGTCGATGCTGTTGATCGGTCCGCAGGGCACGCCGACCTGGCTGAACCGCTCGATCCAGTAGCCGCCGGTCTGCTCGCGCAGAATCGCGGTGATTTCGAGCCCAAGGGCGTCGCGGTTGCGCGAGCGCAGCGCGGCGCTGACGTAGTCGGGATGGGCGATCAGGTCCGGCCGGTCGACGGAGCGGCAGAAGCGCTCCCAGATCGCCTGGCCGGTGACGGCAATGTTGATGTGGCCGTCGGCGGTCTGGAAGACGCCAGTGGGAATGCTGGTCGGGTGGTTGTTGCCCGCCTGCTTCGGCACCTCGCCATCCATCAGCCAGCGCGTCGCCTGGAAATCCAGCATCGCGATCTGGGCCTGCAGCAGTGAGGTCTGGACCCATTGGCCCTTGCCCGTCTCCTCACGCGCCAGCAGCGCGGCCATGATGCCGAAGGCGCAGTAGAGCCCGGCCGTGAGGTCGGCGACGGGGATGCCGACCCTGACCGGCCCCTGCCCCGGCAGGCCTGTGATCGACATCAGCCCGCCGAGCCCCTGCGCGATCTGGTCGAAGCCCGGCCGCGTCGCATAGGGTCCATCCTGCCCGAAGCCCGAGATGCTGGCATAGACCAGCCGCGGGTTGATCTCGTGCAACGTCTCGAAAGCGATGCCGAGCCTGTGCTTGACGTCCGGCCGGTAGTTCTCGACCAGCACGTCGGCTCCGGCGACGAGCCGGTGCAGGATGGCGCGCCCCTCCTCGGACTTCAGGTTGAGCGTCAGGCTGCGCTTGTTGCGGTGCAAGTTCTGGAAATCCGAGCCGTGACGCGGCCCGCCGGGCCCCTCGCCCGTCTCCAGCGCCTTCGGCGTTTCGATCTTGATGACGTTGGCGCCCCAGTCGGCCAGTTGGCGCACGGCCGTGGGCCCTGATCTGACCCGGGTGAGGTCGAGGACGGTAAAGCGGGACAAGGCGCGCGACGCAGGTTCGAAAGGCATGGCCTCCTCCTCGGACTCAACCTGCCCAGCCAAGTGCAGACTGTCAACGCCAACTGTTGACAGTTGGCTGATCAGGGTCAACGATGTCCCCATGTCCGATGTCATGACCGCCATCGCCCAGCGCCGTACGCAAACCCTGACCGGGATCGTTCAGGACGAGATCGAACGCATGGTGCTGGCCGGCGACCTCGTTGCCGGGGAACGCATCAACGAGCAGGCGCTGGCGGCGCGGCTCGGCGTCAGCCGCGGGCCGATCCGCGAGGCGACGCGCGGGCTGGTGCGCAGCGGCCTGCTCAACTCGGTGGTCAACCTCGGCGTCTTCGTGCGCCAGATTCCCGACGACGAGGCCAGCGAGATCTATGACGTGCGCGCCGTCGTGTTCGGCTTTGTTTGCCAACGGCTGGCCGCGCGGATCGTCCCCGCGCAGCTTGAGGCGCTGTCGGAGCTGATTGCGGAGATGGACGAGGCAATCGGGCGCGGCGACGGCGCGAGCTACTATCGCCTCAACCTGAGCTTTCACGACGCCATTTTGGATTTCGCCGCCCATGGCCGCGCGAAGCAGACTTATGAGGCGCTGATCAAGGAGACGCATCTGCTGCGGCAGAGCGCGCTGGCTTCGGCCGAGCGGATGCGCGAATCCAATGGCGAGCATCGCGAAATCATAGCGGCCATCGCAGCCGGCGACGGCGAGCGTGCGCGCATCCTGGCCGAGCAGCATGCCCATGGCGGCAAGCGCCGCTGGCTCGATTCGCGCGAGGAAGCGCCGAGACAGGAACCGGAGGCTCGCAACTCAGCCTGATACGAAACCGGGAACGAGCCGAAACAGGCCGCCCTGACACCAGAGGAGGAAACACCATGCTCTCACATCGCAGCACATCCCGGCGCGGCTTCGCGAAAGCCGGCCTCGGAACGCTGGGCCTCGCCATCGCGCTCGCCCTGCCCACGGGCGCGGCCCAGGCCCAGGAAAAGTTCCCGTCCAAGCCGATCGAGGTCGTGACCCATGCCGGCGTCGGCGGCGGCACCGATCTCACCGCCAGAATGATGATGGTCCAGGCGCCGGCGGCGTTCGGCACCGAACTCGTCGTCGCCAACAAGACCGGCGGCAGCGGCTCCGCCTCGCTGGCCTATGCGCATTCGCGGCCCAAGGATGGCCACACCATCATGCTGATCACGCAGACGCATCTTCTGACGCTGCTGCAGGACAAGGGCGGCGCCGTGAAGATGGGCGATCTGATCGGCCTCGCGCGCGCCACGGAGGACCCGCAGGTGCTGATGGTGGGGGCCAAAAGCCCCTACAAGACCGCGCAGGAGTTCATCGAGGCGGCCAAAACCAAGCCGATGAAATTCGGCACGACGCAACTCGGCAGCGTCGACCACATCGCAGTCGCAGGCTTCGCCGCCAAGGCGGGGATGGCCAAGCCCGTCGTGGTGCCCTTCCGCGGCGGCGGCGACATCGTCGTCAACCTTGTCGGCGGAAATCTCGACGGCGCGCTGCTGAATTACGCCGAGGCCGAATCGCAGATCAAGGCGAACGAGGTCCGCGCCCTGCTCGTCTTCGCACCGACCAAGATGGACTCGCTGCCGCAGACACCGACCGCGACCGAGATCGGCATCCCGGCGGTCTACTCGACGACGCGCGGCTTCGCCGTGCTGAAGGGCACGCCGGAGGACCGGATCAAGATTCTGGAGGAGGGCCTGATCAAGGCGATGCAGGGCAAACTCTACCAAGACTATCTGAAGAGCTCGGGCCAGTCCGGCGGCAGCGTCGTCGGCCGGGCCGAATGGCAGGCCCAGATCGATGATTTCCTGAAGACCGGGCAGGAAGCGCTCGCCTCGCTCGGCATCGCGAAATGACCATGCAGGATGCGCAGAAGCCGGATGCCGCCTCATGCGCGCATCCGGCCGAAGCGGGCGGCCGCCCGGCATCGGCGGTCGCTGGCCCGGCGCCTGGCCGCGGCGTCTCGGATGTCGCGATCGGCCTCGCCATCGTGGCGATGGCGCTCGTGGTCTGGGCCGGGACGACCGGCTTTGCCGATGTGCCCGCCGCGCTGACGCAGGGCATGGGCCCCGCCGCCTTCCCGCGACTGGTGCTCGGCGTCATCATCGTTCTGGCGCTGTGGCTGGCCTGGACGGCGTCGCGTCGCGAGGCGCTGGACTGCGAGCCCGTGCATCCAATGGTCTACGCCACCGTCGCAGCCGTCGGGGGCGTGGTCGGCGCGCTGCTGCTCTTGGGCATCCATGGCGCCGTGTTCGCCTCCTGCGTCGGCCTCGGACGGTTCTGGGGCGAACGTCGCCTGGCGCTTCTTGCCGCGATTGCGGTCGGTATCTCTTTGGCGTTGCATTTCGCCTTCGTGCGCGGTTTCGGCGTCGGCCTGCCGCGCGGGCTCTTGCAGGGCGGGCTGGGCTGAGAGGCCCGGCCGACCAAGGGCAAGGCCGCCGGCCCGCCCCCGCGAATACAACCTGACGACGCACGGGGTTTCAATGGACGGTTTTCTCTCCGGGATGGCGATCCTGGCCGACCCCTACATGGTCGGCATCATTCTGGCCGGGACCATTCTCGGCGTGATCGTCGGCGCGCTGCCCGGCCTCAGCGGCAGCACGACGGCGGCGCTGCTCCTGCCGATCACCATCACCATGTCGCCCACCGCCGGCATCGCCTTTCTGGGGGCGATCTACTGCGCGGCCAATTTCGGCGGGTCGATCACCGCCATTCTGATCAACACCCCGGGCGATCCATCTGCATCGGCCACGGCCTATGACGGGTATCCGATGGCGCGCCGCGGCGAGGCCGGGCGCGCGCTCGGCATGTCGACGATCGCCAGCGCCATCGGCGGCATCTTCAGCGTCTTCGTGCTCATCGTGGCGGCCCCGCTGCTGGCGAAGGCGGCTTACAGCTTCGGTCCGCCGGAGTATTTCGCGCTCGCGATCTTCGGCCTGTCGATGCTGGCGGCCGTGGGCGGGAGCAACGGCATCCGGAACCTGATCAGCGGAGCGGTCGGCGTGCTGCTGGCGACCATCGGGCTCGACCTGATGACGGGCGTGGACCGCTTCACCTTCGGCGTGCCCGAACTGACCGAGGGCCTCGGACTGGTGCCGGTCCTGACCGGCCTGTTCGCGATCAGCGAGCTTCTGGTGCAGGCCGGCCGCCTGCACATCATTCCCGAGCGCCTCGGCATCAGCGCGATGAAGCTGCCGTCCATGGCCGACTACCGCAAATGCGCCAAGGCGATCGGCCTGTCGAGCGTGCTCGGCACATTCATCGGCATCCTGCCCGCGCTGGGCGCGACCACGGCCGCGCTGATCTCCTACAACGAGACCAAGCGCTGGTCGAAATACAAGGACGAGTTCGGCAAGGGCTCGATCGAGGGCATCGCGGGACCCGAGGCCGCCAACAACGCCGCCGTCGGCGGCAGCATGGTCCCGACGCTGGCGCTCGGCATTCCAGGCAGCGCCACCACCGCGATCATCCTGGCCGGCCTGATCGTGCAGGGCGTGCGTCCCGGTCCGCATCTGTTCAACGAGCAGCCCGCCCTGCTCTATGCCGTCTTCGCCTCGATGCTGGCGTCGAACCTGATCTATGTCGTGCTCGGCCTCTTCGCCGCCAAGCTCTTCGCCCGGATCACCCTGATCCCCGACGCCATCCTGTGGCCGGCCGTGCTCATCTTCGCGATCGTCGGCGCCTACGGCCCCAACCAGTCGCTGGTCGATGTCTGGGTGATGCTCGGCTTCGGCGTGATCGGCTATGTCATGCGCCGCTATGGCTTCTCGCCCGCGCCGCTGGTGATGGGCCTCGTGCTGGGCACGATGGTCGAGGAGACGCTGAAGCAGTCGCTGCTGATCTTCGACCAGAACTGGCTGATGTTCTTCACCCGGCCGATCGTGGTCGCGCTGTTCGTGGTGACGGCGCTCAGCGTCTGCGCGCCCTGGCTCGCCCGCAGCGCGGGCTCACTTTGGCGATCAGCGGCGAAACAAGGCCGTTGACGCCGCGCCCGATCGTCAGCCCGGGTCGCGGGGTTGGTCAATGCGAGGCTGCCGCCGGCCAGCGGCTCGCGCCAGGCGCCGTCGATATAGAGCGAACGGTTGACCGGCAGGACGGACGTGGGTGAGGCGGCGGGATGATGCGGAGCGGTTCCCGTCCCGGCTGTCATGGTGTTGCTCATCGCCTGCCTTCCGCCCGCTCCGACGGCCATGATGCGCGCTGGCGCCTGACCGTTCTAGACCGTGCCTTTTGGCTAAACGCCTCGAGCGCGCCGGTCTTCGGCGACTCCGGCGCGCGATGTATCTTTTCGACTCGATCTGGTGATCCGTTCGCTGAAGGGCGCCAATCTCGACGTCTGAGCCGGCAAGCGCTGCCTCTCACCGACGGCGTGTACACGTGCGCGTGACCACGATCGCACTCCCATGACGGGCTGCGGCAGACGACATGTCATTCGGTGGAGCGCAGCCCCAGCCGCGCGATGACCGCGTTCCAGCGGGCCGCCTCGCTGTCCTGCAGCGCCTGGAGTTCGTCGGGGTCGGTGCCCAGCACCTCGCTGCCGACGCGATCGAGCCCGCCACGCGCGGCCGGGTCCGCCGCGAACGCCGTGCGAACGACCGCGGCGATCCGTCTTGCTGCCGAGCCGGGGAACCCGGCCGGCGCGATCAGGCCAGACCAGCCGAAGAACGGGGCCGTCGGCGCCTTCAGTTCGCTCAGGGTCGGGACATCGGGCAGCGTGCTCATGCGGGCCGCCCCCGTCTGCGCCACGCCGATCAGACGGCCGGCCGCCATGTGTTCGGCGGCGGCCGTCGCGACATTGAACATGAGCTGGCAGCGCCCGGCGGCGAGATCGAGGCTCGCCTGCGGAAAGCCGCGATAGGGAACGTGGACGATGTCGAGGCCGAGCGCGGCCTTCAGCTCTTCCATCGCGAGATGCGTCACCGTTCCCGGCCCGATCGAGGCGTATGACAGCCTGCCGGGATGCGCGCGGGCGTAGTCGATGATGTCGGCGAAGCGCGCGCCGGGGAAGCTCGCCGGATGAACCGTCAGCACGAAGGACGAACGGACGAGAAGGCTGATCGGCTGGAAGGCGGTCCGGGGATCATAGGAGAGGTTGGGGTTCATCGCTCTGGCGGTGGTCGTCGGTCCCCCGAGCACAAGCCCGAGCGTGTGCCCATCGCTCGCCCGCGCAACAGCGGCGGCGGCGGCGGTTCCTCCCGCTCCCGGCATGTTCTCGATCACGAAGGGCTGGCCGAAGGCGGCGGCGAGGTGCGGGGCGAGACCGCGCGCCATCGGGTCCGACGCCGAGCCGGCCGGCTGACCCAGCAGTATGCGCACAGTCTGGTTTGGCCAGTGGCCCTGCGCGAGCGAGACGCTACCCAGGGCCGGCATCGCGCAAAGCGACGCGAGCACACGGCGACGCGACATCAGAGCGACAGGCGGGCGGCGGCAGGATGCGGCTCCGGCGGAGATAGGGATCATGGCGCTCGTCCTCGTCGGGTTGCGATGCGGTCATCCTGTCACCGGCGCGATGCCGGCGTCCTGACAGGCTGCTGAAGCTGTGCTGAAATCGCGGCATGCCAGAGGCTCGGCCAGATCCAGTCGATGATGCGCTCGCCATGCCGCGCGCGATCGGCTTCGAGGGCTTCGTGCTTGAGCCGGGGCGCGGCCGGCTTCTCGGCCGCGATGGAGGCGAGGTCGCCCTCCGGCCCAAGGCTTTCGCGCTTCTGGTGGCGCTGGCCACGGCCCGGGGCCAGCCGCTGTCCAAGGCCGCATTGCTCGACCGGGTCTGGGGCAAAGTCAACGTCACGGAGGACAGTCTGTTCCAGGCCGTCAGGGATACGCGGCGCGCGCTGGATGACGGCGAAGGCCGCCTGCTCAGGCACATCCCGCAGCGCGGTTATATTCTCGATTGTGAGGTCGGCCTCGACAATGGCGATGGGGCCGCGCCGCACAATGACATGGCGCAGCCAGGCAGCCGCCCTTCTCTCGCCGTACTGCCGTTCCGCGTGCTGGGGGATACCGAGCGGCGCTATCTCGCAACGGGTCTCGTCGAGGAAATCTCGATTGCGCTATCGCGCTTCCGCTGGTTGACCGTCGTCGCCAGCGGCGCCCCCGACCATCGCTCGCGCCAGGACGCCGAGGACGTCGTCGCCATGGGACGCCTTCTCGGCGTCCGCTATCTCGTCTGCGGCTCCTTTGCCGATGAAGGCAATCGGCTGATCATCCGCTGCAGCCTGGTCGACGCGCGATCAGGGCGTCAGGTCTGGCAGGAGCGCTTTGGCGGCGAAGAAGCGGGTCTCGTCGATCTCTACGAGACGATGACGGCGGCCATTGCGGCTGCCATTGAGCCGCGCCTGCTGCGAGCCGAGATCGAGCGCGTGCTCCGAAAAGGCACCGGCAACCTCGATGCGTTCGATTGCTACTTGCGGGCGCTGCCGGGCTACTACTCCCGGACGCCGCACGGCACCAGCGAGGCGATCGGGTTTCTCGAAACCGCATTGCAGCGCGACCCTCACTTTGTTCTGGCGCGCGCTTTGCTGGCGCGTTGCATCGCCACCACCCTATGGCTCGGGGTCGAGCCCGATCATCGGGCCGCGAAGGCGCGGTCTCTCGCTCTCGCGCGCGAGGCGCTTGCGGGCGACCGGTCGGACCCGCAGGTTCTGGCCCTGTGCGGCCACCTGCTCGCGATCATCGGCGGCGAACACGACGAGGGCGGCGCGTTGCTGGATCTGTCGCTGCGCCTCAACCCCAACGGCGCCGAAGCCTGGCGGCTGGGTGCCTGGGTGTCGGTCTGGGGTGGCGACATCGCCGTGTCGTTGAGCCGCGTCGAACAGGCGGAGCGGCTCGATCCGCTCTCGCCGCTGCAAGCCGATCTCCTCGCGGTCCGGGCGGCGGCGCTGTTTTACGCCGGCCGCCAAGACGAGGCGATCGTGGTGGCGCGCCGCTCTCTCGCGAGCGTTCCGGAGGCGACGACGCCGCGCCGCTATCTCACCGCCGCGCTCGCGGACATTGGCGACATCGAGGGCGCCCGGCGCGAACTCGCCGAACTCCTGCGCCTGCAGCCCAACAGTTCGATCCGCCGGACGACCGCCGGACACCCATTGCGCGATCGGACCATGCTGCGCCGCTACCTCGACGCGTTGCGGCGGGCCGGCATGCCGGAATAATGCCGGCTTTACCCTTGTCCGGACACCGCCTCCTCGTCCGTCTGTCGGCGGACAGGCATTTCGCGCTTGACCGGAGTGCATGCAGTTTGCCTAACTAGCGTATACAACGCCCGCATCGCCGCAGAGGGGGTCTCGCATGAACCGGATCGTCACGCTTCTGGCCGCCGTATCGGCGGCCGCGCTCGCCGCCACCGCCGGCGAGGCGAAGACGCTGCGCTGGTCGGCCAACACCGACATCGCCACGCTCGACCCCTACGCCCATACAGAGAGCTTCACCACGGCGATGCTGCACCACGTCTTTGACCCGCTGGTCAGGCGCGGCCGCACGATGCAGCTCGAGCCCGCGCTGGCGACGGGCTGGAAGGCGATCAAGCCCGATACCTGGCGTTTCGAGCTGCGCCGGGGCGTCAAGTTCCACAACGGCAACCCCTTCACGGCCGACGACGTGGTCGCCTCCGTGACGAGGCTGATCGACCCCGCGACGCGCGCCAAGGGCAATCTTTCGGCCGTGATCAAGGCGGAGAAGGTCGACGACTTCACCGTCGATCTCGTCACCAAGGGGCCCTATCCGCTCCTGCTGAACGACCTTGCCGGCATCTACATCATGGACAAGGAGTGGATGGAGGCCAACGGCGCGCTCAAGGCCGGCAACATCTCGACCGGCGCGACGACCGCCGCCTCGACGAGCGCCATCGGCACCGGCCCGTTCAAGCTCGAATCCTACAAGCCCGACGCCGGCACCAACATGGTGGTCAACGCCGACTGGTGGGACAAGCCCGAGCACAATGTCACCCGCATCGAGTTCAAACCGATCAAGTCGGACGCCACCCGCGTCGCGGCGCTACTCTCGGGCGAACTGGAGCTGATCGCGCCAGCTCCCTTGCAGGATCTGGCGCGGATCGGCGCGGCGTCTGGCTTTACGGTGATCGAGGAGCCGGCGCTGCGCCTGATCTTCCTCGGCCTCAACCACCGCCCCGAACTGCTGGCGATGCCGGGCCAGAAGAATCCGATGCTTGATCTCAAGGTGCGCCAGGCGCTCTGGCACGCAATCGATCTCGACGCCATCCAGAAGCGGGTGATGCGGGCCAAGTCGCGCAACACCGGCACGCTGGTCGCCCCGCCGGTTCCGGGGTATGCGCAGACCAATGACGCGCTTCTCGGCTACGACCCGGAGAAGGCGAAGAAGCTGCTGGCCGAAGCCGGCTTCCCCAATGGCTTCAAGACCGGGCTCGCCTGCCCAAACGACCGCTACATCAACGACGAGCAGACCTGCGTCGCGATCGCCGCGATGTGGACGCGCATCGGCGTGCAAACCGAGCTCAAGACCGAGTCGCGTGCGACCTATTTCCCCCGGATCGACAAGGGCGAGGTCGACGCCTTCATGCTGGGCTGGGCCACTTTGCCGCCGATGGACGGGTTCAGCGTGCTTTCGGCGCTGCTGACCGAGCCGAAGGAGGCCTATGGCGGCTCCAACCGCATGGGTTACGTCAACGCCCGCATCGAGGAGCTGACGCGGCTCGCGGCTGTCGAACTCGACGAGGCCAAGCGCCGCGCCATGCTGGTCGAGGCGCTGAAGATCGCCAGGGACACGGTCGCCTATATCCCGCTGCATCAGCAGCCCGTAGCCTGGGCCGCCAGGAGCGGCGTCGAGGTCCCGCAATTTCCCGACGAATATGTGCGGCTCTGGTTCGCGCAGGTGAAGTGAGCGCGCCCGCGCGCAGGACGCGCCGATGCTGAGGTTTCTCCTCGCCCGGCTCGGCCAGGCGGCGCCGGTGATGCTCGCCGTCGCGGCAGTCTCGTTCCTGATGTTCCGCTTCGTCGGCGACCCCGTCGCCGGCATGGTGCGCGAGGACGCGAGCGTCCAGGAGAAGGCGGAGCTCAGGCAGGCGCTCGGTCTCGACCAGCCGGTCGTCGTCCAGTTCGGCCGGTTTCTCGGGCGAACCATCAGGGGCGATTTCGGCGTCAGCTACCGCAACCAGCGCCCGGTCGCGGCGCTGATCGCCGAACGCCTGCCGGCGACGCTGGAACTCGTGCTGATGGCGACGCTGCTCTCGCTGGCGCTCGGAATCCCGCTCGGCGTGCTGTGCGCGCTGAAGCCCGACGGCATCGCCGCGCGGCTCGTCCAGGCGGTGTCGCTGATCGGCATCTCGACGCCGACCTTCGTCACCGGCATCGTCCTGATCCTCATCTTCGCGGTGACGCTCGGGCTGCTGCCCTCCTTCGGACGCGGGCAGACCGTGCAGCTTGGCCCGTGGTCGACCGGGTTCCTGACCTTGAGCGGGCTGAAGGCGCTGGTCCTGCCCTCGATCACGCTGGCGCTCTACCAGCTCACTTTGATCATGCGGCTGGTCCGCTCGGAACTCATCGACGTGCTCTCCAGCGACTATATCCGCTTCGCGAGGGCGCGCGGGCTGTCGCTGCGCCGCATCCATTTCACGCTGGCGCTGCGCAATGCCCTGATGCCGGTCATCACCGTCACGGGGCTGCAGATCGGCTCGCTGATCGCCTTCGCCATCGTCACCGAGACGGTGTTCCAGTGGCCCGGCATGGGGCTGCTCTTCATTCAGGCGGTCAGCTTCTCCGACGTGCCGGTGATGGCGGCCTACCTCCTCTTCGTCGGTTTGCTCTTCGTGCTGATCAATACGGTGGTCGATCTGCTCTATGCGGTGGTCGATCCGCGCCTGCGCGTGAAGGCGAGCTGATGGCGTCGCTTTCCCGCAGCTTGCGTCGCGTGCCGCTCTCGGTCTGGCTCGCCGGGCTGCTGGCGCTCGCCATCATCGCGGCCGCCGCGCTCGCACCGCTGATCGCGCCCTTCAACCCGACCGATTTGACCAGCTTCAACCTGATCGACGCAGAACTGCCGCCGCGGTTCTCGGCCGAGGGCGATCCGCGCTTCCTGCTCGGCACCGACAATCAGGGCCGCGATCTGCTCTCTGCCATGCTCTACGGCGCGCGCGTCTCGATCCTGATCGGCGGCGGCGCGGTCGCCGTCGCGGCCGTGGTGGGCGTGACCCTGGGCCTCCTCGCCGGCTATCTCGGCGGCTGGGTCGACGCCGTCATCATGCGCATCGGCGACATTATCCTGAGCTTCCCGACGATCCTGCTGGCGCTCCTCGTCGCGGGCGTCGCGCGCATGCTGTTCCCGGCCGCGAGTTCGGCGGAATGGGCGCCGGTCATCCTCGTCGGCGCGATCGCGATCCACGAATGGGTGCAATATGCCCGCACGGTCAGGGCCGCGACCATGGTCGAGAGCGCGCGCGACTATGTGCGCGCGGTCAAGGTCATCGGCCTGCCCTCGCGCCAGATCATGCTGCGCCACATCCTGCCCAACGTGATGGGGCCGGTGCTGGTGATCGCGACGATCAACCTCGCAGCCGCCGTGCTGACCGAGGCGACGCTCTCCTTCCTCGGCGTCGGCATGCCGCCGACCTACCCGTCGCTGGGCACGCTGATCCGCATCGGCAACGAATTCGTCTTCTCCGGCGTCTGGTGGATCGCTCTGTTCCCGGCGCTGCTGCTGGTGCTGCTCGTGCTCGGCGTCAACATCGTCGGCGACTGGCTGCGCGACCTGTTCAATCCGAAGCTGAGGGGGCGCGGATGAGCGGCGCGGCCCCCATTCTCGCGATCGACAAACTGCGCATCGAATATCCACTGGCGGATGGCGGCACGCTCGTCGCGGTCGAGGGCGCGACGCTGACGATCGCGCCCGGCGAAATCCATGCGCTGGTCGGCGAATCCGGCGCTGGCAAGACCACGATCGGAAATGCCGTGCTCGGACTTCTGGAAAGGCCGGGCCGCATCGCATCGGGCGCGATCGCGCTCGACGGAAAACCCTTCGATCCGACAAAGCCCGGAGACATCCGTCTCGGGCGCGATATCGGCGCGGTCTTCCAGGACCCGATGACGAGCCTGAATCCTCTCTTCACCATCGAGAGCCAGATAGTCGAGACCCTGCGCGCCCATCTGCCGCTCGATCGCAGGGCGGCGCGCGCCCGGGCGCTCGACCTGCTCAACGCCGTCGGCATTCCGGACGCGGAGCGCAGGCTCACGGCCTATCCGCACCAGCTTTCGGGCGGGCAGCGCCAGCGCGTCGTCATCGCCTGCGCGCTCGCCTGCGAGCCGCGTTTGCTCGTCGCCGACGAGCCGACGACGGCGCTCGACGTCTCGATCCAGGCCCAGATCCTCGACCTGCTGCGCGGGCTCGCCGATAGTCGCGGCATCGGCATCCTGCTCGTCACCCACAACATGGGCGTCGTCGCGCAGATCGCCGACACGGTCACGATCATGCATCGCGGCCATGTCGTCGAGAGCGGACCGGTGGCGCAAGTGTTGCGGCAGCCGAAGGCCAACTATGCAAAGGCACTGATCGGCGCGGTGCCGCGCATCGACATCAGGCTCGACCGCTTCCCGATGCTCGACGGCGTCAATCAGGGCAATGCCGAGACCGCCCGCGCCGAACTGCGCCGTCGCGCATGGACGCAAGAGATCGCGGCGCCTGCCGCTGATGCCGTACCGTTGCTTTCGGTAAAAAGCCTCGTCGTCGACTACGGGGCAGGCTTCCTTTCCGGGCGCGGCTCTCGCACCTTTCGCGCCGTCGACAGCGTCAGCTTCGAGATCCGGCCCGGCGAGGTTTTTGGCCTCGTCGGCGAAAGCGGCTGCGGCAAGACCACGATCGCAAATGTTGTCGCCGGCCTGCGCAGGCCGACCAGCGGCACCATCCGTTTCGACGGCAAGGTGATCGCCGGTGAGGCCGCCGCGCCACGCCTCGGCAAGGCCCGCCGCGCCATCCAGATGATCTTTCAGGATCCGTATTCCTCGCTGAACGCGCGCATGCGGGTCGGGCGCATCCTGGCCGAGCCGATCCTGTTCTACGAGCTGGCGCGCACCCGCGCCGAGGCAGCGGCCGATGTCGACCTGCTGGTTCAGGCGGTGGGGCTCCCGCCGGAGACCGCGCAGCGCTTCCCGCACGCCTTTTCCGGCGGCCAGCGCCAGCGGCTCTCGATCGCACGCGCGCTCGGCGCAAGACCGCGCCTGATCGTCTGCGACGAGCCGACCTCCTCGCTCGATGTCTCGGTGCAGGCGCAAATCCTCAACCTGCTCAAGGATCTGCGCGACGCGACCGGGCTGACGCTCCTGCTGATCAGCCACGATCTCGCGGTGATCCGCCAGATGTGCGACCGCGTCGCGGTGATGCGCGCCGGAAAAATCGTCGAGATGGCGGAGTCCGAGGCGCTCTTCGCGGCCCCGAAAGCCGACTACACCCGCCAGCTTCTCTCGCTCGTGCCGACGCTCGAGCGCATCCGCGGCGAGGCCGCGAGCGAACATGGCGGATGAGCCACTCCCGTCATTGCGAGCGCAGCGAAGCAATCCAGAGGTCGGCGCGAGACGCCTGGATTGCTTCGCTGCGCTCGCAATGACGGCGATCTCGATCGACGACAAGAAACCGGCCTGAGGAGACCAGCATGACCGACATCCTGATAAAGCACGGCGTCGTCGTGACGATGGACGAAACCCGCCGCGTGATCGAGGATGGCGCTGTCGCGATCATCGGCGACCGCATCGTCGCCGTCGGCACCACGGCCGAACTCGCGGCCAGTCATGGCAATGCTGCGACCATCATCGACGCGGCCGGCAAGATCGTGATGCCCGGCCTGATCGACGCTCACACCCATGCTGGCCACGGGCTGATCAAGACCATGGGCGGCGGCCGCAGCGACGAGTGGTACGAGGTCTGCCACAGGGTCTACACCGTCGCCTCGACGCCGGAATGGTGGCGCGCCGAGGCGCAGCTCGCGGCGCTGGAGCGGCTGCGCTTCGGCGTCACCACCGCGGTCGCGCTGCTCGGCGGCGGCGACACGATCATGCGCTGCGACGAGCCCATCTATGGCGAGGCGCACCTCGACGGCGTCGCGGAGGTCGGCACGCGCTCGGTGCTGGCGGTCGGCGCGACGCGCCCGCCCTTCCCGCGCACCTATGCCCGCTTCGAAAACGGCAAGGCGACCGAGCACGCCACCACTTTCGAGGATATGTTCGAGACCTGCCGCAAGCTGGTCGAAACCCGCCACGGCGCGCTCGGCCAGCGGCTCAACATCGCCCTGATCACGCCGACACTGCGGGCCGAGCACGAGGCTTCCCTCAGCGCCCCGGATCTCGCCGACGCCCGCGCGCAGGGCCGCCGCATGTCCGACTTCGCTAAGGAAGCCGGCCTCGTCTTCACGCAGGACGGGCACACCAGGGGCAGCGTCGGCTATGCCCACGCGCTCGGCGTGCTCGGCCCCCATGCGCTGCTCTCGCATTCGACCGCGCTGACCGACGAGGAGATCGCCATCGTCGCCGACACGGGCACCAACATCGTCCATAATCCCAGCGCCGTCGCCTCGATCCTGGCGCGGTGCCCCGTGACGGAGCTGCTGGAGGCCGGCGCCAATGTCTGCCTCGGCTCGGACGCGACCGCGCCGGACCGTTCCGGCGACATGTTCCGCCACATGCAGCAATGCATGCATTATCACCGCACCTTCCACCACGACCCGAGCTGGCTGCCGCCGGGACGGGTGCTGGAGATGTGTACTGTCGATGCGGCTCGCGCGCTGGGGATGTCCAAGGAGATCGGCTCGTTGGAAATCGGCAAGAAGGCCGATGTCGTGCTGCTCGACTGGCGCAGGCCGCATCTCTACCCGGCGAACATGCCGCTGTTCCGGCTGGTCTATTTCGCCAATGGCAACGATGTCGACACCGTCGTCGTCGACGGCCGCATCGCGCTCAACGGCCGCAAGGCGATGTTCGTGAACGAGGATGCGGTCCTCGACAACGCCCAGGCCCAGACCGAGTGGATGCTCGACTATTGCGGCTACCGGCCTCTGCTGGAGACGCCGGCGAGCTTCTGGGGGCAGGTCCGCGCCATGGACCAGGTCGAGGCGCGCAGCCTGTCGGGGCTGAAGAAGAACTGATGGCCCGAAGGTCCGCCCAGCCGCTCCGGCGTCAGGGCGCAGGCCGCAGCGGCACGCCGTCGCGCGCGACGATGCGGCCGCGCTTGATCACGCGGCGCAGCGGCGAGCGATTGACCACGGCTTCGGCCAGCGTCTCGCCCGGCAGGATCAGCAGGTCGGCAGTGCAGCCTTCGGCGAGGCCGTAGCCGGCGACCTCCATCAACTTGGCGCCCTCAACCGTGCAGACGTCGAGCGCCAGCCTGATCTCGTCGTCGCGGCGTAGATTGTTGCGCAAGCCCACCAGCATCGCGCGCTCCAGCATGTCGCCATTGCCATAGGGGTTCCAGGTGTCGCGGATGCCGTCGGAGCCCGCCGCGATGCGGATGCCGGCCGCGAGCAGCCGCTTCACCGCCGGAACCGGGCGGCTCGCCGGCGCGGTGGTGACGATGGCGATGTCGAGCGCGGCGATCTCGTCGATCAGCGGATCGACGAGAGCCGGATCGGGCGCGCCGAGGCAAAACGCGTGGCTGACCGCGACCTTGCTTTGCATGCCGAGCGCGCGTGTCCGTTCGATGATCAGGTCGAGCGAGAACGCGCCCATCTCGCCGGGCTCATGCAAATGGATGTCGAGCGGCTTTCCGTAGTGCTGGCAAAGCCCGAAGATCGCGTCGAGATGGCCCTTGGGATCGCGGTCGATGGCGCAGGGATCGAGCCCGCCGACGACCTCGCAGCCGGCCTTCATCGCCGCATCCATCAACTCGAGCGTACCCGGCCGGCGCAGCAGGCCGGACTGCGGGAAGGCGACGAGTTCGATATCGACGATGTCCCGCCACGCGTCGCGCGTCGCCATCACGCCCTCGATGCCCCAGAGCCCGTGCTCGGTGTCGACATCGACATGGCTGCGGATATGGGTCGCGCCGAAGACGGAGGCCTGCACGGCCTGACGCGCCGACTGGCGCGCGGGTTCGATGTCGAGCCGCTTCTTGTTCATCCGCTCGTTGTCGATCTTGTCGAGCAGCTTCGGGCCGACCTCGTTCACATACCAGGGCATCCCCAGCATGGTCTTGTCGAGATGGGTGTGGGCCTCGACGAGGCCCGGCAGGACGATCTCGCCCCGCCCCTCTTCGACCGCGGCACCGGCGGGCGGCGCGATGCCCTGCCCCATCCGCACGATCCTGCCGCATTCGATGAGGATATCGATAACCGCTCCGCCATAGGGGCGAACATCGCGCAACAGCAGGGAGCCCGACATCAGATCCAGATCCTCTCCCATGCTGCGGCCTCGCCGACAGGCCTGTGCCGTCACGCCGCGCAAAACCGTCATTGCATGCAATACGATACCGCCATTGCATGCAATAAAATCCGGCGAGAAGGGTCCGGCCGTTCGGCGTCAAGCCCCGCCGCGGCCTCGCTCCAGCACGAACCGGGCCATCATCGCCTGGAGTTGGAGTCGACCCGGTTGTGTGGAAATTCTTGAAGTCATGGTCCGGAGCGCGCGACTGCTCCCGAGACCGACGACCCGCGACGCCCCGCGGGACTTGCCGAGACAAAAACGTCGGATTCAGTTGAGGTGGCTGGCTGACGACGCAGTCGGCGGCGAACCGGTCTGAGCTCGCGTTCCCTGCTTTGCAGGGAAAATACAGGGAATCTGGCAGAATTTTCGGTTAAACTAACTTCATCCTGTGCTTGTAGCTCAGCAGATTCAAAGGCTTGCGAGCAAATTCCCTGTTTCGCGGAACAGGGAAGCCAAGTGGCAGGATCAAGGACTGGAAGTTCTCTCATCAGCGAAACGGCCTCCGGGAAACCCGGCGCGTGTGTGGATGCCCCCGGTTTTGCAAGGGGATTCTTCTGACGGATCTCGGCAG
>LSIB01000137.1 GCA_001556025.1 Rhizobiales bacterium CCH3-A5
ATCATCGCTTTGCGCTCAGCAGGCCGGCCTTGCCGAGCGCGCCGGACAAAAAATCGTTCTCCAGCGCCAGCTCCCCGATCTTCGCATGCAGCGTCTTCACATCGATCGCGGGCGCGGTGGATTCCGACTTCGCCTCGGACCCGAAGACGCCGGCGGCCCCGTCAAGAAGCTGGCCGCGCCATTGCGTGATCTGGTTGGGGTGGACATCGAACTGCTGCGCCAGGTCGGCCAGCGTCTTCTCGCCCTTGATGGCCGCCAGCGCGACCTTCGCCTTGAAAGCCGGGCTGTGGTTCCGGCGCACGCGTCTCGTCATAGCCGCTCCTGTTCACGGCAATCATGCCGCGTTCAGGCCGAAAATCCACCTACGCCCAATGTGCAGTTTTCCCGAGCCAGCTCTTAGGTATGCGCGGTCAGGTAGGCGACGAAAACCCGCTTAAGGGTCTAGCGATCGCCAGGACGCCCTTCAATCCGGTTCCAAACCGCGTGATTGCTTCGCGATGATGACGTAACTCGCTATAGGGCAGGTAGCGCAAATCAAGATCGGCAACTTTTGCGAAGGCCGGCCGTGCAAATTGAGCTCGGACTTCGCTCTCCCGGTCGTCGGGCGCAACCAGGAAAAAATTACGGGTCGCTTCGCCTGCCGTACCCAAAGCCAGGTCAAGCATGCGGACGATCCCCGAGTAGATGCTTGTGGTATGTTCGACTTCGTAAGCGGCCGCGACGCAGCCGGTTTTGCTGTCGAGCCATAAAACGTCGATCAGCCTGATCGCGTCTGCTGCCCCATTGCGTGCAAGAGCTGGGGGAAGGACGACGAGGCAGCCATCGGCGAGCTTGCCGCCGCCATAAGACCTGCTGGCATCGTTGGCGGCGATCCAAACCTGGTATCCTAGGGATAGACCGAGATCCCTGAGCCAACCCTGAATTTCCGTATGAGTGTGGTCGGCTTCACGAGCCGCCGACTCGCTCTTCCTCGCAGCAACGGAATCGGCCCGGACCCGGTCGAGGTCCGCGCGCCAAAGCTCGATCGACGTCGCCTCCGCAGCCGAGCCAAGCATTGGGTAACGCGCCATTCCGAGATCGAACAAGAAGGCGGCGACTGCGCCCAGATCGTTGGAAAAGAGCGACCGATGACGCGCGTTGAACCGCAGGATGCCTTGACGCAGCGCGAGATATTCGTCCCAGCGGCCGAGCTTGACCTTCGCGCCTGTCAACGCATTGTAACCGCGCACGATCGCTGTGTTGAATGGAGGCGCGAGCGTCGGGTGGAGGAAATACAAAAGATTAGCAGCCGACGGACCAAGGCCTTTGATCCCCCGCCGATCAAGAGCATGGATCGCATTCAGAACTTCATGCTCAGACGAGCAACAGACGCAAGTGTCGAGAAAACGTCCAAAAGCGACCTGATTGTCGCGATCCTCGTAGATATCCGGGATACGGAGCTTCGGTTTCCACATGAACGCATGGTCGGCACCTTTGAAAACCTGCCGCTGTTCGGCAATAGACTCCAGAACCGTTTCCAAGGATGAGCCGCGATAGGCATTGCCGAAGCGGTCATCGCGGATTTCAGCAACAACGGCTTGTATCCCGCGCCGGATAGAACGAAAATTCTTTATGCGCTCTTCCCACAAGAACCAATTGCGATAGGTTCCGACTGCATCGGAGCGCCAGTGTATGATCAGCTCAGCTTGCCAATTCTCGTCGACCATCTCAATTAGACCCATCGATTTTAGAGTGCTGATTCAAGATATTGTATAAAGCCGTTTTCCCGACCTTAATGCGGGCGGCGGCTTCGCGTACGGTGAGACCGGCGGCAATGTGGTGTTTCGCCTTTTCGAGCTTTTCCGGCGTGATCACGGACTGACGCCCGCCTCGCCTTCCGCGCGCGGCTGCTGCGACGAGCCCTGCCCGCGTCCGCTCTTTGATCAGGTCGCGCTCGAATTGCGCGAGTGCGCCGAACAGGTGAAAAACGAGGCGGCCCCCTGGGGTGGTCGTATCGATGTTCTCGGTCAGCGAGCGGAATCCGACGCCCTTGTCCTGGAGCTCGGCCACGGTCTCGAGCAGGTGCTTCATCGAGCGACCGAGCCGGTCGAGTTTCCAGACGATGACGGTGTCGCCTTCGCGCGCATAGGAAACTGTCTGTGCCAGGCCGGGCCGATCGGTGAGCGTACCGGAAGCGTGATCTCGAAAAACGCGCTTGCACCCAGCAGCACTCAAGGCGTCGAGCTGTAGCGACAAATCCTGGTCGCCTGTCGAAACGCGCGCATAGCCGATCGCCACCATGGTCTGTCCGTTTTCTCGATCAATCCGGACAATGTCCGTTTCCCATCGAAAAGCTAGCGATACGGACAAATTGGAACTTGGCCGTCAGACGGTCGTTTCACGGACCAGGCACAAGCCGACTCCCCGATGGCTGAGCTGCTTTCGATGGTCATAGACGCGTGCAGAATGAAGTGGCTTGTTTAGGTGCGGTTCAGACTCGAAGTTCGACAGTCTGAGCTGTCATGCAGTTTGAAGGAGTGACCGATGCTCACAAGGCGAAATGGGTTTTTAGCAATCATCGGGCTTGCGCTCGGTGGCAGCGTTCTGGCTCCCGGCCAAGCCCGGGCTTGGCACCATGGCGTTCCTCATGGCGGAGACCATGACGGCGAAGACAGACGTCATCGTGGTGGACGTGGAGAATTTATGCGGGAAGAACACGGCCGGCCGCATCACCGTCGCCGCCATTGCCGAGAAGTAGAGTACCACGACCACCACGGTCGAATCCAAATCCGGACAGTTTGCGACTGATCCGCGTAATGGGCCGGTACAGAGCTTGATCAGGATCAGTCATATTCATGATCAATAATAAATCTGAATAGTACAATATTTGTTTCGACACAACATTATTTATTGTTCAATCGGATCTTGATAACGATTCTTAGGACGGCTTTTTCGATAAACAGTATTTTTATCCCATTTATATAACGGGTTTTTCTACACTAGTCAGGCAAAAGGAATGGCGCGTCCTTCGGAATCCGCTCTATTCCGCCGGCTGTGCCGGCTCCACGGAACCCCGCGAGCGGGTTTCCGCCTTCGGTAACGATCAGTCGCGCGGGCCGGCGCCGGGCGCCGGCAGAGGTCGCGCCGCCGGCGCGATGATGTTGCGCTGAGCGGGAGAGAGGCGCGCGGCCCTCTCTCCCCAGCAAGAGCCAAATCGGGTCTCCCCATCCTTCCGCGCCGCAAGCGGCTTGTGCAGGACCAGCCGAGGATCCGCGTGCCGCGGCCCCTCGCCCGGCGCGAACCGCGTGGGCGATCCCCCTCCCGATTTGGCTCTTGCCCCCCTCTCTCCCCGCTGCTCGCCGCGAAGGCAGGAGTGCAGGCGGACCTGCACCCTGCCGGGTGACGGGCCTTCGGCCTCAAACAGGAGAGACCACCATGACCACGACCACCCCCGCGACGATCGGCACGCTCGCCACCGCCTTCCAGCACATCGCCCTGACGAAGCTGGACACCCGCAAGAACCGGTTGATTTCTGGCGGTACGGTAGGGTCGGCGCGATTTCGGGATGATGCTGGGCCTCAGGCTGCCTGAGGGCCGTCATTTTGAGCCGATTCCGGCGTTTTTCGCCGCTTCTGGTCAGACTCACCCCATGGCTTTTGCCCGTTCATGGAAGACCAGGCGGTCGAAGTTGTAGGCGATGTTGGCGAGCGTGAGTTTGGCCTCGGCTCGGGCCAGGCCGATGGTGCGGATGAAGAGGCCGAACCTGTTCTTCTGGTGGGCGAAGACGTGCTCGACCGCAGCCCGGATCGCCGACTTGCCGGCATTGGCGCGCGCGACATGCGCCGGCATCGGCCGACCCGGCGGCTTGCGGCGATGGATGCGGCTGACCAGCATCTTCGCCGCCAGGCTTTTCTCGTTCGTCTGTGAGCGGTAGGCGCTGTCGGCCCAGACCTCGGAGGAGGTGTTCTGCGTCGTCACCAGGCGCGGCAGCATCCGTCCATCGGCATGCGCCGCCGATGTCACCGCGCTCTCCCGGATGAAGCCGAAGCGTCGGTCGATCGCGATGTGGGTCTTGTAGCCGAAGACCGGCAAGGCGATCTGCGGCAAGGGCTTGCCGTCGGGCCGATATCGGATCTTGCCGCCGATCTTCAGCGTCCAGCGCGCATCGACGTCCTTCTGTGCTGCCTTGCTGGGTTCGTCTGGCCAGATCTCCTTTGCCGTCTTACCAGCCTTGATCGCCTCCTTCTCCGCGTCCGTGTTGCGCTGCTTGGGCGCCGGCACGAGGGAGGCATC
>LSIB01000138.1 GCA_001556025.1 Rhizobiales bacterium CCH3-A5
GCCGCGAGGGCGGCAGATCGACATGGACGAGGCGCGGCGGCTGTGGCGCGCTCGCCGCAGCGACGGCTGCAGGGGCTGCGGGAGCCGCCCAGCCGATCGCGAGCGGCATGGCGAGAGCCGCCGGCGTCGCCGGGCCGGCCGCCCCTTCGAGCCGTGCGGTTGAATCTTCGACATCGAGCCGCATAGCGAACTTGCCGTCGGGCGTCAGCGGGACGGACCACACCGCCGCAGCCGGCTCCTCGGCCGGGGCCGACCGCGACGGGAGGATTGTGTCCGGCAGCGCGAAGAACGCCGCAGCGACGGCCGACGCCGCGATCGAAATCGCGACCTGGCCGCTGAAATCGCGCAGCATGCGGGTCGGCTTGGCAAAGGGCTTGGCGGCGGTCATCGACGTAACTCTCCTGCGATGAGACGAGAGTGGCCCTTCCTCTCCGGCAACCGCGCGGCCTGAAAGCGGAACAATTGTGGCAGGGCGATGAGAATTGTTTCTGAGCGCGCGCGGGGAGCATGACGAAGGCGTGATGCAGCGCAGCGGACGCGCGGGGGGCATGCGGCCTTGGCCCTAACGCGGACGCCACCGGTGGCGCTATGCCGTCTGATGCACTCCGTCGCGCCCTTATCCGCCTCGGCCGCCGCGCGCGAGCGGCTGCGCTGGCGGCTCGCCTTCGGCGGGATGATGGCCGCGATGCTGATCTTCGGTGCGAATTTCGTGGTCAGCCGCCATGCTGTACTGAACGGGCTGACCTCCCATGACCTGCTGGCGCTTCGCTTCGCCACCGCAGGCTTCATCCTGCTGCCGACATTCCTGTCCGCTGGCGGTCTGAAGGATTGCGGCGGCGTCGGCTGGTCGCGCGGCCTGACGCTCGCGGTTATGAGCGGCCTGCCGATGAGCTGGCTGCTGCTGACCGGGCTGACCTATGCGCCCGCCGCCCATGGCGCTGTGATCGGTCCGGGCACGGTGACGGTGATCGGCATCATCGGCGGCGTCGTGCTGTTTGGCACGGCGCTGACCCGGCAACTGTTTCTCGGCATCGGCGCGGTGCTGATCGGGCTGGTCTGTCTCGGCATCGCCGGCACGACGCATACCAACCCGACGATCCTGCTCGGCGACCTCTGTTTTCTCGGCGTCGGTCTGATCTGGGGCGGCTACCCGCTGGTGATCCAGCTCTGGCGCGTCGATGCGCTGAAGGCGACCGCGATCGTCTCGGTGCTGTCGATGGTCTATCTGCCACTCTATTTCCTGTTCTTCTTCCGCGGCTTCGACGTCGCGCCCTGGTGGGTGATCGTGGCGCATGGGATCAACCAGGGCGTCCTCAACATCATCGTCGGCCTCTGGATCTGGAGCTGGGCGACGCGGGTTCTGGGGCCGTCCGTGGTCGGGCGCTTTCCACCGACGATTCCCGTCATCGGCACGCTGCTTGGCATCCCCGTGCTCGGCGAAATCCCGACCGGGCTGCAGGTCGCCGGCATCGCGCTGATCATCGCCGGCCTGTTCGTCGCGTCCTGGCGTCGTTCAACGCGCGCGGCGATTGAACCGCATCAAGGCGAGGTTCCAGCCGACGCAGATGGCGAGACCCAGCCCGAGCGAAAGCCCTGAACCGAGCGCGGCCGCGCTGGCATGGACGAAGCCGAGCGCCAGCCCGAAGCCCATCAGCCCGAGCGCGCCATTGGCGATGATCGCCGCCGTCGCAGGGCCGCCGATGCGCGGCTGCAGCATCCCGATCAGGCTCGACAGCACGATTGGGAAAGCCGCCAGCACCCCCGACCATCCGGCTCCGACATGACTGCTGACGGTGGTGACTATGCCGGCCAGGAGCGCGACACAGGCTGCCCGTAGCGGGATCGCGTACCAGGGCCGTCCCGGAGGGTTGAGCGGACGCGCCGCGAGATAGGGCCGGAACAGCCGGTGCAGGACGGCGAAGACGAGGATCGTCGCAGCAAGCATCAAGACGAAGGGCGGCTCCAGCGCGCGCAAGCCGACGACCATCGCGAACCAGACCGACAACGCCGCGCCAAGACTCGACACCGTCCCAAGACGTTGCGCCAGCAGCACATAGACCAGCGACAGCCCGGCATTGGCGATGTTCGAGCCCATGCTGCCGAGCGCACCGGCCGCGATGAAGGCGGCGTCATGCTCCAGCGCGAGGAACACATAGACGGGCCCGGCCGAGATCGGCAGCGTCGCAATCATGGCCGCGACCATCGGCCCGCCGCGTTCGGCCAGCAGAGAGCAACTGACGACAACCACGGCCGCAACCGCCATCTTCAACAGCAGCAGCCAGAGCCAGGGATCGCTCACGCAGGCTCGCCTTTGGCCCAGCCCTCCTTGGTCTCGGCGATGAAATCGGCCAGCCTCCCGGCGGCGATGGCGGCGCGCAGGCCGGCCATCAGCTCCTGGTAATAGGCGAGATTGACCCAGGTCAGCAGCATCTTGCCGAGCATTTCGTCGGCCTTGACGAGATGGTGCAGATAGGCCCGCGCGTAGCCGTTCGCGGCGGGACAGGCGGAGCGCTCGTCGATCGGGCGGGAATCGTCGGCGTGTTTGGCGTTTTTCAGGTTCATGCGGCCGAAACGCGTGAAAATCTGGCCGTGGCGGCCGGCGCGCGTCGGCATCACGCAGTCGAACATGTCGATGCCGCGCGAGACCGCCTCGACGAGGTCGTCGGGCGTGCCGACGCCCATCAGATAGCGCGGCTTGGCTTCGGGAAGCTCCGGTGCGACGACGTCGATCATCGCCAGCATGACGTCCTGCGGCTCGCCGACCGCCAGTCCGCCGATGGCGTAGCCCTTGAGGTCCATGGCGACCAGTTCCCTCGCGCTCTCGACGCGAAGCGCCGGCACAGCGCCGCCCTGCACGATGCCGAAGAGCGCCCGGCCCGGCTGGTCGCCGAACGCCGTCTTGCAGCGCTGCGCCCAGCGCAGGGAGAGCCGCATCGCCTTTTCGGCGACCGCATCCTCGCAGGGCAGCGAGACGCATTCGTCGAGCTGCATCACGATATCGGAGCCGAGCAGGTTCTGGATTTCGACGGAGCGCTCGGGCGAGAGCATGTGCTTCGAGCCGTCGATATGGGATTGGAAGGTGACGCCTTCTTCCGTGAGCTTGCGCAGGTTCGCCAGCGACATCACCTGGAATCCGCCGGAATCGGTCAGGATCGGGTGCGGCCAGTTCATGAATCGGTGCAGGCCACCCAAGCCGGCGATCCGCTCCGCGCCGGGCCGCAGCATCAGGTGATAGGTATTGCCGAGCACGACATCGGCGCCTAGCGCCTTGACCTGCTCGGGATACATGCCCTTGACGGTCGCCGCCGTGCCGACCGGCATGAAGGCCGGCGTGCGGATGACGCCGCGCGGCATCCTGATCTCGCCGGTGCGGGCGGCCCCGTCGCGGCCGAGCAGGTGGAAGCTGAATTCGGTTGTCATGGTGAAGCGGGTTAGCGCAGGCGCGGGCCGGGAGGAAGGCCCGCGCATCCGCCCCGCCATGTCATGGCGGCGCGACGGCGAGGCGATACGCAGCGGCCGGGGGGCGTCACGGAGCCGTCACCACACCGGCTTAGCGTTTCGCGCTGCGTCGCGCCGTTCCGCTCTCGGGTCGCGCGACATGTGCCGGGGAGTGTTCGCCATGAATCGTTTTGGTCTGATTGCCTGGGCCGGCGCAATGCTCGCCTGCGGGTCCGCCTCGGCCCAGACGCCAGCCGAGATCGACCGGCGCTCCAGCGTCGGGATTTCCGCCATCGGCCCGGTCACCGGCGCGGGCTCGACCTTCGCCTTTCCGCTGATCGGCAAATGGGCGCAGCTCTATCGTGTCGTGAAATCGGACGGCGCCGACATGATCCCGCTCGATATCGGCGTCGAATACGAGCCGGTCGGCTCGCTCGGCGGCGAGGTCCGCGTGACGCAGCGCGCCACCGATTTCGGCGCGACCGAGCGCCCGGTCTCGAGCGAGGAACTCGCCCGCACCGGGATGATCCAGTTCCCCTTCGTCATGGGCGGCATCGTCCCGGTGGTGAACATCGATGGCGTCAAGGCGGGCGAGCTGCGCTTCACAGGCGCGCTGCTGGCCGACATCCATCTCGGCAAGGTGAAGACCTGGTCCGACCCGGCGATCAAGGCGCTCAACCCGAACGTCAAGCTGCCCGACGCCGCGATCAACGTGGTCTGGCGCTCCGACGGCTCGGGCACCACCTTCAACTGGACGGATTATCTCACGAAATCGAGCCCGGAATGGGCGAGCAGGTTCGGCGCGAACACGCAGGTGTCCTGGCCTGTTGGAGCCGGGGCCGAGGGCAGCCGGGGGATCATCCAGGCCATCGCCCGGACGAAGAACACGCTCGGCTATGTCGAACTCGGCCAGGTGCTGCGCGCCTCGCTGGCCTACGCCCTCGTCCAGAACAAGGCCGGCCAGTTCGTCAGGCCCGACGCCGCCAGCCTGCAGGCGGCCGCAGCCAGCGCCGACTGGCCGGCCGCCAAGGATTTCGCGCTGATGCTGACGGATGCGCCCGGCCCGCAGTCCTGGCCGATCGTGGCGACGACCTTCGCGCTCGTGCCCAAGCCGCTCAACGCCCGCTCGCGCGAAGCGATCAACTTCTTCCGCATCGGACTGGAGAAGGGCGCGGGCGACGCAGCCGCGCTCGGCCTCGTGCCGCTGCCGGAGCCGCTGGTGAAGCAGGTCAAGGCGTATTGGGATGTCGCGCTGAAGCCGGGGAGCTGAGAGGCGACGCCTGGACGCTCAGACGGCGAAAGCGGCCGCATAGGCCTCGGGCCTGAAGCCGACGAGCCGGCGCTGGCCGAGATCGAGCACCGGGCGCTTGATCATCGCCGGCTGCACCAGCATCAGCGAGATGGCCTTGTCGGCGTCGAGTCCGGCCTTGTCGGCATCCGGCAGCGCGCGGAAGGTCGTGCCCGCGCGGTTCAACACTGTTTCCCAGCCATGCTCGGCGACCCAGCCCGACAAGGTCGACCGGTCGATGCCAGCCAGTTTGTAGTCGTGGAAGGCATAGGCGACGCCCTGCCCGTCAAGCCAGGCTCGCGCCTTCTTCATCGTGTCGCAATTCTTGATGCCGTAGATCGTCGGTGTCATCGCAAGGCGTCCGGATTGGCTTTTGGCGGGTCGTCTCAGCTACGCGCGATGACCGGCACGCCGATCAGCAGCGGATGCAGCCAGAGAACCGTGGCGACGTAGAGGCCAACCCCCGCCACGATCGCGACGATGTCGCGGCGGCCGAATGCGGGCCGGCCCATCGCCGCGAGGCTCGCGATCTCCTCGGGCCGGCGCTTGGCCGAGATGCGCGCCATCACCGCCCAGGCCAGAAAGCCGCCAAACAGGAGCATGCTGCCGAGATCGCCATTGGCCAGCAGATGGGCGGTGGCCCAGAGCTTCACCGCCAGCAGCATCGGATGTTTCGTGACGGCCTTGAGCCAGCTCGGCCGCCGCCCGACCGCGAGCAGGATGAAGACCGGCAGGTTGACCAGCAGCGCCAGATGGCGCGTCCAGACCGGCGGGTTCCAGACGTTGATCCAGCCACTGGCGCGATAAACGCCGAAGCCATAGGCGATCATGACGAATCCGATCAGCGAGACCGCCGTGTAGACCCCCTTGTAGCCGCCCTCGCCCAGCCGCGCGATCGCTGCCGCGCGCGGCCCGCGCAGCGTCGTGAACAGGTGCGCGCCGAGGAACAGCGCCAGACCGAGGATGAGGAGCGTCATGGCGATCTCGCGACGGCGGCAGGGGATTCGCGCCGCATCGCTTTTCCTTAGAGGAAAGACGAGGCGGTTGCAGGTGATTTCCTGCCGCAGGCGCTTTCGGAGCGTGTGCGTCGAGGCGGCGGACGCAGCCTGTGGCCGCCATCCGCGCGACGCATGCAGGCAGAGCGCGGGCATGTCATGACTCCGGCATCTCGGCGTGGAAGATGCATGCGACCTCGACCCAGCAGGCACTCCCCATCATGGATCGCGTCGCCATCATCATACCGGCCGTCGGCGAGGCGTTCGAGGCCCCCTACCGGCTGTGGCGAAACCACCCGGCCGCAGGGCTCGACTTTCCCGACATTGCCCCCGCGACGGTCGATGCCGCGGTGATGCGACGCCTCGTCGAGGCCCTCGCCTCCTGCCTGCCCGCCGATGTCGACATCCTGGCAGGCATCGACATGGGCGGGTTTGGGCTCGCGGGCGCGCTCGCCAGCCGCAATGGCCTCGGTTTCGTCGACATCCGCAAGGTCGGCTCGATCAGGGCCGACGTCATCAGAGTGGTGATGGAGAACTACGACCTCGGCGAGGGCATCGCGATGTCGAAGGGCAGCCGCATCGCCGGGCGCAAGGTCGCGCTCATCGACGACTGTCTGGTGACCGGCACGACCGCGCTGAGCGCCGTCAACCTGGTGCGAAGACTGGGCGCACGCTGCGACACCGCGTTGTTCGTCTATGAACTCGAGGGCATGGGCGGTCGCGACAGGTTGGCGCGCGATGGCGTCAGCGCGCATGTCCTGCGGACTTTACCGAAGGCGGATGCGGAGAGCCGCACCGTGGTGGGATCGAGTTGAGAGGCCGGGCCGCAGGACAGCGGACGCTGCCGAGGCGCAACAGGAGAACGACAGATGAGCACCATCACCACCCGAGACGGCACCGCGATTTTCTATAAGGACTGGGGGCCCAGGGATGCGCAGGCCATCGTCTTCCACCATGGCTGGCCGCTCAGTTCAGACGACTGGGACAACCAGATGATGGTCTTCCTCGAGCAGGGTTTTCGCGTCATCGCGCATGACCGGCGCGGGCATGGCCGCTCGAGCCAGACAGACCATGGCAACGAAATGGACACCTATGCCGCCGATGTTGCCGAACTGACCGACGCGCTCGACCTCAGGGGCGCGATCCATGTCGGCCATTCGACCGGCGGCGGCGAGGTGGCGCATTACGTGGCGCGCGCAAAACCCGGCCGCGTCTCGAAGGCCGTGCTGATCGGCGCGGTGCCGCCGATCATGCTGAAGACGCGGGCCAATCCGGGCGGATTGCCGATCGAGGTATTCGACGGATTTCGCGCAGCGCTGATCGCCAACCGGGCGCAGTTCTTCGTCGATGTGCCGGCCGGCCCGTTTTACGGCTACAACCGCCCTGGCGCCGCCGTGAGCCAGGGCGTCATCGACAACTGGTGGCGACAGGGCATGATGGGCGGCGCCAAGGCGCACTACGACTGCATCAAGGCCTTCTCGGAAACCGACTTCACCGAAGACCTGAAGGCGATAGACCTGCCGGTCTTGGTGATGCACGGAACCGACGACCAGATCGTGCCTTACGCCGATTCTGCGCCTCTCGCGGCCAAGCTTCTGAAGAACGGCACGCTCAAGAGCTATGACGGGCTGCCGCATGGCATGTGTACGACCCACCCCGACATCATCAACGCCGACCTGCTGGCCTTCTTCAGGAGCTGACCGCGCGACAGGCGAGCCGTGACGATGCGGCTCGCCTGTCAGCCGCCCGTCTTCGCGTAGCGTTTCAGCGTGCGCTCGCGACGCAGGCGGGACAGGCGCTGGATCCAGAAGATCGCGTCGAGCTGGTCGATCTCGTGCTGCAGGCAGACAGCCAGCAGGCCGTCTGCGTCCTCCGTCTGTGCGACGCCGTCGATGTCGCTATACCTCACGACCACACGCGCCGGCCGCTCGACCTCCTCGGACACGCCGGGCATCGAAACGCTGCCCTCGACATGCTTGGCGGTCTCCGACGAGGCCGAAACGACCTCCGGATTGACGTAGAGCCTGGGCTCAGCCTCGCCGGGAAGCTCGATCGCGACTACGCGCAACATGACGCCGATATGCGGCGCGGTGATGCCGACTCCGGGCGCGGCCCGCATCGTATCGACGAGATCGAGCGCGAGCGCGCGCAGATCATCGTCGAACGCGGTCACCGGCTCGGCGATGTGCTTCAGGCGAGGATCGGGAAAACGGAGGATCGGCCGGATGGTCATCGGCTACGCCGCGTCCGCCATCCGCGCGCGCGCCGCAACGACCGCGCCGAAATTCGCTTCGGCCCATTCGACCAGCCCGAGCAGCGGGCCAGCGAAGCTGACGCCGAGCGGCGTCAGCGAATAGGTGACGCTGGGCGGCACCGTCGGCTGCACGTCGCGATGGACGAGCCCGTCGGTCTCCAGCGAGCGCAGCGTTTGGGTCAGCATGCGTTTTGAGATGTCGGGCACGACGCGCGCCAACGCGCTGAACCGCCTCGGCCCGCCCGCCAATGCCGACAACAGCAGCATCGACCAGCGGTCGCCGACATGGTCGAGCAGGCGGCGCACCGGGCAGCGCGTCTCGTCGAAGCCCATCGCGAGCCAGCTTTCGAATTTGGCGCCGAGCGCCTGATCTGCCCGCATGCAAGTCCTCCCGGGGAACGTCGGCGTAACCTGGTGACGGGAAAGTGCCGTCTTCTCGGGGGTGTTAATGGTCTCTATCTGAGACCATGTCAACAAACCGAGACCGGAGAATCCTGATGTCCAATCCCCGTTACGTCGTCACCGCCGCCAGCGGCCAACTCGGCCGACTTGTCGTCGCCGCGCTGGCGGAACGCGCCGGCGCGGACAATGTCGCCGCCGTGGTGCGCGATCCCGCGAAGGCGGCCGCGCTGTTCCCCAAGGGCGTCACCATCCGCCAGGGCGACTACACCCGGCCGGAGACGCTCGATGCCGCCTTTTCAGGAGCCGAACGCGTGCTGCTGATCTCGTCCAATGCGCTCGGCGAGCGCGTGGCGCAGCACCGCAACGCGATCGAGGCCGCGCAGCGAGTTGGTATCAAGCGGCTGGCCTATACCAGCGTCCTGCATGCGGACGTGTCCAGGCTCGCGCTTGCCGAGGAGCATCGTCGGACCGAGGCGCTGATCGCGGCGAGCGGCCTGCCTCACACGCTGCTCCGGAACGGCTGGTACACCGAGAACTACGCTGCCTCGATCCCGCCCGCATTGCAGCACGGGGCCTTCATCGGCGCGGCGCAGGACGGGCGCATCGCCAGCGCCGCCCGCGGCGATTATGCGCTGGCGGCCGCCATCGCACTGCTGAACGACGAGGGCGAGCAGGTCGTCCACGAGCTTGCCGGCGACGAGAGCTACACGCTCGCCGAGTTCGCTGCCGAACTCTCGAGACAGGCCGGCCGCGCGGTCCCCTATGTCGACATGCCGGATGCGGAGTTCCGCGCGGCGCTGACGGGGGCGGGACTGCCCGACGGCTTGGCCGGGTTGCTGGCGGACTCCGACGCCGCCGCGGCGCAAGGCGCGCTATTCGACGGTTCGCGCCAGCTCTCGCGCCTGATCGGTCGCCCGACGACGCCGTTTGGCGAAACCATCGCGCAGGCATTGAGATAATAGCCGGTCGCAGGCCGCCGTCCGAACGGGCGGCGGCCAATAGCTGATGTTTCAGCTCACTCCCACTCTATTGTTCAGATGCAGAGTAACGGCCTGTAAAATAAGCGCAATCGCCGATTCTACTACGCCGGTGCCCGACAACGAGACCGACAAAAAAGAGGGCTGCTGAATCTGCTGATTTTTTCCGCGCTTTGCGAATTTTTGGCGTACCACCAGCTTTCGACAGCAATCGGCCATTTCAAGGCAGAATGCTCGGACGCACGGCCATAGCCGTCGCATGCCGATACCGCAGTCGCACTCCGATACTCTACGCGGAGGCATGCCGAAAGAGAGCCAATCACCCGCCAGGGTGCGACCCGCTGGAAATCTACACACACGCGCCGCGCGCCCGCCTGTAAAGCCGCTCCTCGGCGCTCTCTCCTTGTAAGATGATGGCGTATGTCTGAAGAGAGCTTCGAGTCGATCCTCAATCGCCCGTTCCGGTGGCCTCGCGAAAGTGACCGGCCGTTCACTCGCTCTGTGGATCCGCGCGGCAATGCGTACATCGATCGCTTCGGGCACGGACGCACGGTCCTCATGATGACGGGCTACAAGAACGCGGCCGACCTCCTTGTTCAACAGTCGACGCAATCCGGGTTTGACCGCGACACGCTCGTTTATCCGATCGTCTTCAACTACCGGCAGTTCATCGAACTTTCGCTAAAGTACCTCATCGCCACCTATGGCCGGACGGTCGGCATCGACGCCAACTGGAAGACGCATGACCTCTCGGTGCTCTGGTCCACGTTCGCCCAGACGCTGGAGCGTTACGGCCATGACGACCCAGATCAGACCGATCCGGTCGTGGCGCGGATCGTGGGCGAGTTCGCCAAGGTCGATCCAGGCTCTTTCTCTTACCGGTATCCAGTCGATCGCCAAGGCAACCCGATCCCGCTGGCGCACGAGGAACTCGATTTGGCGCAACTCGCCGACGTCATGAACGGTCTCGACGGGTATTTCACCGGCTGTGATGGCTATCTGGATCACCTCCAGGGGGCTGGTCCGTGACCGTCGAGGCGTTTCAGCCCGGTCTCTCAGTTGGCGTAGCCGCCGAGCGCCTCCCGCGCCTCTTTCAGGCCAACATCGATCGCTTCTATCGGCGTGTGATCTCGCCCGGGCTCGAGCAGTTTTCGGTTCAGTTCGATGCGCCGGAGGATGGCGACGCCTTCGACCGCTTGGCGGCGGAGGTCAATCAGCACACGGGGCGTGAGGTTCGCCGATCCAACGCTCTGGCGCTGGCAGGGCTTTTTGAGCGTCAGGTCCGAACCTGGGCGCGTGAGGGCCTGCCAGACAAAGACGCTCGGCACATCGCAGCCGCGCCTCTGGCGCTCCTAGTCGAGGAGCTCGCGACCGCTCGGGCCCTGGATCTGCACACGCGAGGTGACGCCTCCGTTCTGCGAGAGCTGATTCTGGTCGCCAACGTCGTCCGTCACGGCGACGGACCGTCCTGCGACGCGCTTCGCAGGCACGCTCCTGCCCTTCGACAAGGTTTCGAGACCGAGGCGCTCGGCGTCGCTGAAAACCTCCATCGTCTGAGCGAGTTCGTGGAGATCGGAAACTCCGACTTGCGACGTTACGGAATCGCGTCGGCGCGCTTCTGGGGCTTGGCCGATAAGCTTCTGCTCGCGGTGAACGACCCATCCTACTGAGTTCAGACTAGGCGCCATAGCGCGCCCGGAGAACGTCCACTAACGCATGGCAGAGCTTCACTCCGGCAAGAGGAGGCATCTCAGCCCCGCGATGCCGATCAACAACGACGGCGACAAGCAGCGACGCCGCGAAATCCCAAAACCAATGGTCTTCTGGCAAGTCGACCCGCGGGAATAGGGCGTCCAAGCGGTCGGCGACCGGCGGGTAATCGTCAGATCGTCCTCGCCCCCTCTCGGGCGTGAACTTATAGAGCGCATAAGCGCCGAGGGCGATCCCGGCCGCCCGCTTGGCCAGCACCGTCTGCGCATCCTCACCCGGGGTCGTCACGTAAGCGCCGATCCCTTCGAGAAGGAATCCGCACGCGAACGCATCGCATGCGAGCTCCTCTTCGGGGTTCGAGGGTCGGCCGCCGTCAGCGTTGAACATGACGTGACGAACCTCGTGCAGCAGCATGTAGGCTGTTGCGATCATGATCAGATCGAAAGCCGCTTGCTGCTCGACATTGAGGCCGTTCTTGTCGACCTGTGGGCGCGGAACGCCTTGGGGCCAGAAACCGTCTGCGTCGACGGTGTCCAGATCGGCGAAATCGCGCACGGCGTAGAGAACGGCCCCGAGGTCGCCCTCGGCCTCGGCATATGTCAGGTCGGCCTTTCTCAGCTCTCCATCGATGGCTCCGCCGGTCAGGCTGCGCCAGAACAGATGCGGCCCGTGCAGACGAAAGGCGCGCCACCCGCCGAACCCCAACAACCAGAGCCAGGTCATCGTCTTGTTGTCGAACTCGATTCGTCGACGCCGGGCCCGCAGCGTCACACCCTTCCGGTCGGCCAATACGTGTAACGTGATCTCATAGCGCTGGCGCAGTTCTCGCCACTCCTGCGCCTTTTCGGGCGCGGCCGCGTCGGTCAGGACGTCGATGGCCTTCGCATCGGCAGGCAGCGCCAGGTCATCTGGATGGCTCATCGGGGGTTGGCCTGTTCCTGGATCCGACGGCTCCGATCCATCAACTCGCCGAACCTTCAGGGTGATCGAGCAGCAAGCCGTCCTCGACCATGTAAGGCTATTCCTCCCCAAACTCCTCGACTAAGGCCTCTCGGGCAGACGCGTAGCATCCGGGCGACAAGGCATCTTCGAGTACATTCAGGATCTCTTGAAGAAACTCGTCTCTCGCTTCCTGCTGAATCTTTTCACGGTCAACATTGGCCGCGGCTCCTCCAACATGCGAGAGCGCCTCCTGCTTAATATCGGTCAGAGCAGAGCTGATTGCCTGGAGCTCGGCTGCGGTCTCCAAGGGAGCGCCCAATAGTCCTTTCGCCACTCGGGCTTGGTAAGTGGTCACGTTCTTGGAAAGCTTAATCACGCGATCCGCATCATTGAAGTTGGATCGCTGAAGCGCCTTGAGCTCCTTCTTCGCCGTCGCCAAGTTCCCTTTCAGAGCGTCGACCGAGAGTTGGCCCTGCTTAGAGACGGTGTGAGCTTCACGACCAAGCTGCTTTACAATCGTGGCAATCTCGGTGCGCACGCGTTTCCATGCGGCGTCCTCCTCAAAACCGTCCCGGCGCGCGTTCGGCACCAATGCGCTCGGCTCGACGAAAATCTCTCCAAGGAAGTAATCTTGAAAGCGGGCGTTAGACTTGGCGTGGTCTCGGAAGATGTCACGAACGATCTCCGTCCCGTCTATCTGGATGTTTCGGACACGCACTCTTAACCCGCTTACCTTTTCATCCGTGTAGGAGCCTGACTCTTCCTTCTTTCCCACCCAAGAGAGCTGGCTCGGGAAATCTGGACAGCGGGCGTAGGTGGATTTTCGGCCTGAACGCGGCATGATTGCCGTGAACAGGAGCGGATATGACGAGACG
>LSIB01000139.1 GCA_001556025.1 Rhizobiales bacterium CCH3-A5
GCCCCCGCACCCGCATCGGCCAGGCCTGGTGCTCCAACCCGGGCGATTGCTGAAGCGGGACGCGCTCCCTGATCCGGCATGAAGAAAGAACTCCGGCGCTGAGGTGCCGGGGTTCGCTTCATGCGCGATCACGGGCGAGGGCGGCTCAGGGTGGGTCTTTCGACGGCGTGAACACATCCAGTTCGCCGAGCCCGGCGATCTCGGCGCGCGCCAGCAGCCTGACTTCGCCGGGCGCGCAGAGCGCAGCCGCCGCAGGACCGACGCAGATCGACGAACCGAATTTTTTGTTCAGCGCCTCGAGACGGGACGCGGTGTTCACCGCATCGCCATGAGCGGTGTAGTCGAGCTTTTCGCCGAAGCCGACGTCGCCGACGATCACCGGGCCGGTCTCGACGCCGATCCGCGTCCGCCCGAGCCCGGCTGCGCTGGCGAGGCTCTCACGTCGATAGGCCTCCGTCCACACCAGCAGCGCGACCGCGCAGGCGACGGCGCGGCGCGGATGCTCGGCCAGGTCCAGCGGCGCGTTGAACAGGGCATGCACGGCGTCGCCGACGAATTTGTCGACCGTGCCGCCATGGGCGACGACGATCGCGGTGACGCCGCCGAAATAGCCGTCGAGCACCGCGACCAGCGTCTCGGGCTCGATCCGCCGCGTCATCGCGGTGAAACCCTCGATATCTGTGAACATCGCGGTCACGACGCGGCGCTCGCCCGAGAGCTTGAGGCTGGTCGGGTCGGCGATGATGCGCTCGACCACGCCTGGCGCGAGATGCTGCTCGAAGCGCCGCCGCAGCCGCGCCTCGCGCAGGCGGGCTTCCGAGAAGGTCCAGAGAGCGGTGACGACAAAGGTCGCGAGCGCCGCGACGAGCGGCAGGGACGGGTCGTAGAGCCGGTCGCCGGCCGCGGCGGCAAGTGCCGCGACAACGAGCAAAGCGCAGGCGCCTGCCAGAATCGCTCCCGCCAGCAGCGGGCGCAGCCGCCGCGCCAGCAGGATCGCGAGGCCCGACAACACGGCCCCGAGGCCGAGTTCGAGCGTGCCCGCATGGGCCGGCCGAATCGGCACGATGCCGGCGGCGAACTGTCGTGCGGCGTCGAGCTGGATCCGGGCCGAGGAGACCAGCGGGCCGCTCGCGCTCGCCCGCAAACCGCCGAGTTCGGCAGCCGATCCGCCGACGAACACCGTCGCATCCTTGAGCACGGACGCGTCGACGCGCCCGTCCAGCAGGGTCGCGGCCGAGAGTGTTTTCGGCTCTGAGCCGAGCGGAAGCGGCGCGAGCCTCAGCATCCCATCGCGAGGAACGGGCCGGTCGAGCGGGCCGACGCTGAGGCGGGCGGGGTCGCCAGCGACGAGATAGGCTGACGCACCCTGCGCCAGCCGCAGCGCCTCGAGCGCCAGCCCGGGCCGGACCGCGCCCGCGATCGACACCATCAGCGGCGCGCGCCGCACCAGCCCATCGCCATCGCCCGGCAGCGAGAGCACGCCATGTCCGGCCGCCGGCCGCGCGAGATCGGCAGGGGGGCCGGTCGCGCCGGTGGAGGGCCAGAGCGTCCCGAAGCTTGCCCCGTCGCGGCTCAGGATCGGCGTTTCCGGCATCTCCGTTCTGCCGCGCGGATCGAGCACATAGCCGAGCGCGACCGGAGCCAGCGTCAGCGCATCGGCCAGCGCCACATCGCCATCGACCAGCGTCTGCGCCAGGGCGCCGAGATCGGCCCGGCCGGTCTCCGCCGCGAGGCTGCGCGCCAGCGCTGCCGGCGAGCGCGAATCTGGCTCCGCCAGCAGGATGTCGAGTGCGACCGCGGCTGGCTCGGCCTGTGCGATGGCGGTCACCAGTTTCGCCATCACCTCGCGCCGCCAGGGCCAGGGACCGATGGCGGACAGGCTTGCGGTGTCGATGTCGACGAGAACGAAGGACTGGGCCACGCCGACCGGCCTGACATGCGCGACAGTCGCCAGCATGCCGTCGAAAACGCGCTCTCGCCATGTCGTCGGCTGAAACAGCCCGGCCAACGCGACGACGAGCCCGGCGCAGAGTCCGGCCAGGATGGCGGGCGGCAGCCGCCGGCGGCGCTCAGCCATCCGCGACGCCGGCAAGCCCGGCGAGCAGGGCCGGGTCGCAGAAGATCCGGTCGGAGGTCCGCTTGATCGCGCCCGCCTGTTCGAGCGCGCCGAGCGCCGCATTCACCTTGGGCCGGCTCGCGCCGAGCAACTGCGCCAGCTCGCCCTGCGACATCGCCATGTCGAGCGGGATCCGCTTGCCGGCCGGTGGCTCGCGGCCGGCGAGACCCATGAGCAGGAAGCGCGCGAGCCTGACCTCGATTGAGAACAGCGCGATGCCCTCCATCTGGTCGGTCGTCTCGCGCAGCCGGCGGCAAAGCAGGGCGATCGCGCCCGTGGCGATGGCCGGGTGCCGCTCGATCAGGTGCAGCAGCGAGCCCCGTGTCAGCACATGGGCGATGACGGGCGTGATCGCCACCGCATCGGCCGAGCGCGTGCCGCCGTCCAGCGCCGCGATTTCGCCGAGCAGATCGCCCTTGACGGCGTGGCGCACGCTGAGTTCGCGCCCGTCCTCGGTCGTCACCGCGAGCCGGACGCGGCCCTCGCCCACGAGCAGCAGCCGGTCTCCCGCATCGCCCCGGTTGAACAGCATCTGGCCCTGGCCGTAGCTGGTCGTGCGGAACGGCTCGGCGCAGGCCGCCAGCACCTCCGGCGCAAGCCCGCCGAACAGCGCGGTCGCGCCCAGCATCCCGGCGAGGGATTGCGGCTCGCTCACTCAGTTGACCTGCGCGAGCGCGGCCGCGATGCGCGCCTGTCCCCAGCGGCGCACCGGACCGGGCGGCGAGCCGGGCCTCGCAATGTCGGCCCCCTCGCCGGCCAGCAGCATCACCTCGCGGCCGGCGGCCCTGACCGAGACGCGGCCGCGCGCCACGAATACGCCGAAGACGCCGTTGCTCGGGCCGGCGAAGACCTGCGTGCCGCGCACCGCGATCAGGCCATAGGCCGAGCGGATCTCGATCGCGCCATTGCCTGCGGCGGGCTCGCGGTCGAGCAGCAGCGCGCCCGTGCCAAGTGTGATCGTGCCGCCGGCTGCCGTGATGAACCTGTCGATCGTGACTCTCGCCTTCTCGCCGAGCTTCAGCGTGGTCTGCGTGCCGAGCCGCATATTGGCCCGCGCGCCCGCCCCGGTCGCGACGCGGTCCCCGACGAAGACCGGGTCGGTCGCGGCGAGGTCGCGCCGCGCCGGGCCGAGCTGCGCACTGACGCTGCCCTGCAAGGCCGAGACGAGCCCGGCGCGGTCCTCGGCCATGGCCGGTAGTGAGGCCCCGGCCAGCATCGCGACCAGTGCGACGACAGGCGCGCATCGTCCAGGACGCGCGTGGCGCAGGTTGGGGTTCATGAGCGTTGCGTCCTCCGCTTTCGGCTCATAGTCGCCCGCTCCGCTCTCCTTAAGTCAACCCCCGTTTGAGCGGATCGCGGTAAACGCAGGCGCGCCTGTCGCCGGGGAAGGGCCGACCAGCATCGGCAGCCGCACCAAGCCTGCCGCAAGGACGAGCCCCAACGTGACGATACCGAGGCCGAGCATCTGAAGCGATGTCGGCCATTCGGCCGCGATCGGAATACCCAGGACGATGGCGACGGCCGGCACGAGCGCGGGAAACACCGCCGCCCGTCCGGCGCCCAAGCGCTGGACCGCCGCCGAAAAGGCGATCACGGCGACGACGCCCGACAGCAGCCCCTGCACGACGATCTGCGGGACGAGGACGCTCAGGGGCTGGGCAAGCAGGCGCTCCACGCCGACGAAACCGAGATAGAGCGGCCCGTAGATCAGCACCGACAGCACAGAGACGGCAGCAGTGGCGGCCAGCGGCGCGATGCCCCAGCGGCGCGTCAGAACCGTGAACCCTGCCCACATCAGGCCCGCGGCGACGAACATGGCGTCGCCGAGCGGCGTCAGCGCCCCGCCATTCAGCAGGCCGGGCCCTGCGATCACGGCGAGCCCGAGAACGATGACCAGGGCTCCTGCGAGCCGCGCCCGGGTCAGGCGGTCGCCGAGCACCAGCGCCGCGAGCCCCATCCCGGCCAGCGTCAGGGCGGCCGGCTGCAGCACGGCGCCGTGAGCGAGCGGCGCATAGCTGTAGCCGCCGACGCCGATGAGGATGAACAGAGGACCGACCAGCGTGGCCAGGATGAGGCCCCGCCGCCAGCCGACGCCGGCGAGCGTCGCCGGCCGATGTGCCAGCAGCCACGGCGCCATGACGACGCCTGCGACCGTGTAGCGAATGAAGGCGATGTCGCTCGCGGCGAGGCCGGCTGCGACGCCGGCCCGCGCCAGCGCCAGATAGCCACCCCAGATCAGCGCCGCGAGCAGTCCCAGGGCGAAGCCGACCGAGATGGGTTGGCGCAGTATCGTCGGGAGCCGGGGACGCCAGCCGGGCCGACTTGCCGGTTCGAATGTCGGATAGGACATGATCTCGATCCTTTTCAAAGGGCGTCTGCGGCTGAAAGCGCGGCGACGGCGGAAAGCGCCTGTTCCGGGTCGAGCCGCGTGCGATAGTCGGGATCGGCGAAGACGCTGGCGATCACGCCGCCTTTGGCGACGATGAACGTCGCCGGCATCGGCAGCGACCAGCGGCCATCGCCATTGCGCGTTGGCAGGTCATGGCCGAACTTTTCATAGAGGGCCCGGATCGCGGGTGTGAGCTGGAAGCGGATACCCAGCGCATCGGCCAGTCGCCCTTCGACATCCGACAGCACCTCGAAGGCCAGCGCGTTCTTCTGCGCCGTATCGAGCGTGTCGTCGGGCGTCTCCGGCGAGACGGCCACCAGCGTCGCGCCAAGCCTGTCGAAGTCACCGAGCCGTTGCTGGTAGCTGCGCAGTTCCAGATTGCAGTAGGGGCACCAGCCTCCACGATAGAAGCTGATGACGAGCGGGCCCAGCGCGGCCAGGGCTCTCAGGTCGACGGTCTCGCCGACAGCGTTGGGCAACACTAGGGCGGGAAGGATATCGCCGGGGCGCGCGACCCCGTCCAGCAATCCGGAGCCGCGCAGATCGTCGATATCGCCGGCGACGAGGTTGGCGATTTGTGGGCCGACGCGCTGCGTCCACGCGCTGCGAAAGTCATCGAGTTCGGTCTTGAGGGTCATGGTTCCGCTCCGGGGAAAAGAGAGCGGCCGGGGGCGAGTGCCCGCCGGCCGGCAGGATCAGGCGGCCTGCTTGCGGTTTCGCGGCGCGGTCCATTTGGTCTGCGTCATGAAGTCGTCGAGCGGGGTGTGCGTCAGGTGGTTGACGTAGTTCGAGATCGTCTTCGTCGCGACGATCACCACCAGTTCCAGCACCTGCGCCTTGCTGAAGCCCGCCGCGATGAAGGCATCGACCGCGTCGTCGCCGGCAAAGCCGCGCTCGGCGACGATGCGCTCGGCAAAGCTGCGCAGCGCCTGCAGGCGCGCGTCCGCGAGCGGGGCGCCGTCGCGTAGGGCCGTGATCGTGTCGGGCTCGACGCCGGCCATCTTGGCCAGCACCGAATGGCCCGCCGTGCAGTATTCACACTCGTTCAAAACGTTGATCGCCATGAAGGCGACCTGCTGTTCGGCGGAGGTGAAGCTGGTCTTGGCGACCAGCGCAAACAAGGCATCATAGGCCTGCAGGGCGACAGGGCTCTCGGCCAGGGTGCGGTGAAGGTTGGGGATGAAGTTCCAGGCTTTTTCGATGCCAGCGAGGGGCTCCTTGGCGGCGGCGGGCGCGGTCTCGACGGTGTGAAGCGTGAACTTGGTCATGGTCTGTCTCCGGGTTGCCGGGCGGCGGCCTCGCCGTCGTCCATGCCCCGACCATGCTTCATTCGCTCGATTGCGATAACGCGGCTTGATCGCAGAAGATTGATACGTAGAGTGTATGAATGTCGGATCTGCTCGCCCTCTTCCGCACCTTCGTTCGCGTCGTCGAGGCCGGCTCCTTCACCGCCGTCGCGGCCGAGTTCAACACCAGCCAGCCGACGGTCTCGCGCCAGATCGCGGCCCTCGAAGACCAGCTCGGCGCGCTGCTGTTCCAAAGGACGACGCGCGCGCTGACGCTGACCGATGACGGCCGCGTGCTTTACGAGCAGGCGCGTCAGGCGCTCGACAGCGTCCAGCAGGCTTTGGGCTCGGTCGGCCGGCTTCGCGGCGCGCCCAGCGGAACGCTGCGCCTCGCCTGTCCCGTCGTGTTCGGCCGCCTCCATATCGTCCCGCGCCTGCCGGCTTTCCTGGAGCGCTATGGCGACGTGGCGATCGACCTGATCATGAACGACGGCTTCACCGATCTGGTCGAGGAGGGCGTCGATCTGGCCATCCGCATCGGTGAAATCACCGATCTGGGGCTGATCGCAAAGCGCATCGGCATGACGCGACGGGTCACGGTCGCGGCGCCCTCATACCTCGCCGCGCGTGGCGCGCCGGCTCATCCCGGCGACCTCGCTGACCATGACTGCATCGTCTATTCGCGACTGGCGACCGGCGCCCGCTGGGAGTTTTCAGGCGCGGCGGGACCGGTCGGCGTCCATGTCTCTGGTCGCTTCCGGGTCAACAATTCGGAGGGTGTGCGCGAGGGAGTCCTGCGCGGCATCGGCATCGGCGTGGTGCCGATCTGGCATTTCAGCGACGAGATCGCATCCGGCCGTCTGGTCGTGATCCTGTCCGAGTTCGAGCCCAGCCCGCTGCCGACGCATGTCGTCTACCCGTCGCGCCGCTTTCTGGCCCCGAAAGTCCGCGCGATGATCGATTTTCTGGCGCACGAGTTCGAGATCGACCCCGTGCTCTCGGCCTATGGCGTGGCCGGCTAGCCGCCGCCCCGTCGGATCGAAGCGGCTGGTCTCAGTGCGCCTCAGGCCGCGTCCAGCCCATAGAGCGAATGCAGCGTCCGCACCGCAAGCTCCGTATAGGCCGCGTCGATCAGCACGGAGAACTTGATCTCCGAGGTCGTGATGGCGCGGATGTTGATGCCCTTCTCGGCCAATGCCCGGAAGGCGCGGGCCGCGACGCCGGCATGGCTCCTCATGCCGACGCCGATGGCCGAGATCTTCACCACGTCGGTCGCGCCCTGCAGCGACTGGTAGGCGATCTGGTCGTGCCGGCTTTCCAGCAGGGTCTTCGCCCGCTCGTAGTCGGCGGTCGGGACCGTGAAGGTGATGTCGGTCGTCGCCTGGTCGTCGGAGACGACCTGAATGATCATGTCGACATTGATGTTGGCGTCGGCGAGCGGGCCGAAGATGGCCGCCGCCACGCCAGGCTTGTCGGCGACACGCCGGAGCGTGAGCTGGGCTTCGTCGCGCGAAAACGCGATGCCGGTGACGATCTGCTGTTCCACGATGTCGTCCTCGTCGCAGATGAGGGTGCCGGATTTGGGATTGTCGGGGTCGTCGAAGGAGGAGCGCACATAGGTCGGCACGCGCTGGACCATGGCGATCTCGACCGAGCGCACCTGCAGCACCTTTGAGCCGAGCGAGGCCATCTCCAGCATCTCCTCGAAGGAGACGCGCTCCATGCGCTTGGCCTTGGGCACCACGCGCGGGTCGGTGGTGTAGACGCCGTCGACATCGGTGTAGATGTCGCAGCGGTCGGCCTTCAGCCCCGCCGCCAATGCCACTGCACTGGTGTCGGAGCCGCCGCGCCCGAGCGTGACGATGCGGCCGGATTGCGCATGGACGCCCTGGAAGCCGGAGCAGACCGCGATCTCGCGGTTGCGATCGAAGCCCGCGAGGATGCCGGCAGGCTCCACCGCCTCGATCCGCGACGAGCCATGCGCGTCCGAGCCGTAAAGCGGGATCTGCCAGCCCTGCCAGGAACGGGCGGGCAGGCCGAGCTCCTGCAGCACGATCGCCATCAGGCCCGACGTCACCTGCTCGCCCGAGGCGACGACGACGTCGTATTCCGCCTGGTCGAACAGCGGCGAGGCCTCCTTGCACCAGCCGACAAGCTCGTTGGTCTTGCCGGACATGGCCGAGACGACGACCGCGATCTCGTGGCCGGCGTCGAATTCGCGTTTGACGTGGCGGGCGGCGTTCTTGATGCGCTCGACGGTCGCGACGGAGGTGCCGCCGAATTTCATCACCAGACGGGCCATGGCGGTCCAGAGGCTCTCATATCGAAAGTCCCGGCATGGAGGCCGGGACGAAAGGTCACCCTCGCGCCGGGCGCGAGGCGGGTGTAGATGACGGGCAGCGGCCGGCCTGTCAATGCGAGGCGCGACGGCGGGCCATCAACAGGGAATCAGGCCATGGCGGCGACGGCGCATGCAAGCGGGCAGACGATCGACCCGGCCGAAGTTGCCCGCTTCGAGGCGATGGCGAAGACCTGGTGGGATCAGAAGGGGCCGATGGCGGTCCTGCACAAGTTCAATCCCGTCCGCCTGAGCTTCATCCGCGATCTCGCCTGCGAGCGCTTCGGACGCGATACGAGGTCGCTGCGTGCGCTGGATGGCCTGAGCCTCGTCGATATCGGCTGCGGCGGCGGCGTGCTGTCGGAGCCGCTGGCGCGCCTCGGCGCGAGCGTCACCGGGCTCGATCCCGCGCCGACGAACATCGCGGTCGCCCGCGCCCATGCCGAGAAGTCGGGGCTGGCGATCGACTATCGGCAGGAGGCGATCGAGACGGTCGTCGCCAATGGCGGACGCTTCGACATCGTGCTGGCGATGGAGGTGGTCGAGCATGTCGCCGATGTCGAGGCTTTCGTCGCGGCCTGCTGCCAGGCGGTGAAGCCCGGCGGTCTGCTCGTCATGGCGACGCTGAACCGGACGCTGAAATCCTACGCGCTCGCCATCGTCGGCGCGGAATATGTCCTGCGCTGGCTGCCGCGCGGCACCCATGACTGGAACAAATTCGTCACGCCCGACGAGCTCAAGGCCGCTACCGCCGCCAACGGGCTCGATCTCGGGGCGGAAACCGGCGTCGTCTACAACCCGCTCTCCGACCGCTGGTCGGCCGCGCGCGACATGGACGTGAACTATATGCTGGCGGCCTCGCGTCCGGTCTGAGGGCGGCGGAGCATCGGGCCGACAGCGTCAGACCAGCCGCCTGATCGTTCCGGCCAGCACGAGCGTCGTCAGTGCGGAGCTTGCGGCGGCCAGCGCCGTGGCGGCAGGCTGGCCGATGCTGACATTGTACCCGGTCCTGCGCCAGACGATCGCGCCGATGACCGCGCCGGCCAGCAGCAGCACTCCGTTCAGGACGAGGCCGAAGCCCCCATCGCCGAGAATGCCGTCGGCGAGCCAGCCGAGCATGATCGCGCTGGTGACCGCGAGCGCGATCAGCGTGATCATGTGCAATGTCGGCATGTCGGGAATGCCGACCATCGAAAGCAGCATGCGCACTGGCGTCCCCCCTTCCATGACCGCTGTCACGGCTGCATCATCACCTCATTCGGTTAAGCGATTGGTCGCGGGATCGACCTGGCGACGCAGATTGCCACTTGTTTTTTGCACTGCGGCATAATTCCATAGACCTATGGCGCGCCGCAGCATGAGACTGCATCATCCTCAGCCGGGCCGCCGGATCTGAAACAAGCGGACGCTGATCCGCAGGCTGACAACGAGGGAGACGACCATGTCGACGCAGACCGGCGCCGCGCCGCTCAAGGATCTCTACGAACTCGGCGAACTGCCGCCCCTCGGCCACGTCCCTGCCAACATGTACGCCTGGGCGATCCGGCGCGAGCGCCACGGCCCGCCGCAGGAGAGCTTTCAGGTCGAGGTTTTGCCGACCTGGGCGATCGGCGAGGAAGAAGTGCTGCTGCTCGTGATGGCCGGCGGGGTCAACTATAACGGGATATGGGCAGGTCTGGGCCAACCGATCTCGCCCTTCGATGTCCACAAGGGTCCCTTCCATATCGCCGGTTCCGACGCATCGGGCATCGTCTGGGCGGTGGGGTCGAAGGTGAAGCGCTGGAAGGTCGGCGACGAGGTTATCGTCCACTGCAACCAGGACGACGGCGACGACGAGGAGTGCAATGGCGGCGACCCGATGTTCTCCTCCTCCCAGCGCATCTGGGGCTACGAGACGGGCGACGGCTCCTTCGCCCAGTTCTGCCGGGTCCAGTCGCGCCAGCTCATGCTGAAGCCCAAACACCTCTCCTGGGAGGAGGCCGCCTGCTACACGCTGACGCTGGCCACCGCCTACCGCATGCTCTTCGGCCACGCTCCGCACACCATCAAGCCCGGCGACAACGTCCTGATCTGGGGCGCGTCCGGGGGCTTGGGCGTCTTTGGCGTGCAGCTCTGCGCAGCCTCGGGCGCCAACGCGATCGGCGTCATCTCCGACGAGAGCAAGCGCGACTATGTGCTGGGCCTCGGCGCCAAGGGCGTGATCAACCGCAAGGACTTCAACTGCTGGGGCCAGATGCCGACGGTCAACTCGCCCGAATACGACGCCTGGGTGAAGGAGGCGCGCAAGTTCGGCAAGGCGATCTGGGACATCACCGGCAAGAAGGACGTCGACATCGTCTTCGAGCATCCCGGCGAGGCGACCTTCCCGGTCTCCTGCCTCGTCGCCAAGCGCGGCGGCATGATCGTGTTCTGCGCCGGCACATCGGGCTTCAACATCACGTTCGATGCCCGCTATGTCTGGATGCGGCAGAAGCGCGTGCAGGGCTCGCATTTCGCCCATCTCAAGCAGGCCAGCGCCGCCAACCAGTTCGTCATCGACCGCCGGGTCGATCCCTGCATGTCCGAGGTCTTCCCCTGGGACAAGATCCCGCTCGCCCATCACAAGATGTGGAAGAACGAGCACGCGCCCGGCAACATGTCCGTGCTGGTTTATGCGCCGCGCACGGGCCTGCGGACCTATGAGGACGTGGTCGAGGCGCTCTCGATGTGAGCAGCGGCCTCGATCTGCCGCTGTCGTCGCGGCAGGCGCAGCAATCGCCTGCCGCCCGGAACATTCGTCCCTCGCACTCGTTTGAACCCTGCGGTCGGCATCGCGCCACCGCACCGGCGTTGGCTCGCCGGCCTTTCGAACGTGACGGGGGATTTATCATGGGCATCATCGGGACGATCGTGATCGGCTTTCTGGCCGGACTCGTCGCTAAGTTCATCTCGCCGGGTTCCAACGAGCCGTCTGGCTTCATCCTGACCACGATCCTCGGCATCGTCGGCGCGTTCGTCGCGACGTATCTCGGCCAGGCGCTGGGCTGGTACTCGGCAGGGCAGGGCGCGGGCTTCATCGGCGCTGTCGTCGGCGCGATCATCGTCCTGACCGTCTGGTCGATGATGAGCCGCCGCAGCGCGTGAGCGCGGTTCCTCTCAGGGAGAAGACTGATGAGCAATAACGGCTTTCCGTCGATGACGGCGCTGCTCGGCCTGCTGGCCGTGGCCGGCTTCCAGAACCGTGACAAGCTCGCCGAATGGTTCGGGGGCGCGCAGGGCGGTCGGGCGCCTGAAGGCGCGCCTCCCGGCCTCGACAGGGCGCTGGGCGACCAGCGCGGCGCGCCCGGCGGCCTCGGCGGCCTGCTCGGCGGCGGGCTCAGCGAGCTGATCGAGCGCTTTAGGCAGGGCGGCCGGGGCGAGACCGCCGAATCCTGGGTCCGCAACGGCCCCAACCAGCAGATTTCGGGCTCCGATCTCGAGCAGACGATCGGCTCCGACGTTCTCGATGATCTCGAAACGCGCACCGGCCTCTCGCGAGCCGAGCTTCTGGCGAGGCTGTCGCGCGATCTGCCCGACGCCGTCGATCGCTACACCCCGGATGGGCGCATCGTCGCCTGACGGTCTTCACATCCGGATATCCTTGGCCGCCGCAGCGAGTGTCTCTCGCTGCGGCGTTCATCGTTTCCGGCTTGCACCTCGCTGTATCGTCGCGGACATGGGGGGCTGGCGTCGGCGCGCTGTCGCGGTGGGCACAGGCAGGGTAGAGCATCGCCACGAACAGGCGATCCATGCTCAACACCCCGCTCTTCCTGCGCTTCGTACCCGTGCTCTTCACCTTGCTCTGGTCTTCGGGCTGGATCGTAGCGGGCTATTCGGCGCTCCATGCCGATGCGCTGACCTTCCTCGTCGTGCGCTATGCCTGCGCCGCTCTGGCGATCACGGCGGTGGCCCTGGCGATGGGCGCGCCCTGGCCGCGAGGCCGCCGCGCCATCCTCGATTGCGTCGTCACCGGCGTGCTGATCCACGCAGCCTATCTCGGCGGCGTCTGGTGGGCGGTGCGGCATGGCCTGCCGACCGGCATCTCCGGGCTGATCGCCGGCCTTCAGCCGATCCTGACCGCGCTGTTTGCGCCCATGCTGGTCGGCGAAAGGATCACGCCCGTCCGCTGGCTCGGCATCCTCGCCGGCTTCGTCGGCATCGCGCTCGTGCTCCAGCCGAAGCTCGCCGGCGTCGCGCCCGCAGCGCTTTGGGCCGTGCTCATCCCGGTCGCCGTCAATGTCGCCGGCATGTTCGCGGTCACCTTTGGCTCCTTCTACCAGAAGGCCCGCATCGTCACGGGCGATCTGCGCACGGTGACGGCGGTGCAATACGTCACGGCCTTCGTGGTGACCTTGCCGGTCGCCTGGGCGCTGGAGCCGATGCGGATCGACTGGAACCTGACCATGGCGCTGGTGCTGGCCTGGTCGGTGCTGGCGCTTTCGCTGGGCGGCGTCGGGCTCTATCTGCTGATGATCCGGCGCGGCGAAATCTCGCGCGTTTCGACCTTCCTCTATCTGGTGCCGGCGCTGGTCGCGGTCGAGGCCTGGATTCTGTTTGGCGAGGCCCTGACCCCGCTGCAGATCCTCGGCATGGCGGTGACGATCCTGGGTGTCGTGCTGGCCAGCCGGAAGTAGCGCCTGCGACGGCCCGCCGCGCGCCAAAAGAGGGATTTCGGTTTCCGCGCAACTCGCCTTATGCTGCGTCGCAACAAGGGGAGAGACCGTCATGAGCGCCAACGCCGCCCTGAAGTCGCAGACGCCTGCCAGCTCGCCCGCCACCGCGACCGCCCTGATCGCGGCCGCGCTGCCGGGCTTCGAGACCCTGCTGCAGGAAGCGATCGCCGCCGTTCGGCAGAAGGTCCTCGTCGACGGCAGGATTTCGACCGCGAGGCTCGAAGCCGAGCAGCACGCCGCCCACGGCCTGTCCTGGCTCGCGACCTACGTCATGGCGCTGCGCGAACTCAAGGCTTATGGCGAGCGCCTGCAGGCGGAGGATCGCTACGGCGCCATCGAGGATTACTGCATCCGGATCGGCGCCGGCGAATACGCTGCGCAGATTTTTGGCGGCATCCCGATGTCACAGGGCGAGATCGTCCGGCTGGGCGCGCTCGGCGTCTCGGCCAAAGCGGTCGAGGCGGCCTGCTCCGACGCCGCCGAGGTGCTGATCGGCGAAGGCAACACGCCGGAAAACCGCGCCCGGCTCGTCGCTTTGTTCAGCCAGAATGACGGCCTCTCCAGCGTCGGCGACCCCGGCCTCGACGAGACCCTTGAAGCGATCCGCTCCGAGATGGCCCGCTTCTGCGCGGCGGAGGTCACGCCCCACGCCCATGAATGGCATCTCAAGAACGACTACATCCCCATGGACGTCGTCGAGAAGATGGCCGAACTCGGCGTCTTCGGCCTGACCATCCCCGAAGAGTTCGGCGGCATGGGCTTGACCAAGGTCTCGATGTGCGTCGTCTCCGAAGAACTTTCCCGCGGCTATATCGGCGTCGGCTCGCTCGGCACCCGCTCGGAGATCGCCGCCGAGTTGATCCTCTGCGGCGGCACGCCCGAGCAGAAGGCGCATTGGCTCCCCAAACTTGCATCCGGCGAGGTGCTGCCGACCGCCGTCTTCACCGAGCCCAACACCGGCTCCGACCTCGCATCCTTGCGCACCAAGGCCGTGAAGGACGGCCAAGGCGACGCCGCTGTCTGGAAGGTCTCAGGCAACAAGACCTGGATCACCCACCCCGTCCGTGCCGACATCATGACGCTGCTCGTCCGCACCGACCCGGCGGCGGAAGGCTATCGCGGCCTCTCCATGCTGATCGCCGAGAAGCCGCGCGGCACGGACGAGGACCCGTTTCCGGTCGCAGGGTTGACCGGGGGCGAGATCGAGGTGCTCGGCTATCGCGGCATGAAGGAATACGAACTCGCCTTCGATGGCTTCGAGGTCAGGGGAGACAACCTGCTCGGCGGCGTCGAGGGGCAGGGCTTCAAGCAGCTCATGCAAACCTTCGAGGCCGCCCGCATCCAGACGGCGGCCCGCGCGGTAGGTGTGGCGCAGTCGGCTTTCGATCTCGGTCTGAAATACGCGCAGGAGCGCATCCAGTTCGGCAAGCCGCTGATCGCCTTCCCCCGCGTCGCCGACAAGCTCGCCATGATGGCGGTCGAAATCCTGATCGCCCGCCAGCTCACCTATTTCGCCGCCCGCGAAAAGGACGCCGAACGCCGCTGCGACCTCGAAGCCGGCATGGCCAAGCTGCTCGGCGCCCGCGTCGCCTGGGCAGCGGCCGACAACGCGCTCCAGATCCATGGCGGCAACGGCTTCGCGCTCGAATACAAGATCAGCCGAGTCCTCTGCGACGCGCGGATCTTGAACATCTTCGAGGGGGCGGCGGAGATTCAGGCGCAGGTGATCGCGCGGCGGCTGGTGGAGGGCTAGTACGCAGATCGCATCTATTTCGGCAGGTAAATGCCGCGGTCAAGATTATCGAGCGTCATGCCCGCCTCTAGTTGTTGGATGCCCATGGCGTCCTCCGCAATCTCTTCGAAAACCTTACGGGCGCGAACATAATCAATTGCCAGATTGGCGTGAGCCGCGGTGAGAGCGACCTGCGCGTTCTTGTGGTTGTAAAATCGTTGCAGGAGCCGCCGCTCATCGCCTGGTCGTGACATCAATTCATCAACGATCGATTCTATTTCATCCAATCTCCTATTATAAGCGGCAATTTCCTCTCGCTCTAGCGATCTGTATTGGAGGAGGCACAGATCTTCGAAGCGCAGCACCAACGCATCCGATGACGTCTCGACTAGAGGGTGTTTTTTCATCGCTTCAGCACTCCCGCTCGACGTAGCGCGGCCATGCCAATCCGCTGCCGTTCAGACCAGTCTTTCCCTCGAAGATAGTCCCGAGGCGATAGATAGCCATAATTCTTGTTCTTCGTCTGATACTAGGCAGAAATCTCGCGATGCCTGTAGACCGGCACGCTGACGATGTTCCCCGGCGCGTCGATCATTGAACGCGGAATGCCGTCATTGGCAGACTGATGCTCCACCACATGGTGCCTGTGATAGCCTGGCCGCGCTTCCTGCGCACCCCGGACAAGTTCGTCGTACGTCGCCGGTTTGTCCCGATAGGAGCGGATCGACGGCCATTCCGACCGTAGCCACTGTGCGGCCTCGACCGCGACAACGACGCCGCCGACGACAGGAAGTTTGCGCGCTCCAAACTTTCCCAGCCACTTCGCCGCCTCCTTCGCCTTGGCGGGCCGGCTCCCGCGATCCGGCGGGGGCTCCTTCGGGATTTGCGGCGGCTCGTCGAGCGAAGGGCCGTTGTTGTGGCCGATGCCTGCGGCGGCAGCGAGCGGCGCAAGCTCGATCGGTCCGAAATCGATCGGACCAACATCGAAGATCGGCCAACCGCCTCCGCCAGCCTCTCCGCTGGTCCACTGCCCGCCCTCGGGGCTGCCCGCCGGCACGCGCGGCTGGTTCGGGTCGAACTGCTTGGCGCGGAGCGCGCGATAGCGGTCGAGCGCCGCAAGGAAGGCGTCGGCGGCGAGGCGCGAGCGCAGCCGCAGCGCGGCGAGCCGCAAGGCCGGGCTCGGGCGGAGCAGGGGTGTCTGGTGATGAGGGCGTTGCATCCGGCGCTGATCTCCGCGGCGGATGCGGATACTAAGCGCGGATTCGGCGAGGGGGGCGAGACGGCGCGCAATCCCCGGTTAACGGCCGCCAGAGCGATTTTTGCGGGGATTGGCGGCGCGATCCGTTGGTGGCGGCCGGGCGGCGCCGCTCCTCACGGCCAGACCAGCCGCACCTCGACCACCACCGGCTTCACCGCGCGGATGCGCGCGTCGGCCGAGCTGAACGGCCGGTCGCCCGAGATCGCGTCCATCGCCAGGAAGCCGGGCTCGGGCTCGAACCTCAGCGACAATTCGCAGCCGCCATCGGGTTTTGCGAGGCGGCCGCCCTTCCAGTCGCCGGCATGGCCGCCTCGGTCCCAGCCGAAGCCGAGGATCTCGAAGGGCCGGCCATTGGCCGCCTCGACCTGCGCGAGGCTTATGCCCTGCCGGATCGGCGGCTCCGCATCAGGCACCGCGATGCGCCATGTCGAACCCGGCGCGACGCTGATGGTCGCGGGCCGGCTGCGCCTTGCGCCGTCATGCCAGAGGATGTCGATGCGCCGCTTCGGGTCTTTCGCGAAGACGATCGTGCCGGGCTCGGTCATGCCCTCGCCGACAGAGATCGCTGCGCGCGTGACATTGCTCGCGCCAAAGGCTTTTGCGAGCGCGACCTCGCTGCCGTCGCGCGCCAGCGGGCCCCGGCAGGCCAGCAGATCGGGCTGCTGGGCGCTGGCGGCCTGCCCGCAGGTTAGCGCGATCGCAAGGCCAGCGAGGATTGCATTCCGCGTCATGATCTTTGGCTCCCGCAGAGGCAGTCAAGCCTTCCCGCGACGCGACCTGCGGTCAAGCAGCAATGCGCTGAACCGGGCCGTAGTTTACCGTGAATGAAGGCTTAAGCCGCATGCCGCAATCTCGCGCTTGTGCAGCGCACGATCCGCGCTAACCTTGCCTCCGGCGGGACGTCCGCCCGTTGGCGCGCCCTCGCGATGAACGAACACCCGGCCCGGCACTCCCTCGACATGGCCCATGCCAGCAGCACCGCGGCGCTCGGCGGCGGCGGCGATCTGCGCGTCAGGCTCGCGCTGCTCGGCGGCTTTTCGGTCAGCCTCGGCGGCGACAACGCGACGGAACTGGCGATGTCGGCGGCGCGGCATCGTGCGGTGCTCGCCTATCTCGCCATGCAGCCCGGCCATTCGGAAACGCGTGAGCGTCTTGCCACGCTGATCTGGGGCGATTCCAGCGAGGGACAGGCGCGCCAGAGCCTGCGCCAGTGCCTGCTGCGCATGCGCCGCGACTTCACCCAGATCACCGTCGATCCTCTGATCATCGACCAGCACACGGTCAGGCTCGACCGCAACCGCATCTGGTGCGACGCCTGGGAGTTCCTGGCGCTGTCGGGCTCGGACGATCTGAGCGATCTTGACGAGGCGGCCGAACTCTACAAAGGCGGCTTCCTCGACGGGCTGCACATCAACAAGGAGAGCTTCGAGACCTGGCGGCAACTGGAGCGGACGCGGCTGCAGCGCGTCGCGGTCGGCGTCATGCAGCGCTGCGGCGAGCGCCATCTCGACGCCGGTCACGGCCCGCGCGCGGTCGCGGCCTGCGAGAAGCTCGTCGCCTTGAGCCCGCTCGACGAGGCTCCGCAGCGCCTGCTGCTGCGGGCGCTGGCGCGTTTCCACGGCCGGCAGGCGGCGCTGAACCATGCCGAGGGTCTGGTCGAGACCATCGCCCGGGAGTTCGGCTGCGAGCCCGAGGCCGCGACGCTGGAGCTGATCTCCGAAATCCAGCGCAGCTCCTCGCCGGCCGTGCGCAGGCAGCGCTCGCGCCTGCCCGAGGACATGCCCTCGATCGCGGTGCTGCCCTTCCTGAGCCTGAGCGACGAGCCCTCGCAGGAATACTTCGCCGACGGCATGACCGAGGACATCACCACCGCTTTGTCGCGGCTGCGCTGGCTGCTGGTGATCGCGCGCAACGCCTCCTTCGTCTACAAGAACCAGCCGGTCGACCCTCGCCGCGCCGCCGGCGAACTCGGGGTGCGCTACATCCTGGAAGGCAGCGTGCGCGCCTCCGGGCGGCGCATCCGCATCACCGGCCAGTTGATTGACGCCGAGAGCGGCAAGCACATCTGGGCCGAGAAATACGACCGCCAGCTCGACGACATCTTCGACGTGCAGGACGAGATCACCCAGAACGTCGTCGCCGCGATCGAGCCGCATCTCTATGCCGAGGAGGGCTACCGCGCCTCGCGCCGCCCCCCTGAGAGCGTCGATGTCTGGGGCCTCGTCGTGCGCGCCATCGGGCTCATCATCAAGATGGGCCGCCGCCAGAACGAGGAGGCCCAGCGCCTGCTGCGCCGGGCCATCGAGATCGATCCGAACTACGCCCGCGCCCACGCCATCCTGAGCTGGGCGGTATGGTGGGCGACGCATTGCTACTGGATCGACCGCACCGCCGGCCACGATCAGGCGCGACTCCATGCCGAGGACGCCCTGCTGCTCGATCCCAACGAGCCCTGGGCGCGGATGACCTTCGGCTTCAGCCTGAGCACGGCGGGACAGCACGAGCGGGCGTTGGCCGAACTGCAGGCCTGCCTGATGCTGAATCCGAGCTTCGCGCTGGCGCGGATGATCCATGGCTGGGTGCTGCTGCGCGCCGGCCGCTTCGACGAGGCGCTCAGCGAGACCTCGACCGCCCTGCGCATGAGCCCGACGGACAGTTTCGCGGGCCTCTACACAGCGACGCATGGGCTGGCGCTGCTCGGCGCGCGGCGCTTTGCCGAGGCGCTGCCGTTCCTGCGCGCCTCGGTCGCGGCCTTCGCCGAGTATTCAGGCCACTACAACACGCTCATCAGTTGCTGCGGCCATCTCGGACTGCGCGAGGAGGCCGAGGATTTCATCCGGAGGCGCAACTATATCGGCCCGCCGATCCGGCTCGGCCTGCTGCGGCGCAACCTCGGCGCCTTCGCCCACAGCGCGATCTTTCTCGAAGGACTGGAAAAGGCCGGCGTGGCTGAGTGAGGTCTCAGGCCGGGACGATGCAGGGGCCAAGCCCCGCCATCGCCTGCGCCTGACGCTCGTCGAAGGTGACCAGCGTCGCGCCGTCGCCAAGCGCGATCGCGATGTGGAGCGCGCCCGGGGCCTGCAGCTTCAGCTCGAAACGGCGCACGAGACGCTCGCAGGAGGCGATGTCGCCGGCGGATGTGAGGCGGCGGGTCGTTCCGCTACTCGCCAGCCATACATCATAGTCGTGCAACGCGGACGCCGCCGCTTGATGATAGAGCTCCCGCGTCCGGAGGAGCCGCGAGATGGCTGATGCGTATTCTGCGCCGGCGAAGTCGCTGACGACAACCGAAGCCGTTCGGCCCGTCAGCCAATTGACGGCTAGCTCCGTCGTTCTCTGGCTGACGAAGATGCTGACGAGAACCGACGGGTCGAGATAGAAGCGCGTCATTCGGGCTCTTCGTCACGCATGGCGCGGATGAACGCTCCTGAGTCTATGTCAACATAGGGCCGGGTTGCGCGCCGCTCGGCCAGCCAGTCCAGATCAGCCTGCGTCATTGGCCGGGATTCCGGCTGAGCTGCCATCAAATGCACAGCCGGCTTGCCGTGCCGGGTGATTGTCACCGGAGCGCCGGTCATCGCCTCATCGACGAGTTTGGACAACTGGTCCTTGGCCTGCGCGAGCGTGTAGGTCGCCATCGTCGCCTCCAATATGGCTCCATGGCCATATGAGGCCGCGATGGCGACTTCGCCAAGCCGCTCACCCTCTCAGGCGATATTTCGCGAACCCGTCGCCGCCGTCGCCCGCCGCTTCAGCCTTCAAGCCCTCGGGCAGTTTTCCCGCCGCCGCCGGGGAGGTGACGAAGGTGACGTTGACGCCGGCCGGCAGGGGAGCGAGCGCCCAATTGCCGTCGGCCTTGGGCTCGATCGTCTTCTTGTCGAGGATGTGCCGGACCACGACGTCGCGGTTGAGATCGGGCGCTTCCAGCACGATCGTCGTCTTGGTGCCGGGAAAATTCCCGCCGCCCGACGCGCGGTAATTATTGGTCGCGATGATGAACTCGGCCGCCTCATTGATCGGCTTGCCCTCGAAGGCGAGGTCGACGATGCGGCGCGCGTCCGGCGCGCTCAGCTTGCCCTCGCCGTCGTAGCGCGAGGCTTGGGTCACATCGATCCTGTAGGTCACGCCGTCGATCACATCGAAATTGAAGGCCGGGAAGCCCGGATTGATCAGCGGCTGCTCCTCGGTCTTGGCCGGGTCGATGCGGTTGAAGATGCCCGCCGAACGCTCCAGCCATTCGCGGACCTGAGCGCCGGTCACCTTCACGATCTGCAGCGTGTTCGGGTAGAGATAGATGTCGGCGATGTTCTTCAGCGCCAGCGGCCCGGCCGGGATGTCGGTGTAGAAGGCCGGACCCGAGCGCCCGCCGGATTTGAAGGGTGCTGCGGCCGAAAGCACCGGCAGCGCCTTCCACTGCGTCTGCGCCATCAGCCCCTTGGCGTAGGCGATCTGGGCGTCGGCGACGATCTGGACCGAAGGATCGTCGGCGACCAGCGCGAAGAACGAGTTGATCGGGGAGGCGGTCGCGCCCACCGGCTCGCGCATATAGGTCAGCGTCGCCTCGTGGTCGGCCTTCACCGTCGCCAGCACGGCGGGCTCGGCGGCGGCCTTCGGCACGATCTTGCGGTCCGGCGTGCGCTCGAAGATCGGCTTGGGATCGACCTTGAAGGCCGCGACGCGCCAGCGCTCGCCGCGCTTCTCCAGATCCAGATCGACGATCCCGAGATGCGAGCCCCAGAAGCCCGGCTGGCACGCCGGCTTGCCGTGCAGCGAGCCTGTGACGTTGTCGACGCCAGCGATGCCGTCGAAGGCCTTGGCTCCCGGAAAGACGAGATGCTGGTGCCCGGTCAGGATCACGTCGATCCCGTCGAGCTTCGCCAGATGCAGCGCCGCGTTCTCCTCCATGCCGCGCCGCTCGCCCCCAGCAATGCCGGAATGGCACAGGGCTACGACGATATCGGGCCCGGAGGCGAGCAGTTCCGGCAGGTGCTTCGCCGCAGCCTCGACGATGTCGATGGCGGTGAGCTTGCCCTCGATGTTGGCCTTGTCCCATTGCATGATCTGCGGCGGCACGAAGCCGATGACGCCGACCTTGACGATGTGCTTTGCCCCGGCCTCGTCCTCGAAGCTCTGCTCGAACAGTCGCCACGGATCGACCAGCGGCTCGCCGCCGACCCGCGTGACGTTGGCGCAGACCATCGGGAACTCGGCCTTTGCGAGCCCGGTTTCGAGGAACTCCAGCCCGTAGTTGAACTCGTGGTTCCCGAGCGTGCCGCACACGTAAGGCAGCGCGTTCATGGCGGCGATGATCGGGTGCGTGTCGCCGAGCTTCAGCCCTTTCTTGTAGGCGATGTAGTCGCCCAGGGCCGAGCCCTGCAGAAAGTCGCCATTGTCGAACAGCAGGGAGTTCTTCGCCTCCGCCTGCGCCGCCTTGATCAGCGTCGCGGTCTTGGAAAGCCCGACCGTGTCGTCGGCCGCATCGCGGAAATAGTCGTAAGGCACGACGTTGACGTGGATATCGGTGGTTTCCAGCACGCGCAGTTTCAGGCGGGCGGGGGTCTGCGCCAAGGTCGGCAGCGCGCTGCTCGCTGCGACCACGGCCCCGGCCTTGAGGGCGTCACGGCGGTTGAACCTGATGTCGCGTGACATGGGCAAACTCCTGATCACATCTGTCAGGAGGGGAGGCTAGCATCGCTGAGCAGACGTGACACGCCGAAATCGGAGACGGCGATGATCCTGATCGGCCAATACGACTCGCCTTTCGTCCGCCGCGTCGCGATCGCGCTTCGCCTCTATGATCTGCCCTTCGAGCATCGCCCTTGGTCGATCTTCGGCGATGCCGACAGGATCGCGGCGCTCAACCCACTGACGCGCGTGCCGTCGATGGTTCTCGACGATGGCGAGGTGCTGGTCAACAGCCCGAGCATGATCGACTTCATCGACAGCCTCGTGCCGCCCGAGCGCGCCCTGTTTCCGCGGGAGGAGCCGGCGCGCCGCCGGGCCATCAGGATCGCGGCGCTGGCGACCGGCGTGTCCGACAAGGTCGCGAGCCTGTTCTACGAACTGCGCCTGCGCGAGCCGGCCCATGTCTCGCAATTCTGGGCGGGTCGCTGTCGCGCTCAGATCGCGGCGGGGCTCGATGAACTGGAGGCAGCCCGCGCGGCGCGGGGCGACGCCGACTGGTTCGGCGACAGGATCGGGCATGCCGACATCGCGGTGGCGTGCATGCTGCGCCATCTCGCCGAGGCGCATCCCGATCTCGGCGCGGGCCAGGGCCGGCCGGCGCTCGCCGCCCATTGCGCGCGGCTGGAGGCGCTGCCGGTCTTCCGCGAGATCTCCCAGCCCTTTATTCCGCCGGCCTGAACACCTTACCCAATGCGGCTGACCCCCTCCATCCGCACGCGCCCGTCCGCGCCCTCCGTCCACGCCCTGATCGCGCCATCGGGCAGGCGCTTTGCCTTGACGAGAAAGGCCGGCCCCGCGATCAGCGGGTTCACGCCGCGATAATCGAGCCTGATCGGCTCTCCGCCCGATAGCGTCGCGATGATGTTGAGCAGCAGCGTCGCCTGGATCGGGCCATGCACGACGAGCCCGTCATAGCCTTCTTCAGTTGTGACATAGGGCGCGTCGTAGTGGATGCGGTGGCCGTTGAAGGTGATCGCCGAATAGCGGAACAGGAAGACCGGGCTGGTCTGCACCTCCCAGACGAGGTCCGCAGGCTGCGGCTGAGCCTGTTCGGTCGCCTTGACGGGCGCGCCGGGCTTGGCCGCCTCGCGATAGACGATGTTGTGGCGCTCGCGCAGCGCCGTGCCGCGCGGGCTGACGATCTCGTGGTCGACGGCGACGAAACAGAGCGGCCCCGTACGGCCCTCCTTGTAGCTGACATCGCCGATGGTCGAGCGCCGAGTCACGAGGTCGCCCTCGCGCAGGGGGGTGACCGTCTCGATCGTGCCGCCGGCCCACATCCGGCGCGGCAGCGGCACCGGCGGCAGGAACTCGCCCTTGGCCGCGTGTCCGTCGGTCCCGATCGCCCCCATCGGCGCGATCGGCGGCGCGAGGCACCAGTGCAGCGCGAGCGGTGCCTCGCCGGTCGGGCAGGGCGCGAGATGCGGCGTGAAAGTGGCGGCGAAACTCGCCATCAGGCGCGGCGTGATCAGGTCGGAGGCCTCTTCGGTGCGGCCGATCCAGCTGCGGAGATGATCGATGTCGATTGTCACCGGCAAACCCTCAATACGACCGCGGCATGCCGAGCACATGCTCGGCCAGATACGACAGGATCAAATTCGTCGAGATCGGCGCCACCTGATACAACCGCGTCTCGCGGAACTTGCGCTCGACATCGTATTCCTCGGCGAAGCCGAAGCCGCCATGGGTCTGGATGCAGGCATTGGCCGCCTCGAAGGAGGCGTCCGCCGCCAGCATCTTGGCCATGTTAGCCTCCGCGCCGCAATCCTTGCCAGCCTCGTAGAGCCGCGTCGCCTCGCGCACCATCAGTTCGGCCGCGCGCATGTTGGCGTAGGCCTTCGCGATCGGGAACTGCACGCCCTGGTTCTGGCCGATCGGCCGGCCGAAGACGTTGCGCTCCTTGGCGTAGGCCGAGGCCTTGTCGATGAACCATTTCGCATCGCCGACGCATTCGGCCGCGATCAGGATGCGCTCCGCGTTCATGCCCGAGAGGATGTAGCGAAAACCCTTGCCCTCCTCGCCGACGAGGTTCTCGGCCGGTACTCTCACATTGTCGAAGAAAACCTCGGTCGTGGCGTGGTTCATCATCGTGTGGATCGGCCGTATCGTCAGCCCTGCCTTCAGGGCTTCACGCATGTCGAGGATGAAGACCGACAGGCCCTCGGTGCGCTTGGCGACCTGGTCGCGCGGCGTCGTGCGGGCAAGCAGCAGCATCAGGTCGGACTGCGCGGCGCGGCTCGTCCAGATCTTCTGGCCGTTGACGACGTAATGGTCGCCCTCGCGCCGCGCGAATGTGCGTAAGCTGGTCGTGTCGGTGCCGCTGGTTGGCTCGGTGACGCCAAAGGCCTGCAGGCGCAGTTCGCCCGAGGCGATTTTCGGCAGGTATTGCTGCTTCTGCGCGTCCGAACCGTGCCGGAGCAGCGTGCCCATGATGTACATCTGCGCATGGCAGGCCGCGCCGTTGCAGCCCTGGCGCTGGATTTCCTCCATGATCACCGTCGCGGCCGAAAGCGAAAGCCCCGCTCCGCCGAATTCTTCCGGGATCAGCGCCGAAAGGAAGCCGCTCTGCGTCAGCGCGGTGACGAACTCGGCGGGATAGGCCATCTCGCGGTCGAGCCTGCGCCAGTATTCGCCGGGGAAATCGGCGCAGAGCTTCGCGACGGCGTCGCGAATGTCGGCATGGTCTGTGGTGTCGGTCATGGGCTTGGTGTCGATCTTTCTTTCTGTCGTTTCAGGCGGTCACGCCGTCAACCCGGAGCGACCAAACTCCGCCCGCAGCGCTTCGTCATGCTGGCCGAGCGTCGGCACCGGCCGCATCGCGACACGCTTGCCATCGACGATCGCCGGCGGGGCCAGCACCTCGACCGGCCCATTGACCGTCGGAACGGGCAGCGCGGTTGCAGCCGGATGCGAGATCAGGTCGCCGACGGTTGAAACCGTGCCATAGGCGATGGCATGGCGGTCGAGCGCGGCTGCGACCTCGGCGAACATCCGCGAGCCGAGCATGGCCTGCACCTCGCCATCGACCAGAGCGCGCTGGCGCACCCTGAGCACATTGGAGGCGAAGCGCGGATCGGTCGCGAGTGCTTCGCTGCCCAGCACCTCGCGGGCGAGGATGAGCCACTCGCGCTCGCTCTGGATCGAGATCAGGATGTTGCCGTCAGCCAGCGCGAAGACGCCATAGGGCGCGATCGACGGATGAGCGAGGCCAAGTCGTGGCGGCTCGATGCCGCCATAGCGCCGCGTCAGGTAAGGCACGTTCATCAATTCGCCGAGCGTGTCGAACAGCGAGAGCTGGATCGCGGACCCTTGTCCGGTCTTCGCCCGCCTCAGCAGCGCCTCCAGGATCGCCGCATAAGCCGCCTGGCCGGTGGCGATGTCGGCGATCGAGACGCCGATGCGCGAGGGGCCGGAGTCTTGCGTGCCGGTGATGCCCGACAGCCCCGATTCCGCCTGCACCAGCAGGTCGTAAGCCTTGCGGGTGTAGTGCGGCGTGCCCGGCGCATAACCGGAGACGTCGCAGGTGATCAGGCGCGGGAAGCGCTGCCGCAGCGCCTCATGGCCGAGGCCCAACCGTGCGGTTGCGCCGGGCGCAAGATTCTGGATGAAGATATCGGCCTTTGCCAGCATCGCCTCGACCATGGCGAGGTCGGCGGGCGTCTTCAGGTCGACCCGGCAGGACTCCTTGCCCCGGTTGAGCCAGACGAAATAGGAGGACTGGCCCCTGGCGTAGTCGTCATAGCCGCGCGCGAAATCGCCCTCTGCCCGTTCGAGCTTGATGACGCGCGCCCCGGCATCGGCGAGCTTGCAGGTGCAACTCGGCACGGCGACCGCCTGCTCCAGCGCCACCACCAGGATTCCCTCGAGAGCGTTCGTCATTCTGCTGCGCCGGCCTGTCCATCATCGGATGCGAAAACGGCCAGCCGGGCGCTCCAAGTCAAATAGCGATTTGCGATGGGCTCCATAGCGCAAAGCCGCCATGCGCTCTCTCGCGATAGATTCCTGCTATGGCCCGCATCGCATTATCCTACTTGCGATCGCCGGGCGCGCATGCGCCCTTCGGCTGAACAGCGCCTGCGCCTTGAATCTCCGGAGGAACGAGATGACTCAGCATTTCATCAATGGCCGCCAAACCGCTGGACGGACTGGCGAAACCATGGCCGTGCTCGCGCCCGCCACCGGCGAGGAGTTCACCCGCATCGCCTGCGGCAACGCCGCCGACATCGACGATGCCGTCAAGGCGGCGCGCGCGGCCTATGAGGGTGCCTGGGGCAAACTGACGGCGGCCGAGCGCGGCCGGCTGATCGCGAAGCTCGGCCTCGCGGTGCTCGACCATTTCGACGAGCTGGCGCTGCTGGAGGCGCGTGACACCGGCAAGCCGATGGCGCAGGCGAAGGCCGATATCGAGGCCTGCGCCCGCTATTTCGAGTTCTATGGCGGCGCGGCCGACAAGGTCCATGGCCATATTGTACCGTTCCTGAACGGCTACAGCGTCAATGTCGTCCACGAGCCCTATGGCGTCACCGGCCATATCCTGCCTTGGAACTATCCGGCGCAGATGTTCGGCCGCTCGCTCGTGCCGGCGCTCGCCATGGGCAACGCCGTTGTGCTCAAGCCCGCCGAGGAGGCCTGCCAGACGGCGCTAAGGCTCGCGGTGCTGGCCTCGGAAGTCGGCTTCCCGGATGGCGCCATCAACGTGGTGACCGGGCGCGGCCACGAGGCGGGCGCTGCGCTCTCGGCCCATCCCGGCATCGGCTTCATGTCCTTCACCGGCTCGCCCGAGGTCGGCAAGATGGTGCAGATCGCCTGTGCCGAGAACTATGTCGCCTGCACGCTCGAACTCGGCGGAAAATCGCCCCAGATCGTCTTCGACGACGCGGATGTCGAGGCGGCCGTGCCGATCGTCTGCAAGGCGATCGTCCAGAACACCGGGCAGACCTGCTCGGCCGGCTCGCGCGTACTCGTGCAGCAGGGCATCTACGACGACTTCATGGGGGCGGTCGCCACGCAGTTCGCCAAGCTGCGCGCCGGCACGCCGGAGATGGACCTCGATTGCGGCCCGGTCATCAACGCGAAACAGCGTGGCCGCGTCCAGAGCTTCGTCGATCAGGCGCGCGAGGCCGGCATTCCCGTCATCGCCGAAGGGCAGATCGCGCAGGGCGTGCCCAATGGCGGCTTCTTCGTCACGCCGACCCTGTTCGGCCCCGTGCCGCGCGGCAACCGGCTGGAACAGGAGGAGGTGTTCGGCCCGGTGCTCGCAGCCTTACCGTTCAGCGACGAGGAGGATGCGATCCGCACCGCCAATTCGACGGCCTATGGCCTCGTCGCCTCGGTCTGGACGAAGGATGGCGGCCGCCAGCAGCGCGTCTCCAAGCGGGTCAGGGCAGGGCAGGTCTTCATCAACGGCTATGGCGCGGGCGGCGGCATCGAACTGCCCTTCGGCGGCACCGGCAAATCTGGCCATGGCCGCGAGAAGGGCTTTATCGCGCTCGAGGAGTTCGCGGTGACGAAGACGATCGTCCACAAGCACGGGTAACGGTTGTCATTCCGGGGCGATGCGCAGCAGCGAAGCCCCGGAATGAGAACGGTCACATCACGATCACATGCCTGATCGTGCGGCCCTCGTTCAGCGCGTCGAAACCTTCGTTGATGCCCTCCAGCCCGCTGGTCGAGGTCAGCAGCCTGTCGACCGGCAGCCTGCCGCGCTGATAGAGGTCGATGAAGCGGGGGATGTCGCGCACCGGGATGCAGGAGCCGACATAGGAGCCTTTCAGCGTGCGCTCCTCGCCGACGAGCCGCACCGGCGAAAGCGAGAGCGTATGCGCGGGGTTGGCCAGCCCCGCCGTCGTCGTCGTGCCGCCGCGTCGCGTGATCTGGTAGGCGAGGTCGAGCGCCTTGACCGAGCCCGCCATTTCCAGCCCGTGATCGACGCCGCCTCTGGTCGCGGCGCGGATCGCATCGACCACGCCCGGATCGCCCGCGTTGAAGCAGTCGGTCGCGCCAAGGTCGCGCGCAATGGCGAGCTTCTCGTCGGAGAGATCGACCGCGATGACGCGCGCCGCCCCGCAGGCCGCCGCTCCCATCAGCGCGCTCAGGCCTACGCCGCCCAGCCCCACCACCGCCACGCTCTCGCCGGCCCGGACCTTGGCCGTGTTCACGGCCGCGCCCACGCCCGTCAGCACGGCGCAGCCGAACAGGGCGGCGATCTCATGGGGAATGTCCGCCTCGATCTTCACCAGCGAACGGCGCGAGATCACGGCATGTTCGGCGAAAGCCGAGACGCCGACATGGTGATGCACCGGCCGGCCCCCCCGCGAGAGTCTGCGCCCGCCGCCGATCAGTTCGCCGATGCCGTTGGCGGCGTTGCCGGGTTCGCAGAGCGCTGGGCGGCCTTCGCTGCAGGGCGCGCAATGCCCGCAGGACGGCACGAACACCATGATCACGCGGTCGCCGGCCTTCAGATCGCTGACGCCGGGGCCGGGCTCGACGACCTCGCCCGCCGCCTCATGGCCGAGCACCATCGGCACAGGGCGCGGCCTGTTGCCGTCGATCACGGAGAGATCGGAGTGGCACAGGCCGGCCGCCCTGACGCGCACCAGCACCTCGCCGGGGCCGGGCGGGGCAAGCTCGACCTCCTCGATCGACATCGGCCGGCTCACCGCATAGGGCGTGGAAACGGGGCTGGCGTTCAGCACGGCGGCGCGGATTTTCACGGGGCGTATCCTCGAGGCTTTTCTGGTCAGCGCGATCGGGCCGCAACGCCGCCGCCCTGTCAAAGACGAAAACGCGATCAGCCGTATAAGCTGGGCGGCTCGCCGTCCTTGCCGAGCGTCGCCGTCCAGGTCTCGTCGGCGACGAGCCCGCGCAGAATCTCCCAGGAGAGCTGGCCAATGGCGCGCGCGGCCGCCGGCATCGGCCGCTCGGTCGAATAGGCGAGATAGACCTTGCGGTAGAGCGACGGTCGCTCGATCCGCCAGGTCTGGAAGATGCCGGCCTTTTCCTGCGCGCTCACCGCCATGCGCGGCAGGATCGAATAGCCCAGCCCGCGCTCCACCAGCCGCTTGATCTGCGTGTATGACTCGATCTCGATTGCCGGCTGGATCGTGGTCTGGACGCCCGCCGCCTCGTCGATCTGGTCGCGCAGGCCGTGGCCGACGCCGGGCAGGATGAGGTCGACCGACGCCGCCTCAGCAAGGCTGACCGCGCCGCCGGGCGGCACGGCCACGCCGTTGAGCCCCGGTACGCCGAACAGGCACAGTTCCTCGGTCAAGACGTGGTGGATGCCAAGACCTTTGGGGTCGGAGGTCGAGTAGATCACCGCCAGATCGACATCGCCGCGTCGCAGCCAGTCGAGCACGAAGCCACTCATTGCCTCGGCGATGCGGATGCGGATCGCCGGATAGCGCGCCTTCGCCGCCTCGATCAGCGGCACGCTGAATTGCTCGCTGACGGTGCCGGGCAGGCCGATGCGGACTTCGCCGCCGGGAGCGGCCATCTCGCCGCGCACGGCGTCGCGCAGTTCGGCGAAGTCCGCCAGTATCGTCTTGGCCCTCGCCAGCAGCCGCTCGCCTGCTTCCGTCGGTATGACGCCGCGCGTGCCGCGATGCAAAAGCGCGACGCCGAGTTCATCCTCCATATGGCGCAGATGCTGGCTCAGCGCCGGCTGCGCCACGCGCAGCTTGGTCGCGGCCTTCGAGAACGAGCCCTGCTCGACGATGGCGGCGAAGTAGCGGAGCTGGCGCAGATCCATCGCCATGGCATGTCCTCATGCGGTCGCATCGGGCGGGCCAATCTTGGTAGCGCCGCCGCGCCGCGATGGCCAGCCTGCGTCAGCTTTCGGTTATGCGGGGTAGAGCGAAGGGTTATTGGCCGCGCAACCGGAGCGGGTGCATCCTTGTGCCGATGCGGGCCGATCAGGTCCGCCGAGCATCACGAAGCTGGCGTCAGACCGGCCGATCGCAACCCGAGGAGGAAGCCATGTCCCGAGCCAACGACAACGATATCCTGCTGCCGCGCGCCAGCCGTCGCGGCTTTCTCGGCGCGGCCGCCGCGCTCGCTGCGGGAGCGACCCTGCCGGCCGGCGGCGGCGCTCTGGCGAAGGCTCCGCTGGCCAAGAACCAGGCTCCGTATTTCTACCGCTTCGGCCTCGGCCAGGCCGAAGTGACGGTCGTCTCCGACGGCCCGCTGCCGCTCGGCGACCCCGGATCGACCTTTCTCGGCGTGTCGAAGGAGACCGTGAGCAAGATGCTGTCGGATTCCTTCCTGCCGACCGACAATGTCGTGCTGGAGCAGAACATCCCGATCGTCAATTTCGGCGACCGGCTGGTGATGTTCGACACCGGCATGGGCTTCTCCAAGGCCTTCGGACCAACCACGGGCCGCCTGCTCAAGAGCATGGAGGAGGCCGGTATCAGGCCCGGCGACATCGACGACATCGTCTGCAGCCACGCCCATATCGACCATATCGGCGGCATCTGCTCGGCCGACGGCAAGGCGCTGTTTCCCAATGCGCGCGTCCATATCAGCCAGGCCGATTTCGATTTCTGGACGGATGAAGCCAAGCTCGGCGGCCCGCTCAAGGCCTTCGTCGCCCATGCCCGCGCCAATCTCGTGCCGGTGCGCGACAGGATCGTCTTCTTCAAGAGTGAGGCGGAGGTTCTGCCTGGCGTGACAGCGATCGCTGCGCCCGGCCACACCGCCGGCCACCACATCTTCAACGTATCCTCTGGGGGCAAATCCTTCGCCTTCCTCGGCGACCTGACCCACCATGCCGTGCTCTTGACCGAGAACCCGCGCCTCGAATTCGCCTATGACAGCGATCCCAAGCAGGCGGTGCAGTCGCGGGTGCGGCTCCTGACCTCGCTGGCGGAGAACAAGACGCCGGTCATGTCGTTTCACTTCGCCTGGCCCGGCTTCGGCAACCTCGCCAAGGCGGGCGACGGCTTCCGCTATTATCCCGCGCCGATGGAGATGTTGCGCGGGTAGCGCCTCAATCCCTAAGCGGGCGCGGCACCGTCACGGGCCGCGCCTCGCGGGCCTGCGCCGCCAGCCTGACCGGCGCGTTGACCGCCCCGAACCCGGCATATCCCTTCCGCCGCTCGACGATCTCGAAGAAGAAGCGCTGCGCGAAGACATGGGTGTAGACCTGCAGGAACTCGGCCTCGCTGTCGCGGTCGTAGAGGATGTGGTGCTCGCGCAGGAGGTCGATGAAGCCCGGCTCCAGACCGTGGCGCGCCTCCAGATCGTCGTAATAGTTCTCGGGGATGTCGAGGAACGACAGACCTGCCGCGCGCATCGCGGTCACTGCCGCAAAGATGTCGGGCGCGCCGAAGGCGATGTGCTGCACGCCCGAGCCGAAATGCTCCGAGACGAAGCGCGAGGACAAAGTCCGCGTCGCCTGCGAGCCGTTGAGAACGAAACGCACCGCCCCGTCGTCGCTGATGATCGGCCGGCTCTCCACCAGCCCCGCCGGATCGGCGATGGCGAGTTGCGGGATGCGCTCGAGCCGGAACAGCGAGGTGTAGAACAGCAGCCAGGACAGCATCTCCTCATAGTCCATCGACTGGGAGATGTGATCGACGCTGTCGAGCAGCGGCCGGTCGAGCGCCGTCTCTGCTCCCTCGGCGATGAACTCGCGCTGCCAGACCTCGCCGAGCTCGCCCGTGGCCTGCGTGAAGTAGATCAGCGCGCCACCGACGCCCCTGATCGCCGGGATATGCATCTCGCCCGGCGCGATCGGCTGCTCGAAGGCAGCGATCCGCAGTGCTTTCGCACGCGCCATCGCCTGCGACACGTCCTCAACCCGTAGGCCGATGGCGCAGACACCGGGGCCGTGGGTGATCGCATGCGACTGCGCGAAGCCGTCCTTCTCGGTGTTGAGCACGAGGTTGACGCCACCTTGCGTCCAGCGCGTCACCGATTTGCTGAGATGCGCCCCGGTCTGCCGGAAGCCGAGCGCGTGCAGCAGTACGGCGAGATCATCGGCTGTGTCCTCGTCGAGCGCGAACTCGATGAACTCGACGCCGAGCACGCGCGCCCTCGGCGGCAAGCTCGGTTCCGTCTGGTCGGCGAGCGCGATCAGCGAGCGCATGCCGTCGCTGGCGAGCCTGCGCGCGGAGCCCGCCCGAAACTGATCGTTGAAGATCTCGTGCGAGAGCGGCCCGCGATAGCCCGTCGCCTGCACGGCCCTGACGAAATCGGCGACGGGCAGGTCGCCCTGGCCCGGAAAGCAGCGGAAATGCCGGCTCCAGCTCAGCACGTCCATGTCGAGCTTCGGCGCATCGGCCAGCTGGACCAGGAAGATGCGGTCGCCGGGGATCGAGGCGATCGGCGCCAGCGGCGAGTTGCGCGCCAGCGTGTGGAAGGAATCGAGGATCAGCCCAATGCGCGGATGGTCCGCCCGGCGCACGATCTCCCAGGCGTCGCGATAGTCGTTGACGTGCCGGCCCCAGGCCAGCGCCTCGAAGCCGACGCGCACGCCGGATTTTTTGGCCAGTTCGCCGAGTTCGCGCAGATCGGCCGCCGCACGGTCGATGCCGCCGAGCGACTGCGGCGAGACGTTCGAGCAGATCAGCATGAGGTCCGTGCCGAGCTCGTTCATCACCTCGAACTTGCGCTGGGCGCGCGCGAAGGTGCGGGTCCGCAACGGCTCCGGCATGCCCTCGAAATCGCGGAAGGGCTGGAAGGCGATGATCTTGAGCCCGAGATCGGCGATCATGCGCCCGACATCGCGCGGGCTGCCGTCGAAGGTCAGAAAATCGTTCTCGAAGACCTCGACGGCGTCGAAACCCGCAGCGGCGATGGCCTGCAGCTTCTCGGCGAGATCGCCCGAGAGCGAAACGGTCGCGATCGAGGTCGGGTTCATGCTGCCTGCACCCTCGGTTCTTTGGCGACCGCAACCGGGCCGCCCGTGCGTGCAGCTTCGGCGACCGCCTCGACCACTGCAAGGGTTCGCGCTGCGTCGGCCGCATTGGTGATCGGCTGTTCCGTGCCGCGGATGACCGCGCAGAAATGCCGGATCTGCTCGGCCAGCGGCTCGACGGGATCCACGGCGAGCGTCTCCTGCCGCAGCGGCTCCCACCAGCCGGGCTTGCCCTCATAAGACCAGAGATCGAGCTTCGGCAGCGCCAGCGAGCCCTCGCTGCCGGCGATCAGGTAGCAATGGCCGTCGCGCTGCGGATAGGCCTTGTTCTCGCCCGACGACAGCTCCCAGCTCCAGGGCGATGGCGTGGTGTCCGACACGGTCGCCGTGCCGAGCGCGCCGTTCGCGAAGCGGAAGATCAGCGCGGCGGTGTCCTCCACCGCCAAGCCGCGCGTGGCGTTCGAGGTCATAGCCTGCACGCTCTCGATCTCGCCGCAGATGAAGCGGAGATTGTCGATGTCGTGGATCAGGTTGATCAGCACCGGCCCGCCGCCGGTCTCGCGCCGCCAGGCGACGTCGAAATAGTCGTCGGGCTTCCTGATCAGGAACAGCGAATTGACCGCGACGATCCGGCCCAGCCGGCCATCCCGCACCAGCTTGCGCGCTGCCTTGACGATCGGGTTGTGACGACGGTGATGGCCGGCGAGGACGGCGACGCCCGTCCTTGCTTGAGCCTCGACGAGTTTTTGAGCCGCCGCCACGCTTTCGGCCAGCGGCTTCTCGACCAGCACCGGCACGCCGGCCTCCAGGCAGTCGATGGCATTGGGGACATGCAGAGCGTTGGGCGTGGCCACGATAGCGCCATCGGGCGCCATTGCCGCCAGCATCGCGCGCGGGGAGGGGAACCAGGGCAGGCCGCGCACGGCGGCGAGCGCCTTGGCAGCCTCTGTCGGGTCGCAGATGGCGCAGCAGGCGCAATCGGTCGAGGCGTCGAGGCGTTCGAGGTGGGCGCGGCCGATCGGGCCTGCGCCGATGAGCGCGATGGCGAGCGGGACGCTCACGCCGCCTCCGTCAGCGCGCCGCCCAAAAACAGCTGCGCCACGCGCGGATCGTTCAGGATCTCCGCTGCCGGACCCTGCATCCGGGTCTGGCCGAGTTCGAGCACCAGCCCCTCGTCGGAGATCTCCAGCGCCGAGCGGGCGTTCTGCTCGATCATCAGGATCGCCACGCCTTTTGACCGAAGCTCCATCAGGATCGCAAAGGTCTCCTGCACCAGCATCGGCGACAGCCCGATCGAGGGCTCGTCGATCAGTACGAGCTTGGGATCGAGCAGCAGCCCGCGCACGATTTCCAGCTGCTTCTGCTGTCCGCCCGACAGGGTCGAGGCCTGGACATCGGCCTTCGCCCGCAGCGACGGGAAGCGGTCGAGCGCCGCCTCGATGCGTTTTGGCATATCGGTGATGTGGCTGCCCGCCGCCACCGCGCCTAGCTCGACGTTGTGGCGCACCGAGAGCTCGGGAAAGATGTTGCGGCCTTGCGGCACATAGCAGATGCCGGCCTCCAGCAACTTGCGCTGGCTCCAGTTGGTGATCTCCTGCCCTTCGAGCCGGATCTGGCCCTCGCGCACCTTGAGCAGACCGAAGATCGCCTTGAACACCGTAGATTTGCCAGCACCGTTGGGGCCGATCACGGTGGTGATGGCGGCGCGCGGCACCTTGAAGCTCGTGCCGTTGAGGATGGTCATGGCGCCGTAGCCGCCGACCACGCCGTCGAGTTCGAGGATGGGTGCGGTCATGACGTGGCTCCTGTCGCTCGCTCAGGTCGGCGTCGTTGAAACTCTTCCCCTCCCCCTCGTGGGGAGGGGATAGGGGTGGGGGGCGAACGACCGGGCGAGCAGGACATTTGAAAGGCGAAATCGGAGTGTTCAACCCACCGATCACTCACCCGGTCGTTCGCCCCCCACCCCCAACCCCTCCCCACGAGGGGGAGGGGAGTC
>LSIB01000014.1 GCA_001556025.1 Rhizobiales bacterium CCH3-A5
TCCAACATCGCCCCTCAGCTCACCAGCTGAAAGGTGCTCTCAGAGCACCGCTTACTCAGATCCTTGTCTTGGCCCGCATCCTTGACATTTGTCGAGCCGCTGGCGGGCGGATCATGTCGATTCACAGCCGTCGGGCCGCAAGCGCCGTCTTGGACGAGTTGGAGAAGCGTCCCAGCGCTGGCATCCCGATCCTGCACTGGTTTTCGGGGAGCAATCGAGACCTTGATCGGGCGATCGGTATGGGCTGCTGGTTCTCGATCGGACCAGGAATGCTGCAAGGCGAGAAAGGGCGCATACTAGCAAGTCGTATGCCTATGGATCGTGTTCTACCTGAGTCAGACGGCCCTTTCGCCCAGATCGACGGACGTGCGGCATGGCCTTGGGAGGCATCTTCCGTGTTACCTGTACTGGCGGATATCTGGCGGCAAAATGGCTCTGACGTCGAACGGCAACTTTTTGGAAATCTGGCCAAGCTCGGACAAGGCGCGGTCGCGGCGATGCCTGCGCGACCCTAGTGCCAAGCGGACAATCAATGATTGCCCCGAAGCGGACAGCCCTCCCAAAAGACATCGTCCTTTACGACGGATCGTAGAGCACGCCTAGAACCTGGCGCACCGACGCAATCGCTGGCATGCTGGATTCACCGTCTACCACTTTCATGGCGACAACCATCGACGAGCCGAGGCCGCCTATCGTTTCCAACTGGCGGAGATGGGCGAGGCTGCCGGGAAGACGCGCGCCGACGCGCTTAAATATGCTGGTTCCGTCGTCGAGTGTCACCGCGACGAGCTTGTTTTCCCATGCATCAAGCTCGCCTAGCGCCAGCTCGGCACCGCCCAAAACAACTTGGCCTGGCAGCGCCAGCGGCACGGCGCTATCTTCGCGGACGCGGTAGGCAATCTCGATTTGGGCGAGCTCTGGCGCCGTGACGACCGCCGTTGCCTCGCCGCCGCCAGACGGGGGCGGCATCTCGGTAAAGAGCACACCGACTATCCGGTGTAGACGCACCTTATTGTCGTCGTAGGTCATCGTCGGGCGCGGCGTGCGCGGATCGGGCGTCTGCGCGGCGAGCGAGATGCCGAGCGCACCTGGAGCCTTGAGCAACCGACGCGCTAGCAAATTACCCTGGTGCCGGGCGATCACGAGGTTGCGGTCGCGGCCGGGGTAAGGTTCGGCTTCGACGATGGCGACTGTGCCGGATGGGATGGCGAAGCCCAAGGTCTCGCCGCGTACATAGTATAGCGCCTTTCCGTCGAACCATTCGCCCCCAAGCTGCTCGGTAGCGGTATCCTGCGAGCCGCCGGTAGGAACCGAACCAGCAAACGCCGCGATGTCCGGGCAGATCGGCACCGAAAAAGTAGGCCGCGTCATGACGGAAAGCGGCACGACGTTTGTCTCTTCAGCACCGGCGGGCGCCAACGGTTCGCGCCAGCGATGCAGGCGAAACTGCTCATGCACCTTCTCGATGCCGGTGCGCAGACGAACGAACGCCGGCTCGACATCCTTGACGTCCATGTATGTTATCGACGCTCTGTCTTGGTGATGAGCCTTGTTGAGAATGCGCCGCGGTGCCGCGCCCTCGACGAGGCCGGAATCATCGACGAAGCGACGCAGGACGGGGTTGGCAAACAGCTCGCCGCTACCGTTAGCAATCAACGCGCGCAGCCGATCCAGCAAGGGGAACAGCGTCAGCGCTTGCGTTGATGTCGCATGTGCCGGCTCGGCCAGGTCGTCGAACAGATCGCCGAGCCGCGCCTCGATGAAAACGCGGAGGTCAGAGGCATAGTTTTGTGCGTCGATCGCCGAATCTGGATTGGCGACGAAGGCCTGTCGGCGCCGATCGACTTCCTCGATGGTTGGCGACAGGCTCAGAGTCGGATGCACGCTATTGACCGCGTGGACCGACAGATGCTGGACGCGGTCCGCCGCGCGGTTTTCAGCGACGAGGGAGCGGGAAAAACGACGGTCGTGGCTTGTTACGAGTAACTGGGCGCCCGTCACGGCAACGGTCGTCAACCCGTGTGCGAGTCGCTGGCGGTTGTCGTGGTCGAGCAGTTCCTGCGGATCGTCGAGCACGAGCAGTAAAAGCCCACCACGTGTTGCAAGCACATGCTCTCGGAAAGCGAGAAAAAAACCTAACAGCGCTCCGCGCAGAGCAGAGGCATTGGAGATGTGCTGAGCGGGCGCGGCAACTCCGTCGCGACCAACCTTAAGCTCTAGCACACCCCGCGCGTTCATGTCGGTGCCAGTGAGATCTGGAGCGAAAGTCGTAGCGTTGCGATAGATCGCGCGGCGCCAGTGCTCGGATCGGTTGTGGAGCTTGCGACGTAGGGTGTCGACCTGTGTCTGTGCCAATCCGCCAAGTGGGCTCAAAAGGTCGAGCGCCGATACCGCGCGCCCGCACGCCGCGATGCGGTTCTTCTTTTCCTGATGGTCTTTGCGCGCCGCTTCCATCCGCCGGACCTTCTCGTTCGCCGAGTTCAGCGGGGCGACACCCTCCACGATCTGCAGAAGCGACGTTAGCCGTCTGCCGATCGCACGATCGGCATCTGCATCGCCATCGTCTCCGCGCCGCACGGTGTGCAGGAAGGACTTCAGTGCCGTCCCATTCTCCTCGCGCCATTCGGCGAAGGCCAATGCGCGGACGACGCGGTCCATCATATGCTGCAGCCGGACCGTGCCCGCTTGCAAAGCTGCAGGCAGCAGACGTACAGCTGGTTCCGCGAATGCGGGAAGTTCGGCGAGCCGTTTTTCGATCAGCGCCACAGCGTCGACACGCAGCGCGGCCAGAGCGCCGCGGAATGGTTCTGTCGCGAAGAGATCGTCGGCCAAGCCTGTTCGGAGCAAGTCGGTGGGAGCGGATGGCAGATCATCGCGGGCTTCGCCGCTTATAGCCGGCGGAAGCTCCTGCAGAAGATGCCCGCACCAGTGCGCTGACCACTCTGCGATCGTCCGAGCGATCACCTCACGGTTGCGTGTGGCCTCGGCGAGATGATCGACGACAGGCGCACCTGTTACCGGATCGCACGCGCCGTGCAGCCGACCAACGCAGACGGGGCAGGTGCCGTCGTCAACGTGGGCATGGTCGTGCATCCATGCCGATACCTTGGCGTAGAGCTGGGCACGACGGGCCCGGTCGGGATCGGCAGCCAGCTGCGCCAGTGTCGCGGCCTCGGCTTCCACCTGCGCCAGCAGGGCAACGACTGTAGTGACCTCGGCGATGGCCACCTTCAGCGCGGAGAGGCGCGCGATCGAGGGCAACTCGCCTACGGCCTTAAGTCCCTCGATCGCCGGACGAATGCTCGCTTCCAGGTCGTCGCGCGCCTGCTTATTTTCCGGATCAAAAGCTTCGCCAAGCACATCCCGCGCTTCGCTCAGTGCCGTAGCCTTGAGCTTGGCGAAATGCTTTGCGATTTCGGCGATCCGTTGTTCGGCGCCTTCGGCGTCTACCGCCGGTAGGTCGCCACCGAATGCTATACTTGGCGTCTCAATGACGATCGCGGCGAGGTCGTCGACCGCCTGCTGATAGCGTTCAGCGATGGTTATCCGCTGCTTCTCCAGCTCCGGCACCGCGATCTTCGCGATGCGTACGGACATCTTCTCGGCGTGTCGCGCAAGATCAACAAGGTCGGCCAAGCCGGTCAATCGCGCAACCGCCTCGCCCAACTGCGATGCGGAGCCGACTGAAAGAAACGGCAGCAGAGCAGGCATAGTGGTGGCGATCCGCCACGCGATAGGGTCAACACCAACAGTGTCGAGGTCGGGTGCGGTCTCGCTAATTTTTCCGCGAGCGGTGCGGGTCTGTGATCGGCGCAGCGGCGGCAGCAGCGTGCCGCTCGGGTCCGCGAAGGTCAATTCGACCCAGCTATCAGCGGGGATTGGCTGGCCATCGGCCGGAAGCTCGGCGTTTCTGGGCGGCAGTGGCGTGATCGCCGACATGGAGTAGGTCGTTGTCGTACCGTCGTCGCGGGTGACCTCGCACGGGAAGTCCAGCGGCCCTTCCTCGGGCGGCCGTTGCGAACGGATGAGGTGGCCGCTCAGGCACCAGATGATCGCATTGGCGATCGATGTCTTGCCCGAACCGTTCACGCCTTCGAGCATCGTGACCGGCTTGCCCAGTTCAAATATGAACGACGCCGGCGGCGCATTCCGCCGGCCATAGGCATGCAACCCAGCGAAGCGGTGCGCCTCGATTTTCACCAGCCGCAGCAGCTTGACGGCGTGAGAGCTGCCCGCCTCGGCCTCTGCTTCTATGGTCGGTGGCGGCGTGCCGATTACATCTATAATCGAATCTGTATCCCCTGCCGAGAGGTTTGCCTGCCACCTGCCGCGATTACGCCGATACCAGTCGAGGACTGCCCGCGCGTCATCTAGTGACAGTGAAAATTCCTGGCCGCCGCCCAGCGCCACGGCTCGCCCGCCGATCAAGTCGGCTAGCAAGGCGTCGATAGTCAGAAGATGAATGTCGCGTGGTACCGTCGCGTCTTCGGCCATAACGTCCCCCTATCGGGACATCTTCGTAGGCAAGCGCTTCGCCGTCCAGTCGATCCCGCCAGATTGGAGTGTCATCCGCAGTTCGGCACATAGCTTGCTGAACAGCCTACCAATCCGCCCAATACCAGACCTTTTAGCGCGTCAGCTAAGGGCGCCAGCTGCAGTCATTCCGACCGACGCGCCGCCCGCGGTTTTTTCAGCCGCGCATACACGGCAATCAATTCGCGGGTGCGTTCTGCTATTGCTGCCTGCTCTGCCAAGGAAAGCTTCGATAGAGTCACTGCCCACGATGTCGCCATTGGTGCGCCTCCCTCATTCTGACTCGAACGACGCATTCTTCGGCACGAGGCACCGGCCAGTGCTCGTTGGATCAGGCGTGAGCTTTCGCGGTCAGCTCGACGCCAAGCGCCTTCATCACCGCGATCGTCGTCTTCAAGGTCGGATTGCCGCTGGCGCTGAATGAACGATAAAGTTGCTCGCGGGAAAGCCCTGTCTGATTGGCGATCTGCGCCATCCCCTTTGCTCGCGCCACCACGCCGAGCGCATGCGCGATATAGCCGCTGTCTTCCGTCTGAAATGCTTCAGCCATGAAGGTCGCGACAGCCTCGTCAGAGGTCAGATCCTCGGCCGGGTCGTATGTTGTGAGTTTTTCAGCCATCTGATTCAATCCATTCTGTCGCCAGCCGTTTGGCAATCCTGATATCTTTGGCTTGGCTGCTCTTGTCGCCGCCGCAGAGCAGCACAATCACAGTCGTGCCGCGTTTTTGGAAGTAAACCCTGTAGCCAGGACCGTGGTGGATTCGCAGCTCGCTGATCCCCTCTCCGACCGGCTCAGCATCGCCGGCATGTCCATAGGCAAGACGATCCAAGCGTGACGCAATCAAGGCTCGAGCCCGCTGATCCTTCAGGCGCGTTCGCCATTTCCGAAAAGTCTCGGTCTGCTTGAGTTCGAACATGGGTCGATGTAGTTTTCAAACTACAGGATGTCAACCGGCAACATGGGCGGCGGGTGTTCCGCGGATCCGAAACCAAACCAGCGCCGATCTAAACTGGCTGACAGGCCCGACTCAAACGATCCCCCAGGCCCGATAGCGCTTTCGGCCGGTCAGCTCGCGCGGCAGGCTGCCGCCGAGGTCCTTCAGCATCGCCTCTACTGCTTGGGGCGAGACCTGCAGCCGCGCCGCCGCCA
>LSIB01000140.1 GCA_001556025.1 Rhizobiales bacterium CCH3-A5
AGCGGGAACGATCCTTCCGGCACCCGCTTCGTTTCCGGCACGATCTCCAAACCAGCCCCCCTGCTTTCTGAAAAGCGAGGTTCAAGATCAATAGGGGAGTCTGGGTTTGAATTCTGTATGTGGCGCTCATCGTGAGACTCATTGCCGCTCATATTTTGAGTTTTAATATGAGTTTCCAATAGGTTGAGGATTTCGTCGGCAAGCAGCGACAGCTCATCGGCGATCGGCTCGAGTGCAAGGCGGGTCGCGCTACGCGGAATCCGCGCCATGACGCCGCGATAGAGCTGGTGGATCTCGGCCCAGTCGGCCGG
>LSIB01000141.1 GCA_001556025.1 Rhizobiales bacterium CCH3-A5
GAAGACCCGGCCGGCTTGAGATTGGAATGCATGGCCGGCTTCGTCGGTATCCGCACCGGAGGAGCCGAGCACGGTGATATTCGTCCGCTTCGCGCCCTATTGTCATCGATCACGGTGCCAGTCGCAGATCCTGAAACCCGCCGTTCCTCTGGGCACCTCGGCACACGTCCCCAGCGTCGGCATCTGGGACTTTCCGGTCGCTCCCGGCCACTTCGGCGAACGACAACTCCCGGCGGCACCAGACATTCCGAGGGCCAGCGTTCCCGGCAGAGAGATGAGCAAGGCTGGGCTTCATCGTTCGTGGATAGCTCGCTGCCCTACTCCGCTGCGGCCGGCGCAAGAAAAAGGTGGGCGCGCAACTTCTCGATTATCGGACGGAAGTTCTCGAGCTCCCGCTCGGCTTCCACTTGCCCCATCCGCCTGATGGCCTTGGAAGCCTGCCGCTTTCCCTGGTCACTAAACTTCTGCTGGAGCCGCAACGCGTCGTGTTCCAGAAGTTCCGCGAAAGGATTGGCACCGCCGGCCGCCAACTGGTTAAGCAGGTTGGCCGAAAGCAGTCCGGCGAGATCGGCCACGGGTTCGAGCCAGTGCCTTTCGACCGCACGATCCCACATGGTGTCGGAGTAGTAGGCCTCGAGATCGGCCGACACGTTGAACCCCTTCTGGGCGAGCGGCCTAAGTCTCGGCGGAACCGAGAGCTGAAACGACTTCAGGCCGCAGTTCCCGAGGTTCATCCTCGTGACCTCACCACCAAGAGACACGCGCTCGCTGTTGCCGCTGGCGTCGTTGTCGAACACCGCCGCCGCCTTCACGCGATCGGCTACCGGACGATGACGCAATGTCAGCATCCAAGCAAGCGAACGACTGCGCAGGGCGGAGGCACCACCGTACGCCTCTCCGCCGGCGCAGATGTTCACCTGATCATCGGCAATTCCGCTGAAAAGCTGCCATGCCCTCATCAGGACGATGCGATCGCTATCACCTTCGACAAAGATCGTCGGACGGCGCTGCTCGGCGATCTCGCGAACGGTCTCCAGTTGGGCTCCAATCTCGTCGTAGCGCTTCTTCGCCTCGGCGACGTAGGGGGCTACTATGGGCATCAAACCCATGCTCTCATCCACCTCATTCGGGGCGCGGGTGGTCGTAACCGTGTCGCTGCCGCTCTTCGAGACGAAATGGGAGGTAATCCATTCGGCGGCTTCAGGCCTGCGCTGATCAAGACGGTAGAAGATTGGCGAGTGAGTGGTCACGAATAGCTGGAACCGGTCCGAATCCTCGATCAGATCGAGGAACTCATCACCCATGGCGAAAGCGGCGGACATCTCGACGTTGTTCTCAGGCTCCTCGAAGCCCCATATGTGGGTGTAGCGGACGCCGCCCCTGGTGAAGAGGTCGTCCTGCTTCTGCGCGATGAACCTAAGCATCATCGGGATGTGGCGAATCTTGATTCCATCCCCGCGTCGCGATAGCGGAATTTCCCCGGAGTTGATCTCCAAGTTCTCGAATATCTCACGAAGGTTCTCGGGTAGTCGCATGGTGGCCTCTGCACCGAAGGCGAGTCGCAGGGTCTCCAGCAGGCCCTGCAGCTGCTCGCCAAGCTGGGTCTGGAACGCCCCGGCAGAGTCCTTGAGCGGCTTCTCCGCGACGGACGAGAGGACATCGTATAGCCGTCCTTGGAGATCAGCGAAGAAGGCCTTGTCCTTGATCGCGGGGACATGCGTGAAACTGATGCGGTCGAGCAGCGCGGGGATCTTGCTCCGGGCGGGGAACGGCTGACCGTCAGAGAATGAGCGCTTCTCCAAGTCGCGCACTTCTCCCTCTCTGCGCCAGACCTTCTGCCAAACGATCTGTGAAGGCTGCCCCTCCCGCTGATACCCATCAGGTAGGTCGAACGTTATCGCAATCTCGATTTGGGGCGCTTTGCGAGCACGCGCAGGTGCGAACTGGTTGTAGTCGCGCATGAACTCGAAATCCTCGTCGGAATTGGTTTCGCTATTGAAGAAGAGGTTCAGAGCACGCAGGACGTTCGACTTGCCAGCATCGTTCGCACCTACCAGCGTTGTTATCCAGTTCGCCTTGATGCTGGCGCTCGCGATCGACCGAAAGTTTCGGATTGAAATTTCACTTATCATTGGTCCCCCTCGGCTACTATGGAGGACGAAAGCGGACCATACAACTGGCCTACTCCCGTATGAGGCAAACGGCTTGGAACGGTATTGATGGGGCGCAAAGTCGTCTGGCTGGTTTCGGCATAAGCGACCTTTCACACCCCTTCCGCAGAGCGGCGTGAGTTGGGTCGGGAGCTGCCAAAGGCAAGATGAGCCGCCAAAAGGCAGCTATCCCAATTTCGGTTCTCAGAACCCGCCATTCCGGATTCGGCCCCATTCCGGTCAGTGACCATTGAGGCTCTCGAGGTCCGCCCTCGGCGTCTACATGGATGAAACAGTTGCCGACCAAGAATGCATCATGGCGCTGATCGATGGGCGCTTCATGCTCGCTAAAGTCTCAACGTGTGACTTTGCTCCAAACCAAGAACAGCTCGGCAAATCCAATCGCCGCTCAGCCTCTATCTGTCGCCTCGCGCCTCGAGATAGCCCATCAGCGCGACAATCAGCACGTTGGTCGCCTTAGTCCTGCGGTCGGCCGCGAAGCGCCGCAGGGCGATGTCGAGGGCGTCTGGTAGGTGGACATGGTGGGGCCGCTCGCCGCGCGGCCCGAAGGCCTTGATACGCTCCAGCGCCGCATAGAAGTCGTCAGGAGCGGTCGGCATAGGCTGAGGCTTCATCGTCGTCCGCTTGCGAGGCGCGCTGGGTTCCGGCGTGATGGCTGGAAGGGTTGGTTCAGGAACTTCGTCATCCGGACTGTCTGACGGTTGCCGCTCGCCATAGAACAGCTTCTCTACGGCTCCGGGCGTGTTGAGGTCGAGTTGGACAGGGACAGTCGGAATGGCCTTTGGCAACCGGTTCTTGCTCATGCCTGTTCTCCAGCCGCAGGTTGCACAAGCCCGAGTTCCTCCATCACATCGCGGACGTTGCGCCTGGCCTCGCTGACGCTCCGGTCCGATGCTTGTGTCGTGGCGAGCGAGCCGAAGCCGCTGACGAAGGTCTTGAAGATGCCGCGCTCGGCGAAGTAGGCCGAAAGCACAGGCACCTTGGCACCGATCAGAAGGCGTTGGACCTCGCGCAGGGCGACGCCGCGCAGGTCGACAATGTTCACGCCGTTCATGACAAGGCGATAAGGCGCCATCGTTTTCCCCTGGCTCCTGGCCACAGCTGCCAGCGCGGAGGCTGTCCGGATCGCCTGGGCGGCATCGAAGGCGCCTACGCGCGCGGGGATGATGATGAGGTCCGCGGCATTTGCGGCAACAATCAGGCTTTTGTCGGCAACGCCCGGGACATCGATAATGCGGTCGTCATGGGCTGAGGCTTGACCGAGAAGGGTCGAGAGTTCGGTTTCGGAGGTGACGCGCGCGACGTCGATGCTGGTCGGCCGATCGCCCCGTGCTGCTGCGGTCTTGAACCATTGCGAGACCGAGCCTTGCGGGTCAGCGTCGATCAGCAGCACGCTACGCCCTTCAGAGGCCAGCGCATCCGCGAGCAGAATGGCGATGGTGGATTTGCCAGAGCCGCCTTTGGCGGTGATGAGGGCGAGGGTGCGGAACACCAGCCTGGACCTCCGATCAGCTCACACCGGGAAACCGCATGCCGGTCAAACCGCAGCATGGTTCAACCGTGGTCCTCCAATACCGGAAAATAGGATAAACGTCTACTGGTTTAGCATAATGACCGTTCTGCCGAACTCCAGTTTCACCGGGAAACTGGATCTCGGTTTGCGCCATTTTCCGTATCGATGCATCCGGTCTTGCGGTTATCCGGCGTTCCGGGATCACCGGTTGCAGGGATGACGGTTAAACCGGACTCCGGTCGTTGGCGTCGTCGCCGATCGCAGGCACCAACACCGTCATCCGGTCATCCCACATTCCAGGAGAACCGGGAAACCGCACGCTGGTCGGACCAGAAAGCGGGAATGCGGTTTGGGCAGCCGATTGGCCCAGAGTTCCCGATCACCGGGCATCCGGTTTTGCGGGATGACCGTCATCCAGTTCGCCGGTGAAACCGGAAACCGGTCAATTGCTTCAACGCTCACTTCGATGACGGACCCTTTGATCCGGTGATCCTGTATTCCGGCAAAAGCTGGAAACCGTTCGACCGTAAAACCGGATGACTGTCGAAGCACCTGCTGCCTCAAACCCAAGCTGCGACCGGATTCCCGTAATCCAGTATGCCTGTGAGCGGGTATTCCCGAGAAACCGGACACAGGTCAGGCGGTGAAACCGGAATATGGTTTTCTGCTTCGGCAGCTATCCTCGGTCACCGCAATCCCGCATTCCAGGAAAACCGGAAAACTGTTCGACTGTCAGACCGGATAACCGCTTAATCGACCACCTAGCGGAATATCTTCGTGCGACCGGACTTCGGCAATCCGGTTTTCCGGTGAAACTGTCCTCCGGTTTGACCGGATGACCGCCTGCACACGCCATTCTCCGAACCCAGACAAACCGCAAAACTGATCAAGGCTACGCGACAGCTGGCAAATGTGGCTGGCGCCCACTGAGGTTGACAGAGAGGCCCATGAGGAGGAGTATGCTGCTTATGATTATTTGACAAGATAGTGGTTTGTGGGACAAACCAGCGTAGCGGAGGGTGTGATGGGCCGCAAGCGGCATCGCTTCGATCTGGATGACGACGATCACCGGCTGCTGCTGGCGGCCTCAGTGCAGTTCGGGCTGTCGCAGAGCGAGGTGACGCGGCGGCTGATCCGGGCGGCGCTCGATGTCGGTCCGGCTTTATCGAGGGACAATGCGGAGACGGTGGCGGAGCTCAGTTCGCAGATCCGCGCTGTTGGCAGAAACCTCGCCCAGGTGGTCAAGGCGATCAACGAGGGGCGGGCGGTGCGGCTCGAGGATGCGCTGCCGATCTTCGAGATCCTGCATCGCCGGATCAGCGCCGTGGACGGCGAGCTGACCAACATGACCCTGGCCTATGGCAGCGGGCTGCGGCGAGCGGCGAAGCTTGAAGCACTTGAGGTGGGATCAGGGGAGCAGTCGGCATGAGGGCTGACGAGATCACCGGCTGGGTCGAAATGCTGTCGGCAGCTGCAGAAGCCGAGGAGCGTGGCCGGCAGACGCGGATGGGTGCTGCTGCACGTGCTGGCTCACTTGGGGCAGAGGGCAGCGGTTCGCGGCGTGGCGGCCGTGGTGCGCCTGCTGCTGGCTTCGGGATGGCGTCGTGGCGCGGGGACGAGCTGCAGAATGCCAAAACGGGCAAGGGCGCGCCGCGGTCAGCTTCCGTTGGTGGGGGAGGGGCTGGCCGTGGTTTGGGTGGTGGTTCTGGCGGTATCGGGTCATCGCCACGGTTGATTGCTCAAGGTTATGCGCCGGCAGTGGTGAAGCTGATCTCCTTCGCCAGCGGCACGACGCGCGCCACAGCGACCGCAGACTATGTGCTGCGCGAGGATGCGCAGCTTGAAACCCATGAAGGGCTGATCCTGGCTGATCGCGAGGCAGTCGCTGTGGAGATGAAGCGCTGGGCACAGGATTTCGAGCAGCGGGCCAAGAGCCAGGATGCGGCCAGCGTGCGGGTGGCTGTTGCGGGATTGAAGGATACCCCGGAGGATCGCGCCAAGCTCGCGGAGACGGTGGCCGTGGTGTTCCGGGGCCACGTCCATGCCATGCGCATCGACGCCGTGCGTGATGGATCGATCGAGGCAAGGGTGGTCACGGTACTTGCAGGGCGCAACGAACAGGGCAAGGCAGAGCGCTTGCGGATTACCGAGCAGCGCGTTGGCAGCGAGGATGACGGGTTTGCGTTGCGGGTGTTTGATGCCAAGAGCCAGGCTGCGATCCACACCCGGGTCGAGGCAATCGGCATTGCGGCCTACCGGCTTTCGGTCGAGCCGGGCGCGCCGGCGCATGGTCTTGATGGGTTGACACATCGGCTGAACCAGCTTGCCGACCACGGCGTTGCGGTTCGCTCAGATGGTGGGTTTGTCGGTGATGCAGCCGAAGTGCGGGCGACGGCGCAGGCCTGGAAGGATCAGCTGCGCTCGCAGACGCCGCGGGACACGATGCACCTTATCATCTCGTCGAAGGCCGGCGTCGATCACGAGAAGTTCCGGAACGCGGCGCGGGAATTCCTGCATGTGCAGTTCGGCGATCACAAGTTCATGTTCGCGCTGCACACCGACCGCGAGACCGACGGGCATATTCACGCCCATGCCATCGTGGCCGTCCGCGACGAGAACGGGACGAAGATCCATCCAAACCGGCAGACATTCGCCGGGTGGCGGGCAGGCTTCGCGATGTCGGCTCAGGCGCATGGGCTGAAGATTGCTGCCACAGGCACCATGGAGCGGGCATCCTCGCAATCCTATGGCGCGCGTGACAAGGCCATCGTCGACGCCGCCGATCGGCCGCGTGCCGGACGCGAGAACCGCGACATCGCCTATGCCGAGCGCCCAGCCAATGCGGCCATGATCGCCAATGCGCGGCGCAGAATCGAAACCGCGCGCATAAATCCAGTACGCATCCCAATCACCGAGCGGCAGCGGCAGGTGGTCAATGCCAGCCTTGGCGCTTGGTCGGCGATAGCGAAGCAGGATCCGCATAACACAATCGCGCTCAGCATGACCGACCGCCTCAGCCTGTCGTTTGCGGCTGGGCAGGTGCTATCGACTGTGGAACAAACAACCAAGGCTTACCAGAAGGAGGAAAGCGCCATGGCGATCACGGCAGCGCGGATGACCTCGGACCTTCAGACGCTCAACAAGCTCGTCAACACGGTCGCTGAGAAGCTGCCGCCGGAGAGCCGGCGCGCGTTCACCGAGCGCAGCGGTGAGTATCTCGAGATCATGGCCGGACGGCTCGATCTGCAGCGCCAGAAGGAGCAGGGCGTCCAGAGCATTAGTCCGGATGCTGTCGTCAGCCTCGCCGGAAGCGCGGCGAACCGGCTTGTGCAGGAGGCGAGGGCGGTTGCGGTCAAGGAAGCTCGCGAAGCCGAGCAGGCGCGGGCGGCGCTGGTAGATCAGCAAACAGGCCGCAACGATGATCCGGCGCGAACTGCGGCCGAGTCGCTAACGGATCGTGCTGTCGATCAGCGGGTTGAAGGCGCCTTGCAGGATCGAGCGGAGCGCGAGCGTGCCCAGGAGATCGAAGCGGCCCGTGCGGCTCGCCAGATCGAGGCGAACCCCACGCAGGCGATAAAGACCGACGGCAACAGCCCCGAGGCCATCCGTGAGCTGCGTGAGCGGCAGGAGCAGGTCCGCAAGGACATCGAGCGTGAGCAGGAGGCGGCGAAGCAGAAGGATGGGCCGGCGCGGACGAAGCCGCAGTCGTGATGGCACATAAGTGTATAGTCGCCCGCGTGAGCGTTAGGTAATCCATTTCTATAAATTTGAAGTCGAAGCATAAAAATAGCTCGACAGGAAATGGTTGAATGCAGACTGTGTCAAAATATCCTTGGAGGTCCATTGAGCGTTAGTGTCCACAACCCAGACCAGTATATGGCAGCCCTGCGAACGATTATCGCTCAGGGACGCAAGCGTGTCGGTATTTTGGTTGGAGCGGGAGCTCCAGCGGGCATGAAGAAGGACGACGGAACGTGGCCCCTTATTCCGGCGGTTGTCGGACTGACTTCGCAGATCTTGACCACGGTAGAGCCAACTTACAAAGTTCAGATTGAGGGTTTGAAGAAAGATTTAAAAAAGCACGACATCGAGACACTGTTGTCGCGTATTCGTTCGCTTTCAACAGTTATCGGTTCTACCAAGATCCATGACCTTGATGGTGATGGATACAGCGCAATGGCGGACGTAATCTGTAGAGAGATAGGAAAGATTGTTAATGTCCGCCTGCCGACCGAGATTTCCCCTTACGGTGAATTGGTCAGTTGGATCACAGGCGCATCGCGGGCACATCCGGTAGAGATATTCACGACCAATTACGATCTGTTGTTCGAAGAAGCTTTTGAGCGCGCGCAGGCACCATACTTCGATGGTTTCTCTGGGTCGCGAGAAGCGTTTTTCGATCCAGCATCGGTTTCCGACGATAGCTTATCACCGCGCTGGAGCAAACTCTGGAAACTCCATGGATCGCTTGGCTGGAAGGCCAATGAACGCGGCGAAGTTGTGCGGACTGGTCGGGCCGACGCAACCCACCTTATCTTCCCCGAACACCTCAAATACGATCAGACGCAAAAGGCACCATACGCGGCTTTACTGGACCGGTTGCGCAATTTCCTCGCATTGGAGGATACGCTTCTCGTTTCAATCGGCTTTTCCTATGCCGATGCGCACATAACGGCGAGAATTAGCGAAGCGTTGGCAGCTAACCCAGCTTCAAGCGCCTTCGCGTTCCAATTCCAGGTGCTCGACAGAGAGGTTCACGCAGTCGAACTGGCGACCAAGCGGTCTAATTTCAGCGTCTATGCGCGTGATAGGGCAGTCATCAATGGCGTAGCTGCCCCGTGGGCCACACCTAGCGATCTCCCAACTAAAGACTGGGGTCCTATCCGTGACAGCTACTGGAGGCCGAGTTCCTCGGGCGGAGCGTACGAATTTCAGCTTGGCGCGATAGACGCCTTTGCGCGATTTTTCGCCAATTCACGATCGCCGCAAAGCTTCGATCCCGCACCGGCCGTACCGCCTGCTGGCATCGCAACGACGGAGCATGCCCTTTGACCGCGCCGACCTTTCTCGGGCGAGTCGGGAGTGTTGCCGGCTCAACCGTGAGCGTCCGGCAGGCTGAGTCCGTTGCATCAGGTATCGCGATCATCGGGGGCCGCAGTTACCGCGTCGGCCAGGTCGGGAGTTTCGTGCGCATCCCTCAAGGCTATCACGATCTTTATGGGGTAATCTCCGAGGTAGGCGCGCAGGCAACGCCGGAGACGCTTATCGATGCGCGTCAGCGGGGTGAGAGCTGGATGACTGTGCAATTGGTCGGCGAAATCGTCGAGACCAGTTTCGAGCGCGGGATCAGTCAGTATCCGGGCATCAACGACCAGGTCCACCTGGTTACTGAGGAAGATCTTGGTCGCATCTACGGTGCGGTTGACGATGGCCAGGTCATCATCGGGCGCCTTGCAGGCGCGGAAAGCATCCCTGTTCGGATAGATCTCGACCGTTTGGTTACGCGTCACAGTGCGATCCTCGGTTCGACCGGCTCGGGCAAGTCCACTACCGTCGCCAGTCTCTTGCGCTCTATCTGCAACTCGGGGAGCGGAACCCATTGCACCAGTGCTCGGATCCTGCTGCTCGACATTCATGGCGAATATGGAGACGCATTGAAGTCGGTCGCGACGGTGTTCCGGGTAAACCCAACTGAAGACGAAAAGCCGCTGTATGTGCCCTACTGGGCGCTTGATACGACACAGCTGCTCGAATTCCTGATGGGTCAGCTCCACGAGGGTGCTTTTACGAGTATCCTCGACCGAATTCAGGAAGCGAAGCTGGCCGTAGCGGAAGGTGTGCCCGGTGTCGATGTCAACGCACTGACTGCCAACACCCCCCTTCCGTTTAGCCTCAAGGAACTCTGGTTCAATCTAGTCGAGCCGGAATACAAGACTTGGGCCGACAAAGAGCGGTCTACGCCGGCGCTCGAGGCAGCGGGGGATGCTGAGACGCTGCGCCTCCCCAAATACCAGGTGCCCGGTGCGGGTTCATCCCTACCGCACATGAACCAGCAAAATGTGCTTGGCATTCGCCGTCAGCTGACCCAGATGAGGTCGCGGCTCCTTGATCGCCAGTACGATTTTATGCTGCATCCTGGCGAATGGGAGCCCGATCTCAATGGCAAGCCTAGCAAAGATCTGCCTGAATTGTTGGCGAGCTGGTTCGGTCACGAGAAGCCGATCACGGTGTTGGACCTCTCCGGTGTGCCTAGCGCTGTGCTTATCCGACTGATCGGTGGTATTCTCAATATTGTTTACGAAGCCCTTTTCTGGGGTCGATCGCTTCCCGAGGGTGGTCGTAGCCGTCCCGAATTAATCGTGATGGAGGAAGCGCACCGTTATCTGGGCAAGGACACAGACAATCCAGCACGTGAAATGGTCCAGCGGATCGTTAAGGAGGGCCGCAAGTTTGGCGTTGGCGCGATGATCGTCAGCCAGCGTCCATCGGAAATTGATGAGACGATCCTTTCACAGTGCGGCACGCTCATGGCGCTCCGTCTGTCGAATAGCGCTGATCAGGGAAAAGTGAAGGCTGCCCTACCCGATAGCCTTGGTGGCCTAGTCGATACATTGCCCGTACTTCGAACCGGCGAGGCTATCATTATGGGCGAGGCCGCTCGTTTGCCAATCCGCTGTCGGATCAACCTGCCCCCCGAAGTCGAACGCCCCAACAGCTCCGACCCGCACGTCGCTGCTGCATGGGCCAAACCACGTGGGGAGGAAGACTACGGCCGCCTAGCCGCCGCCTGGCGCTCACAGAATCCAAAATGGGCGCCACCGAAAGAAGGAAAATAATAATGCAACGCCAGGCTGTCAGCTCCTCCAACATCGCATCAATCGGTTATGATCAAGCGATGCAGATTTTAGAAGTCGAGTTCACCAACGGCACTGTCTATCAATATTTCAACGTCCCCTTACAAGTTTATGAGGCACTCATGGGCGCTGGGTCACACGGCACTTATTTGAACGCCCACATCAAGCGCCAGTATCAGTATCAGAAGATTTGAGGATATTTCATTTGAAATGCTTGCATAGCGCAGTCATCGGATAGAGAGCTGATGGTTAAAATCGTTCATACGGCTGACTGGCAGCTCGGGAAGCCGTTTGGAGGCTTTCCAGACGAGGTGCGCGCGGCCCTGGCCGAAGCTCGTCTCGACGTCATCGACCGGATCGCGGAAGCAGCGATACAACAACTCGCTGGGCATGTTCTGGTCGCGGGCGATGTTTTCGACAATATTGAACCCGGCGATCGCGTTCTTGTCCAGGCCTTGTCGAGAATGGGGCGCACGGCGCTGCAATGGTGGTTGATGCCTGGCAATCATGATCATGCGCGCGCGGGCGGCCTGTGGTCGCGGGTGCGTACCAAGGCGCCCGGCAATGTCCATGTCGTCGATGCCGCCGAGGCAATGATGATCGAGGAAGGTGCATGGCTACTCCCAGCACCCGTCGACCATCGCCGCACCCGCGACGACCCGACCGCGCAGTTCGATAACATGGCGACCCCCGCCGGCGCAGTTAGGATCGGTCTGGCACATGGCTCGATCACCGAGTTCGGCGGATCGGGCGAGGCGACTAACCTCATCCCGCCGGACCGCGCGCGGAAATCCGGCCTTGACTATCTCGCGCTCGGCGACTGGCACGGCCATCTCCTAGTCAATACCAATACCGCTTACAGCGGAACGCCAGAAGTTGATCGCTTTGGTCGCGACGACCCGGGCAGCATCATTGTCGCAGACGTTCTACCCGGTGGCGTGCCCCGGCTAGAGAGGATTGAAACCGGCCGGTTCCGCTGGCTTACGCGCCAATGGGAACTCACTGAGGCCGATGATTTCGCACGCGCACTAAGCGAGTTTAACGCCAGTTGCTTGCCGGCTCAGACCTTGCTCGCGCTTAGTCTGACGGGCTCGCTGTCGCTCGGCGACCGAGTGTCGGTCCTCCGGCAAATCGAGGATGGTCTGGCGCATGAGGTGCGTTGGCTTGAACTTTCTAGCAAAGACCTGCTGGCAAGCCCTACGGACGATGACCTGGCAAACATTGACGTTCAGGGCACCCTTGCGATCGTTGCTGAGCGCTTACGCACGCAAGTCGCTGCTGGCGGTCCTGCTGGGTCATCGGCGCGTGCAGCCCTAGAGAGGCTTTATGTAGAATCCCTGCGCGTCCGTGACGAGGCATCAGCATGAAGCTGCTGTCGATCGAGCTTGCGAACTTCAGGAAGTTCAGAACGCCGATTACCGTCTCGGGTTTCAGCGAAGCGCTCAACATCGTGGTCGAGCCCAATGAAACGGGCAAATCAACACTGCTCGAGGCACTGCGCGCAGCATTCTTTATCCGCCATTCGGCAAAGAGCGAGCTGGTGCGTTCTTTCTGCCCATTCGGTGATGACGTCGCACCTAAAGTGACGGTGACATTCGACATCGGCGGCACCCAGTGGCGCATCGAAAAGCAATTTCTCAAAGCGCCCTATGCCGCACTCACCGGGCCAGATGGCCGAACCGAGAGTGACGCTGCGGAAGAACGGCTGCAAACCCTGCTTGGGTTCGAAAAGAGCAATAACCGGGGCAGCGATCCCGATGTGCGCGGCGCGTTAGGCCTCCTGTGGGTCGAACAGGCTAGCGCTCTGTCGGTAGAAGCGCCCAACCGCCTCGTTCGTGACAATATTCGAAGCGCGCTCGAAGCTGAAGTGGGAATGGTTCTGGGGGGCCGACGTTTCGAGCTCGTTACGGCACGTATCGAGGAAGCATACTCAAATTATCGCACAGGTAAGTCCGGGAAAGCGACTGGGAAACTCGCCGCCGCTGAGATGGCGCTGGAGACTGCGGTGGCGCAACGCAGTGCTGCAACGGCGTCATTGCGAGCCTATGAGCAGGCGCTTTCGAATCTCGAAGAAGCTAGGACAGCCAAACGGCTGGTTGAACGCGACCTGGCCGACCCCGAGGTGGCCGCACGACTGCATCAGCTGAGTGAGGATCTCAAGATTGCGGAGACGGCCCAGCTTCGCCTCTCAAATGCCACCGCGCGTCATGGCGAGACCGAGGCGGCGCTGCGGAGTGCCGAGCAATGGCTTCAGCGCTATGCGGCCGCATCGAGCGCGACGGTGCGTTGTGCGGAAGCGGTAGTGGCAGCCGACAAGATCATGATCGAGCAGCACGAAGCGAACGCAGCGACTCTCAATGTCGTAACCGAAAAGCGCCAAAGCCTTGGCCAAGCCCGGGCCCGCAAGATTGAGGCCGAGGCTGCCCTCGATCGCGCGCGCGCGGTGCTAGCGCGACGGGAACGTTCACGCGCGCTTCAACGTGCCCGAGCCCAGCTTGTAGAGGTACAACGTATCGAAGCGCTTGTCATCGAACGGGAGCAAGCGGCCCAGCTTGCGATCGGCAAAGATGCGCTGGCGGAGCTTGCCAAGCTTGATCGCAAAGCCGTCGAAGCGCGTATTCTGTTCGAATCGGGTGCTGTTGGCGTCGATATCGAGTTGCTAGGCGACGTCGCGCTGCAAGTCGATGGCGACGGCGCCTCCGCCGGTCGGCGCGATCTCGTGCGTCCAACCGAGATAGTGCTACAAAACGTCGCGCGGATTATCGTGACTCCGCCCAGCGCAGGCGGGCTGTCGGCTGAGGCGAACCTACATTCGGCCGAAGAAGCCCTTACGGCCGCGCTCGATGCGTTGCACGTTCCAAGTTACTCGGCAGCGCGCGGTCGCGCAGAACGTGCCGCTGCGGCCGCGCAGGAAATTGCGACGCTTAGGAAACAAGTTGAGGCGCTTTGTCCAGGCGAGCCGGTCCTGACACTGGCGCCTGGATCGAATGCGCTAAAGGCGCTGCTTGGCGATCTGACTGAGGTGAGCGACGACGTCTCGGGTGAAGAGGGCATCGATGTAGCGACGCTCGATGCAACGCTCCAGACTGCCCGTGAGGAAGAGAGCGTCGCACTTGCCCATCTCGAATCTGCGCAGCTCGCAGCCCATGAGCAGGAAAAAAAGCTCGTCCAGCTCCAAGCCGAGCGGGCCGGTGCCGCACGCGAAGCGGACGCGGCGCGTCAGGGCCTTCTCGCGCTCCAAGCGGAATCGGATCGCGATGCAATCGACAAGTTTCGCGCCGAAGCGAGCGAAGAACTCGCCCGCCGGGCCGATGCTCTCGAAAAAGCGCGGGAATCCGCCACCAGCTTCGACGCTGAGCGGATCCGCAAGAGCATTGCCAACATCCAACGCGAGCAAGTGCGCGGACGGGAGGAACGGCTAGAGCTGGCGGCGCGGATCGCGTCGCTGGAAACCAGCATCGCCAGTGACGGTCCCAAGGGTCCGGCAACGATCGCCAGCGAGGCGCTGGAAGTCGAGCAGGTCGCGATTGCGAGACTTGCGCGGCTGGTGGAGGAAGCTGATGCGCTGGAGTTGCTTCGCAGAACGTTGCGCGAGGTTGGTGACGAAACCTCGCGCACGTTCCTGGGGCCTGTCACGAACCGCGCAGCACGCTATGTGGAGCGGATTTTGCCGGGGAGTATTCCAGTTTTCAATGAGGATATGGGTCTGACCACGATTAAGCGAGGGGAGACCGTTGAGGCCAGCAGCGACCTAAGTCGCGGTACGCAGGAGCAACTGGCGGTTCTCACGCGACTAGCCTTTGCCGATCTGCTTTTGGAAAAAGGCGCGCCGGTTTCGCTTATCCTTGACGATCCGCTGGTGTATTCTGATGATGCGCGGTTTGAGGCGATGACGGAAACTCTCGTCGAAGCGGCAAGTCGTATGCAAGTGATTTTATTTACTTGCCGTGCCAAAGCATTTCGACATGTTTCGGCAAACCGCATTGCAATTAGACAGTCAATTTAAATTATTTAATTTATTAATGTGAGATTAATATATGATATATTTTATAACTCTGAATCATTTTCTATGTAGTTCATTCGGTGATGAGATTGCTATATAAAACATAGCACATGTTATGAATTTATTTATTTGCATTTTGTGCGGCTTCATCCCCGAAGTGCTCATTAAGCGTCGCCAATTGCTGCAACTGCTCCAGGAGTCCGAGATGCTCGCCGTCCTCGGGCAAACCCTCCATGACCCTCTTGAATGCCGCGGCACCGGCGTCAATCTGGGCTGTCAGGACGGTATCAATCGGAATGACCTCGGAAGCAGGTGATGGCGAGGAGGGCATCACGCTTTCATTGGCTTCGGTGATCGTGCGCTCTTTCGCGAGTAGCTCCGGTCCTTCCGTCATGAGCCTGCTGGCAGCCGCCGAAGATTGGGGCGCTGGCTGAACTCTCGTGTCGTCGATCGATGACATGGCAGCGTGCCGCATGACGGCTGCAGTCCGTACGGCAACCACGTCGCTCTCCGCTGTTGTAGCAGCGCCGGGTGCCTGTCGATCCGCAGTTGAAAATGTCAGCTCTGGACCCGCATACGGCTCCAGCTCCGGCACGTTCACCGACTTGAACCTGACCTGCTCCAGCGCCTGCCTGTAGGGCCGGTCGTCGTGGTAGATCACGCGCTCGAGCTCGAAGGGCGGTGCGCTGGAGACCAGCAGGATGATCTTGCGCGGGTCCATCTGGCGCAGCTGCTGGGGTGTGCGCAGCGGGACGGCGTCATAGTCGGTGTTGATCGTCTTCTGGCCGAGAATGCCGCCGCGCCGGAGCGAAGCGCGTTTGAGCTCGATCGTCGTCTCGCCGAGCATCTTGGAGAGGTATTCGGAGGTGTCGAGGTTGTCGATGCGGATGTAGAGTTGGGTGGCGCAGGCCGAGACGGTCGTCTCGCGCACCGCTTTTCCGTAAACCTCGTCGAGCTGGGAAAGGTTCTGCAGGACGATCACCACGCGGAAGCCGTAGCCGGCGTTGATGGTGAGCTTGCTGACCAGATCGTCCATGCGGCCGAGCTGCCGGAATTCGTCGATGAGGAAGAGGACCTGGTGCGGCTCGTCGCGCTTTGGCGGCGCGGCCATCAGCACGTCGTGGATCTGCTGGATCAGGATGTTCAGAAGCGGCCGGAAGGCGTCGAGCTGCGCCACCGAGCAGCCAATGAAGATCGACATCCTCTTCCTTCTGAGCTCCCGGATGTCAAAATCGCTGGTTTCGGTGGCGGCGGCGACGAGCCGGTTGTTCCAGGGGTTCAGCGCGATGTTGAGGTTGAACACCGCCGAATTGCGGGTCTCAGATTCCAGCGCAATGTACTGGTTGAAGGCGTCGACGACCCAGGAGGGAAGGTGATCGCCTTCCGTTAGGACAATGCTCTTGAGATAGATCGAGATGTCCTTGCCGGTGACTAGCATCCTGGCGACCGAGCGCAGGTGCCGGGCACCCTCACACAATGGCGAGGTCAGCACGTAGCCGATCATGGCGGCGAGCAGGAGCCGGGCGGATTTCCCCCAGACCTCGCCGGGCGTGTCGGGCACGATGAAGCCGGCGACGACGAGGGCGTCGGTCGGCATGGTTTCGTTGCGCCGGATGAAATCCAATGGGTTGTAGCGGTGCGAGCGCAACTCGCCGGGATTGAAGAGATAGACCTTGTCGCCAGCGGCGGCGCGGTACGCCCCGAAGATGGCGAAGTTCTCCTTCTTCGGATCGAAGAAGACGGCCGATCCCTGCCACATGATGCCGTTCGGCCCGATGAAGCTCTGGCCCTTCCCCGAGCGCGTCGGCCCGACGACGAGGATATGGCCGGGCTCGTCCGAAGTGATGGTGGCGCCGGCCAGCCGTCCCAGGATCAGGCCCCGGCGTGTGGTAAGCCGTCGTTTCTCGGCATCGAGGATCGATCCGAACTTCGCCTCGCCATAGGGTTTGAGGGGGCGAAGTACGTGCGCTGCGATGGCAAGGCCAATTCCGGCTGCCAGCACGAGCCCCAAGGCGATGCCGCCGCGGATGGCCGTCTCGGCTTGCGTCACTGGGTACACCATCCGCCGCCAGAAATGGTCCGCACTCCGCAGGAGCACCTTGGCTGAATACTCGGCGTTCAGGCTTTGGAGCAGCGCCCAGCGCATCGTGCCTTCGGAAGGCAGTTTGGAATCGAAGCGCCACCCCACGACGACGGCATAGACGAGGCTCCAGGCGAGGAAGACGAAAGCTGCCGCCACCAGCCCGATCACGATCCTCGCCGTCCAGCGCCGCATCAGCCGCGCTCCTTCTGGCGGCGCTCTTTTGGACGGTGCTCTTTGCTGCCGTGCTGTTGCAGCCAGAGCGGCATCTTCGAGAACTCGATATGGGTCATGACGCGTTCGCCGCCGGTCAGGCGACGGAACTGCACGATGATGGGAATGACCGAGCGGATATAGGCGGCGATTTCGTCCTTGCGGAGCCCCAGGCCCGCCTGCATCACCATCAGGCTGAGCTGCTCGATCGCGCCGGCGGGCGTGTCGGCATGGACCGTGGTGATGGAGCCCGGATGGCCGGTGTTGATGGCGCGCAGGAACGAGTAGGCCTCCGCACCCCGGATCTCGCCAAGGAAGATGCGGTCGGGGCGCAGGCGTAAGCTCGCCTGCAGCAGGCTCTCGATGGTGACGCGCGCCAGACCCTGGTCGCCCTTGGAGGCGATCAAGGCCAAATGGTTCTCGTGCGGCGGCTGGACCTCGCGGGTGTCCTCGATGGTGAGGATGCGCTCGTCGGATGGCACTTCGGCGAGCAGCGTGTTGAGGAAGGTCGTCTTGCCGCTAGACGTGCCGCCGGAGATCAGGATCGAAATGCGGCTTTTGACAGCAAGTGCCAGGAAGGCAGCGAACTCGCGGGCCTGCAGCAGCGCGCAGAGCTCGCGGTCGGTATCCGACAGCTCCTCGTCGACGACCACGATGGTGCGATCGAAGGCTCCCATGGAGAGATAGTCCGGCAAGCGCAGCTTCTGGATGACCTGCTTCCTGATGGCGAAGCCGCCGCCGCCCGTGGTTGCAGGCGGCAGCACACCCTGGAAGCGCTCGCCGGTCGGCAGCGCCGCGCTTAAAAGCGGATGCTCCTCGTTGACGGCCTGGTCGGTCGCGCCGGCGACGCGCTCGCACAGATGCCGGATCTCGGCGGATGTGAGTCTTGGCACCTCATGACGCTGCATCGCCGGTTCGCCCATGACTTCGACGAAGACGACGCCCGGGCCGTTGGCGACGATCTCGACGACACGCGGATCGGCGAGCCAGGGCCGGAGCGGCTCGAGCGCGCGGTCGAGATAGACCGAACCGGTGCTTGGCCCTATCTTGGACTCGGCGTTTGGTCCGCTATCTGACCCGGTGCTACGGAGCGCGCTGGCGTTCACGCTGGATCTCCCTGAGGGCCTCGCGGACGGGATCGGGATAGAGCGCCGAGAAATCGAGATCGCGCCGCACGAAAACGATCACGCGCGTGCCTTGATCCAAATAAATCGTCGGCGGGATGTTGATCGACTCCTTCAGCGCTTCCTGCGCGAGCTGGGTCAGCGTCTGGCTGGTGGTCTGCGCCGCGATCTGGCGGGCGCGGTCGGTCTGGGAGAGCCCGCTGTTGTTGCCGCCGGGCTGCGTCGTCGTGGTGATGCCGGTTAAGGGATCGGTTCGTTAACAGCGTCTCTAGTCAAGCCCCATTCTGCACTTCCTTGTCGCTTCCC
>LSIB01000142.1 GCA_001556025.1 Rhizobiales bacterium CCH3-A5
GGAACAGTGGCCGGTTAATTATTGGATTACCCGGCCGGTCGCGTCGGAATCTGCAAGTCGCGCGAAAATGCAAAGCATGTCCAGCGGGCGATGCAGGAGAACGCGCGCCAGGGTTTCTACAACGGTTCACCGGTAGCGCTCGGCTTCACCACCAAGGTGGTCGCCCGGCACGGCAACCGCGACAAGAAGGTGCTGGTCGTCGATCCTGTTGAGGCCGAACTGGTTCGACAGATTTTCCTTCTGTATCGCGATGGTGACGGCGCCAGCGGGCCGATGGGCGTCAAGGCGATCGCGACCTGGCTGAACGCGCATGGCTACCGTACCAAGCGCGGCGGCCTGTTCGGTGTCGCTGGCGTCCACACCATCCTGACAAACAGAGTCTACATCGGCGAGACGACGTTCAACCGTCGCTGCTCTCGCACGCTTCGCCAGAAGCCAGCAAACCAGCACATTCATGGCGAGGTCGAGCCGATTGTCGATGGCCCCCTTTTTGAATGGGTTCAGCAGGCTCTTCCGTCACGAAGCCCCAAAGTGGTCGCGCCTCGTCTTGTCACCGGGCCGATCCTGCTGACGGGGCTCGCCACATGCAGCTGCGGCGCTGCCATGACATTGCGCACCGGCACAGGGGGAAAGGGCAAGGTCTATCAATACTACACCTGCTCGGCCTGCGCCCGAAAGGGCAAGACAGCCTGTCCGGGTCGCTCGATACGAATGGATCGTCTCGACAGTCTCGTCGTCGACACCGTGACGGAAAAGCTGTTGCGGCCGGACCGCCTCGCTATGGTCCTCTCGGCCGTGGTCGATGCCCGTTCGCGTCGTGCCGAAGAGGTCGACACCCGGATCAGGCGGCTTGAACAGACGCGATTTGAAGCCCGGGACAAGCTCCGCCGCCTGATTGATCTTGTTGAGAGTAGCGACATCGTCGACGACGAGATCAAGACCCGTATCGCTCAGCGCCGTGACGAGATCGCCAAGGTCGACGCTGAACTCGCGCGGCTTCAAGGGCCAAGGTTGGGCCAGGAAGATTTTTCTCACGAGATGCTGGCGCAATTTGGTCAGCTCGTCGCGAAGAACATCGCGAATGGGCCCATCCCGTTCCGCAAAGGCTACCTAAGGGCGCTGATCGACCGAGTCGAGGTTGACGACGGCATCGTCCGCCTCATCGGCAACACCCACGTGCTGGCGCAGGCCGTCAAGGACGGCCCCGCCAACGTGCAGGAAGTTCGCAGATTTGTACCGAAGTGGCGCGCCCGACACGATTCGAACGTGTGACCTTTGCCTTCGGAGGGCAACGCTCTATCCAGCTGAGCTACGGGCGCAATCCGTGACTGGTGGATAGCCGATCGGCGGGCTGTCGGCAACGAGGGATTTTTGCCTGAGCGAGGGCCAGAGCGGCAAAGGTCAAACGTTCGAACCGTGCCGGGCGCGCCGCGGTTGTGGCGGCTCGGTCCATCCCAGTAGCCTGACCCGACATTTCGTCACCGCCCCGCTACGGCGCGCTACAGGTTCAGCGCCAGCAGCCGGGCCAGCGCCTCGTCGGTCGCGATGTCCTCGGGCCAGCCATAGGCGGCGGCAACCGCGCGGTCGAGTTCGTCATGCAGCGCGGCAAGCCAGGCCGGGCGCTGGTTGTAGAGATTGGTCAGCGTCCGCTCCTTCAGCTTCACGGCGGCCACGGCCTTGCGCGGCAGGATGCGGTCGCGATAGCGGCGCGGCGCCTCGCCCGGCGCGGCGGTGGGCACGATCTCGACCAGGTCCGGCGGGTTGAGCCAGGCGCGCCTGCGCTCGTCGAGCAGTTTTGCGACGGCGGCGACGCGGATGGCGCGCGGGTCGTCGGCTTAAGCCGAGGCCGGGAGGTTTGGCGTCAGGCCCTCGGGAAAGGGGAAGGTTTCGAAGGTGGTGGTGGGGGTGTAGCGCGGCCTGTTGGAAAAGTCATTCGCTCCTGACGACTCTATGCTTGGCCGGACGCTCAGGGAAACTCGCTGGCTGGCTTCATGGCGGATGACCCCCGCATCGTCGCGTGTGGCGCAGTCGTGCCGAACCGAATTGCGATCGGCTTTCAAGGACGATTTTGTAATTCAAGCTACTGAAAATATTATGATATTTCGGCGGTGCTCTCGGCGTAGGCCCAGCTTCGGAGGGACCTGCGCCCTCGGCTCATCGCCTTTCACAGGCAATGCTCTCACACGTTCGATCCGATTGAGCATCGAGCTAATGCGAGCCGGCTTTGGGAGTTATTGATGAGCAGGAGGTCAAACGCTGTCCCGGTTCAACGGATCAGATCGTCGAGAGCGATGGTTTTCCATGGCAAGGGCAACTGGCTTTGCTCGCAATACCTAGCATTGTAGGAAAAGCCCGTCGCGTTGGTAATTCGATAGCGGCCTTGCCCCAGGATTTCATATAAAACAGTTTGCTCACCGCCCTCCGAACAGCTTTCACGGACCCGGTAGCGCGACTCGCTGAGACGTTCAATCGACCGGAACTGACACAGTTCCCGCCCAGCCCCCATGGCGTCGCGCCGCAGAAGGCTGAGTGTGCCATTCGATGCTTGGCTGCACGGGGTGCCTTCCGCTACGTAGTAGCCGCGCGGAAGAGGCAGGCCGGGGGCTGCGACGCGCTGTGACACCGAGCTTGCGGCGCTTGGCGCGCCTGTTGCCGATCCTGGAGCAACGCACTTCTGAAAGCGCTTTGGGTCAAAGTCGAACCCGCGCATTGCAACGAATGTTAACACGGAACCTGAGACCTCGACGGTGAACGTCATCCGGCTCTGTCTGCCCTCACCGCGACAATTCGCGTCGATCTCGAATCTGGCAGCCGCGCGCTGTCGCACATTCCTGACCCGACAGGTGGTTTCGAAGGTCGACAGGTCGAGCGTCGATCGATCCAGGATAATTTCCGTTTGCCCTTCACCGCACCGCGGCGCTCCCCAACGTCCGACCCAGGGGTCAGCCTGGGCCTGGGTCTCGAAGGGCATGGACAGCGCAAAAGCCGCGAGGGCGAGACTAGGTATCGTTGGCCCGAGGCGATGCATGACGATCCTCCGACAGGGTGAGACGGCTTGGCAGATGATCCGACGATTTAGAACTTGATCCCCGGCGCCCGGCCGGATTGTCCGGTCCCTGCGCTTTGACCCGCATCCTGAAGCGCCTTTCGGCTTTTTGCGAATGCCTCGGCATAGGGTTCGACATCGCTCAGGATGGATTCCACCCAGTCCAGGCTCTTCGTGGGAAATCCCGCGCGCAATCCGCGCGAGGCGCTGAACTCGACATTGACGCTGAGCGCCTCGCCGCATGTGCCCAGCACCTTCCGACGGTCGAGCGGGTCCGCCATCCCGGTCGGAAACCGAACATCGGGAACGACCTGACCATCCGGCAGAATGACAGGCGGGCTTGCCTCGTCATTCAGCCAGTTCGTCGACAGGGCAATCTGCTGGCCGCCGTAGGAATAGGCGGACCATCCGCAGCGAGCGCCGTTTTCGGTCCAGAGGTTGAAGTTCTCGTGAACCTGCCCGGAATTGGCCGGCCCGTATTTCTGGCGCAACCCCTGCAACACTTCGTGCACGGGAATCTGGCCGGCCTCCGAATAGATTCGACGCCAGACGGCGAGCACCCGGTCCGGAGCGGCGGGCGGCTCGTCGATCAAGGCAATGATTTCGCGGCCATCCGCCGAGACGAAAAGCTTGCCTGATGTCGCCGGGGTGATCAGCGGATTGTCAGAGCGTGCTCTTGTGCCCTTGAGCACTCGGCCCACCTCCATATGGCTGCGGATCAGCTTCTCGGCCTCCGCGAAGCTCTGGCCCAGTCGAATCCCGATGATGTCGTAGCGCCCAGGGGACACTTTGGGCGGCACGGGTTTGACAGCCTGCGGCTGGATGGGCTCCAGCGACAAGGGAAGTCGCACCTGCTTCGTGGTCGGATCGACCATGTCGGCCTTTGTGAGCGTCAGGCTGAGCACCGGAACAGGGAGCTTTACCGGCGGCTTCTGAAGATTGAAGCCCGCGGCGGCCCGGTCCGACTCGGGTAGCCGATCCGCGATGCGCGCGCCCGTGACCTCGACAATGACGACAATATCAGCATTGCGTCCTTCCTGCGCTGGCAGCCGCGTCGCCACCTGCTGGGACAGCTCGAACAGGGTATTCAGCGTCATCCCACCGGGCTGGCTGCGCGCAAGTGCCACCGACTTCGCGCAATAGCTGTCGTTCCAAGTGCATTGCACCCTTGGCCCGAATGTTTCCCATCCTTGCGTGGCCAAAATTGGTGTCAGACGGTCCTGCATTATGACGGCGGCTTCCAGGCGGTCGCACTGGGCTGGCTCCCTGTTCACGTCCTTCCGACAACCCACCACCTCCGATCGAAGCCCTTCTTCCGACCTGGGTTCGGATAGAGCGCTGCTGAAGCGCACCAGCGTCTCCCGTGTTCGCGGGAACTGAGCCTGGAATTTTGCCGGCAGCATGTCGGCGCGCGCACGCGTCCAGGCCTTGAAGCCTTCGAGCAGCCGGGACGTATCCTCGGTGTTCGGTTCCAGGCTGATATTTCTGAAATGACGCCCCCAGCGGACGGTCTGGCCCGGCATCGGCCGCTTCTCCAGCGCGAAGCGGGCAAGGAGCATCCGGGTCCAGTCGGCATCGCTCAACGAATCCGGCAGATGCTTGACGAGCAGCAGATCGAGCGTTTCCGCATCGAGCGGCAGCACAGCTTCAGTCGGCCGCTCGACCGTGCGGTCGCCCATGCCATATGATGGCGCTGCCTGCTGGTCGAAGGAGGCCTTGCCGACCTCCCTGCCACCCACATGAACCGATGCTGAGAGCCCTTTCACCGGCAGCACGACGAGGTTCAGACGGTCCGCCATGAGCCGCCTCGGCTCGCCATGGCTCAGGCTGAACCGGACCTCCAGCCGCGTGTCGCCTTGGGCCGCTCGAACCCGATTGACAGCGCCTTGCAGCGCCTGAGCATCGACCTTGATGCGGAAATCCTCGGCCGGCCGTTCGAACAGCAGCGCCCGGAATTCGTCGGGCTGCTCTCGCCCGATGAGGACAAGTCGGTTTGCAGTCCCGCCGACGGAGCGGCCGACGAGTTCTTCCAGGCCCCTGATCTGCGCTCCGGTATAGGAGACGACGCTGCTCCTCTCATCCAACCCGTGAAAGTCGGAGAGCTGGATATCGGGCAGGACAGCTGGGATTCCGGCCGTGGCGGTCGTCCCCGTATTGGCGACCGCACCGTCGGCCATGAGATGACCGCGAGACCGCAGCACCAGCCGGTTCGGCAAGGACTTGGCCCGCTCGCGCGTCCAGGCCTCGTAGGCTTCCTTGCGGACGGTCGATTGCGATGCCGAGCGCGGATAAAATGGCCCCCACGGATCAATCGCCTTCCAATTCGCCCCGGCGTTGGTGGCGTAGATCCTCTGTTCAAGCTGTAGCCTCGCCCGCGCCTCCGAGGCCCAGTCGAGGCGTGCGCCGGGTTCGAGACCGGCCTTGAGTTGGGCCAGCAGGATCGTCTCCGCCGTGATATCGGCGCTGTCCATCCGAGCGATGGTGGATTGCCCGTCCGAGACGGAGGCCGGCGCCTGCTCGATCGGGAATTGATACAGCGCAGTGCGAAGCGCCTCGTCGGAATAGGCGATAAGCCGCTCAAGCCGATAGGACAGGTCACGCGCCTCCGCGCCGACCCGCGTCAGGGTTATGGTGGCCGCGATCTGGAGGCGGCGGCGATCCCCCAACTGCCTCAGCAACTGCTCGGCGGCGCCTTCTTCAATCGGGAGGAAGCTGGGAAGGGGAAACTGTGCCGGAACGCCGGCGAGTTCCAACCGCAGCCCCACCATGGGGAAGCCTTTGCGGGTCCTGTCATACTGGCCGACATCGAAATCATCGACGATGACCATCTTTATGGGGAGTTTGGGCGCTGCCTGAAACAACCCGGGCGCATCGGCTTCGACGAAGGACTTGTAAGCCCTCTCCCTCTCGAACTCGTTCCTGCCGGCCCAGTTGCTGGAGGTGAAAAGCTGGGCCCGGCGCGGGTTGCTCACAAACGTCTGGGCTAAAGCCAACGTCATGCGCGGGTCATCGAGAAGGCTGCGGTTCTCGTTGAAGCGCACCAGCGCCAACAGGTGGGTGCTGCCGCGCCGAGTGTTCGGCGCATATTTGTCAGTGGCGGGAAGTCCCTCGTGCAGCCGCATCTCCGGCAGCAAGGCGCTGAGCGCAGCAGACCCACCGGGTTCGGACGGCGACGCGGCAGGGGGCGAGCCGGACGCGCGCTGCAAATCGGCAAGGCGGAGTCCGTAGATCTGCCTCAGACACTCGAAACTGCTACGGCATTCGGCCCGATCGGCGATAAAGCGTCGCTGCTGATTCTGGCTGGCGCGATCGCGGGATGTCGGCAGGTAGAGTTCCGCGACTTCGCGATCCAGACGGCGCAGCTCGCGAGAGGCGCAGATGGCGCGCTCATCGGGCCGTCTCGCATTGGAGCAGTCGAAGCTTGCCCGGTCGTCGGAGATGTCGTCATCCGATCCGGCCTTGCCTCCCGCCGCGACGGTCCGGTCCGGCGCCGTCCCGTTCGCGGCTATCGCTGATTGCAGTTCCTGGATTAGACGCGTGTCGAGGCGGCCATTGGCGGGCATTCCTCGAGCGCGCTGAAAGGCGACGATCGCCTCGAGCGTCCTGGGACCCATGTTTCCATCGGCCTCACCCACTGCGTAGCCCAGCCGCGCCAACATTGATTGGGCTGCAAAGACCACACCGGCATTGCTTTCTGCTGCCCCGCTACTGCGATACTGCGCCAATACCATCGGGGCGCCGGCCGGAGCGGCGCGCTGCTGTAACAGGGGACTGTTTTCAGCCAGCGCGACCTGACCCGCAGATGGGTTCACAGCGACAATGACTGAGAGTAAGCCGCCAATAAGCGCGGACGCAGTCAAGCGCATGCTAGACCTCCGGTATCGAATACAACGCAAGACGCCTTTTGTTATGGTTAAAATATGCCGCATCCTCGATATGGGATCAAGAGCGGGCGGGTTGCCAAGATCAGGGCCTTTAACGCTGGAGCAGATGACGTGTTGGCATGCTGTAGCTGACGCTTCACTTGACCGATGACAAAGCCTGCGCGGGTGCGCTTCCATCGGCCGCAAAAACAGTGCGAGGAATCGCGTCGGGCTCCTAAGCAATCACTGGAACCCGGTCATCAGTTTTCCGAATATAATCCCAGGCATCAGGCTGGTCGGCTGTCGCGTTCCTGATTCTTTATCCTATGACGATTGACGACGGCTTCTGCGTCTGTAGCATTGGGAGACCATGTCCCGTGCTGCATCATTACAGTTCCTGGTCGCGCTAGCTTTTGCGGCCTGTCAGTCAGGATCCGCCAAAGCGTCAGACACTGGGAGCTATTGCCTCATCCATCATGACGGAGCGTCCGCCATCGCCTGCTATCGCCAGATCACTGAAGGCATGAAGGAGGATACGAGTTGGTGCCAGGGCCGCGGGCTCAAAGCGGTCCAAGAACTGCAGGCAAACATCCGTAAGGGTTTGATGATGTGGACGCCCCCGCCCAACGGCGGCGCTATGGTGCCGATCCGGCTGC
>LSIB01000143.1 GCA_001556025.1 Rhizobiales bacterium CCH3-A5
AGCGAGGCGAGCTGGAAGACGATCGCCTTGGTCGCGCCCGCGAGCCCCGCCAGCGAGGCGGAGAGTACGAAGACCGCGAGCTTGTACTGGTTGGCGCGGTAGCCGAGCGAGATGGCGCGGGGCTCGTTGTCGCGGATCGCCTTGCAGACCTGGCCGAAGGGCGAGTGGATGATGCGGTAGATCGCGAGCAGCCCCGCCATGAAGATCGCCGCGACGAGCCAGTACAGCGTCCGGTCGTCGCCGAGATTGAAGATTCCGAAGAGATGGCCGCGCGGCACGGCCTGGATGCCGTCCTCGCCGCCGGTGAATTTCGGCGTCTGCAGCGAGAAGAAGAACACCATCTGCGCCAGCGCCAGCGTGATCATGGCGAAATAGATGCCCTG